>NZ_JBIRWQ010000036.1:0-77425 GCF_044388125.1 Actinoplanes sp. NPDC020271
CGGTTACATTCCGAACCCGGTAGCTAAGCCCTCCAGCGCCGATGGTACTGCACTCGGGAGGGTGTGGGAGAGTAGGACGCCGCCGGACTCAACTTACAGAAAAGGCCCACCCCGGGAACGGGGTGGGCCTTTTCTTTTTATGCTTTTAAGTTCGTTCGCCGGTGATGTAATCGGCGAGGGTGGTGCGTTCGGTCTCCAGCTCGTCGATCCGGTTCTTCACGACGTCGCCGATACTGACGACGCCGACGAGGCGACCATCGACGACGACCGGTACGTGACGGAACCGCCGCTCGGTCATGAGTCGTTCCACGTCTTCCAGTTGCGCGTCCGGCGTGACCGTCCGCACCTGCGTCGTCTGGATGGTGCTCACCGGCTCAGCGAGCACAGCCGGCCCACGCTCGGCCAGCGCCCGGACCACGTCCCGTTCACTGACGATCCCGTCCACCGCGGTCCCGTCCCGGGACACCACCGCGGCGCCGATCCGGTGCCGGGCCAACTCCGCGACCAGCCCCTCCACCGGTGTGTCCGGCGGAACCGTCACCACGCTCTCACCCTTGACCCGAAGAATGTCCCTGATCCGCATCGCCCCTCCTGTGTACCGTCCGGCCCCCGTCTCTCCGCTATCCCTCTGCACCTTCTATGCCGAAAACCACCCGCAAAAGTCAAGCTCCTTCGATGAACGCCAAATCAGGGACGTCTGGTCGCTGCGGGGGACACCCAGTCGGCGATGAAGGTCGTTCGGCCGGACGGGCCGGGTCCGCCGGGTTGGCGGGGCGTCAGTGTGGCCACTGAGGCCGGATGACGACGTTCAGCCGCGGCGCGGCCGGTCGGGCTGGGCCTGAGCGTCATGACGGGCACCGGATCACCACGTCGAGGGCCGGCTCGGCCGGTCGGGCTGGGCCTGAGCGTCGTGACGGGCACCGGATCACCACGTCGAGGGCCGGCTCGGCCGGTCGGGCTGGGCCGCGGGGTAGCGTCGCGTGGGTGGTGGACGGGGCGGGGGGACTTCAGGTGGACGGGGTGGCTGGGCGGCAGCTTGACGCGATCAGGGAAGTGGTTGCGCTGGCGGAACGGCTCCGTGCCGGAGTGTGGTTGCGTGGAGGCTGGGGGATGGACTTCTTCCTCGGGGAGGTGACCCGGTCACACGTCGACGTGGACTGGTTCTGCTGGAGTGAAGACGGGCCACTACTGGTCGCTGCACTGGTCGCTCGTGGGTGGAGGCTGTTGCCCGAGCCGCCCCACGATCGGCAGATGGATCTGATCAAGGGGGATGTCGAGCAGAGTCTGACGCTAGTGGGGCGTGACGAGACGGGGCGACCGGTGGTTCCGGCTGGGCCGTGGGCGGGTGCGCCGTAGCCGGCGGCCATGCTGGACGGTCAGGTCGGCTCTGTGAACGGCGTCGAGTGCCCGATTGTCGCGCCGGAGGCTCAGATCGAGATCAAGCGGATGATGCCGGTCTGGAATCCGGCTCTGTCTCGCCGGCCCAAGGACGCTGACGACCTCGTTCGACTCGAAGCCGCGCTGGGCAGACAGCGACGGTGACGGCGGTGCCGACGCGCGAAAGGGGCGCTGCCGCTTGGAGTTGGCGCCGCCGCGTGGACGAGGCGCTGCCGCGTGGAAGGGGCGCCGCTGTGCGGGAGGGACGCTGCCAGTTGGGGCGCTGCCGCTTCGAGTTGGCGCTGCCGCGTGGACGAGGCGCTGCCGCGTGGAAGGGGCGCCGCTCTGCGGGAGGCGCTGCCAGCTGGGGTGCTGCCGCGTGGAAGGGGCGCTGCCAGTTGGGGGGCTCTGTCGCTTGGAGGCGCGCCGCCGTGTGGAAAGGACGCCGCTGGGCAGGACGGCTCCGCTGGGCGGAAGGGACGCCGCCGCCTGGAGGGGGCGGCGGCGTCGGTTCGGTTGGGGGTGGGGTCAGCGGCGGCGGAGGCGGGCGAAGCGGCTGGGGGCCGGCTTGGTGTTGCGTTTGCGGAGCAGTAACAGGACGGCGGTGGCGGCACCGGTCAGGGCCAGGAGCCCGACGCCGACCGGTTTGCGGTGGGTGGAGACCGCTTGGGCTGGGCGGGACGTACGGACCGTGGTCACGGCCTGCCGCAGCCGGGAGGGCGACTCCAGGTCGGTGGTGCGAACCTTGTCGGGCGCGTTCGTGGTCATCGCTCGGCCTCTCCGATCAGGGGATGGCTCCATTCTTTCTGTGACCGAACATAGTCGGAGAGTTACGTCAGGGTTGTCCCCAAACCGACAAACCCGACACGCTTAGAAAGGGCCTCGTCGGGGAGGGGCCACACCGCGGGGATGCGTTCGAGGACTCCGCCGGCGAAGACGTCACGAAGACCGAGCGGCTTCAGGTGGACGTAGCCGATGTGACAGTCACAGATGCTGTTCACGCAGGGCCGGGGTTGCAGTGCTGCTCGCCACGAACCGTCGTACAGGCTGCCGATCTTTTCTTTGATGAAGTGGCATCGACGGACGGTGCCGTCGCCGTCGACCGAGATCGCGGTCTCGCCGGCATGGCACGGGCGGTCGAGCGAGACGTGCGGGCGCACGCTGTAGCCGAAGAGCGGGTCGAGCGTCGTCCATTCCGATTCCTCCGATGGGGTGTAACGCTTTCCCTCGGCGGCGTTGACCCAGAGGTACACGGACGGGGGAAGGGCGTCGCGCAGGGCGCGGGCCTCGGCCAGGTGCTCGGGGAAGCCGACGACGCCGACCGAGAAGCGCACGCCCGTTCGCAGCAGGGTGTCGCAGCGGGCCAGGAAACGTTCCCGGGTGACCTGGCCGGGGTGATACGTGGCCCAGAGCGCCGCCGACGTGAGGTCCGCCTCGGCGAGCCAGTCGACGCGGGCGGCCAGGTTCGTCTGGATCGCGACGCGGTCGACGTGCGGCAGGTGGGACAGGGTCACGACGGCGTCCCGGTACCAGCCGCGGGTCAGGCCCTCGCCCCACGGGGTGAACAGGATCGACAGGTTCACGTCGGTGGTGTCGGCGGCCCAGGTGGTGAAGCGTTCCAGCGCGGCACGGTCCTCCCGGAGCAGGTCGGGTGGATCGTGGCGCTTGGCGAAAGGGCAGTACGGACAGTCGTAGTTGCAACTGGCGAGCGGCCCGCGATAGAGGACGGAGAGGTTCATCGTGCGCGGTATCCGGCCATTGCCGCGCGGACCGGCTCGGACGTCAGCCACGGGCCGATCGCGTCGGATCGTTCCAGCCCGGCCGGGGTGAGGCGCAGGCCGCCGGGCTCGGCGAGACCGTGCTCGATCAGGGCCGAGAGCTGCGGGAAGTCGGACGCGGCGTCGGTGCCGAAGCGCTTCCGGTACGCCGACGGGTCGAGCCCGTCCGCCCGCAGCAGCGACTTGATCAGCCAGCGCTGGCGTTGCTCGACGTCGTCCAGGCGGAACCCGACCTCGGCGTACGCGAAATCGGTCGAGGGTCGTGAGAGGTAGTCGTCGAGCACCGCCCGGACTTCGCTGACTCCGACGGCATAGTCGAACGAGTAGTGCAGGTCGCGGGTGTACGACCGGGCGCCGCACCCCAGCCCGATCATGCCGTCGTCCTGACACGAGTAGTCGGGGGCCTCGTCCCGTACGTGGGAAAGCTTGAACTGTCGCATCGACTCCTGCCGGTAGCCGGCGGCGAGCAGCGTCTCCCGGCCCTGGCGGTAGAGCGCGAGCCGCTGCGTGTCCCAGTCGTCGCGGCTGACCGCGCGGCGGCCCAGGCCGGTGAGCGGGCGCACGTAGAGCGGGTAGAGAAAGATCTCCTCAGGCTGCCAGGCGAGCGCCGCGTCGAGGCTGAGCTGCCAGGACTCGGCGGTCTGGCCGTCGATGCCGTAGATCAGGTCGAGGTTGAGCACCGGCACGCGCGCGTCCCGGATCGCGCCGAGCGCCCGTTCGACGTCGGCGCGGCGCTGCGGGCGGCCGGCGGCGTGCGCCTCGGTGTCGAGGAAACTCTGCACGCCGATGCTGACCCGGGTCGTCCCGTAGGCCCGGAGCACCTCCAGCCGGTCGGGTGTCGCGGTGGCCGGCGACGTCTCGACCGACAGCGGGATGCCGGGCATGCGGGCGCCCATCACCGTGGTGCCGATGTCGAAGAGTTCCTCCAGCTCAGCGGCCTCCAGATAGGTGGGTGTGCCACCGCCGAAGGCCGCCTGGGCGAAACGGGCATCCGGCTGAGCGACCCGGGAAGCCTGCTCGCGGAGCTGCCGCAGATAGGCCGTGACCTGCTCGGCGGGTGCGTTCGCGCGGGTGAACAGGTTGCAGAAGCCGCAGCGCATCTCGCAGAACGGGATGTGCACGTAGAGGAAGAGCGCGTCCCTCGGCTCGTCGCGCCAGACGTCGGCGAGGGCCGGGCGCGGGTCGAGCGGACGGTACGACGTCTTGTGCGGATACGCATACAGATAGCCCTGGTAGGGCGAGCCGTCGATCATGACGCGACCAGGGTGAACTCGGCGTAGGGCACCGTCCACACCACCTCGTGACCGATGCGGTGACCGGTGTGACCGTCCTCCCCGTAGGCCGTGCCGTGATCCGCGCACATGATCACGAAGACCGGCCGCCCACGGCCGGTGATCAGCTCGAACAGGCGTGGCATCAGCCCGTCGACGTATTCGAGGGCGGCCGCGTGGCTTGCCCGGTCGTCCTCGGCGGCGGACAGGTAGTGCCGGTTCGGCTGGTGCATCGCGGCCACGTTGAGGAACGTGAACACCGGCTGACCGGCCGGGACGGCGGCCAGCGACGTCGCCAACCGGTCGAGCTGGGCGCCGAGACAATCCGGCGCGGTCACCCCGAACGACGGCTCCCAGTGCGCCTCGGTGAACAGGCCGGGCAGCACCTCGCCCAGCGCCGTCCGCCGGTTGAAGAAGCCGACACCACCCAGGCAGAGCGTGTGATAACCCTCCTTGGCCAGCGCGGACGGCAGATCCGGCGCGTCGAACACCCACGTCCGCGGCCCGGAGGTCTCGCTGCCCGGGAACGCCGCGGCGAACAGCCGGTCGTGCGCGCCGGGCCCGTCGGGTGTGGGCAGGAAACCGGCGAAGAACGCGTGATGGGCCGCATAGGTGAAACTGGCCGGCGAGTGCCGCCGCTCCCAGACGCCGCCGGGCAGGACTGCGGCCAGGTGCGGCGTGCGCCCGGCCGCGGCCAGCTCGGCGGCCACGTCGAACCGCAGCGTGTCGAGCGTGACCATGACGATGTCGTGGGTGCCGATCAGCGAACGCATGTCACTCCGCGACCGCGACGTAGCGATCGTCCTCGTCGGCGCCCTGCGGCTCGCTGACATCCACCCGGGTCCCGGGCAGCGCGGCGACCACCGCGGCGGCCGTCTCCTCGGACAGGTAGTGGTGGGCCAGGTGCAGCTCGCGCAGGTGGGTGAGGGGCTGACCGGCCAGCAGCGCGTGCGCGCCGCGGTCGCTGAGCACGCCCATCGACAGGTCGAGCGACTCCAGCCGGGCGACGATCGGGGCGTGCGCGATCGCGGCGGCGAGCTCGTCGGCGATCTCCGCGTTGCGCAGGCCGAGCCGCCGCAGGCCCGGGAAGAGTGTGCCGCCGAGCAGCGGGCTCAGGTCGGCGACGGTCGTGTCGCCACCGTAATCCGGGGTGCCGAGCCACAACTCCAACTCGGTCAGCTGCGGAAACGTCGAGCCGAGGACCGCCGCGGTGAACGACCGGGGCAGGCCGCCGCTCTGCACCACCAGCCGGCGCAGGCTGTCACTGGCGACCGGCGCGAAGCCGAACTGCTCCCCACCGCGCACCTGCAACGTCTCCAGCAGCGGAAACGAGGTGATCAGCGGGCTGACGTCGCCCACCTTCATCCAGGAGATCTCGCACTCGTCGAACGTGATGTCGCCGAGGAACAGTGAGCGCAGCCCGGGCAGGCGCGGCGCCGCCTCCTGCAGCTGGGTCAACGGCGCGTGGTCGAACGCGGCATAACCCCACGGGCCGATGACCAGAGACTCCGTCGTCGCGCCGTGAGCACTCAGGAACGTCTCGAACTTCGCCCGGAAACCGGGTGAGACCGCCTCCTCGGAGGTGTCCTCCTCGTCATACGACACGCGCCAGGCGACCGGGCCGGCCACCGACTCGGCCGGGAACTCGGTCACCGGCAGACCGGCGAAGGTCTCGTCGTGTTGATGGAAGGTCATCGGCTGCCCCTGTCTGGAGTTCGAACCAGCGGCGCGACCGTAGCAGGAGCCGCCGACAAAAATCAGCGGACCAGCGTGAGCCCGGCCCGGCCCGGCCGCTTCAACGCCCGCCCGGCGAGCGCGCCGAGCAGCACCGTGACGGCGTAGACGACGGGCGTGCCCAGAAGGCCGAGCGCCGGGACCCCGGAAGCGACGGCGAACAACACCAGAAACACGATCCCGGAGACGGCCGCGGCCCCGGCGACTCGGCCCAGACGAACCCGCTGTGACCGGAAACGATTGCCGTGTCCCTGCCACCATCCGGGCGCCCACCGCTCCACGAGCACCGCGAACAGCAGCGCCGGGGCGGTGATCACGACGGCCAGGGCGAACCCGCCGAGCATCGACCCGCCGTCCGCGACCGCCGCCGCCACAGTGACTGTGACCAGCGCGATCACGTCGAATCGCCGCAGACCCCAGTAGCCCTGGGCCAGCATCCAGATCGCGGCCACCACCGGCGGGAGGATCAGGTAGACGTCGGCCACCCAGGAGACGAGCAGGTAGACGGCCGCGAACGCGGTGGTCCGGGCGGCGTAGCGGGCGACGGTCATGGCTCGACCATCGGCTGCGGGCAAGCCCGATTTAGATCAAAAGCCTCAGGTCCCCTCTCCGCTGTGGTCCTTCTCCGCCGCTCCCGCGGGGACCCTTCCGGGCCGAGCAGGGCGCGGGGCGCCCAGAACGCTCAACCCTGCAGGGCGACGTCCGCGGGTGGGCACGGTCGGACCGCAAAACCCGGGGATGGTTCCTGAGTCCGCGGACCTCGCGCGCCCGGCGGTGCTGACTGCTCGTGTCAGCGGAGGACGGGGGTGGACGGGTCGGTGTTGTCGAGGACGTGGGTGGCTCGGTGGGCGGGGGAGCAGGCGGCGAAGTACAGGCGCTGGCCCTCGACGTAGCGGCGCATTCGAGGGGCGGCCGGGTCCGCGGGAGTGCCGTCGCGGATGGCCATGCGGCGGGCGGTCTCGGCGAACGGCACGTCCAGGAACAGGGAGAAGTCCCAGCTGTTCACGAGCTCGTCGCGGTGCAGGAAGATGCCGTCGACGATCAGGGTGGCGCCGGGCGGGGCCTGCCGTGGCTCCGGCTCGAGCAGCTCATCGGTGGTCACGTCGTGGGCGACCGGGCGGTAGTGGCCGGATCCGCCCGGGGCGAACGGGTCCAGCACGTCGGCGCGGAAGCGGGCATAGTCGTAGGAGTCGAGCCAGAAACCCTCGGGGGAGTCACGGCCCCGGCGGTGGCGGACCGCCCGCACATGGTGGAAGTCGTCGATCGAGACCCGGATCACCTCACGGCCGCGTTCGCGCAGGATCGTGGCCAGTTCGTCGGCGAGGATCGTCTTTCCCGAGCCGTCCGGGCCGTCCACGCCGACCCGGACGAAGTTTGGCCGGCCCGGGCCGCCGGCAGCGGCGACCGGAGTGGGGACGGCGTCGGCGAGGCGGTGGAGGATCACGGCGCGGGCGGTCGGCAGCACCCGACCAGGATGCCAGCGGGCGGTTTGCGTTCTGCCCTCACCGTCCACGGGTCGGGTTTGTGGTCTGACCCGGCTATCCGAGGGTGGGGAACAGCTAGAACCCGTCGTTGGGTCTTCTGCTCTGACCGTGCCCACCCACGGACGTCGCCCTGGAGGGCTGAGCGTTCTGGGCGCCCCGCGCCCTGCTCGGCCCGGAAGGGTCCCCGCGGGAGCGACGATCCGGACCACAGCGGAGAGGGGCAAGGAAGCCCTTGAATTTGATCTTGATGTTCCGCCGGAGGCCGGGCCGCCGGTGACGGAAACGGTCAGCACTCGGCCTTGCCGAGGCGCCAGTAGCCCATGAAGGCGACCGCGCGCCGGTCGACGCCGCAGGTGCCGACCAGGTGGCGGCGCAGCGTCTTGATCACGGCGGCCTCGCCGGCGAGCCAGGCGTAGAAGCCGTCGGTGGCCTCGGTGCCGTCCGGCACCTCCCAGAGCAGCTCCTCGTCGACGTCGACATCCTCGAGGTCGGCGGTGGTGACGCCGGCCGCGTCGCCGAGCAGGTGGGCGGCGGCGGCCTGGACGGCCGGGGTGAGCTTGACGCCGTGGTCGGCGCCGTCGCGCGGGATGAACGTCACCCGGATGCCCGCGGGCGCGTCGATCAGCAGCTCGTCGCCGCTCTCCGGAACCTCGAGCAGAGCCTCGCCGCACATGTCGGCGGGCAGGCGGGACAGGATCGAGGCGATCGCGGGGGTGGCGGTCTCGTCGCCGACGAGCAGGACGCGGTTGGTGCCGACCGGCGGGTGGAAGTCGACGCCGCCGGAGTTGCCGGTGAACTCCGCGTTCGGCCCGAGCAGGCAGGCGATCGAGCCGGGGCGCGCGGCGACGGCCCAGCGGGAGGCGGGGCCGGAGACGCCGTGCAGCACCATGTCGACGTCGACCTCGCGCAGGTGGGCGCGGACGTTGCGCACCGTGTACGTCCGGATCGGGTTCTGCCGGTCGGCGGGGAGGGCGCGCCACTCGCTGTACCAGTTGTCACCGGTCGGCAGGTGGTCCAGGCCCGATTCGGCGAGCGGCAGGAGCAGCTTGATCCGCTGGTCGAAGCCGTTGTCGGCGAACTTGTCGAGGTCGTCGCCGGTGAACGTGACGCGCACGAAGCTCGGGCTGAGCCGGGTGATCCGGGCCACCTCGACCGGGAAGAAGCGGAACGGGACCGTCTCGGTCGACGGAACAACGGTCGCGGTCACAGCGCCTCCCAGCGGCTCGGGTTTAGGTAACCCTAACCTAAGCCGCCGGGGGCGTGGCAACCCGCTTGCACCGGGAAGATTCCTGCAGACCCACGAGGACCGGACGATCACACGGGTCCCACCGCAGAAGGAGCCGGAGATGCCCCAGTCCTCGACCACCGCCCTGACGTTCAGCGACGCCGGAGCGGGCCTGAGCTGGCCGATGGACGACTGGTCGGCCGCGCTGGAGCCGCCGACCGTGCTGATCGCCGACGACGACGAGGACATCCGGGACCTGGTCGGCACCAGACTGCGGGCGGCCGGGTACCGGACGCTGACCGCCTCCGACGGGCGCACGGCGATGGCGCTCGCGGTGGGGGAACGGCCGTCGCTGGTGCTGCTCGACGTGTGCATGCCGGGGCTGGACGGGCTCGGCTTCTGCTACGAACTGCACTCGTCGCCGGAGACCGCGAACATCCCGGTGATCTTCATCAGCGGGCGGGGCGAACCGGCCGACATGGACCTGGCGCGGGTGGTCGGGGCCGAGGACTACCTGATCAAGCCGCTCGACCCGGCCGAACTGCTGCGCCGCGTGCAACTGCTGCTCGGCCACTGACCGGCTAGACGCGGAAGCGCGCCACCACGTCCCGCAGCTCACCGGCGATCTGGGTCAGCTCGGACATCGAGGCGTCGGCTTCCCCGAGCGCGGACGTGGTGGCATGCGCGGCGCTGGCCACGGCGTTGATGTTGCCGGCGATGTTCGTGCTGCCACTGGCCGCCTCGCCGATGCTGCGACTCATCTCGTTGGTGGTGGCGGTCTGCTCCTCGACCGCCGACGCGATCGTCACCTGGTAGTCGTTGATCTCCGAGATGATCCGGGAGATCTCCTGGATCGCGGTGACCGCGTTCTCGGTGTCGGCCTGGATCGCCTGCACCCGCTGGGAGATGTCCTCGGTGGCCTTCGCGGTCTCCTGTGCCAGGTCCTTGACCTCGGTCGCGACCACGGCGAAGCCCTTGCCGGCCTCGCCCGCGCGGGCCGCCTCGATCGTCGCGTTGAGGGCCAGCAGGTTCGTCTGCTCGGCGATCGAGGTGATCGTCTTGACGACGTCGCCGATCTCCGCCGACGAGGCGCCCAGCTTGGCGACCGTGTCGTTGGTGGCCTGCGCGACCCCGACCGCGCGCGCCGCGACCTGCGCGGCGCTGCTCGCGTTCTCCGAGATCTCCCGGATCGACGCGCCCATCTCGTCGCTGCCCGCCGCGACCGACTGCACGCTCGCGGACACGTCGCCCGCCGTGCCGGCCACCATCCCGGCCTGCTCGGCGGCCTCCCGCGACTGGGTGTCGAGGCGAGTGGTGATGCCGCTGAGCCGTTCGGTGACCGCGCCGAGCGTGCCGGCGTCGTGGGTGAGCTGCCGGACCGTGGTCTGCAGACCCTCGCGGGCGCGGTTCACCGCCTGCGCCATCTGGCCCAGCTCGTCGCGGGAACGGACCTCGGCGGGCACGGTCAGATCGCCGTCGGCGACCGCGCGCAGCGCCGACGAGACGGTCTCCAGCTGCCGCCGGATCAGCCGGGTCACGCCGAACCCGACGAACGCGGCCACCACGAAACCGATCACCAGGCCGGACAGGGTGATCCAGCGGGAATGCTGGTATGCCCGGTTACCCTCCGCGGTCATCGCGTCCGCGTCCGACTCCTCGGCCTTCTGCAGCTCGCTCATCGAGGTGTTGATGCCCGTCTCGGCGTCGGTGAAGGCCGGCAGGATCTTGTCGGTGGCCGGCATCTGGAAGCCGGCGGGTGGCGCCTTGCCGAAGATGATCACGTCGCGCAGCGCCCGGTAGCCGGCCATCGCGGTGGCGAACGAGTCCAGCCGGGCCAGCCGGTCCTGTGCGCCGGACTCGGTGGCGATCGCGCGATAGGCCGCCACCGACTCGTCGACCTCCTTGTCGGCGTCGGCCGCACCGTTCAGTCCCAGCTGGTAGAGCTGATTGGTCTTGTCCCCCTGCGCGGAGGAGACGAGCAGCATGCCGCGGAACATGTTCGTCAGGCCCTCACGCATGTTCGCGACCTGCTCCATGCTGTCCACGTGATGGCGCTTCATGACTCCCAGGTCGTCGCTGAGCTGCGCCATCCGGGTGAGCGACACCACCGTCACCAGCAGGGCGACCACGGCGACGCAGGCCGCGGTGATCGTGCTCTTGACCAGCAGACTACGGTCGCCGAGCACCCGCTCCAGCGCGCCGCGTGAGGCCGTGGTCTCCGGCTGCATCTTGTCCTCCCTGGTGGCAGGACCCACTCTAGAAGCCGTCTCACGTCTTTTCGGCGGTATCGCCCAAGTCGTGCTGGGAGATGGTCCCGCCGGGCCGGTAGGCTGCGGAGATGGCCGACGAGGAGGTGGTCCGCGAGCTGCTCGCCGCCGTGCCCGCCGGGTGCTCCTGGCTGGTTCCGATCACCGGTGACGACGGGCGGATCGCCGACTTCCGGGTCGCCGCGACCAGCGACCAGATCCGGGACATCTACGGCCGGGGCGCGCAACGCGTCGACAGCAGCCTCCGCGAGCTCTATCCGTCCCTGGTGGACGGGCCGCTCTGGCGGCTCTACGTCGAGGTGATGACCACCGGCCGGCCCGGCCGGACCGACGAGTTCCGCTACGACGGCTCGCACTTCGAGATCAGCGTCCACCGTGTGCTCGGCGGCCTGCTCGTCTGGTGGACCCGGGTCGACGAGCACCGCCGCCGGATGGACCGCACCGAGCTTCTCGGCAGCCTCGGCTGGGCGGAATACGAGCTGGTCAGCGGCCAGTCCGAGTGGTCACCGGGAATGTATCGGATCTTCGCGCGCGACCCCGCCGCCGGCCCGCTGTCCCGCGCCGACCAGGCCGCCGGCATCCTGCCCGAGGACCGGGGCATCACCGAGGCCGCCTGGCAGACCCTCGACGTCGGCGCCACCTCCGACGTGACCGTCCGGTTCCTGATCGACGGCCAGGTCAAACATCTGCGGATCCTCTCCGACCTGTCCCGCGACGCGACCGGGCGGCCGGTGAAGATCTACGCCGTGGTGCAGGACGTGACCGCCCGGATCGCCACCCGGTCCGAGATCGAACGGCTCAGCGACCAGGTCCGGCTCGGCGAACTCACCGCACTCGCCGAGCACCGTCTCGCCCGTCAGCTCCAGCAGATGATCCAGCCCGTCCCGGCCGGGTCGTTCGAGTTGGACGGGCTGCAGGCGATGGTCAGTTACCTGCCGGCCGAGAGCGCCCTGCAGGTCGGCGGCGACTGGTATCACGCGCAGACCCTCCCCGACGGCCGCGTCGTCCTCGCCGTCGGCGACGTCGCCGGCCACGGCATGGAAGCCGCCAACGGCATGGCCCACCTCCGGTTCGCCCTGGTCGCCTGGCTCTCCGCCGGCATCCGCGACCCCGGCCTGCTCCTCCAGCACCTCAACCGCCTCTGCGCCCAGCTCGGCATCACGGCGACCGCGGTCGTCGGCGTCTACGACCCCGAAACCCGTCAACTGCCCTGGGCCCGCGCCGGCCACATGGCTCCGATGCTCGGCCGCTCCGGCCGCAGCATCGACCTCGACCGGCCCCCCGGCCTGCTCCTCGGCGCCGAACCCGAAGCCGACTTCCCCGTCGCCCAGGCCCGCCTGCACCGCGGCGACCTGGTCCTCTTCTACACCGACGGCCTGGTCGAACGCCGCGGCGACGTCTCCCGCCGGGCCGCCGAGGTCCGCGACCACCTCAGCGCGATCTCCGCCGCGCCCGGGCCGGACCCGCTGCCGGCCATCCACCGGCTGTTGCACGCGCCCAGCCCGGACGACGACACCTGCACCCTCGCGGTCCACGTCAAAAGCTGAAGATCATTTTTCCGGTCTCCGCCGTGGTCGCCGATCGTCGCTCCCGCGGGGGGCCTTGCGGGCTTCGCAGGCCGTGGCCGGCCAGAACGCAAAGCCCTCCAGGGCGGCCTCCGTGGGGGGTTGCGCTCACCCCGCAAACCCGCTCCGCGCCGACCTTCCTGGCGAGACGACCGCATCCGACGGGTGTCGGCGGTGTGCTGCGCCGGCGAGGGGCCACCTGCGGCGCGGATGGCCGGGCGCGGCGGGTGGTCAGAGGTCGAGGCAGATGCGGACGAGGGTGCCGCCGGGCACCGTGCTCGTGTAGACCGCGTCGCACACCCGCTCCACGATGGCCAGCCCTCGCCCCCGGATCGCTTCCGCCGACGGCATCGCCCGCCCGAACGGTCGCAGCCCCCCGCCGTCGACCACGTCGCAGACGAGTCGGCCGTCCTCGGCCCACACCCGGATGTGCCCGCCGCCACCGGTGTGCTGCAGCGTGTTCGTCGTCAGTTCGCTGACGGCGAGGGTGAGCAGGTCCACCCGGGAGGCCGACAACCCGAGCGCCAGAGCGCGTTCGCTGACGAAGCTGCGGACGGTGCGCAGGTCGTCGGGCTCGGTGTACGACATCCCGTCGGTGTCGGTCGGCTGCTCAGGCATGGCGGCGCTCTTCCGACGGGGCCTGCAGCAACGTGGCCAGCCCGGTCAGGTCGAGGACGGCGGCGACCGGGCCGGTGGCGTTGCGCACGTACAGCCGGCCGCCTCGGCCGCGGGCTGCGTGGTGGGCGGTGACCAGAGCGTGCACGCCGGTGGAGTCGAGGAAGCCGACCGCGGCGACGTCGACGAACACGGCGGTGGAGCGGCTCACCGCGTCGAGCAGGGCTGCGGTCAACCGGTCGCGGACGGTGAGGTCACAGTCACCGCTCAGGAACACGGTGACACGGCCGGGCTCAGCGGCTGTCCTCGCCTCGAAGCTCGCCATCGACCGCCGTACCTTTCCCTGCCGCGGGGAAGTCCGCCCGGCCCATCATGACACCGGACAGCGCGAAACGCGCCTACCGGAGTGATCCCGGACCGCAAAGGAATACGCGCGGGCACCGGACCGGCCGGTGCCCGCGCACAGTTTCCTACAGGACTCAGGCCTGGGCCAGAGCCTCACAGCAGGTGCTGATCAGCAGGCGGGTGACGACGTAGGGGTCGACGTTCGCGTTCGGGCGGCGGTCCTCGATGTAACCCTTGCCGTCCTTCTCGACCTGCCACGGGATGCGCACCGACGCGCCGCGGTCCGACACGCCGTAGCTGTACTCGGTCCACGGGGCGGTCTCGTGCAGCCCGGTGAGACGCTGGTCGATGCCGGCGCCGTAACCGTCGACGTGCTCCTGGCGCTTCTTGCCCAGCGACTCGGCGGCCGTGATGATCGCGTCGTAGCTCTCGCGCATCGCCTTGGTGGAGAAGTTGGTGTGCGCGCCGGCGCCGTTCCAGTCGCCCTTGACCGGCTTCGGGTCGAGGGTGGCGGACACGCCGTAGTCCTCGGCGATGCGGTAGAGCAGCCAGCGGGCCACCCACAGCTCGTCGGCCACCTGCGGTGCGGCGACCGGGCCGATCTGGAACTCCCACTGACCGGGCATGACCTCGGCGTTGATGCCGGACAGGTGCAGACCGGCCTCGAGGCACGCGTCCATGTGGGCCTCGACGATCTCACGGCCGAAGACCTCGTCCGAGCCGACGCCGCAGTAGTAGCCGCCCTGCGGGGCCGGGTATCCGCCACCGACCGGGAAGCCGAGCGGGCGGCCGTCCTTGAAGAACGTGTACTCCTGCTCGATGCCGAAGATCGCCTCCTGGTCGGCGTACTTCTCGGCGACCGCGCGCAGCGGGGCACGGGTGTTGGTGGGGTGCGGGGTACCGTCGATCAGCTCGACCTCGCACAGCACGAGGATGCTGTCGCCGCCGCGGATCGGGTCCGGACAGGTGAAGACCGGCCGCAGCACGCAGTCCGACTTGTCACCGGGCGCCTGGTTGGTGCTGGACCCGTCGAAACCCCAGATCGGCGGCTGCTCGCCGGCGGCCAGGATCTTGGTCTTCGACCGGAGCTTCGCGGTCGGCTGGGTTCCGTCGACCCACAGGTACTCGGCCTTGACAGCCATTCAGATCTCCTCAAACACGATGACGGCGCCGGATGGCGATGCCGGACGTCCCTGGCGCGGCGCGAGGAGGCTAACGGCCGAAGATCAAATCCATGTTTCCGATCCCGAACAGCGGACGAGTGATCCTGGTAACCAATAGGTCACCATTGTTTGCCACTGAGGAGCAGAGCCGCCCGTGCCGCGGCGATGTGCGGGGCGTGTGCCGGCCGCGCGCGTGGCGAGATACAGCGTGTCGATCGGCGGGCCGGCGGCCGGCACGAACTCCTCTTCTAGAAGCAGGGTGGTGTGGTGGCCGCCGTCTGCCATGGGCCGGCCGCGCTGATCGGGCTGACCCGCTCCGGCGGTACGCCGCCGGCCGCCGGCAAGCGGGTCGCCGGGTTCACCGACGGCGAGGAGGCCGCGGCCGGGCTGACCGAGGTGGTGCCGTTCCTGCTGCAGAGCACGCTGGAGAAGCGGGGCGGTGAGCACTCCGGCGCACCCGGCCGGCAGCCCGACGTGGTCGCGGACGGACGCTTGGGGACCGGGCAGAACCCGGCGTCGTCGGCCGGTGTGGCGGAGGAAGTGCTGAAGGTGCTGTCCACATCGAAGCGATAGGCCCATAATGTGACGGGCCCCACACCCTTGCCCGGGGCGGCCCCACCAATGACGATCGGGGGAAGCCGGGCAGAGGAGGCAGCGCCGTGCACACCCAGAAGATCGTCGTCGGATACGACGGCTCGCTCGAAGCACGCAAGGCGGCGCGCTGGGCGCTCGATGAGGCGGAGCGCAGCGGCATGCCGGTCGAGCTGGTCTACGCGTACGAGTGGCCCAGTTACGTCCCGGCCGCCGCGATGATGCCGGCCGCCGCGGTCTACCCCGACCTCGACACCGACCTGGCCGTCGCCGACATGCTCGGCCGGGCCGTGGACACCGCGACGTGCACCCACCCCGGCGTGCGCGTGTCGGCGCGGGTCGAGCACTCCACCGCCGCGGTCGCGCTGATCCAGCGGGCCGCCGACGCCGCCCTGGTGGTGCTCGGCGGCCGCCGCCCGACCGGGGTGCGGGCCTGGCTCGGCTCGACCAGCGGTTCGGTCAGCGCGCACGCGCGCTGCCCGGTCGTGGTCGTCCGGGGCGAGCCGCGGGTCACCGACCCGGTGGTGGCCGGGGTGGACGAGTCGGAGTCGGCCGGGCTGGTGCTGGGTTTCGCGTTCGAGCAGGCCGCGGTCCGGGGCGTCGCGGTCCGGGCGGTGCACGGCTGGTCGCCGCCGGACGGGCGGGACATGCTCTGCGACGCGAACCTGCGCGCGGTCGCCGAGGAGCGCGGCCGGCTCGAGGCGATGGTCGGGTGCTGGCGGCGCCGGTTCCCCGGGGTGGCGGTCAGCGCCGAGGTGGTGGTCGGCTCCCCGGGCGAGGTGCTGGCCCAGGCCGCCGCCGGGTCGCAGCTCGTGGTGGCGGGCGCCCGGTCGCGCCGCGCTCTGCGGGCGGTCCTGCGGCCCTCGGTCGGCCGTCACCTGTTGCACCGGGCGCGCTGCACGGTCGCCCTGGTCACCCGCACCCGTACCGCGATCCGCTTCTGACCCGGCCGGGGTCAGATGCGGCCGGCGTCGAGGTCCTCGAGGATGCGTTCCAGGAACTTCGGGGTCTCGGCCGGCGGCTGCGCCTCGATGAACAGCCGGCCGATCGCCGCCGCGTACTGGTCGACCTCCTCGCGCTTCTCCAGGTAGAGCGCGCTGGTCAGGTGCTCGAGGTAGACCACGTCGGGCAGTTCCTCGTGCGGGAACCGCAGGATGCTGAACGCGCCGCCGGCCGCCGCGTGCCCGCCGGACTCGAACGGGACGACCTGCAGCCTGATGTTGGGCGACTCGCACGCGCGGATCAGCGCGTGGATCTGCTCGCGCAGCACTTCCCGCCCGCCGATCGGCCGGCGCAGCGCCGCCTCGTCGAGCACCGCCCAGAGCCGGGGCGCGTCCGGACCCTGCAGGACTTTCTGCCGTTCCATCCGCAGGCTGGCCCGCCGGTCGACCTGCGCGGCGTCGCCGTTGCCGAGGCGGATGACCGCGCGGGCGTACGCGTCGGTCTGCAGCAGGCCGGGAACGAACTGGACCTCGTACGTCCGGATCAGTTCCGCGGCCTGCTCCAGGTCCAGATAATTCTGGAACCAGCTGCTCAGCACGTCGCCGTAGGAGTGCCACCAGCTCGGCGCGTTCGCCTCCCGGGTGAGCGTGCGCATCCGGTCGACCTCGGCCCGGTCGGTGACGCCGTAGAGCTTGAGCAGGTCGACGATGTCACGTTCCTTGAAGCCGACCCGGCCCAGCTCCATCCGGCTGATCTTGGACTCGGAGGCCCGGATCTCATACCCCGCCTGCTCGCGGGAGAGTCCCTTCGCCCGGCGCAGCGCACGAAGGTGCGCGCCGACCTGGAGCCGGCGAACGGTCGAGCCACCTGTGTCGTGTTCCTCCGCCAAGGAAACCTCCTCGGTGGCAGCCTAGACAGTCGACTAAGGAGATGCGATCAGGGCTTGCGACCCACCGCGCAGAACTGGCTGATCTCGGGCGCGTCCGACTCCGGGCGCCACTGGGTCACCGACACCACGCCGGGCTCGACCAGCTCCAGGCCGTCGAAGAGCGACTCGATCCGGGCCGGGGTACGCAGGTGGTACTTCGGGTTCGCCGAGATGTTCCAGATCCGGGTGGCCTCGCGGACCTCCGGGTCGGTGTCGCTGCCGTCGTACATCGCGAAGTAGCTGCCGGACGGGAGCCGGGACAGGATCGAGTCGATGATCTTCTTGGCCTCGTCGTCGGACTCGATGTGACCGAGAATGCCCATCAGCATCAGCGCGACCGGCTGGTCCAGGTCGAGCGTCTCGGCGGCCTGCTGCAGGATCCGCTCCGGGTCGCGCAGGTCGGCGTCGATGTAGGCCGTCTTGCCCTCCGGGGTGCTGGTCAGCAGCGCACGGGCGTGGGCGAGCACCAGCGGGTCGTTGTCGACATAGACGATTTTCGCGTACGGGTTCGTCGCCTGAGCCACCTCGTGCGTGTTGTCCGCGGTGGGCAGCCCGGTGCCGATGTCCAGGAACTGGGTCACCTTGGCCTCACCGGCCAGGTAGCGCACGGCACGGACCAGGTACTGCCGGGAGAGCCGGGCGTGGGTCGCGAAGTGCGGCAGGGAGGCGACGATCTGGTCACCGACCGCGCGGTCCACCTCGAAGTTGTCCTTGCCGCCGAGCAGATAGTTCCAGATCCGGGCGGTCTGCGGAACGCTGGTGTCGAGCTTGGGGGTGGCGTCCTCGGTCACGCGCGCACGTCCTCGGGGCAGGGCGGACCCGATGTCCTATGTGGATCCGCAGGCGTTCGGTTCGGCGCCAGCATACCCATCGACGGGCGGCAAGTGGTCAGGTGCCGAGGGACTGGGCCACGCGGCGAAGGAATTCCAGGTTGGAACCGGTGGTCCGCAACTGGGTCAGCAGTTGCTGCATGCCCTCGCGCCGGTCCTGGCCACCCAGGGCGCGGCGCACCTGACCGAGCACGGCCAGTTCGGCCGGGCCCAGCAGCAGCTCGTCGTGCCGGGTGCCGCTGGTGCTCAGGTCGATCGCCGGGAAGACTCGCGACTCGGCCAGCGAACGGTCCAGCTTGAGCTCGGCGTTGCCAGTGCTCTTGTACTCCTCGAAGATCAGGGTGTCGAGCGCCGACCCGTTCTCCACCAGGGCGGTCGCGATGATCGTCAGCGAGCCGCCGTGCTCGAGGTTCCGGGCCGCGCCGAGCAGCCGCTTCGGCGGTTGCAGGGCGGTGCTGTCCAGCCCGCCGGAGAGCGTGCGGCCCTTGCCGGCCGGGGCGGTCAAGTTGTACGCGCGGCCCAGGCGCGTGATCGAGTCGAGCAGCACCACCACGTCCTCGCCCAGCTCGGCCAGGCGTTTCGCCCGCTCGACGGCCAGCTCGGCGACCGCGGTGTGCTCGTGCGGCGGACGGTCGAACGTGGCCGCGCAGATCTCCGCCTTCGTGGTGCGCTGCCAGTCGGTGACCTCCTCGGGACGCTCGTCGACCAGCACCGCCATCAGGTGACACTCGGGGTGGTTGCGGGTGATCGCGTCGGCGATCCGGTGCAAAACCGTCGTCTTGCCAGCCTTCGGTGGGGCGACGATCAGGGCGCGCTGGCCCTTCCCGATCGGCATGGCCAGGTCCAGCACGCGGGTGGTCAGCACCTCACGGTCGGTCTCCAGGCGCAGGCGCTCCTGGGGGTAGAGGGCAGTGGCGGCGTAGAAGTCGGGGCGCGGGCCGGGGGCACGGCCGTTGACCGCGGTGACCTCCAGATGCACGGGTCTGCCGGAGCGGGGGACACGGGCGAGACCGGTCACGCGGTCGCCGCGACGCAGAGCCAGGCGGCGCACCTCGCTCATCGTGAGCGCCAGGTCGTCGCGGCCCGGCAAGTAACCGTCGGCGCGCAGCCAGGCGCGGTCGTCGACGACGTCCAGAATCGCGTCGACGGCGACCGTTTCTTCGGGTTGCGGCGGTTTCGACGTACGCAAATCGGGGTTTTTGTCGTGAATGTGAACAGCAGTCATGGAGAACTCTCCTGGAAGGAGGCAGACAGTGATGACAGCGCACGGGAGGCGTGTCGATGAGGAGGTGGAACGGCCCGGGCGGGGAATGCCACCGGCATCCGGGATGAGGCCACCGTAGCACTGTTCGCGGATTCGGCCCAGTAGGGCAGGATGGACGTCACAGCTCGCGGGGAGGGGACGGCATGCCACTGTTGCGCCGGGTCATCGGGTCGGTGCTGCGCCGGGTGCGCCAGCGCCAGGGGCGGACGTTGAAAGAGGTCGCCGGGGCGGCCGGCGTGTCGTTGCCCTACCTGTCAGAGGTGGAGCGCGGGACGAAGGAAGCCTCGTCGGAGGTTCTCGCCGCGATCTGCCGGGCGCTCAAGCTGCCCATGCCCGACCTGCTCGACCTGGTCCGCGAGGAGATGCTGCGGGAGGCCGCGCCGATCGTCGCCGCGCGTCGCCCGGTTCCCGTCGCGCGGATCAGCGCGCCGGTTCCGTCGCGGACACCGGGCGCGACCTGCTCGGTGCTGCGGCTGCGGTCGGCCGCGGGTCGTCCTCGCACGCGCCTGACCTGCGCGCGCCGCCTCGCCCACCTCACCGTGACGGCCTGACCTCTACGCCAGGACGGTCAGCGGCGTCCCGGCTCCCACCTCGGCGACCAGCTTCTCCTGGGCGGGGCCGGGCATCCGCAGGCACCCGTTCGACACGCTCTGCCCGAAAACGCTGCTCTTGTACCAGGCGTGGATGCCGGTGTGCGCGAGCTGGAACGCCTCCGACATCTTCTCCGGCTCCTCCGGGATCGAGCCGAGCACCAGCGCGTCCAGGTTCAGATAGATGTCGCCGTGCATCCGGGTCGTGCCCATCACATAGGTCCGGCCGGTCGGCGTCGGAGTCGCCTTCGAGCCGATCGCGACCGTCCAGCGCTGCTGCTCCTGGCCGTCCCGCAGCCAGATCAGCGTGTGCTTCGACAGCTCGGCGATCAACTGATCGCGCAGCGCCTCGGTCGTGTACCCGCCCGGCGGCACCCAGCCGATCCGCCGATTCACCGACGGCACCAGCACGGCGACCCAGCCGTCGCGCTCCTCGACGATCGGCACGATCGTGCGCAGGCCGCTGATCGTCGACGGCAGGAACGCGCGCGGCTTCCCGCCCGGCGCGTCGTAGAGTGCCACCCTCGTCGTCGGGTGCAGGCCCTGAGCGGCCGCGACGGTCGATGTGGGCTGTGGGTCGGCGGGCAGGCCGCTGGGGCCGGACGCGTACTTGATCACGGGCAGGCCGGCGGGCGGTTTCGCCGCGGGTGGGGTGGTCGCCGCGGCGCTGGGTGACGGCGCGGCGGCCGACGACGCGACCGGGGCGATCCACTCGGCAGCGGCGGGACCGGCGTCGAAGTCGTGGACGAGCGTGACGCCGCTGACGGCGAGCACCGCCACGGAGGCCGCGGCCGTCAGGTAGACACGGGTCCGGGGGCGTGACATCGGCCCAGACTAACCACCCTCGCGAAAAGATGAAGGATCTTGTAAACAGAGAGTGGTTCACATCTCCGGGATAGGGTGCTGGCATGCTGCGCAAGCTGGGATTTCTCACCATCGGCCTGTTCGACGAGGCGGATCCGCGCCGCGGGCACGAGTCCACCCTCGAGATCATCGAGCTGGGTGAACGGCTCGGCTTCGACAGCGCCTGGCTGCGCCACCGGCACCTGCAGTTCGGCATCTCCTCGCCGGTCGCCGTGCTCGCCGCCGCCTCCCAGCGGACCAGCCGCATCGAGCTCGGCACCGCGGTCATCCCGCTCGGCTGGGAGAACCCGCTGCGCCTGGCCGAGGACCTCGCCACCGTCGACCTGCTCAGCGGCGGGCGGCTCAACCCCGGCCTCAGCGTCGGCCCGCCGATGAACTACGACCGCGTCAAAGACGCGATCTATCCCGGCACCGGCGATGCGGAGGACTTCAGCTACGCCCGGGTCGAGCGTCTCCTGGCTTGCGTACGCGGTGAGCCCGTCACCGACTTCGCCGGCGCGATCGGCTTCGAGCAGTTCTCCGACCGGGTCCAGCCGCACTCGCCCGGTCTCGCCTCGCGCCTCTGGTACGGCGGCGGTTCCCTGCGTTCCGCCCAGTGGGCCGGGGAGCACGGGATGAACTTCCTGACCAGCAGTGTCGTGAAAGCCGAGGAGTCGGAGGACTTCGCCGAGATCCAGCTCTCCCACATCCGGGCGTTCCGGGCCGCGCACCCGCTCGGCGACCGTGCCCGCGTCTCCCAGGGTCTCGTCGTGATCCCGACCGACTCGGCGTCCCCGGAACAGCGGGCGAAATATGCGGCGTACGCCGAGCAGCGCACCCCGCGCACGCTGACTCCGCAGGGTCCGGCCCGGATGATGTTCGCCCCGGACATCGTCGGCACGTCCGAGGAGATCGCTGCGCGTCTGTCGGAGCACGTGGCGTTCCGGGAGATCGACGAGGTGGCGTTCGCGCTGCCGTTCACCTTCGACCACGAGGACTACGTCCAGATCCTCACCGACATGGCCACCCACCTGGGACCTGCCCTCGGCTGGAAACCCGCCGTCACGTCCTGACGACGTTCCGGAGGGAATGCCGCCCGACTGTCCGATCCGTGACGGCGGCCGGGCCGTGCGCCGATACGCTGGCGCGCGGAGGTTCCGCGTGCAGATCCGGCTGCTCGGCGAGTTCGGCGTGGACCGGGACGGCACACCCGTCCAGGCCGGACAGTGGCGTCTGCGCAAAGCCCGCACGCTGGTCAAACTGCTGGCCCTGGCACCCGGCCAGCGGATGCACCGGGACGTGCTGCTGGAGACGCTGTGGCCGGGCCGGCCGGTGGCGTCCGCGACCAACAACCTGTACCAGGCGCTGCACGTGGCGCGGCGTGTACTCGGCGCTGCGCCGGGGCTGCTGACGCTGCGCGAGGACGTCGTGCTGCTGCAGGCGGACGCCGTGGTGGACGTGGACGTCGGGCGGTTCGAGCGGCTGGCGCGGACGGCGCGGGCCGGTGGGGATCTGGCCGGGATGCGGGACGCCGTGGCGGCGTACGCGGGGGATCTCCTGCCGGAGGACCGGTTCGAGGACTGGGCCGCGGCGCGGCGTGAGGAGCTGCGCGCGTTGCTCTGTGATCTGCTGGTCGATCTGGCCGCCGGGGCGGCCGCGGCCGGTGGCGACGGGGAGGCGGTCGAGGCGCTGCGGCGGGCGCTGGCCATCGACCCGCTGCACGAGGGGGCGGTCCGCGGTCTGATGCGCTGCCTGGTCACGGCCGGGCGGCGGGCCGAGGCGCTGAGCCGGTACGAGCGGCTGCGCGACGACCTGGGCGCCGAGTACGGCAGCGGCCCCGACCCGGCGACCCGGCAGCTGTACCGGGAGACGCTGGCCGGCGACCAGGTGCCGGCGCGCGGACCCCGGAACAACCTCGCGCCGCCGCTGACCAGCTTCGTCGGGCGGGACCGGGAGATCGCCGACGTGCGCCGCCAGCTGGCCGAGGGCGGGCTGCTCACGCTCACCGGTGTCGGTGGCGCCGGCAAGACCCGGCTGGCGGTGGAGACGGCCCGGCAGCTGCTCGGCACGTACCCGGACGGTGTCTGGTTCGCCGACCTGACCCGCCTCACCGACCCGGGCCGGGTGCCCGACCGGGTGGCCGCCGCGGTCGGCTTCGACCCGGCGGCCGGCTCGGATCCGCTGCGGACCCTGGTCGCCCGGCTCCGGCCGGCCACCCTGCTGCTGATTCTGGACAACTGCGAGCATCTGCTCACCGGGTGCGCCGCCCTGGCCGCGGCACTCCGCCGGTCCTGCCCGGGCGTGACCCTGCTGGCCACGAGCCGACAGCCGCTGCACACACCGGGCGAGATCACCTTCCGGGTGCCGTCGCTGGAGGTTCCCGGACGGGACGGGCCGGTCGATCCGGCGTACCTGGAGCGGCTGCCGTCGGTGCGCCTGTTCCTGGAGCGCTCCCGCGGCGTACGTCCCGGTTTCGTGGTCGACGCCGCCAACGCGACGGCCGTCGCGGAGATCTGCCGCCGCCTCGACGGCATCCCGCTGGCGCTGGAGCTGGCCGCCGCCCGGATGTCGCACCTCGAGCCGGTCGAGGTGGCCGAGCGGCTGCACGAGGCGCTCGCCCTGCTGGGCGGGGCCGGCCGAGTCACCCGCCACGCCACCCTGCGGGCGACTCTGGAGTGGAGTCATGCCCTGCTCCGCGCCGACGAGCAGGTCCTGTTCCGCAGGCTGGCCGTGTTCGCCGGCGGCTTCTCGCTGGCCTCGGCCGAATCGGTCGGCGCGGATCGGCGGCTCGCCCGCGCGGACGTGCTGGACTGCCTCGGCCGGCTGGTGGACAAGTCGCTGGTGCACATCGAGCGCGCCGGCGACCGCTCGCGGTACCGCCTCCTGGAGACCATCCGCCAGCTCGCCCGGGAACGCCTGACCGCCGCGGGGGAGACCGCCGCGTTCGAGGCCGGGCACTGCCGGCACTTCCGGGAGTTGGCCGCCGCTCACGACTTGGACCGCGGGCCGGGCATCGTGCGGGAACGCCCGCAGTTGCTCGACGCCGACCACGACAATCTGCGCGCCGCGCTGGAGTGGGCGGCCCGTCACGACCCGGCGCAGGCGCTGTCGCTGGCCGTGAGCCTGTGGCGGTACTGGCTGGCCCGTGGCCACTTCGTCGAGGGCGCCGGGTGGCTGGAGCGGGTGCTTGCGGCCGCGCCGGACCCGTCGCCGGAGCGGGTACGCGCCCTGTTCGCGCTGGCCGTCCTGGAGGCGCGCCGCGGGGTCAGCGACCAGTTGCCGGCCCGGGCCCGGGCCGCCGTCGAGTGCGCCGAACGCGCCGGTCCGCCGCGGGACGTCGCGCCGGCGCGGCTGATGCGCGGCATCCTGCTGGTCGGTGTCGGCGGGGCCGGTGAGGGTGAGCGCGTGGCCGAGGAGATCCTGGCCGCGGCCGTGCCGCCGCCGGTCCGGGCCACCGCGCACTGGCTGGCCGCGCAGGCCGCGCTGTTCCGGGAGGACACGGGCACGGCCGGGACCCGGTTCGCCCGGTGCCTGCGCCAGCTGGAACGCGTGGACCCGGCCACACCCCCGTTCCTGCCGGTCATGACGTTCTGCATGCCGCTGGTCCCGGCCGCGGGCCGGCTGGTCCCGGTGTTCGAGGAGTCCTGGCTGTTGGGCCGCCGCGTCGGCGCGTTGCAAGCGGGTGCCTACACCCGGTCGGCACGCGGCTACGTGCACCGGCTCGCCGGCGACCTGCCGGCCGCGCTGGACACCACCGGCCGGGCGGCCGACGCCTTCGCCGCCATCGGCGACGACGCCGGGCTGGCCCACGCCCTGCACCATCGCGGCTGCGTGGAACGCGACACCGGCCGGTTCGACGCGGCCGACGGGCACCTGCGCGACGCGATGCGCCTGCGCGAACGCCTGGGCGACCGGCGCGGCGAGAACCTCGGCCTGGCGAATCTGGGCCTGCTGGCGGCCGCGGCCGGCGACCTCGCCGAAGGCCGCCGGTATGCCCGGATCGCGCTCGACCGCAGCCGGGCCGTCGACGACGGACCGGGGGTCGGCGGCGCCCTGCTCGACCTCGCGGTCGTGGAGGTGCACGCGGGCCGCCCCCGCGCCGCGCGCCTGCTCGCCGAGCGGGCCGTCCAGGCGCTGGAGCCGCAGGGCTACCCCCGGATGGAGGCGTGGGTGCGGCTGTTCGCCGCGGAACTGGCCGCTGCCGATCATGACCGGGAGGCCCTCGACCGGCATGCTCGCGCCGCCCGTGACCTGTTCCGCCGCCTGGGCTGCCGCATCGGCCTGCCCCGGGTCGAAGCCCTGTTCACCGTCCCGGTCAGGTTTTGCTAAGGCGTTGCGAAGGTCCCGTTCCTAGCGTCGGGCGGAACTGAAGGAAACGACCAGGGAGCAATCATGACCGACGCACAGCGACCCTCTGGTGGCCTCGGCGAGGCCACCATCGGCGAGTTCGCCGAGAGCCTGCGGGGTGAGCTGGTCCGACCGGGCGACTCCGGGTACGACGAGGCCCGCTCGATCTGGAACGGCGCGCACGACCGCAGACCCGCGCTGATCGCCCGCTGCCACGGTGTGGCCGACGTGCGGCGAACGGTGGAGTTCGCCCGCAGTGAGGGGCTGCCGCTGGCAGTCCGTGGCGGCGGGCACAGCATCCCCGGCTTCTCGACCGTCGACGACGGCATCGTGCTGGATCTGAGCCCGATGCGCGGCATCCGGGTCGACCCGGGCCGGCGCACGGTCACGGCCCAAGCCGGCTGTCTGTGGAGCGACGTCGACGCCGAGACCCAGGCGTTCGGGCTGGCGGTGACCGGCGGACTGATCTCCACCACCGGGATCGGGGGGTTCACGCTCGGCGGGGGCATCGGCCACCTGGTCCGTCGCTGCGGGCTGACCTGCGACAACCTCGTCGGGGCGGACGTCGTCACGGCCGACGGCCGCTATCTGCGGGCCGACGCGGACGAGAACCCGGAGCTGCTGTGGGCGTTGCGCGGCGGGGGCGGCAACTTCGGCGCGGTGACGTCGTTCGACTTCCGTCTGCACGAGGTCGGCCCGACCGTTTTCGCCGGGCTCGTCTTCTACCACGGCGAGGACGCCGCCCAGGTGCTGCGCGGTTTCCGGGAGGCCACCGCGAAGGCCCCGGACGAACTGTCCATGGTGGTCAATCTGACCACCGCGCCGCCCGTGCCCTTCCTGCCCGAGCAGGTGCACGGCCGGCCCATCGCCGTGGTGCTCGGCATGTGGTCGGGGCGCGCCGAGGACGGCGATGCGGCCACCCGGCCGTTCCGCGAGCTGGCGCCGGTGGTGACCGATCTGTTCGGCCGGATGCCGTACACCGGGATGCAGTCCATGCTCGATCCGCTGTACCCGCGGGGGATGAGCAACTACTTCCGGTCGGCGTTCCTCCCCGACCTCGACGAGGCGGCAGCCGGCACGATTCTGGCCGGGTACGCGCGCGTCCCGAATGCCGTCTCGGAAGTGCACGTCCACCACCTCGGTGGGCAGATGGCCCGGATGCCCGCGGACGCCACCGCCTTCGCCGTGCGCGACCAGGACTACCTGCTGAACGTGGTGGCGCGTTCGGCCGGCGGGAACGACTTCCCGGCCGTGGTCGAGTGGGCGCGCACGATCACCGACGGGTTCGGGCCGGGCTCGGCGTCCTACGTGAACTTCACCGGGGAGGCGGCCGAGGACCGGGTGCGGGCCAGCTACCCGAAGGACACCTACGAGCGGCTGGTCGCGGTCAAGGACCAGTACGACCCGACGAACCTGTTCCGGCTCAACCAGAACATCCGCCCGAGCCGCTGACGCCGGTCGCCGGGCGGGGCTCGCCCGGCGACCGTCCCGGGGTCTTCAGGACGATCGCCGGCCGGGCTCCATCCACGCGCGGGTGCCGACCTCCCGGGGTCTTCAGGACGATCGCCGGCCGGGCTCCATCCACGCGCGGGTGCCGAACGACGCACAGGAGCGCGATGCCACGGCGGCGGCTTCGTCGAGCGCTGCGGCGAAGGTGGCGTCGGTGAGCGGCCAGCGACGGCTTACGGCGCTGGTCAGGGCGCCGTGCAGCACGTCGCCGGCGCCGAGGGTGTCGACGACTGTGACCGGTGGGACGGGCTGGGGGACGAGGCCGGCGCCGGTCCAGCGCAGGATCGGGGCGGGGCCCTGGCTGATCGCGATCCAGCGGACGCCGTGCGCGGCCAGGAACGCGGGCACGTCGGTGACGCCGGGCGGCCGGAAGTCGGCGGAGCAGACGACGACGTCGAGCAGTGGGAGCAAGGCCGGCGTGACCGGTTTCCAGCTGCCGGCGTCGAGCAGGGTGGGGATGCCGAGGCGGCGGGCTTCCCGGAGGACGGCGAGGGCCAGCTCCGGGTAGTGGCCGTCGACCTGGACGGCTCGCGCGCGGCGCACCGGCGTGAGGTCAGGAGCGGACAGTGAGCGGCTTGCGCCGTTGGTCGAGACCACCGCGCGGTTGCCGGTGGCGGCGCTGACGACGATGCTGGAGACCGAGGGCGGGCCGTCGTCGTCCGCGGTCAGGTCGATCAGGTCCACGCCCAATGTGGCCAGGTCGGCGTAGATGCCCGTGGCCAGCGGGTGGCGTCCGACGGCGGTCATCAGGACGGCGTGGGAGCCGAGGTGAGCGGCGGTTGCGGCGGCGTTGGTGGCGGGGCCGCCCGCGGCTACGGTTTGATCGAGAGCGGTCACCTTCTCGTTGTCGGCCGGATAGGCGGGGACGAGTTGGAGGATGTCGAGCGTGCACAGCCCCGCGAAAACGATCATGCGGACAGGCGGGCGGCGAGGCCGTCGACGAAGGTGAGCAGGGCGAACTCGAAACTGTCGCGGTCCACCTGATCGGCGTGTTCGCGCAGCCGGTGCGCGTCGCCGAGCGCCGGGTAGCGGTCGTGGTAGACCTGCACGTCGTCGACGAAGCCGCGCGAGAACGAGCCCATCGCCGCGCCGACGACCAGGTATTTCGTGGAGGCGCCGATCATCGTGGCGTCGCGCGGGGACCATCCGGCGGCGACCAGTCCGCCGTGCACGGCGTCGGCGCGGCGTAGCGACGCGTCGCGCTGGCCGGGGCCGCGGGCCAGGAACGGCACGATGTTCGGGTGTTCGGCGAGCGCGGCGCGGTAGGAGCGGGCCCAGCCGAGCAGCCCCGCACGCCAGCCCTGGGCGAACGCGTCGACCTCCACCTTTTCCATGATCTCGCTGGCCACGTCGTCGAGCAGGTGTTCCTTGGTCGGGAAGTGGAAGTAGAGCGCGGGCGCGCTGACCGACAGCGCGGTCGCGAGTTTGCGCATGCTGAGGCCGTCGAGCCCGTCCCGGTCGATGATCTCCAGTGCGGCCGCCCGGATGCCGTCCCGGCTGAGCAGTGGCGTCGTCGGCCGCGGCATTCGTTCGTCTCCTGAGCGTTGTGATGGCTAACGCTGTTAAGTTAACATGGCTGGGGAAACCTGACAGCGTTCAATTTAGGAGCCGGCCGTGGACCTCACCCTCTCGGAGGAGCAGGAACAGCTGCGGGACCTGGCCCGCGACTGGGTGGAGCGCGAGGTCGTCCCGCACGCCACCGAGTGGGACCGTGCCGAGCAGGTCGACACGAAGATCGTCGGGAAACTCGCCGAGCTGGGCTTTCTCGGCCTGGGGATCGACGAGGAGTTCGGCGGTTCGGGCGGCGACTTCCTCGACTACGCGCTGGTCATGGAGGAGCTGGGCCGCGGGGACACGTCGGTGCGCGGCATCGTCTCGGTGACGCTCGGGCTCGTCGCCAAGACCATTTTCGCGTACGGGTCGGAGGATCAGAAACGTCGCTGGCTCCCCGCGATGTGCGCCGGTGAGACGCTGGGCTGCTTCGCGCTGACCGAGCCGGGGACGGGTTCGGACGCCGGCAACCTCACCACCCGGGCCGAGCGGGACGGGGACGACTGGCTGATCAGTGGCGAGAAGATCTTCATCACGAACGGGACGTGGGCCGGGGTGGCGCTGGTTTTCGCCCGTACGGGAAAGCCTGGTCCCAAGGGTGTTTCCGCGTTCCTCGTGCCCACCGACCGCGCAGGGTTCTCCCGGCGGGAGATCAAGGGCAAGCTCGGCCTGCGTGGCCAGGCGACCGCGGAACTGAGTTTCGACGGCGTGCGCGTCTCCGACGACGAGCGGCTCGGTGAGCTCGGCGAGGGCTTCAAGATCGCGATGAGGGCGCTGGACAAGGGACGGATCGCGGTCGCGTCCGGCTCGGTCGGGCTCGCCCGGGCGTGTCTGGAGGCCTCGGTGGCGTATGCGGGGGAGCGCACCCAGTTCGCTAAGCCGATCGCCTCCTACCAGCTGGTGCAGGAGATGATCGCCGAGATGGCGGTCGAGACCGACGCGGCCCGGCTGCTGGTCTGGCGCGCGGCGGATCTGGTCGACCGCGGTCAGCCGTTCGGCACCGCCGCGTCGATGGCGAAACTCTTCGCCAGTGAGGCCGCGGTGAAAGCGGCCAACCAGGCGATCCAGGTGTTCGGCGGGTATGGGTACGTCGACGAGTTCCCGGTCGGCAAGTTCATGCGCGACGCCCGCGTGCAGACGCTCTACGAGGGCACCAGCCAGATCCAGAAACTGCTCATCGGCCGTGCGCTGACCGGGATCAGCGCCTTTTAGGAGGATTTGTGAGTCGGGTAGCGATCATCACCGGCGCGGCGCGCGGCATCGGCGCGGCCACCGCACTGCAATTCGCGTCCGAGGGTGCGGCCGTCGCCGTGCTCGACCTGAACGAGTCCGACTGCGCCGACGTCGTCGCCCGCATCCAGGCCGCCGGTGGCACCGCGATCGCCCTGGGCTGCGACGTCGCCGACGAGTCCCAGGTCGACGCCGCGATCGACAAGGTCGCCGCCGAACTGGGCGGGGTCGACGTGCTGGTCAACAACGCCGGCGTGACCCGCGACAACCTGTTGCACAAGATGCCCGCGTCCGACTGGGACCTGGTGATGAACGTGCACCTGCGTGGCGCGTTCCTGTGCAGCCGGGCGGCACAGCGGCACATGGTGCCGAAGCGGTCGGGCAAGATCGTGAACACGTCGAGCGTCTCCGCGCTGGGCAATCGCGGTCAGGCCAACTACGCCGCGGCCAAGGCCGGCATCCAGGGCCTCACCCGGACCCTCGCGATGGAGCTGGGCCCGTTCAACATCAACGTCAACGCGGTCGCGCCCGGCTTCATCGTCACCGAGATGACCGACGCGACGGCTGCTCGGATCGGCGTCTCCGCTGCCGATATGCAGGCCAAGGCGGCCGAGATCACCCCGCTGCGGCGGGTCGGCCACCCCGAGGACATCGCCAAGGTCGTCGCGTTCCTGGCCGGCGACGCGGCTTCGTTCGTCACCGGCCAGACCGTGTACGTCGACGGCGGACGCCGTCTCTAGAAAGGGTTGTCATGCGCCGCACCATTTTCACTGAGGACCACGAGGCGTTCCGCCAGACGCTGCGGGAGTTCCTGCAGGCCGAGGTCGTGCCGAACTACGACCAGTGGCTGCAGGACGGTCAGCTGCCGCGTGACTTCTACAAGAAGCTCGCCGAACTGGGCATTTTCGGTATCGAGGTGCCCGAGGAGTTCGGTGGCGCCGGCATCGAGTCGTTCAAATTCGCCGCCGTGCAGTACGAGGAGACCGCCCGCGCCGGCGTCTCGTTCGGTGGTTCCGGGGTGCACGTCGCGCTCTGCCTGCCGTACCTGCTGAAACTCGCCACGCAGGAGCAGAAGGAGCGCTGGCTGCCGTCGTTCGTCAGCGGCGACATGATGTTCGCGATCGCGATGACCGAGCCCGGCACCGGGTCCGACCTGGCCGGCATGACCACGAACGCCAAGCTGACCGAGGACGGCAAGCACTACGTGCTCAACGGCGCGAAGACGTTCATCACCGGGGGCGTCCTCGCCGACCGGGTGATCGTCTGCGCGCGCACCTCCCCGCCGAAGCCGGACGACCGCCGTTACGGCATCTCGCTGCTCGTCGTCGACACCAAGCTGCCCGGTTACTCGGTCGGCCGCAAGCTCGACAAGCTCGGCCTGAAGACGTCCGACACCGCCGAGCTGGCGTTCCAGGACGTACTGGTGCCGGTGGAGGACCTGCTCGGCGAGGAGAACAAGGGTTTCTCCTACCTCGGGCAGAACCTCCCGCAGGAGCGTCTCGGCATCGCCTTCGGTGCCTACGCGCAGGCCGCGGCCGCGGTCGAGTTCGCCAAGAAGTACGTGCAGGAGCGCAAGGTCTTCGGCCAGACCGTCGCCTCGTTCCAGAACACCAAGTTCGAGCTGGCCGCGTGCCAGGCCGAGGTGGACGCGGCCCAGGCCGTCGCCGACCGGGCCCTGGAAGCCCTCGACGCCGGTGAGCTGACTCCGGCCGAGGCGGCCTCGGCGAAACTCTTCTGCACCGAGGTGGCCCACCGGGTGATCGACCGCTGTCTGCAGCTGCACGGCGGTTACGGCTTCATCAACGAGTACCCGATCGCGCGCCTCTACGCCGACAACCGCGTCAACCGCATCTACGGCGGCACGTCCGAGGTCATGAAGATGATCATCGCCAAGGACATGGGGCTGTAGTCCGGCCGGTTCCGCGAGGTGGACGGTTCCGCGCGGGGCGCCTCTTCGAAGCCCGTCAGGCTCGATGTCGTCGAAGAGGCGCCCCGCCCGGAACCTTTGCCCGTCGCGGCGGGTGCCGCGGCGCGGGCTCAGCTCCGGAAACGGCGGAGGACCAACGTCGAGATCCCGATTCGGTACGCCGTGAGCAGCGCCTCAGGGAAGATAGTTCTCCAGCAGCACCGGAGTGAGGTTGTCCTTCTTCAGCTGGGTCAGGATCGCCAGGAAATCATCGACGAACGAGTCCCGGAAGTGCATCAGGATGATGTCGCCGCCCGCGATGTGCCGACGCCCGTCCTGGTAGCGGATGATCCCCTTGTCGGTCGTCTCCTTCCACGTGAACGACGCCTTCAGCCCGCACTCCTTGACCGCGCGCAGCGTGTTGCCGTTGAACGAGCCGAACGGCGGGCGGAACAGCTCGGGCCGTCGCCCGTACATCTTGCCGAGCTGATCGGCGGACTCGCAGATCTGGCGCTTCTGACCCTCGTACGACAAGTGGGTCATGTTCGGGTGGGTGAGCGTGTGAGCCTCGATCACCGCGCCGGCCGACTGCAGCTCGGTGAAGTAGGACGGCTTCGGCTTGACCGCGTCCACCTCCAGGAACAGGGTGACCGGCACGTTCGCGGCCTGGAACATCTTCATCGCCAGCGGGTTCTTGACCCAGCCGTCGTCGATCGTGATGAACGCGATCCGCTGCCGCGTCTCGATCCGCTGGAAGTTCACTGCCGCGTCGCCCTCGGGCAGCTTCACCTTGTGCGGGGTCGGCGCCGGCGCGAACTGCGGGATCCGGGCGCGGATGTCGGCGGGCAGGGCGGCCAGCGCGGCCGAGACCGACTCGGGTGTCTGCGAGCCGTTCACCGGGACGCCGGCCGGCGCGCTCGACTCCGGGGTGGCCTGCGCTCGTGCGCCGGTCGTGGTGGGGGCGGGCGAGCCCGAACCGTTACAGCCCGCGACGACCGCCAGCAGCATCCCCGCGGCCGCCACACGTAACAGTTTGCTTCTCATGCCTTCGTCCTCCCCGTCGTTGATCCTCAGACCCTCTGACGCTGGGGACCGCAGGAATGCTGACATGCGCCGTCAACTGTGCGAATCGTCACCCTGCGTGCGGGCCGTAGGGTGATCGGCATGGCGCTGCTGCACAAGACCGACATCCGGCCCACCAAGCTCGAGCTGCTGAACGCCTGGCTGCCCACGCAGAGCTGGTATCCCGGCCCGCCCGCTCCCACGGTCGAACGGGTCGGAGCGGCCCGCTTCGACGACCCGGCCGGCGAGGTCGGCCTGGAAGTCATCCTGGTCCAGGCCGGTGACGGGCCAGTGCTGCACGTGCCGCTGACCTACCGCGGCGCGCCGCTCGACGGGGCCTCGGACTTCCTGGTCGGGACAACCGAACACGGGGTGCTCGGCCGGCGCTGGGTCTACGACGCGGCCGGCGACCCGGTCTTCACCCGGGTGCTCGGCGACGTCATCCGCACCGGCGGCGGACAGGCGGTGGAGGAGGTCCACGGCCCGGGCGGCGAGGTCTTCGTCCGCGAACCCGACCTCCAGTTGCGCGGCACGGGCTCCACCGTGGCGCCGCTCGGCGAGACGGTCGAGGTCACCACCAGCGACGTCACCCGCGTCGCGACCACCGCCGGCGAACTGCACCTGTTCCGCCTCCCGTCCGCCCGGTCGACCACCACGTCCACCCTCACCGCGCAGTGGCCCACCGCCACCAGCCCGGTCACCCTGGCCCACCTCCTCCCGTAGGTCACAGCCCGGCAACCGGCTCACCCGCACGTCCGGCTTCCGCCCCTGCGCCGCCGGCACCTCGGGTGCCCCGGGCGGCTCGGGGCCCGGTTGTGCACACGGCGACCCGCTCGCACCGGCCGGGCGGCTCGCGACGGGCGGTTCCGGGCTTGCGCCGCGAGGTCGGGCGGGTGGCGCGAGGTCGGGCGGGTGGGCGCGGTGGTGGGCGGCGCGAGGTCCCGGCCAGAACCAGCCGGGACCGTGAGCCGCGCTGCGAGCCGGACCAGCGGGTGGCTCGCGGACGATCGGCGGAGGGGTGGCTAGTCGCTGGTCAGGCGTGTGACGGCGGTTGGTGTCAGGTGACGGTTCAGGGTTTCGAGGGCGGCCAGGATCTCCGGCAGGGGAGCGTCGGCGGGCAGAGCCGCGGAGAGGGCCGGGCGGATGTCGGCGGCGGCGACCGCGCGGCGGCGGGCGGTCATCTCCGGATTGCGGTGCAGGAGCCGGCGGCGGCGGTCGGCCGGGTCGGGTGACGTCAGGACCGAGCCGGCGGTGCGCAGCCGGCTCACGGCGACCGACACGGCGCTCTGCGGCAGCCCGGTGCGGCGGGCGACCGCGGTGACCGTCGTGCCGTCGTGTGCGTAGATGTCGCTCATGACGACCACGACGGCGCGTTCACCTCCGGTGGGACCGTCGGGCGGCGCGGGCAGGGACTGCTCGCCGATTTTCCGGAGGGCGCGGGACAGCAGGATCAGCTCGACCGGGGTCACGTCCCCGATGATACATCACTCTTGATACATCAGGACTGATGCATTACGGTCGACGCCATGGAGAACACGGTGGACGTCGACGGCGCACGGATTCACTACCAGGTGATCGGGCGGGGGCCGGTGCTGCTGATCGGGCAGAGCGGGGACGGCGACGCCGATCGCACGGTCGATCTCGCCGACCGGTTGAGCGGGGAGTTCACCGTCGTCACCTGGGACCGGCGCGGGCTGTCCCGCACCGTCTGCGACGACCCCGGGGCGCCGGTGAGCATCCGGCAGCACGCGGCCGACGCCGCCGCCGTCGCGAGGGCCGTCACCGATCGGCCCGCCGCCATGCTCGGGCTCAGCCTGGGCGCGGCGATCGGGATGCACATGCTCACGGCGTACCCGGAAATCGTGGCGGACCTGGTGGCGCACGAGCCGATCGCGCTGGGATTCCTGGCGCCGGCGGATTCTGCTCGCGCCCGGCGCGAGCTCGGTGAGGTGATCGCGACGCATCGCGTCGCGGGGTGGCGCGCGGCGGCCGGGAAGGTCGCGGCGGTGCTCGGGATCGACCCGCGCGGCCAGGAGACCGAGCCGGGGGTGACGGTGTTCCCGTTCGACGACCGGCGGGCGGCGAACTTCGAGTACTTCCTCGGGCATGACCTCGACGCGGCCCTGCGCGACGACCTGACGCTCGACGATCTGCCGCCCGGGGCGCGGATCATCCCGGCCGTGGGGGAGCGGTCCCCGCGCGACGGCTTCGACTACCTGGCCGGGATCGGATTGGCCGAGCACCTGGGCGTGGTGGCCGAGTGCTTCCCCGGTGGGCACAACGGCAATCTGACCCACCCCACGGCATTTGCCGTACGGGTCATCGAGCTCCTCACGCCAGATGACTCAACGCGGTGAGCGTCTCCCAGCCGTCCGCCCGCAGCCGCCCGGCGCGATGCGCGGCGATCGCCTCCTCGGGCGCCATCCGCGCGGCCGCGCACCACGGTGTGGCCTCGACCGGCAACCCGGTGTGCCGCCACAACAGGATCAGCCGCCGCAGCCGGGTCACGCCGTCGTAGGTGAATGCCTGCGTCCCGCCCGGGACCAGCGCGGCCCGCCAGCGCAGGAACTCCGCGGGCGGCAGACAGAGGTGTGGCGGGAGCGACCGCCCGAACCCCGCCCCGGGCCGGGCGCCGAGCTCGGCACCGATCCGTTCGACCGGCCAGCCGGCCCGGAACAGGCGGGCCGTCACCTCGATCGGGAGGTCGTCACCGGTCAGCCAGCCCGGCCAGGCGGGGTCGTCGTCCGGCGGGAGCGGCATCTCGTCGACGTCGTCGCGGCAGTGCAGCCCGAACGTCAGATCCGGCGCCGGGGCGGTGATGCCGAGACAGGCCGCGGCGTGCCGGGCCGCGGAACCGTCCGGGTACAACGCCCGCCAGACGTGCATCGCCGGGTTGCGGGTCAGTTCACGGATGTCGCCCTGGAACGGCCACCGCACCCATTCCTCCACCTCGTCCGGTGTCATGTCGAGGTGGCCGAGCAGGGTGCTGGCGATCATCCGGACCAGGGCGGTGTCGGTGCCGGACGCGCGCCAGAACCGCGACTCGACGGAGAGGAACTCGTGCAGCCGGTCCGGATCCCAGTAGTCCAGGAGCAGCACCATGTCGGCGTGCAGGTCGGCGGCCGGCCAGTAGGGCAGGTCCGGCAGCGACGCGAACTGCTCCACGAAGTCGGCCCGCAGCCCTCGCCAATAGGGCGCAGCGATGTTCATCAACTCGCCGATGTAGGTCTCCAGCCAACCCGCCACGCCGCATTTTATCGTCGGCCGTCGCTTTTGTGGCCGGTGATTACCGTGTGCTCATGAACCAGCGCTACGCGGACACGATCACGGCGCTCGGCACCGCGTTGATCGCGCGCGTCCCGGTGCTGCTGTGGGGCCCGCCGGGCCAGGGCAAGACCAGCGTCATCGAGTCGCTCGGCGACGACCTGCACTTCCATGTGGAGACGGTGATCGCGTCGCTGCACGAGCCGGCCGACTTCGCGGGGCTGCCGATGCTCGACCCGGCGAACTCCTCGACCCGGCTGCTGCCGCCGGCCTGGGCGCGCCGGGTGGCCGCGGCGGACCGGCCGAGCATCGTCTTCTACGACGAGATCAGCACCACGCCGCCGGCGACGCAGGCCGCGCTGCTGCGGCCGATCCTCACCGGCTGGGTCGGCGACCTGCGACTTCCCGAGGGTACGGGCAGTGTGGCGGCAGCGAACCCGCCGGAAATCGCCGCCGACGGGTGGGATCTGGCGCCGCCGCTGGCGAACCGGTTCGTGCATCTGGACTGGACGCTGCCGGCCGACGTGGTCCGCGACGGGTTCACCGTCGGCTGGCCGCGGGTGCCGGTGCCGTCGGTCGCGCCGGATCTCGTCGACAAGGCCACGGTGTCGGCGAAGACGCTGGTCGGCACGTTCCTGCGGGCGCGGCCGGAGCTGGTGACCCGGATGCCGTCCTCGTCCGATCAGGCCGGCCGGGCGTTCCCGACGCCACGCAGCTGGGAGATGAGTGCCCGCCTCTACGGCGCCGCCAAGGCCGCCGGCTTCTCCGACACGGTGGTGTTGTTGCTGCTCAACGGCTCGGTCGGCGCGTCCACGGCGGCCGAGTTCCTGGAGTTCGTGCGGCGGCTGGATCTCCCCGATCCGCAAGAACTGCTGAACGACCCTTCCGCGTACGTCGTCCCGGTGCGACGCGCCGACCAGGTCTTCGCCACGGCGGCCGCGGTCCTCACCGCCACCACCGACGATCCGACTCCGGACCGGTGGCTGGCGTGCGGCACGATCCTCGCGAAGGTCGCCGACGCGGGGATGGCCGACATCGCCTTCCTGTTCGCCCGGCGCTGGAGCGACCCCGCGACCCGCCCGTTCGGCGTGATCCCGACCGCGGACCACCTGCGGGCGCTGGGTCCGATCCTGACCGAGATCCATGGATGAGAACAGCCGGCTGGCGTCGCTGCGGCTCTCCGCCGGTCGGGTGGTGGCCGCCGGCCGGATGCCGTATCTGAGCACCGCCCTGTTCGCGATGGTCCCGGTGCTGACCCGGGAGTTGCCGACGTTCGCGGTGGACACGCGCTGGCGGATGTACGCGAACCCCGACTTCGTCCGCACGCTGTCGGCCGAGGAGGTCGCCGGCGCGTGGCTGCACGAGGCCGGCCATCTGCTGCACGGTCACCGGGAGCGCTGGGAGTCGCTGGCCGAGCCGCGGGCCCGGCACCCGATGTTCAACACGGCGGCCGACGCGGCGATCAACGAGGAGTTGCGGGACGCCGGGGTGACGTTGCCGGCGGTCCGCGCGTCCTACTGGGAGCGCATCCCGGGTGCGCGCCGGGGCATGCTCGCCGAGGAGATGTACCGCTTGCTCCGCGACGTTCCCGAGGCCTCGGCGGCGGTCGCCGCGGACACGCCGGGCGGGTCCGGCGGCCCGGGGATCGACCTGCGTCCGGACCATCTCGCCGGGACGCCCGCGAAGATCACGGTCCGGGGCAGTGGCACCGATTTCGGCCCGGGCAGCACGGTCACCCTGCACAGCGATCGGGGCCACCCGGTCCCGCACACGATCGCCGACGTCCGGGTGGTCACCGGCGAGCTGCTCACCTTCGAGCTCGCGCCGGTCCCGTCCGGGCTCTACCGCGTCGAGGTCGACGGTCTCGCCGCGATCCTCCCGGTCGGGTTGCCGTTCACCGAGGTGGACCCGCAGTCGCTGCCGGCCGGTTACGGTGTGCCCCAGCCGATGGCGGCCAGCAGCGACGGCTTCGACTTCCAGCCGGACACGACGCTGCTGGTGGCGCGTTTCGGGGCGGACGGGCTGGCGGCGGAACCGGACGCGGCCGGCGACCCGGTGATCGTCACCCCGCGGGTGCTGAACTTCGACCTGGCCGCGTCGTTGCCGGCGGGCGGGTACGCGCTGGTGATCGGCTCGGGCGGCAGCACCGCGATCGCGGTGTTCCGGGTGGACGGCCCGCCGTCGGGTCAGGCCGGCTCGCCCGAGGAGGGCGAGTCGCGGGCCGGGCCGGATCCGGGGGACTGCGGCTCCGGCTCCGGCGGTGAGCGCCGGGACTGGGAGCGCCCCGAGTCCGAGGACGACGAGTCCGACGGCAGTGTCAGCGACGGCCGCGCCGAGATGGTCCGCCGGCAGGTCGCCCGCGACATCGAGGCGCACGAACGGGCCGGCGGCGACGTGCCGGCCGGGCTGAGCCGGTTCGCCGGGGAGACGCTGACCACCGAGGTGGACTGGCGGCGGGAGCTGCGCAGCGTGGTGAGCCGGTCCCGGGCGACGGTGGCCGGGATGCGCGACTACACGTATGCCCGGCCGTCCCGCCGCGCCTCGGCCGTCCCGGGCCTCGCGCTGCCGGCGATGCGCGCGCCGCGCCCGCCCCGGCTCGACGTCGTGATCGACACGTCGGGCTCGATGACCGGGACCATGCTCGGGCAGGTCACCGCCGAGCTGCGGGGCATCATCCGGGCCCTGCGCGGGGACACCGTGCGGGTGTTGTGCTGCGACGCGCGGACCGGGGAGGTGCAGCGGATCGCGCGGATCGAGGACGTGGAGTTCACCGGGGGCGGCGGCACCGACATGCGGGTCGGGCTGACCACCGCGGCGGCGCTGCGGCCACGCGCCGACGTGGTGGTGCTGGCCACCGACGGGGACACGCCGTGGCCGCTGGAGCCGCCGGCCGGCAACCCGCGGGCGCGCTACGTGGTGGTGCTGGTGGACGGCGACCGGCCGCACGTCCCGGCGTGGATGCGCAAGATCGTCGTCTCCGGCTGAGCAGCGCGAGTGCGCGTCACTCGGCGCAAGATCGTCCTCTCCGGCTGAGCAGCACGAGTGTGCCCCACCCGGCGCAAGGTCGTCACCGGGTGAGCAGGGCGAGTGCCCGTAGCCCGGCCGGGTCGAGCGTGCCGGCCCGGTGCATCGCCAGGGCCTCGTCCGGTGGCAGTTTCGCGGCCGCGCACCACGGCGCGACGGCGGCCGGGACGCCGGTCAGGCGCCAGGCGAGCGCCGGTGCGCACAGTCGCCGGATCTCGGCGAGTGGCAGCGCCCCCGGCCCGGCTGCGGCCAGCATCGTCTGCCAGCCGTCGATCTCCTCGCGGGTGAGGGCGGCGACCCGGGAGAACGCGGGCAGCGCGACCGTGAGCGGCACCCCGGGTGACTCCGGCAGCGCGGTGAGAACGGCCTCGTCGGAGGGCCAGCCGGCCATCCGGAACCGGGAGAGCGCGGCGAAGACCGGAGCCGGCAGCGACTGCATCGGGTCGAGCAGGTTCACGTCGCCGGGGTCGAGCCCGAAGTCGTCCTGCGCGGCCCGGCGTGCCTCCGACGGGAACGGCAGCTCGGGCGGCGTCGAGCGGGGGTCGTAGCTCAGGTGGTGCCGGCCCTGGGTGACGCCGAGGGCAGCGGCGGCCCGGGCCGCCGCGCTCCCGTCCCGGAACACGTCCCGCCAGAGGTGCATCATCGTGCAGCCGACGAGCTGGTGGACGTCACCCCGGAACGGCCCGCGGGCCCACTCCTCGATCTGCTCCAGGGGCATGTCGGCGTGTTCGATCAGGACCGGAGCGACCCGGTGGTGCCATTCCGGCGTGAAGCAGCCGAGGAACTCGTCGAGGGGGCGCGCTCCCCAGCGGTCGGCCAGGGGCAGGAGTGTCCAGATCAGCCCGGGAACCCGGCTGTCGAGGCGCCGGGCGGTGCTCTCGGGCCGCGGCCCGGCGTCCCAGCGGGCGCGCCAGTAGGGCATCGACGCCTCCATCAGCCCGTCGAGGTACTTCGGGATGTCCATGCGCCCATACTGGCCCGTCCCGGCCACCGCGCGACGAGGTGGCGCGGTGGCCGTGACCGAAATGGTCGGACGGACGGCCGGTCGACCATGGGCCGAGTCCACAATGGTCACGGGAAGGTCACGAACCTTATCGACCGTAGTGACTTCCACCCCGATCGATCGGAGACTCCCGGGAGAAGCGTCCGGACACCCCTCCGGGCGCCGTAACTCCGGAGGACCCGCACGTGAGACAACCATCCCGCTGGGGCCGACGAACCTTCTCCTCCGTCCTGACGATCGGCCTCGCGGCCGGCGTGACGACGATGAGCGGTTCGCTGCCGGCCGCGGCCGCCCCGGCGCCGGTCACCCAGGACGGCGCACCCGCCACCGAGACCGTCGCCCCCAAGGACTCCCCGGCCGACACCCTCGGCGCCCACGACGCGGGACTGCTCGCCGAGGCCCGGGCCGAGCACAAGCCCAGTGTCACCCTCATCATCGCCACCGACCAGGGCAAGTCGGCGGACGTCGGGGCCAGGCTCAAGGCGCTCGGCGGCACCGTCGCCCGCAACTTCGACCAGGTCGGGTACGTGCTCGCCTCGGTTCCCACCGACAAGGTGCTCAACGCCGCGAAGCTGCCCGGCGTCAGCGCCGTCGACCTGGACGAGACCGTCAAGGTCCCCGAGCCGGACCTGACCGCTGACGCCACAGCGGCCAAGCAGGCCCCGGTCAGCGGGCCGGGCGCGACGACACCGGCCGACAACCCGTATCTGCCGGTCGGCGAGACCGGCTCGGTCGACTTCAAGCGCAAGCACCCGACGTACGACGGGCGCGGCGTGACCATCGGCGTCATGGACTCCGGCGTCGACCTGGCCCACCCGGCGCTGCAGAAGACCACGACCGGTGAGCGCAAGATCGTCGACTGGGTCACCGCGACCGACCCGCTGGTCGAGAACGACGGCACCTGGCGCGCGATGCGCACCGCGGTCGCCGGCCCGACCTTCAGCTACGCCGGTGCGACCTGGACCGCCCCGGCCGGCAACTGGCTGATCAACCGCTTCAGCGAGAACATCACCGCCGCCTCCGAGCCGGCCGGTGACGTCAACCGCGACGGCGACACCAGCGACGTGTGGGGCATCCTCTACGACCCGGTCAGCCACGACATCCGGGTCGACGTGAACCAGAACAACAACTTCACCGACGACGCCGTGATGCGGCCGTACAAGGAGAAGTTCGACGTCGGCTGGTTCGGCACCGACAACCCGGCGACCGAGATCGCCGAGCGCATGCCGTTCGTCGTCGAGTACCGCGAGGACGTCGACCTGACCCCGGCCGGACTGCCCGGCCAGGTCGCCGACTTCGTCAACATCGGCATCCCGGAGGGTCTGCACGCCACCCACGTGGCCGGCATCTCCGCCGGCAACGACCTGTTCGGCAACCGCAACTTCGACGGCCAGGCGCCCGGCGCGAAGATCGTCTCCGCGCGGGCCTGCTCGTGGGGCGGTGGCTGCACCGCGGCCGCGCTGACCACCGGCATGGTCGACCTGGTCGTGAACCGTGGCGTCGACGTGGTCAACCTGTCGATCGGCGGCCTGCCCGCGCTCAACGACGGCAGCAGCGCCCAGTCACAGCTCTACCAGCAGCTCATCACCAAGTACGGCGTCCAGCTGTTCATCTCGGCCGGCAACTCCGGCTCCGGCGTGAACACGATCGGCGACCCGTCCGTGGCCACCGACGCGGTCAGCGTCGCGGCCAGCGTCTCCAAGCAGACCTGGCTCGCCAACTACGGCTCGGTGACCCGCCGGCCGGAGCAGCTGTTCCCGTTCTCGTCGCGCGGTCCGCGGGAGGACGGCGGCTTCAAGCCGAACCTCGCCGCACCCGGCTCGGCCATCTCCGCGACCCCCACCTGGGAAGCGGTCGCCGGTCTCGACACGGTCGGCTACACCCTGCCGGTCGGCTACGCCATGGAGAACGGCACGTCGATGGCCGCGCCGCAGGCCACCGGTGGTGCCGCGCTGCTGCTGTCGGCGGCCAAGCAGACCCGCCGCACGGTGACCCCGGCCCAGCTGCGCCGGGCGATCTACTCGACGGCGAACCCGATCGCCGGTGAGCAGGCCTACGAGCAGGGCTACGGCAACCTCGACGTCCCGGCCTCGTGGAACCTGCTCACGAAGATCTCCGAGACGCGCACCTACACGGCGTCGGCCCCGGTCTGCACGCCGCTCGCGCAGTACCTGTCCACGCCCGGCACCGGGACCGGCATCTACAACCGGTGCGCGGCCGCCGACGGCGGTTACCGGGCCGGTCAGTCCAAGGTGGTCAACGTCTCGCTGACCCGTACCAGCGGGCCGAACCGGACCGTCCTGCACCGGCTGTCGTTCCAGGGTGACCGGGGCGCGTTCAAGGCCCAGCCGCTGGTCGGCCTGCCGCTGAACAAGACCGTCACCGTCCCGGTCCGGGTCACCGCCGGCCGTGGCGTGGTCAGCGCACTGCTCAAGGTCGACGACCCGTTCACCCCGGCCGTCGACTTCGAGGTGCTCAACACCGTGGTCACCGGTGTGGAGGCGAAGGCGCCGTCCTACGCCAACACGTTCACCGGCGCCGTCGACCGCAACTCCACCACCTCGTTCTTCGTCACCGTCCCGGCGAACGCCACCTCGCTGCAGGTGGACCTCGGCGGGCTCGCGGCGAACTCGCAGACGCGGTGGATCGCGATCAACCCGTACGGTGTGCCGGTCGAGCCGACCTCCAGCCCGTACTGCTACACCAACTACTCCGACCCGGCCACCTGCAAGCCGGAGGAGCGCTCCTACGACAACCCGCTGCCGGGCGTCTGGGAACTCGAGGTCGAGTCCCGGCGTACGTCGCCGCTGCTCAGCAACCCGTTCGCGCTGACCGCCAAGGTCCAGGGCATCACGGTCGAGCCGGCCACGGTGACCCTGCCCAGCGTCAAGGTCGGCGAAGCCACCCCGGCGACGTGGACCGTCACCAACCGGTTCGGCCCGATCGCGATCACCCCGCAGGGCGGTCCGCTGGGCAGCGCGCTGACCCAACGACCCACGATCGAGCAGGGCGGCGTGCAGGACTACACCGTCGTCGTCCCCGACGGCGCGACCCGCCTCACCGTCGCGATCAGCAACCCGGCCGACCCGGCCGCCGACCTGGACCTGTACCTCTACGACGCGAACGGCGTCGAGAAGGGCCGCTCCGCGGACGGCGACTCGGAGGAGTCGGTCACGCTGAACGCGCCGGCCGGTGGCACGTACACGGTGGAGGTCCAGGGGTACTCGGTGCCTTCCGGCTCGACCGCGTACGACTACCAGGACGCGTACTTCAGCCCGGCCCTCGGCACGCTGAGCGCGCCGAACACGCCGGTCACGCTGGGCGTCGGGGCGACCGCCACGATCACCGGCTCGGTCACCGTCGCCGCGGTCCCGCCGGCCGGGCGGCACCTCTCCGGTGAGGTCCAGTTCGTGACCGACGAGGGCGCGGTCGTCGGCCGCGGCACCGTCCAGATCGGCGCCGTCACCGAGTAACAGCACCGTTCCGGCAGCGCCGAGGGGGCTCTCCTAGAGGGCCTCCTCGGCCTTTCGGGCGGCGATCAGAATCGGATCCCAGACCGGCGCGTACGGCGGGGCGTAGCCCAGATCGAGCGCGGTCATCTCACTGACCGTCATCTTGTTCCAGACCGTGACCGCGAAGGCGTCGATGCGTTTGGCGGCTTCGGCCCGGCCGACGATCTGCGCGCCGAGCAGCACGCCGGTGCCCTGCTCGGCGATCACCTTGACCGTCATCGGGACGGCGCCGGGGAAGTAGCCGGCCCGGTTCGTCGACTCGACGGTGGCGCTGACCGTGGCGAAGCCGGCCTGCTCGGCTTCCCGGGTGCTCAGTCCGGTCCGGGCGACCTCGAGGTCGCACAGTTTGGTCACGGCGGTGCCGATGACGCCGGGGAACGTGGCGTAACCGCCGCCGAGGTTGATGCCGGCGACCCGCCCCTGCTTGTTGGCGTGCGTGCCGAGGGGGACGTGCACCTGGCGTTTGCTGATCCGGTGGTGCACCTCGGTGCAGTCGCCGGCTGCCCACACCCCGTCGACCACGCCGTGTGGCCCGATCACGCGCTGCCTCAGGTCGGTCCGGAGTGCGCCGGTCTCGCCGAGCGGGATACCGGCGGCTTCGGCGAGGGCGGTGTTGGGGCGTACGCCCAATCCGACGATGACGACGCCGGCCGTGATCGGGCCGGCGTCGGTGACCACGGCGGTGACCCGGCCGCCGGCGGTTTCCAGGCCTTCGACCGTGGTGGCGGTGCGCAGGTCGATGCCGAGGTCGCGGATCGAGGACGCGACCAGCGCGCCCATGTCCTCGTCGACGGTGCCCATCGGCTGCTCGGACCTCTCGATCAGGGTGACCCGCAGGCCGCGGTTGATCAGGGCCTCGGCCATCTCGACGCCGATGTAGCCGGCGCCGATCACCACCGCGGACTCCGGTTTCCCGGTGTCCAGCCAGTCACGGAGCGCGGATCCGTCCTCCAGGGTCTGTACGCCGAAGACGCCCTTCTCCGGGATGCGGGCCCAGGGCGGGCGCACCGGGGCGGCGCCGGCCGCGTAGACCAACTCGTCGAAGGCTTCGGTCCGCGACGTGCCGCCGTCGAGGTCACGGACGGTGACCGTGCGCGAGGGCAGATCAATTCCGGTCACCTCGTGCCGGGTGCGCACGTCGATCCCGGCTTTGCGGAACTCGCCCGGGGTGCGGGCGATCAGCGCGTCCGGCCCGTCGACCACCCCGCCGATCCAGTACGGGATGCCGCACGCCGAATAGGACACGAAGCGTCCCATCTCGAACGCCACGATCTCCAGCTCGTCCGGCCCCTGTCGGCGCCGGGCCTGGGCGGCCGCCGACATGCCGGCCGCGTCTCCACCGATCACGATCAGTCGCACTCGCCCATTGTGCCCGGTTCCGCGCCGCTGTTTCCGGCAGATTTCCGCAAGGTTGTTGCTTCTCGCATCGGCCGGAATCTATGGTGACCGCACCGCTGTCGAAGCGCTTCGACGTCGCTCCCCGTCCGAGCTGTCGAAGCGCTTCGACCCCCCTTCACCGAGGGAGAAGCCATGCGCGGAGGACGCGGCCTGGCCCTGCTGGCCGCCGGCCTGCTCACCGTCCCGTTGAGCGCCACCCCGGGGCACGCCGCCGAGACCTTTCCGTTCCGTGACCCGCACCTGCCGCTGTCGGCCCGCATCGACGATCTGGTGGGCCGGCTCACCCTCGCCGAGAAACTCTCGTTGCTGCACCAGTACCAGCCGGCGATCCCGCGCCTCGGCCTGAACGTCTTCAAGGCGGGCACCGAGGCGCTGCACGGGGTCGCCTGGTCCAACGACTACGACGCCGGTGGCGCCAAGGCCGACGCGACCGCGACCGTCTTCCCGCAGGCCGTCGGCCTCGCCAGCACCTGGGATCCGGAGCTGCTGGAGCGGGTCGGCTCGGCGGTCGGCGACGAGGCCCGCGGACTGCACGCGCAGAACCCGGCCGTGTGGGGGCTCAACGTGTGGGCGCCCGTGGTCAACCTGCTGCGCGACCCACGGTGGGGGCGCAACGAGGAGGGGTACTCCGAGGATCCGCTGCTCAGTGGGGCGGTTGCCACGGCGTACGGGAAAGGTCTGGAAGGAAATGATCCCGATCGGCTGAGGACCGCGCCGACGCTGAAGCACTACGCGGCCTACAACAACGAGACCAAACGGGATCAGACCAGCTCGAACGTGCCGCAGCGGGTGCTCAACGAGTACGACCGCCGGCCCTTCAGGATTCCCCTCGAAGCAGGCGCCGCGACCGGCGTGATGGCCTCCTACAACCTGATCAACGGGCGTCCGGCAACCGTGGACCCGGACCTTGCCGGCCTCGTGCGGAGCTGGAGTGACCAGCGGCTCTTCAACGTCACCGACGCGTGGGCGCCGACGAACCTGACCGGCTCGCAGGCCTACTTCGCGACGCAGGCCGAGGCGGACGCGGCCGTGGTCAAGGCCGGGCTGGACAGTTTCACGGTCGACGACACCGACGGGGAGCCGACCAGCACCGCGCTGCGGCAGGCCCTCGACCAGGGACTGCTCACCGAGAAGCAGGTGGACACCGCGGTCGGCGACGCGCTGAGCATCCGGTTCCGCCTCGGCGAGTTCGATCCGGACGGCGGCCCGTACGCGAAGATCGGCGCCTCCGTCGTGGACAGTCCCGCCCATCGGCAGCTGGCCCGGGAGGCCGCCGCCGCCGCGATGGTGCTGCTGAAGAACAAATCCGGCGCCCTGCCGCTCAAGGCCGGCGGTTCCGTCGCGGTCGCCGGCCCGCTCGCCGACACCCTTTACACCGACTGGTACGGCGGTCAGCTTCCCTACCGGGTGACCGCGCTCGACGGGATCGCCGCGCGCGGTGGCGCCACGGTGTCGTCCGAGGGCGCCGACCGGATCGCGTTGAAGGACGTCACCACCGGCCGGTACGTGACCGCGGCCGACCCGCAGGCCGTCGCCGCCACCGCCGTGACCGCGGACACCGCCGCCCAGTTCGACGCGGTGGACTGGGGTGACGGCGTCTCGACGCTGCGCAGTGCCTCGAACGGCAAGTACCTCGGCTACAACTGGGGCCCGTTCGTCACGAGCGAATCCGCACCGACCGGCTGGTTCGTCCAGCAGCAGTTCAAGGTGGAGGATCAGGGCGACGGCACGGTCGTGCTGCACTACGCCGGGTACGAGACGCAGGAGAGCTGGTTCGGCGCGAACACGTACGTGACCGTCGGCGCCGACGGCAGGCTCGGCCTCGGCTCGTCCACCGCGGCCGGCGCGGCGCACTTCGCCAGGGAGGTCGTCGTCGACGGTGTCGCGGCGGCCGCCGCCGCGGCCAAGGGCAAGCAGACCGCGGTGGTCGTGGTCGGGACGAACCCGTTCGTGGCCGGGCGCGAGGCGCACGACCGGACCGGGATCAGCCTCGGCGCGCGGCAGGAGGCACTGATCGAGGCGGTGCGCGCGGCCAACCCGCACACCGTCGTGGTGGTGCAGAGCAGCTATCCGCTCGCGCTGACCTGGGCGCAGCGGCACGTCTCCGGGGTGGTGTGGACCACGCACGCCGGCGCCGAGACCGGGAACGCCCTGGCCGACGTCCTCTTCGGCGACGTCAACCCCGGCGGCAGGCTGACCCAGACCTGGCCCCGGTCCGTTGCTCAACTCCCCGCCGATCTGAACCAGTACGACATCATCAAGACCGGACAGACGTATCAGTACAGTGCGGCCTCGCCGCTCTACCCGTTCGGTTACGGGCTGTCGTACACCTCGTTCCGCTACAGCGGCGTCACGATCGCCGGCAACACGGTGAAGGTGACCGTCACCAACACCGGCAAGCGCGCCGGCGACGAGGTCGTCCAGCTCTACACCCATCAGCGGACGTCCCGCGATGTGACCGCGGTCAAGCAGTTGCGCGGCTTCCGGAAGGTCGCGCTGGCCCCCGGGCAGTCAACGACGGTCACGTTCACGCTGTCGCCACGGGACCTCGCCCACTGGGACGTGACCCGGCAGAAGTGGGTGACCGAGACCTCGGTCTACGACGTCCTGCTCGGCTCGTCCTCGGCCGACATCCGGCAACGGGCGTCACTGAGCGTGCGCGGCGAGACGATCCCGGTGCGTGATCTCGCCAAGACCACGCGGGCCGAGACGTTCGACGACTACACCGGCGCGAAGCTCGTCGACGAGACCAAGGCGAGTGGCACGGCGGTCGCCGGGGGCACCCTGGCCTTCAAGGACGCCGTGCTGCGCGGCGGACGGACGTTGACGGTACGGGCGTCCGGCTCGGGCACGGTCGGGGTGCGTCTCGGCGGGCCGTCCGGGAAGCTGCTCGGCACGGCCACGGTGAGTGACACCGGCGGCATCTACTCGTACTCCACGGTGAGCGCCCCGCTGGCCGCCGTGACCGGACGCCGGGACGTGTGTCTGGTCCTGAGCCCGGGCGTGCGGCTGGCGACGTTCGCCATCCGATGAGACGTCGCGGCGGGGGGTCACCTGGGAGCGGGCCCTCCGCCGCGACCCCCCTGAAATCACAGGTAGTTAGGATCGGCGGAGGGGAGCGCGGTCTTGGGTAGAGACCGGGGTACATGGGGAGGCGCTGTGCCGACGATCAACGACGTCGCGAAGGCGGCCGGTGTGTCGCCCAGCACGGTGTCGTACGTGTTGAGCGGCCGCCGCCCGATCTCCGCCGAGACCCGGGCGCGGGTGCAGGCCGCGATCGCCGAGCTGGGTTTCCACCCGCACGCCGGGGCGCGGGCCCTGGCCAGCAGCAAGACGAACGTGCTGGCGCTGGTGGCGCCGCTGCGCGTGGACGTGAACGTGCCGGTCATCATGCAGTTCGCGACGGCGGTGGTGACGGCCGCCCGGTCGTACAACCACGACGTGCTGCTGCTGACCAAGGACGAGGGCACCGCCGGGCTGGAACGGGTGGCGCACAGCACCATGGTCGACGCGCTGATACTGATGGACATCGAGCGGGACGACGTGCGGCTCCCGGCGATCCGTACGCTCAAGCAGCCTTCGGTGTTGATCGGTCTTCCCGCCGATCATGCCGGGATCGCCTGCGTGGACCTGGACTTCGAGGCCGCCGCCGCTCTGGCACTCAAGCACCTGGCCGGGCACGGTCACCAGCGGATCGGGCTGATCGGCCCGTCGCCCGCGGTCTACCGGCGGCAGACGACGTACGCGGATCGGTTCTTGGCGGGTTTTCTGCAGACCTCGAACGAGCTGGGTCTGCGGACGGTGACCCACCCGTGCGAGCCGGGGGTGGACGGGGTCCGGGCCGCGCTGGCCGACCTCGACACCGAACTGCCCGGGCTGACCGCCCTGGTGGTGCACAATGAGGAAGCGCTGCGGCCGCTGCTGGACCTGCTGCACGCCGCGGGCCGGCGCGTGCCGGAAGACGTCTCCGTCGTCGCCGTCTGCCCGCGGGACGTGGCGATGGCGATGCCGGTCAACCTGACCTCGATCGACATCCCGGCGCACGACGTCGGGACCATCGCGGTGGAGACCGCGATGCGGCTGCTGGACAACCGCCGTGTCGACTTCACCCGGCTGTTGGAGCCGAGTCTGGTCGAACGGGCCAGCTGCCGCGAAATCTCGCCGTCACACCGTTGACATCTGTATCTCGCGTTCCTTAGCGTCTGCGGCAAGGCAGTTGTCGAAGCGCTTCGACAAAACCATTCGATTCGTCGAAGCGCTTCGACGGTTCTCTTCGTGACATTTCGACTCCTGGAACAGTCCCCCTGGGAGGACCCCGCTATGACCCTTTCCCGACGTGGCCTGCTGACCGGCGCCTTCGGCCTGACCGCCGCCGCCGCGCTCGCCGCCTGTGGCGACGACTCGTCCTCGTCCTCCACCGAGGGCGCCGACGCGAAGACCCTGACCCTGTGGCACTACGAGGGCCCGACCAGCGCGATGGGCATCGCCTGGGCCAAGGCGATCGAGATCTTCAAGACCAAGCACCCGGGCGTCGAGGTGAAGTTCGAGGAGAAGTCCTTCGAGCAGATCCAGCAGAACGCCCAGATGATCCTGAACTCGGACAGCGCGCCCGACATCCTCGAGTACAACAAGGGCAACGCGACCGCCGGCCTGCTCTCCAAGCAGGGGCTGCTCACCGACCTGTCCGACGAGGCGACCAAGCGCGGGTGGGACAAGAAGCTGAGCTCCAGCCTGCAGACCACGGCGAAGTACGACGAGTCCGGCATCATGGGCAGCGGCAAGTTCTTCGGCGTGCCCAACTACGGCGAGTACGTCATGGTCTATTACAACAAGGCGATGTTCGACAAGTTCAAGATCGCCGTGCCGACCACGCTCGACGAGTTCACCGCCGTGCTCGACACGTTCGTCAAGAACAAGGTGACCCCGCTCGCCGTCGGCGGCGCCGAGTACCCGGCCCAGCAGATCTTCTACGAGCTGGCGCTCTCCAAGGCCGACCGCGCGTTCGTCGACGACTACCAGCTCTACAAGAACAAGGTCGACTTCCACGGCCCGGTGCTCACCTACGGCGCGACCACGTTCGCCGACTGGGTGTCTAAGGGTTACCTCGCCAAGGACTCGGCCGGGATCAAGGCCGAGGACATGGGCGTCTCCTGGGAGCAGGGCAAGTTCCCGATCCTGATCTCCGGGTCCTGGTGGTACGGGCGGTTCGCCAAGGAGATCAAGGACTTCGAATGGGGCACGTTCCTGTTCCCCGGCAACACACTGCACCCCGGCTCCAGCGGCAACCTCTGGGTCGTCCCGGAGAAGAGCAAGGCCAAGGCATTGGCGTACGACTTCATCGACATCACGATGACGCCGGAGATCCAGAACCTGCTGGGCAACAACGGTGGCGTCCCCGTGGCGGCCGACCCGTCCGCGATCACCGACGCGAAGAACAAGGAACTGATCGAGAACTTCAACAAGCTCACCACCGGTGACGGTCTCGCGTTCTATCCCGACTGGCCGGCCCCGGGCTACTACGACGTGATGGTCGCCGGCGTGCAAGGCCTGATCAACGGCTCGAAGACGCCGCAGGCGTTCCTCGACGAGGTCGCCAAGCCGTACAACGAGAACCTGGCCGACCTCGGTAAGTGATCCGGGTTTGACAACCGGGGCGGGCGGACCACCGCCCGCCCCGCTGGAAAGGACCGGGCGCATGGCCGGCAGTACCAAGAACCGCGGCTACGCGGTCTACCTCATCCCCGGGCTCCTCGCCTCGACCGCGGTGATCATCATCCCGCTGGTGATGACGGTCTACATCAGCTTCACCAAGTGGACCGGGATCGGCAGCCCCAAGTGGGTGGGCTTCGACAACTACACCCGGCTGTTCTCCGACGCCAACTTCTGGGCCTCCTTCGGGCACATCATCCTGCTGATCATCGCGATGGCGGTGGTGCCGACGTTCCTGGGCCTGGTGCTGGCCGCGGTCCTCTTCGACTACGTGGCGAAGAAGTTCAACGACCGCTGGGCGTCCGTGCTGCGCTCCGGCTACTACCTGCCGCAGGTGCTCCCGGTCGCGGTGACCGGCATCATCTGGGGCTGGATCCTGCACCCCAGTTACGGCGCGCTGAACAAGATCCTCGAGTCGGTCGGGCTCGGCTCGCTCGCCCACAACTGGCTCGGCGACCCGAAATACGCGCTGTACAGCGTGATGGCCGTGATGATCTGGTTCCAGCTCGGCTACCCGATCGTCATGTTCATGTCCGGCCTGCAGCGCATCGACCCCGAACTCTACGAGGCGGCCGACCTCGACGGCGCGACCTGGTGGCAGCGGTTCCGCAAGATCACCGTCGCGATGATCCGGCCCGAGCTGTACGTCGTGCTGGTCACCACCACGATCGCGTCGCTGAAGATCTTCGGGCAGATCTTCGTGCTCACCCGTGGCGGCCCGAGCAACGCGACGCTCGTGCCGTCCTACTTCGCCTACAAGAACTTCTTCGAGAAGGCCCAGGTCGGGTACGGATCGGCGATCTCCACGGTGCTGACCGTGCTGATCATCATCCTCGCGATCGTCTTCCTGCGCCTGCAGAACCGTGCCGAGCGGAGCTAACCGATGACTGTCACCGCGACGCGTGCGCCGTCACGACGTACCGAGGAACGGGTCTCTCTCCGCGAGCGACACCCGGCCCGCTTCTTCATCCTGCTCGCCCTGCTGGTCCTGCTGCTGCTCATCGTCGCGCCGCTGCTCGTGGTGGCGGTCAACGCGGTGAAGAGCCCGGCCGACTATGCCGCGCACGGGCCGCTCGCTCTGCCCCACCACCTCTACTTCCAGGGGATCATCGACTTCTGGAACCGGGTCGACTTCGGGCTCAAACTCTGGAACAGCTTCATCACCAGCATCGTGGTGGCGGTGCTGGGCGTGATCCTGTCGGTGTTCAACGCGTACGCGCTGGGCATCGGACGGGTCAAGGGCCGGATCTGGTTCCTGGTGTTCTTCCTGATCGCCAACCTGCTGCCGCAGGAGGTGCTGGTCTACCCGCTCTACTACTTGTCCAAGCAGCTCGGGCTCTACGACAGCCTGTGGTCGGTGATCATCATCTTCACGGTCGTCCAGAGCGCGTTCGGGACCTACCTGCTGACCTCGGTCTACACCGAGTTCCCGAAGGAACTGCTGGAAGCGGCCTCGATCGACGGCGCCGGGAAGTGGCGAGCCCTCTGGCGGGTGGTGGTGCCGGTCAGCCGGCCGACGCTGGCCGTGCTGTTCACGTTCTTCTTCATCTGGACGTGGAACGAGTTCTTCCTGCCGCTGATCTTCCTGATCTCCAACGACAACCAGACCGTGCCGGTGGCCCTCGGCGTGCTCCAGGGCGACCGGATGATGGATGCCACGACCACCAGCGCGTCCGCGCTGATCGGGATCATCCCGGCGATGATCTTCTTCCTGATCTTCCAGCGGACCCTCACCCGCGGCATCGCGGCCGGCGCCATCAAGTGAACTCCTTTCAACGTGGCCAGGGCCCAGCGCGTCGGCGCCGGTCAGCGGCCCGGCGGTCGCGGGCCTGTCGCCAGGTTGAAAAAGGTTCACCGATGCCGCGCGGCGCCGCCGCCCGCCTGACCTCCGCGGGCGGCGGCGCCGATGCCCCCTCGTTCTTCCGCGCGGCATCGCCGCCGCCCTCACGTGATCTTTAGAAAAGGACACACATGAAGTTCACCGACGGCTATTGGCGTAAACGGGACGGCCTGACCGTCGTCCATCCCGCGCACTTCCAGGACAGCAGCCCCGGGCCGGACTCGCTGACCGTGTGGGCCGCCACCAAGCGGATCCAGGACCGGGGCGACACCCTGGACGCGCCGCTGATCACGGTCACGTTGTCGGCACCCATGGACGACGTCATCCGGGTCACGATCGAGCACTTCCAGGGAACCGCGCCGAAAGGTCCGGACTTCTCGATCAATTCCGGGTCGGCCGAGGTGACGGTCACCGACGCCACGCTCACGTCGGGCGCGCTGACCGCCTCGGTGCGCACCGGTGACAACTGGGGGCTGGACTTCCTCGCCGGCGGCAAACGGATCACCGGCAGCGGCTGGAAGGGCATGGGCGTCGTCAGCTCGCCCGACGGCGCGTACGTCCATGAGCAGTTGGATCTCGGGGTCGGCGAGGTCGTCTACGGTCTCGGTGAGCGGTTCGGGCCGCTGATCAAGAACGGCCAGAGCATCGACATCTGGAACGAGGACGGCGGCACCAGCAGCGAACAGTCCTACAAGAACGTCCCGTTCTACCTCACCAACGCCGGGTACGGCGTGCTCGTCGACAACCCGGGCAAGGTGTCGTTCGAGGTGGCCTCCGAGATGGTCACCCGCACCCAGTTCAGCGTGGCCGGGCAGTCCCTGTCCTACCTGATCATTCACGGACCCACGCCGGCCGACGTGATCCGCAAGTACACCGCGCTGACCGGTCGCCCGGCGCTGCCCCCGGCCTGGTCGTTCGGCCTGTGGCTGACCACGTCGTTCACCACCTCCTACGACGAGGAGACGGTCAACAAGTTCGTCGACGGGATGGCCGACCGCGACCTGCCGCTGAGCGTCTTCCACTTCGACACGTTCTGGATGCGCGAGTTCAACTGGTGCGACTTCGAATGGGACACCCGGATCTTCCCGGACCCGGCCGGCATGCTGAAACGCCTCGCCGGCAAAGGCCTCAAGGTCTGCCTGTGGATCAACCCCTACATCGCGCAGCGGTCCCCGCTGTTCGCCGAAGGAAAAGCCAACGGCTATCTGGTCCGGACGGTCGGCGGCGACGTCTGGCAGTGGGACCGCTGGCAGGCCGGCATGGGCCTGGTCGACTTCACCAATCCCGACGCCCGTGAGTGGTACGCGTCGAAGCTGCGCGCACTGGTCGACATGGGTGTCGACGCGTTCAAATCCGACTTCGGCGAGCGCATCCCCGTCGACGGCATCGTGTGGCACGACGGGTCCGACCCCGAGCGGATGCACAACTACTACACGCAGATCTACAACCAGGTCGTCTTCGACGTGCTGCGCGAGTCGAAGGGCGAAGGCGAAGCCGTTCTCTTCGCCCGCTCGGCGACCGTCGGCGGGCAGCAGTTCCCGGTCCACTGGGGTGGCGACAACACCGGCACCTTCGAATCCATGGCGGAAAGCCTGCGCGGCGGCCTGTCCCTCATGTCGTCCGGCTTCGGCTTCTGGAGCCACGACATCGGCGGCTTCGAAGGACTGCCCGACCCGGCCGTGTTCAAGCGGTGGGTGGCGTTCGGGCTGCTGTCGTCGCACAGCCGGTTGCACGGCTCCAAGTCGTACCGGGTGCCGTGGAACTTCGACGAGGAATCGGTGGACGTGCTGCGCTCGTTCACGCACCTCAAGTACCGGCTGATGCCGTACCTGTTCGGCGCGGCCCGCGAAGCCCACCTGACCGGTGTGCCGGTGATGCGCCCCATGGTCGTCGGCTTCCCGTCCGACCCGGCCGTGGCCTACCTCGACCGGCAGTACCTGCTCGGCGGTGACCTGCTCGTCGCCCCGGTCTTCAGCGCCGCCGGCGAGGTGTCCTACTACGTGCCGGCCGGCCGCTGGACCCACTACCTGACCGGCGAGGTCGTCACCGGGCCCGGCTGGGTGCACGAGACCCACGACTTCTTCAGCGCGCCCTTGCTCGTCCGCCCGGGCGCGGTCATCCCGGTCGGCGCCCGCCAGGACCGGCCCGACTACGACTACCGCGACGGTGTGACCCTGAGGCTGTTCGAGCCGGCGGACGGCCGGACCGCCGTGGTCGTGCCCGGCCCGTCCGGCGCCGACACGGTCTTCACCGTCCTCCGGGACGGGGACGAGATCCGGGTCGGCCGCTCCGGGGAGGCCCTGCCGTGGCGCGTCCAGGTGGGCGCGCGGGTCATCGAGTTGTCCGCCGATCAGGACAGCTGCGCCCTCACCCCGGAGCAGTCCCGCTGACCAGTGGGTCCTGGATGATCGAGTCGTGGATCGGCTGCGCCGACATCGGGTTGTGCCCGAGCACCGCGGCGCGAGCGAGCAACCGCTGACCGGCCGGGCGCACAGCCCGGCCGGTCAGGAGGGCCGGTTCTGCTGATCCGCGCACCGCCCGGTGCCGATCGTGCGACAGCATGTCCGCGACCGACCGAAGGACCCCCGACGCGGGTTCGGGCGCCACCCGTCGGCGAAGCCGGGAGCGGGGGCCGCGCGGCCGGCCGGACCACAGCCCGCGCCGCGCGCCCGCGATGCTGCCGGCATCGCCAGGAGTGCCTTGACCGGCTGCGCGGCGGCAAGTTACCGTTCGGTAACTTGATGACTGGGGGCAATGATGCCGACGCTTGACCGGCAGGACGACGTTTTCGTGCTCGACCTGGGAGGCGACGAGAACCGCTTCCACCCCGACTGGCTGGCGGCCGTCGACGATGCGCTCGATCAGGTCGAGAAGGCGGACGGGACCAAGGCTCTCGTGACCACCGCGACCGGGAAGTTCTTCTCGAACGGGCTCGACCTCGCCTGGCTGGGGACGAGCGGGGCGGACTTCCAGGGCTACGCCGATGACGTCGAGGAGCTGTTCGCCCGATTCCTCGCCCTGCCGTTGCCGACGGTGGCCGCGATGCAGGGGCATGCGTTCGCGGCCGGGGCGATGCTGTCGCTGGCGCATGACTTTCGGGTGATGCGGGCGGACCGGGGTTACTGGTGCCTGCCCGAGGTCAACATCAACATTCCGTTCACGCCGGGGATGTCGGCGCTGATCCAGGGGCGCCTGGCTCCGCAGGTCGCGCACGAGGCGATGACGACCGGGCGGCGGTACGGCGGGGAGGAAGCTCTCGCCGCGCGGATCGTGGATCACGCGGTGGCCGAGGACGCGGTCCGCGCGACGGCGGTGAAGATCGCGTCCACGCTGGCGCCGAACGCGGGGGACACCCTGGGCACGATCAAGAGCCGGATGTACGGGCCGGCCCTCACCCTGCTGCGCGATCGCGTGGCGCCGCGAGCCTGACCGCCGGCCCGCATGGTCTCCGTGGACCGGGTTCGGCAGCGGAGCGTGCGGGGGCGGGCGGCTCACCGTCGTACCGCCGAATTGTTCTGGAAGTCGAAGAACGGTCACGCATGGCGCATGTCCCCGCGGGTAACGTCCCGATCGGAAGGGCCGAAGGACCCTGCCGAGCGGGGTCCCGGCGGAGGAACGTGAAGATCGACGAAGCCTTCAGGGAAGGAAAGATCGTGACCGTTGTGCTCGACCACGAGGACCTGGTCCGCAAGCTCGCCCAGCCAGACGACACCGAGGTGGCGAGCCTCGACGCATGGTGGCGGGCCAACAATTATCTGACCGTCGGCCAGATCTACCTGCAGGGGAACCCGCTGCTGCGGGAGCCGCTGAAGCCGGAGCACATCAAACCGCGCCTGCTCGGCCACTGGGGGACCAGCCCCGGCCTGTCGTTCGTCTACGCGCACGTGTCCCGGCTGATCAAGACGACCGGGCAGCAGGCCATCTACCTGGCCGGGCCGGGGCACGGTGGCCCGGCGCTGGTCGCCGCCGGCTACCTCGAGGGGACGTATTCCGAGGTCTACCCGAAGGTCGGCCAGGACGAGGAGGGCATGCTGCGGTTGTTCCGGCAGTTCTCCAGCCCCGGTGGCATTCCCAGTCACGTCTCGGTGACCACGCCCGGCTCGATCCACGAGGGCGGCGAGCTGGGGTACGTGCTGGTGCACGCGTTCGGCTCGGTGATGGACAACCCGGATCTGCTGACCATCGCGGTGGTCGGTGACGGCGAGGCCGAGACCGGCCCGCTGGAGGGGTCGTGGAAGGGCATCTCCTTCATCAACCCCGAGCACGACGGTGCCGTCCTGCCGATCCTGCACCTCAACGGCGCGAAGATCGCCGGGCCGACCGTGCTGGCCCGCAAGGATCCGGCCGAGGTCCGCAAGCTGCTCGAAGGCCACGGCTACGAGATCATCGAGGTCAGCGGCGACGACCTGCCCGGCATGCACCACCGGTTCGCCGAGGCACTGGCCGAGGCCTGGGGCAAGATCCGCGCCATTCAGACCGCGGCGCGCGGCGGCGACTGGGACGGGCAGCGCCCGCACTGGCCACTGATCATCCTGCGTACGCCCAAGGGCTGGACCGGTCCGCAGGAGGTCGACGGCATCACGGTCGGCGGCACGTGGCGGGCCCACCAGGTTCCGCTCTCCGGCGTCAAGGACAACCCGGACCACCTGCGGATGCTCGAGGAGTGGCTGAAGTCGTACCGGCCGGAGGAGCTCTTCGACGCGACCGGCGCGCCGGCCGGCCCGGTGCGTGACCTGGCGCCCGAGGGTGACCTGCGGATGAGCGCGAGCCCGCACGCGAACGGTGGACGGCTCACCAGGGACCTGGACCTGCCCGACTTCCGGGACTACGCGGTCGAGGTGAAGACGCCGGCCGCCGGGCGGGCCGAGTCGACCCGCAAGCTGGGCGAGATGATGCGCGACATCTACGAGCGCAACAGCGACCGGTTCCGGCTGTTCTGCCCGGACGAGACGAACTCGAACCGGCTCGGCGCCGTCTTCGAGGTCTCCGACCGTGCGTTCATGGAGTCGGTCACGCCCGACGACGTGAAGCTCAGCCGCAGCGGCCGGGTCATGGAGGTGCTCTCCGAGCACAACTGCCACGGCTGGCTGGAGGGCTACACGCTGACCGGGCGGCACGGCATGTTCGCCACCTACGAGGCGTTCGCCATGGTCAGCGCGTCGCAGACGATCCAGCACGGCAAGTGGCTGCAGGAGGCGTCGCACCTGCCCTGGCGGGCCAAGGTGCCGAGCCTGAACATCCTGCTGACGTCCACGGCCTGGCGCAACGACCACAACGGGTTCTCGCACCAGGGCCCGGGCCTGATCCAGAACGTGCTCACGCAGCGCGGCGACGTCGCCCGGGTCTACCTGCCGCCGGACGCGAACACGCTGCTCAGCGTGGCTGACCACTGCTTCCGGTCGCGGTCGTACATCAACCTGATCGTGATCGACAAGCAGCCGCAGCTGCAGTGGCTCGACATGGACCAGGCCATCGAGCACGCGGCCAAGGGCGCCGGCATCTGGGAGTGGGCCGGCACCGACGACGGCAACAGCGACCCGGACATCGTCCTGGCCTGCGCCGGCGACGTGGTCACCATGGAGACGGTGGCCGCCGCGCAGATCCTGATGCGCAAGCTGCCGCAGCTCAAGGTGCGCGTGGTCAACGTCGTCGACCTGATGACGCTGCCCCGGCCGAAGGACCACCCGCACGGCATGAGCGAGACGATGTTCCGTGAGCTGTTCACCGACCACGTCGACGTCGTCTTCTCGTTCCACGGCTACCCGGGCGCGATCCACCAGCTGGTGCACGGCCGGCCGGACGCCGACCGGTTCCGGGTGCGTGGCTTCATCGAGCAGGGCACGACCACCACGCCGTTCGACATGACCGTGCGGAACAAGGCGTCCCGCTACCACCTGGTGATCGACGCGATCAACAACGCGAAGCGGCTGCCGAGCGGCGCGTCCGAGCTCAAGGCCTGGTGCGAGGCGCAGCTGGAACGGCACGAGACCTATGTGGTCGAGCACCTCGAGGACATGCCCGAGGTCCGGGATTGGTCACTCGGCGACTGGGCCCAGAGTTGATCTAGGTGGGTTCGAGTGTCTCTCCGCTTAACAAAGTGTGGGCGGAGAGATACTTCACCCTTTCTTTCGACGCTCAATGACGCGAAGGTGAATGGCACACGCCTACTCGACGTTGAGGAAGGGGACCCCGGATGGCCGGCACACACAGCCCTTGGCCGACGACCCGGCAGGGTTCGACGCAACATCCCGTGCCCACGCTGCAATACCTGCTGCGCGCGCACGGCCACACGGTAACGGTGGACGGCGTCTTCGGCGCCCAGACCGGTGACGCGGTTCGCGCGTACCAGCGCACCCGTGGCATCCCCGACAACGGCATCGTCTGCGCCGAGACGTGGCAGGCCCTGATCGTCCCGGTCGGCCCCGGCGCCTCCGGCAACGCCGTCAGCGGCGTCCAGCACGAGTTCCAGCAGCGCCGCGGCCTGGCCTCCGCGCCCGACGGCGTCTTCGGGCCCGGCACCGAGTCGGCGGTCCGCGCATTCCAGGCCGAGGCCGGTCTGATCGTGGACGGAGTGGTCGGCACGCAGACGTGGCAGGCGCTCGTCGCCGGCAGCTCCGCCTCGCTCCAGCAGGCCGCCTGACGTTTCGCGGGGCGCCGGGTCCGTTTCGGACCCGGCGCCCTCGCTCGTATCCGGCCGCTTCCCGGCGGGGCCGGCGCCGCTCGGACGTCCGGCCTTCCCGGTGCGAGGTCCGCTTCGATCTTCCCGTACGGCGGTGAGCACGCCCGCCTCGTGTCCGCCCGCAAGCCCCGGCCCGCTCACCGCAGGCCCCGGCCCGCTCACCGCGGGCACGCCGGCTCCGTGGCCACACGGCCGCCTCGCGGACCTCGACGAGCGGGGCCCGGCTGCGGACGGGACTTGTGGGCGGGTTTGTTGCTCTGGCCGTGCCCACCCGCGGACGTCGCCCTTCCGGGCTGAGCGTTCAGGGGCGCCCCGCGCCCCTGCTCGGCCCGGAAGGGTCCCCGCGGGAGCGACGATCCGGACCACAGCGGAGAGGGGACATCAAGATCTTGACGTTGAATTTGATCGTGATCACGTTCATCACTCGTTCTAGTTGCCAAGGATGTGCAACAGCTACCTCTGGCTTATAGGCTGACCCGGCGGGGAGGTCCGGCCCCGCGAAGGGGAGGCGCCATGGATGCGCAAGCGATGCACATCGCGAACGGGATTGTGAACGGCCCGGTGTCCGCGATCTTCGTGGTGTTCGCCGTGGCCGTGCTGGCGGTCTGCGTCTGGAAGGCGCGGGCCGACCTCGACGACCGACTGGCGCCGATGGCCGGGCTGGTCGCCGCGTTCATCTTCGCGGTGCAGATGTTGAACTTCCAGGTGTTGCCGGGCGTCTCGGGTCACCTGCTGGGCGGCACGCTCGCGGTGATCCTGGTCGGGCCGTGGGTCGGCGCGCTGTGCGTCTCGACCGTCCTGATCGTGCAGTGCCTGCTCTTCGCCGACGGTGGCCTGACCGCGATCGGCCTGAACATCACCAACATGGCCCTGCTCGGCACTGCCGCCGGCTATCTGCTGGTCGCGGGCCTGCTGCGGGTGCTGCCGAAGAACCCGGGCGGGCTCGGCGTCACCGCGTTCATCGCCTCGGTCGTCTCGGTCGTGGTCGCTTCGCAGGGGTTCGTCCTGGAATATGCGCTGGGCGGCACGACCGAGCTGTCACTGCCGTGGATCTCCGGCACGATGGCCGGCACGCACGTGCTGATCGGTATCGGTGAGGGGCTGATCGCGGCGACCACCGTCGCGACCGTGGCCCGGGTCCGGCCGGATCTGGTGTACGCCCTGCGCAAGTTCCGCAAGCCGGTCGTGTTCGAGGAGGCAGCGGCGTGAACAAGAAGCTCGGATGGTTCCTCGCCGGCGGCCTGCTCGTGGCGCTGCTGCTGGCCGGTGTGGTCAGCAACTTCGCGTCGAGCAGCCCGGACGGGCTGGACGCGACCGCCCGGCAGGGCTGCACGTTCGACGCGAACGGCGAGATCACCGGCGGCACCTGCATGGCCCGGCAGGAGCAGGGCCACCAGATGAAGGACAGCCCGCTCGCCGACTACGGGATCCGCGGCATCCACAACTCGGCGCTGTCGACCGGGCTCGCCGGGGCGCTCGGGGTGCTGATCACTTTCGGTATCGGGGCGGGCGGGTTCTGGCTGGTCCGCCGCCGCGAGCAGAAGGCCGCCTGAGGTGGGGGCGGGGCACGCTCACCCGCTCTACCTGGACCGGGCCGGCCGGGTGCACCGGCTGGCGCCGGAGGTGAAGATCGTGGCAGTTCTGCTGTTCACGATCGTGGTGGTGCTGACTCCGCCCACCGAGTTCTCCGCTTTCGCCGGTTATTCAGGGTTGCTGGCGATCTCGGCGATATTTGCCCGTGTTCCTCCGCTCTGGCTGCTCAAGCGAGCGACCATCGAGCTGCCGTTCGTCCTGCTCGCCGTGGCCCTGCCGTTCTTCGGGCACGGCGAGCGCGTCGTATGGCTCGGCCTGTCATTGTCGGTCGACGGGCTGCACGGCGCGTGGAACATCTTCGCCAAGGGCACGCTCGGCGTCCTCGCCTCCCTCATGCTCGCGGCGACGACCACCATGCGTGACCTGATCCTCGGGCTCGACCGGCTGCGCGTGCCGTCGGTGTTCACGCAGATCGCGACGTTCATGCTGCGCTACCTCGACGTGCTCGCCGACGACGCCCGGCGGATGCGGATCGCGCGGCTGTCCCGGGGCTACGACCCGCGCTTCCTGTGGCAGGTCAAGGCGTTCGCGGTCGGGGTCGGATCGCTGTTCCTGCGGTCCTACGAGCGCGGCGAGCGGGTGTACCTGGCGATGGTCTCCCGCGGCTACACCGGGCGGCTCCCGCACGTCGAGTCACGCAAGCCCCCGGTCCGGGAGTGGGCGGTGGGCGCGGCCCTGCCGCTGATCTCGCTGGGAATCGCCGTTCTAGCATGATCGACGTGGCAACTCCCGCGCTGAAGGTCTCCCGGCTGCACTACGCCTACCCGGACGGGCGGGCGGCGCTGCGCGGCGTCGACCTGACCCTCGCTCCCGGCGAGCGGGTCGCCCTGCTCGGCCCGAACGGCGCCGGCAAGACCACCCTGGTCCTGCACCTCAACGGCATCCTGCACGGCGGCGGTGGCACGGTCGAGGTCTCCGGCCTGCCGGTCACGCCGGGCGACCGGGCCGCGATCGCCGAGATCCGCCGCCGGGTCGGCATCGTCTTCCAGGACCCCGACGACCAGCTCTTCATGCCTACGGTCGCGGAGGATGTCGCTTTCGGCCCGGCCAATGCGGGGGTACGCGGTGAGGAGCTCGCCGCCCGCGTCGACGAGGCCCTGGCCGCCGTCGGCATGAGCGAGCACCGCGATCACGTACCGCATCACCTGTCGTTCGGCCAGCGGCGGCGCGTCGCGGTCGCCACGGTCCTGGCGATGCGCCCGGAGATCCTCGTCCTCGACGAGCCGTCGTCCAACCTGGACCCGGCGAGCCGGCGTGAGCTGGCCGAGATCCTCGAGTCGTTGCCGGTGACGGTGCTGATGGTGACGCACGATCTGCCGTACGCGCTGGAGCTGTGTCCCCGCTCGGTCATCCTCGACACCGGCCGCATCGTCGCCGACGGGGCGACCGCCGACCTGCTCGCCGACCGCGAGTTGATGCGCGGTCACCGGCTGGAGCTGCCGTTCGGCTTCGACCCGGCCGCGGCCGCCGCCTCCCGCCGCCGCTGATCCCGGCCGGTGCCACGGGCTGTCGTGGTCCTGACCCTCCACGCCCCGGGGACCGCGACGAGTCCCGCGGCGAGGATGATCAGGCCGACGACCACGGCAACGACGGGCCGGACCCGGAGTTCGGCGGTGAGCGGTGGCGGGATCGTCATGCCGGCGTAGGCGATGAGGAAGATCCCGCCGCGTGCCTCCCCTCGGCGTTCCGCCCGCTGCCGACGCCGGACCGCGCTCCCGGGCCGCTGCCGACGCCGGAGCGTTCCCGGGCCGCCGACGACGCCGGACCGCGCTCCCGGGCCGCCGACGACGCCGGAGCGCTCCCGGGCCGCCGACGACGCCGGACCGCGCGCTCGGACCGCTGCCGACCCGCGCGGCGAACCGCGGGGCACGCTGCGGCCCGCTGCGGCCCGGTGCGGTCGACCAGCTCGCGGGCGCCTGTCCTGCGGCTCGGGCGGGCTACGGGGTGAGCACGTCGGTTACCGGGCGGCGCGGGGCCTGGCGGCCGGGCTGACCGAAACCGATCCGCAGCGCGATCTGCGGGAAACCGGTCCGGCCCAGGGAACGCCGCAACTGGTCACGGGCGGCCGGGACCTCGATCGGCTGGGAGATCATCGAGCAGGCCAGGCCGGCGTCGGTGATCGTCAGCAGGACCCGCTGCAGGGCCTGACCCGCCTGGAGCTGGTCGAGCCGCCGGTCGCCGGCCGTGCCGAGGATGCCGACGAGCGGTTCCGGCTCGTAGTCGCGCCCGGCCGGTCGTCGGCGGTTGGTGAACGCGCGCTGCGGGATCAGGTCCTGCGGCTCACCGACCGCGGCACCGGCGAACGCGGGCATGCCGTCCGGGGCGCCTTCGGTGTCCGTCCAGCTGATCAGTTCGGCCTGGTAACGGTCGTCGCGCCGGAGCACCCGGTCGGCGCTGTGGGCGATCTCCGAGAAGCCGGTCAGCGCGGTCATCCCGACGAGCAGGTCCAGCCACGAGTTCTCGGCGCGGGCCGCCTCGATCAGCCGGACGCGCGCGTCGGCGGGCACCGGGTCGGGCCAGAACGGCTGCCGGTTGCTGTGCCGGCGGGCGATGGCCGCGTAGAGGTCGCTCTCGGCGTACGTCGGAGGCCGTTTTCTCCCCGGCGTGAGCCGGGCGATCAGGTGTGGCTCGTCCGGGTCCGGCAGCAGCCGGACGTCGGCCGGGGTGCCGGCCCAGGCCAGCGCCAGCCGTGCGTTGAAGGTGGCCGCGCCCAGGGCGAGGCGCGAAGCCCAGCCGCTGCGGTCAGCGACACTGAGTTTGCGGGCCGGGTCGGCCAGGATCTCGACGCCTCCGTCGCGCAGACGGAACGTCCATGGCTGTGTGTTGTGCATCGAGGGCGCCTGGATGCCAGCCGCCGCCGCGCGCCGCAGATCTGACTCGTCGTAGCCGTTCACACCATCCACGGTGCCTTGCCGGGACGCGCCCGGGCAGGGCCGAAAGTCCCGGTCAGCTCGTCAGAGGGACGTGCCAGGTGAGGACCGTCCCACCGTCCGGCGCGGGACCGACCTCGAACGCACCGCCCAGGTCACTGGCCCGCTCGCCCATGTTGACGACGCCACCACGGGCGAGCGCCGGGTCGATGCCGATGCCGTCGTCACGGACCTGGAGGTGCAGGTGACCGTCGGCGACCCGGACCGAGACCCGCGCGCTCTGTGCCCGCGCGTGCCGCGCCACGTTGGCGAGCGCCTCGCGCAGCACCGCCATCAGCTCCGGCACGACGTCGTCGGGCACCGCGCTGTCCACCGGGCCGGACGTCTCCAGCTCGGGCCGGAACCCGAGCGCCGCCTCGGCCGCGGCGACCGCCTCGCGCAGCTCACCGCGGAGCGACGGCCCGACCGGCGCGCGCAGCTCGAAGATCGACCGCCGGATGTCGCGGATCGTCGCGTCCAGGTCGTCGACCGCGTTGTTGATCCGTTTCGCCGACTCCGGCCGCATGCCGGGGCCGACGGCGCCCTGCAGGTGCATCCCGGTCGCGAAGAGCCGCTGGATCACCACGTCGTGCAGGTCCCGTGCGATGCGTTCCCGATCCTCCAGAACGGCCAGCAGCTCCCGTTCCTCCTGCGCGCGGGCCCGTTCCAGGGCGAGCGCGGCCTGGCCGGCGAACGTCGAGAGCAGCACCGCGTCGTCGGCGCCGAGCGCGGCCTGCTCCGGCGACTGCGAGACGATCAGCACGCCCCGCTCCACCCCGGTCAGTGGCGCGGCCAGAGCCGGACCGGACGGGACCGGGCCGGGCCATTCGGCGGCGGCGCTCAGGTCGTCGATCAGGCGCTGCCGGTCGGCGCCGAAGTCACGGACCACCGGGCTGTCGGCCGGGATGATCTGCCCGGTCAGGCCGGCGTCCTCCGGGTCGGCGACCTCGATCCGGTACCGCGCGTGCTCCTCCTCGTGCAGCAGCACCAGGACCTGACCGGCGCCGGCCACCTCCCGCGCGCGGCGGGCGATCAGCCGCAGCGCCTCGGTCCGGTGGACGGTGCCGAGCAGCACGCCGGTGATCTCGGCGGCCGCGGCCAGCCACCGCTCCCGCCGCTGGGCCAGCTCGTACAGCCGGGCGTTGTCGATCGCCACACCCGCGGCGGCGGCCAGCGCGACGACGATCTCCTCGTCGTCCTCACTGAACTCCGGGGCGCCCTGCTTCTCGGCCAGGTAGAGGTTGCCGAAGATGTGGTCACGCGTACGGACCGGCACGCCCAGGAAGCTGTGCATCGGTGGATGGTTCGGCGGGAACCCGTACGAGTGGGGATGTTTCCGAATGTCCGGAAGACGCACCGGGTGCGGATCCGTGATCAGGACCCCGAGCACGCCCCGGCCGTGGGGAAGGTCTCCGATCCGCGCGTGCGTGGCCGGATCGATCCCGTGCGTGATGAAGTCGGAAAGGCTCGAATGGTCGGGCGCGAGCACGCCCAGCGCCCCGTACCGAGCACCGCCGAGCGCGCACGCCGCCTCGACGATCCGCTGCAGGGTGCTGCGCAGATCCAGGTCGGTGCCGATGCCGACGACGGCGTCGAGCAGAGCCCGCAGGCGCTCACGACTGGTCACCACGTCGCCGACCCGGTCCAGCATCTCCTGCAGCAGCTCGTCGAGCCGGACCCGGGAGAGCGGACTCAGACCCAGCGACGGTGTTGATCCTTCGGCCACGGCCCCGAGAGTAACCGGTGACCGTCCCGCCCGGCCCGGGACCTATGGCCCTGTGTGACCGGGCCAGGGGTTGGATAAAAATGAGGCATGATCCGAGTCTTTCTCCTCGACGACCACGAAGTCGTCCGCCGTGGGCTGGTCGACCTGCTGCAGGCGGGCGGCGACATCGAGGTGGTCGGCGAGTCCGGCTCCGCGCGCGAGGCGGCGGCCCGCATCCCGGCGCTGCGGCCCGACGTGGCGGTGCTCGACGCGCGGCTGCCCGACGGGAACGGCATCGACGTGTGCCGGGACGTGCGGGCCGTCGACTCGACGATCAAAGGACTGATCCTGACGTCGTACGAGGACGACGAGGCGCTCTTCGCCGCGATCATGGCCGGTGCCTCCGGTTACGTGCTGAAGCAGATCCGCGGCACCGACCTGGTCGACGCGGTCCGTCGCGTCGCCGGCGGCCAGTCGCTGCTCGACCCCGCCGTCACCCAGCGGGTCCTCGAACGCATCCGCAACGGGGTGGAGCAGCCGCGCGAGCTGGCCGGGCTCACCGACCAGGAGCGGCGGATCCTGGAGTTCGTCGCCGAGGGGCTGACGAACCGGGAGATCGCCGGGAAGATGTTCCTGGCCGAGAAGACGGTGAAGAACTACGTGTCCTCGCTGCTGGCCAAGCTCGGCCTGGAACGCCGCACCCAGGCCGCCGTCCTCGCCACTAAGTTGCTGGGTCACAACTGATCCGCGCCCGGGCGGCGATCGTGGCGGCGAGCATCATCTCGTCCGGGGTGTGCAACAGCGCGGTCAGGGCCGGGACCAGCCGGGCCGGTGCGGCGCGCCACGTGCGGATCGCGTCGAGGGCCACCCGGATGCCCTCCCGGCTGGCCTCGGGACCGGCTGCCGGGTCGGTGAGCCGGCCGGCCGCGGCGTAACAGGTCTCCTCGTCCTCGGTCATCTCGTGCGGCGCGCGGCGCATCTCCGGTACGTAGTCATGGGCGTGATGAGCGCAGGCAAGTCAGGGGCTGGTGGGGGAGAGGGGCAGGCGGACGGTGGCGATGGTGCCGCCGGCGTCGCCGGCCGTGAGAGTGATCGTGCCGCGGTGGAGTTCGACGATGGCGCGGCTCAGGGCCAGGCCGAGGCCGGCGCCCGGGATGCCGCTGTGCCGGGCGTTCGTGGCGCGGTAGAGGCGGGCGAAGAGGCGGTTGCGTTCGCCCTCCGGGATGCCCATGCCGGCGTCCGTGACGGTGAGCACCGCGGCGTCCTCCTCGGCGGTCAGGGTGACCGTCACCGCCGAGCCGGCCGGGCTGTACTTCACCGCGTTGCCGATCAGGTTCTCCGCGACCTGCCGCAGTCGCGCCTGGTCACCGGAGATCTGCAGCCGGTCCGGCAGGTCGGTGCGGATCCGGTCGGCGGGCTCGCCGGAGTCGGCGATCACGGTCGCCACCGCGGCCCGCAGCACCGCCGAGACGTCGACCGTGCCGACGGTCAGCCCGGCGTGCCCGGACTCCAGCGCGGACAGGTCGAGCAGGCGTTCGACCAGGGTGCGCAGCCGGGCGTTGTTGCGTTCGATGACCGCGAGCAGGTCCCGGACCTCGCCGATCGTCGTGTCGTCACCGGACTCGGCGATCAGATCGGTGTACGTCGCGATCGACGTCAGCGGCGTGCGCAGCTCGTGCCCGACCAGCGCGATGTACTCCCCGATGCTGGCCGCCAGCTGGTTCTGCAGCTCGTCCGAGCGGCGCCGCTCCAGATAGGCCCCGAGCAGCCCGGCGATGCCGGTGAGCAGCACGGCGAGGGCCGGTTCGGGGTCCTGCCGGCCCGGGGTGAAGAACGTCAGCACGCCGACCACCTGCTCGGCGCTGAGCACCGGGACCGCGCCGGCCGCACGGTACCCGGTCGACCGGACCAGCGGCAGCACCGGCGAGTCGCCGGCGTGGATGTCCGGGACCCAGACCAGCTCACCGGTCTGCCAGCAGCGGCCGGCCAGCCCCTGACCCCGGTTCAGGCTGGGCGGGAACGGGATGTCCAGCGCCCCGCCCGCGGTGTGCGTCACCTCCGGCCGGAGGCGGTCGGTCACCTCGTCGACGAGCCAGAGCCGCAGGTACGGCCAGTCCAGGCACGTCGACACGCTGCGCAGCACGGCCCGGCCGGCGTGCTGGACGTCCGGTGCGTGCACGAGCGCCTGCAGGACCTCCGCCTTGCACTTCTCGTACTGCAGCTGATGGTGGTCGGAGGTCACGTCGTGGACCGCGGCGACCGCGCCGAGGAGGGTTCCGGCGGGGTCGCGTACCGGCCGGGCGTTGATCGCGAACCAGCGCAGCCGGCGTTCCCGGTCGAGGGCCCGCAGGTCGGCGTGGTGCACCGAGCGGCCGGCCAGGGCCTGGAGCAGGGGCAGATCCTCCGGCTGCAGCGGGCGGCCGTCGTGGTGGCGCAGGTGGAAGCGTTCCGGCCACTCGTGGACCGGGACGGTCGCGCAATCGTCGCCGAAGAAGTCGCGGATCGCGCGGTTCGCGAAGACGAGCCGGCCCTGCGGGTCACAGGCGATCGCGCCGGTGTCGAGGCTCTGCATCAGCTCGGCCAGGAACGGGGCGTCCGGCGGCAACGGGAGGAATTGCCGCAGCGTCTCGGTGAGGTCACGAATACTGAAGGGCTTCGGTACGACGGCGACCGCGCCCGCCTCGGTCAGCAGCGTGTCACCGGGCGGGAGATAGCCGGTGATCAGCACGACGGGGACGTCCGCGGTGACGGGGTCGGCGCGCAGCGCCTGGCACATCCGGATGCCGTCCAGGTGCGGCATGTCGACGTCCGCGACGATCAGGTCGAACCGGTCGGCACGGGCGGCGGCGAGCCCGGCCCGTCCGTCGCCGGTGACCGTGGCCACGTGACCGAGCCGGCGGACTATCTCGGCGAGAACCGCCTGATGTTCTGGGTTGTCCTCGACGACCAGCACCGCTGCCATGGCCGTACTTTAATGGCACAAAAATCCCGAAACTCGCAAAAGAGACAACAAGTGTTTTCAGGTTTCGCTTATACGGGCGCCGGGGTACTGTCCCGCCGCATACCGGCGACTCCTGAGGTTTGTTGCATGAGCGCTCTGACCGCGCGTCTCGACGTCCCGCTCCACCACGGCGCACCCGGTGCCGCCCGCCGCGCAGTCGTGGCCGTCCTCGGCGGCTGGGGTTTCCGCAACCCGGAATGGCTGGACGCGGCCGCCGTCGTCGTCAGCGAACTCGTCACCAACGCGGTCCGGCACGGCGGCGGCTGCATCGCGCTGCACGTCGAGGCCCACGACCAGCAGGTCGTCGTCTCCGTCGCCGACGGTTCCTCGGTGGTGCCCCGCCGCCGCGACCCCGACGACGTGGGTGGGCGTGGCATCGCGCTGATCGAAGCGCTCGCCGACGGCTGGACCGTGCACAATCACGAAGGCGGCAAGCAGGTGCGCGTGACCTTGCTGCCGTGCCCCGACGCGATGGTGATGCCGTCCGGCGCGGATCATGGGCGTGCCGCATGAGGATCGTCCGCTTCGACGTGATCCTCCAGGTCGCGGGTGCGCGGGGGACAGTGCGCCGCTCGATGGCCGTCACCGGCGTCCTCACCCTGCCCGCAGCCGCCTGAACCACCCGCCGAGACACCCTCGGACCCGGACGGCCGCGCGGACGGCGCCGCTTCGCGGCCCGCGACGCGTCCCTGAGCGCCGGCCGCAGACAGCGCGGCGCGGCCGCAACCCGCAGCGGGCCGGGCCTTGCGGACGCATGCCCGCGGACAGCGCCGCTATGGGCGTACCGAACAAGGTCTCAGATCCGGAACCGCTGCACCGCCGACCGCAACTGGTCCGCGAGCGTCTCCACATCCTGCGCCGTCCGAGCCGCCTGCCCCGCCGCCGCCCGGCTGGCCGCCGTGCTGTTCGCCACGCTCGTGATGTTCCCCGCGATGTCGCTCGCCCCGGCCGCCGCCTCGCTCACGCCCCGGCTCATCTCGGCGGTCGTCGCGCTCTGCTCCTCGACCGCCGAGGCGATCGTGGTCTGGTAGTCGCTGATCTGTTCGATGATCCGGCTGATCTCGTCGATCGCGGTGACGGCCTGGCTGGTGTCGCTCTGGATGGCGGCGATCTGCTGACTGATCTGTTCGGTGGCGCGCGCGGTCTCCTGGGCGAGGTCCTTCACCTCGCTGGCGACGACGGCGAACCCTTTGCCGGACTCGCCGGCCCGCGCGGCTTCGATCGTCGCGTTCAGGGCGAGCAGGTTGGTCTGCGCGGCGATCGACGTGATCACGTTGATCACGTCTCCGATCTGCGCCGACGAGTCGCCGAGCCGGTTGATCGTCTCGCTGGTGGCGCGGGCGGCGGCGACCGCGTCGGAGGCGACCTGGGCGGCGTCGCCGGCGTTGCGGGAGATCTCGCTGATCGCCGAGCCCATCTCCTCGGTGCCGGCGGCGACCGTGTGCACGTTGCCGGAGACCCCGGAGGCGCTGTTCGCGGCCAGCCCGGCCTGCTGGTCGGCCTCACCGACGGCGCTGTCGATCTCGCCGCTGACCCGGCGCATGGCCTCCGACGCCTCGCGCAGCCGGGCGCCGTTCTCGACGATCTCGACGACCGTGCCGCGGACCCCGGTGATCGCCTCGTCGACCGCGCGGCCCATCACCGCGATCTCGTCGCTGCCGGTGGTGTCGGCGCGCACGGTGAGGTCGCCGCCGGCGAGGGCCTGCAGGGTCCGGATCAGGCGCCCGACCGGCTTGGTGATGCTACGGGTCACGGCGAGGGTGAGCAGCACCGCGGCGACCACGGCCAGCGCGAACGCGATGATCAGCCAGTTGCGGGCGGCGGAGGCCTGGTTCTGCGCGGTGCGGGTGGTCTTCTCGGCACGCCCGGTGACCGAGGCGACCAGGTTGTCGGTGCCCTGGACGATCACGAAGTACAGGTCGTAGCCGGGGCCGAGCAGGATCTTGTTGCCGCCGGCGATGTCCTTCTTCGCGTAGGCGGCGGCGATCTGCAGGTCGGCCGCGAAGTACTGGTCCCAGGTGGTCACCAGGGTGTCGAAGATCTTGCGTTCGTCGGCGGTCATCGACCCGGTGTCGGTCGCCTTCAGCAGCGCGAGCAGCTTCTCCTTGTCGGCCAGGAAACCGGCCCGGTTCTCGGTGCTCGGGTCGGCCGCGACGGTCGGTCCCAGCCGGTACGCGTCCCACGCGTACGCGACCTGCCACCCGGAGATGTCACCGTCGTAGTACTTCTGTTCGTCCACCTGGTGCAGCAGCCGTTGCAGGGACTGCACCTCGGCGGCGGCCGCGGACTGCTGGTTGAGCCCGGCCACCCCGATCGCTACCGCCACCCCGAGCATGACCAGCACCACGGCGAACGCCGTGGAGAGGCGGCCGCCGAGCCGTAGACGCCGCAGCAATGCCATGGAGTCAGCAAATCACGACCATCCGCGCGGTGGTGCCCTTTCCGGATCCCTCGGACTCCACGGTCAGTTCGCCGTCGTGCGCGGCGAGAATGCGCTGCGTGATGCTCAGTCCCAGCCCGACGCCGGGCACGGCCTGCTCCCGGGCGAACCGCCCGCGGTAGAAGCGCTCCGCCACGTGCGGCAGCTCGTCGGCCGGGATGCCGGCACCGTGGTCGATCACGTCCAGGCCGGTCTCGGTCACCCGGACCCGGACCGCCGAGCCGGACGGGCTGAACAGCACCGCGTTGCGGACCAGGTGCTCGGCGGCCTGGCTGAGCCGGGTGAAGTCGCCCGGCACCGGGAACGGGCCCTCCGCGGTGATCTCCAGCCGCAGCGTGACCTGCCGCTGCTCGGCCTGCGCCCGGCACGCGGCGAGCGCCGCCTCGGCCACGGTGGCCAGATCCGTCTCGGCGCGCAGCAGCGGCAGCGGAGTGCCGGTCGGCCGGGTCCCGGCGAGCAGGTGGTCGACCATGCGCACGAGACGTTCCCCGTTGCGCTGGATCGGCTCGATCATCTTCCGGTACGGCTCCAGCCCCTCGTTGTCCACGAGCAGCTCGAGATAGCCCTGGATGGTGGTGACCGGGGTACGCAGCTCGTGCGAGACCGTGGCGACGAAGTCCTCCTCGCGGCTGATCGCCCGGGACAGCTGGTCGCCGATCTCGGACAGCAGCGTCCGGTTCCGGATCGCGGAGAGGTGCCCCGAGGCCTGCCCGGCCATCGTGTGCAGCATCTCCATCCGGCGGTCCCCGGCGTCGCCCGGCCGGTCGTCGAGCACGCACATGGTGCCGAGCTGGAAGCCGTCCTCGTCGACCAGCGGCACGCCCGCGTAGAACCGGATGTTCGGCGCGCCGACCACGTTCTCCCAGGTGCGGAAGACCTGGTGGGTGAGCGCGTCCTGGACGATCAGCGGCACCCGCCGGTCGACGACGACGCCACAGAACGAGGTGGCCAGCGGCCCACCGCTGGACGGCATGCCGGTGCTGCCGGCGAACCACTGACGGTCCGCTCCGACCAGCGTCACCGTGGACATCGACGTCTCGAAGACGGCGCCGGCCAGGCGCGTCAGCTCGTCGAGGACGACCGGGCGGGGCGCGTCGAGCAGGTGGTAGCTCTGCACGGCGGCCACGCGGGCCTCGTCAGCGACTGCGCTCATCGGGTTCCGTTCGTCGTGGCGGGCGGTGTGCGTGTCGGGGACAAACTTCGACGCCGCCCCGGCCGGGTTGAGGAGTTCCGGCCGCCCGATTGCCCCCTCACCGAACGCTTATGACCAGCTACCCGAAGTCGATATTGGCGGGTACAAGGCGCTCTTCGGGGGGTGCTGGAGCTCGCCAACCCGCCCGCCTACCAGCGGGCCGGGCGGATCCGCACCCTCGCCATCGTCAACGGCCTGACCGGGCGACCCGGGCGTCGCTCTCGGCATTCACCGGCGAAATGCGCAACGTACGTGACTGGGTGGTTATGAGGGAGAGAGGTCGTAGGCTTCGGCCAAGGCTGCTACGGCGGCCAGCGCTTCGGTGGCCTCGGCGCGGATCTGGTCGGCGGTGCCGGCCGGGTCGGTGACCGCGCCGGCCCGCGCCTGATCTTCGACGGCCGCGCAGAGAGCGGCCAGCGTGGTGGCCCCGATGTTCGCAGCCGACCCCTTCAACGCGTGCGCCTGATCCCGGACCAGCCCCGGATCCTTCCGCTCGAACCCGTCCAGCAACTGCTCCACGGCCGCGGGCGTCTTCGCCACGAACGACCGCAGCAACCTGAGCACGAGCGCCGACTCGGCCGGCGTCGGATCCGGGTCGGTGATCGCCGCGATCCGCGCACGCACCGCGGCCAGCCGCTCGTCGTCCATGCTCCCATCCTGCGCCGCCGGGCCCGCTCAGAGGATCACATTCTTCAGGTCCTATCTCCGCTGTGGTCGCCGATCGTCGCTCCCGCGGGGACCCTCGCGGGCCTCGCAGGGCCGTGGCCGGCCCAGAACGCGAGGCCCGCAAGGGCGACGTCCGTGGGTGGGCAGGGTCAGACCACAAAACCCGCGCCGCGGCCCGATTCTGGTGGTGGGTGGGTCAGGCGCCCCAGCCGGCCTGGTTGCCGCCGACCCGCTCGGCGGCGGTCGTCGCCGCGTAGCCGGATGCCTTGAACGCCGCCACCGGGTCGCGCGGCAGCCCCCGATCCTCCCGCCGGTCGGCGAGCAGACCCCGCACGTCGGTCTCGAACGCCGCGGTCAGGATGTCGTTCGCGCCGAGCACGTCGCCCGCACGCTGCGCCTCGGCCAGCGCGGACCGGTCGATCAGCAGCGCCTTGGCCAGGGCCTGCTCGACGTTGAGGACCGATCGGATCTGCCCCGGGATCTTCTCCTCGATGTTGTGGCACTGGTCGAGCATGAAGTTCACCCCGGACGAGGGCAGGTGCGCGTCGACCGCCACGATCTCCGACATGATCCGGAACAGCTGGAACGGGTCGGCCGCGCCCACGATCAGGTCGTCGTCGGCGTAGAACCGGGAGTTGAAGTCGAACGCCCCGAGCCGCCCCTGCCGCAGCAACTGCATCACGATGAACTCGATGTTGGTGCCCGGCGCGTGGTGGCCGGTGTCCAGCACGACCGTGGCCTTGTCGCCGAGGGCCAGGCAGTGCAGCAGCGACGTGCCCCAGTCGGGGATGTCCATGCTGTAGAAGTACGGTTCGAAGAACTTGTACTCCAGCAGGATCCGGTGCTCGTCCCCGAGCGCGTCGTAGATGCGCCGCAGTGACTCGGCGAGCCGGTCCTGCCGCCCGCGCAGCGAGTCCTGTCCGGGATAGTTCAGCCCGTCCGGCAGCCAGATCTTCAGGTCGGTCGATCCGGTGGCGTGCATGATCTCGATGCACTGCAGATGGTGCCGCACCGCCTTGTCGCGGACCGCCGGGTCGGGGTGGCAGAGCGAGCCGAGCTTGTACTCGTCGTCCTGGAACAGGTTCGCGTTGACCGCCCCGAGCCTGACGCCCAGCTTCTCGGCGTGTGCGCGCAGGTCCGACCAGTCGTCGACGACGTCCCACGGGATGTGCAGGGAGATCCGCGGCGCGAGCCCGGTCAGGCGGTGCACCTGCGCGGCGTCGGAGATCTTCTCGTACGGGTTCCGCGGCACCCCGGGCTGGGTGAACACCTTGAACCTGGTGCCCGAGTTCCCGTATGCCCAGCTCGGGACCTCGACGGTGAAGCCGTCCAACCCGTCCAGGTGCTGAGCTCGCGCTGTCGTGCTCTCCTGGCCCTCGCCTGCGACACCGTCTTGAGGTGCGGCCTGCTGCCGCTCGGTGCGGTCGATCATGACGGTGTTCCTCCGTAGCGTCTGTTGGTCAATCCGTTCAGGAGCGCGGCGAAGACGAGCACCGCGCCGAGTGCGAGTAGCTGGTACTGGGAGCCCTCGTTGCCGACGAAGGCGAGCAGGATCCCGGCGTTGAGCCAGACGATCAGCAGCGTGGCGAGCACGACTCCGGCGACGCGGCCGATGCCGCCGGTGATCGCGACGCCGCCGAGGACGGCGATGGTGATCGCGGGCAGGGCCATGCCGTTGCCGGAGACACCGGCGTCCGGGCGGGCGGAGGCGAACTGGCCGACCGTGACGACGGCGACAAGACCGGAGATCAATCCCGCGTAGACGTACGCCTTCGCGCGCGTGTCCCGTACCGGCAGGCCGGCCCAGCGTCCGGCGACGTCGTTGGTGCCGATCGCGTAGAGCCGCCGCCCGTAGGTGGTGCGGTTCAGCAGCAGCCACACCGCGACGACCGTGGGCAGCAGGAAGGTGAAGATCGCGAGTGGTACGTCGGGGAGGTAGGGCCCGATGACCGGCAGTTCGACGGACCGTGTGATGGCGTACAGGTCCTGGATCGGTGCGGTGCTGATCGGCTGCTGATCGTTGATCACGATCGCGATCGACTTGTAGGCGTAGAAGGTGGCCAGGGTCGCGATCAGCGCCGGGAACCCGGCGTAGGACACGAGGAACCCGTTCACCGCGCCGAGCAGTGCCCCGAACCCGGCGGTGAGGATGATCGCGGCCCACAGCGGCCAGCCCCATTCGCCGTACGCGAAACCGAAGGTCATGCCGGCGAGCGAGACGATCGCACCCACGGAGAGGTCGATGCCGCCGCGTCCGGACAGGATGACCAGGAGCTCGGCCAGCCCGAGCATGGCCAGGGGTACCGCGTTGATCAGCGACGCGGACATGTAGTCGAAGTCGTAGGGGGCGGTCAGGTAGCCGCCGGCGTCCTGGACGAAGAACGTGACGACGACGGCGACGATCAGTACCGCGAGCAGCGCGATCCGCTGCGTGAGCAGGACCCGCAGGGCCCGGGCGCCGAACGACTCGCGGGTCGCGGTGGCCGTGGCGGTCATCGGTTTCTCCTCGCGCGGGCGCGCAGCAGGTCGGCACCGACCGCCACGATGATGAACACGCCGACGAACAGGTCGGACAGCTGCGACCGCCAGCCCAGCTGGGTCACGCCGGACGCGACCGACTGCACGAGCAGCGCGCCGAGCAGCGTCCCCAGCACCGAGCCGCGCCCGCCCATGATCGACGTTCCGCCGATGACGACCGCCGCGATCACCGCGAGCTCCTTGCCCGACCCCACCGACTGGTCGAGGGTGGACGTGCCCTGCGCGATCACGAAGCAACTGGCGAGACCGACGAGCAAACCCGTCACCAGGTACGCCAGGAGCACGCGCCGCTGCACGCGGACGCCCGCGAGCCGGGCCGCCACCGTGTCCCCGCCGATCGCGAAGAAGTGCCGCCCACCGGCCGTGTGCCGCAGGTACCACCAGGCCAGCGCGGTGATCAGCACCGTGATCAGGAACGCGTGCGGGATGCCGAGCGTGCGCCCGGCCGGCCCACGCCCGAAGAATGCCAGGGTGCCGGGGATGCCGTTGACCGTCCCGGAGCCGAAGATCCGCAGCCCGCCGAACATGAACAGGTTCGCGGTGCCGAACGTGATGATGATGGCGTGCACGCGCCCGTACGCGATCAGCACGCCGTTGATCAACCCGAGCAGCCCGCCCGCGGCGACCGCCAGCAGCACCGCCACCCCGAGGTTCACGCCGCCGTCGACCAGTGCCTTCGCGGTCAGCACCGAGCACACCATGATCGCGGCACCGACCGACACGTCGATGCCGCCCGTGATGATCACGATGGTCATGCCGACGCCGGCCAGCGCGACCGGGGCCGTGGCGACCAGCAGCGGCTGGATCGAACCCGCGGTCAGGAACGCCGGGGTGCTGACCGCGAGCGCCGCCCACAGGAGCGCGAGGACCCCGACGAGCACGACCTCCTGGCTGGTCACCGGGGACGGGAGGACCCGGCTGCCGTTTCTCATTCGTCGCCTCCGGCCGCTGCGGCCAGCAGATCCACCTGGCTGGCGTCCGGGCCGAACGACGCGGTCGTGGTGCCGCCGCGCACCACCTGGATCCGGTCGGCGATGCGCAGTGCCTCCGGCAGATCCGAGGTCACGACCAGCACCGCCGTACCGTTCTCGGCCAGCTCCGTGATGATCCGGTGGATCTCCTCCTTGGCGCCGACGTCCACACCCTGCGTCGGCTCGGCCAGGACCAGCACCTTCGGCCGCTCGACCAGTTGCCGCGCCAGCACCACCTTCTGCGCGTTGCCGCCGGACATCGCGCTGATCGGCTGCCGCTCGCTCGGCGTCTTCACCGACAGCCGCTTGATCAGGTCGACCGCGACGCTCTTCTCCCGTCCGCGGTCCAGGAACGTCCCGAACCGGGAGAGCACCTTCAGGTGGCCCGCGGAGATGTTGAAGGCGATCGACTGGAAACCGAACATGCCCTCGGCCTTGCGGTTGGCCGGCAGCAGCGCGATCCCCAGCTTCTGCGCGTCCCGAGGTGAGCGCGGGCGCACCGGCTTGCCATGGACCCGCAGGTCACCGCTGGTGGCCCGATCGATGCCGTAGATGCCGGCGGCGATCTCGGACACGCCCGAGCCGACCAGGCCGTACAACGCGACGATCTCGCCGCCGCGCACGCTGACCTCCACGTCGTGGAACTTGCCGGCGCGGGCCAGCTTGTCCAGCTCCAGGACCGGCGGACCGTCGGGGACCGTCCGGTGCGGACGCTCGTCGGACAGGATGCCGCCGACCATCAACTCGGCGATCTTTCGCACGGTGAGGTCGCCGATGGCGTACGTGCCAATTGTCTTGCCGTCTCTCATCACCGTGACCTCGTCGGCGATGCGGAACAACTCGTCCAGGCGATGCGAGATGTAGATGACCGCGACGCCTTCCGCGGTCAACCGGCGGACGACGTCGAAGAGCACCCCGATCTCGGCGTCGGTGAGGATCGCCGACGGTTCGTCGAGGATCAGCACGCTCGCCTCCGCCGCGAGGGCCTTGGCGATCGAGACCTGCTGCTGCTCGGCGACCGAGAGCGTGTTCACCGCGGCGGTGGCGTAGCGGGCCGGGAGGCCGAGCCGCTCCAGCAGCTCGACCACCCTGGTGTTCTGTCCCGCCCAGTCGACCCGTCCGGATTTCTTGAGTTCACGGCCGAGGAAGATGTTCTCCGCGACCGTGAGTTCGCCGAACAGCTGCGGCTCCTGGTAGACGGTGGCGATGCCGAGCGCGATCGCGTCCGTCGTGGTGGCGATCCGGGCCGGCTCGCCGTCGAACTCGATCGTGCCCGTGTCGGCGGTCTCGGCCCCGGCCACGATCTTGATCATCGTCGACTTGCCGGCGCCGTTCTCGCCGACCAGCGCATGGACCCGGCCCGGTTTGATCTCCAGGTCGGCCTGCTGGATCGCGCGTACCGCGCCGAAACGCTTCGCGATCCCGGTCAGGCGGAGCCGGGGCGTCTGGTCGGTCATCGGTCAGTAGTCGAACTGGTCGACGTTCTGGTCGGTGATCGCCAGCGCCGGGCCGAGCAGCAGCATCTTGCTCGACGCGTCGTAGGCGACGGCCGGTAGTTTGTCGC
>NZ_JBIRWQ010000037.1:0-75390 GCF_044388125.1 Actinoplanes sp. NPDC020271
AAAGGGTTGATTCGGGCGTATCGGCCAGCCGTAGCCGAGATTGCGTGTTCTCAACCCTCCGATAACTCACCTAACGTTATTAAAACGTCCAGTAATGGTGTGACCAGGGTGACATTGGCGGTAAAATCCACTGAAAATATAGGGTTTTCCGAGTTTGCCAACAAGATCAGCTTGGCGGCCTCCGCTGACGGAGGATGCACCGGACGCGGCCATCTCGCCTGGCCGGAGAGCCGCCGCGCCGCGGTGACCGCGCCCACCGGCAATCCGGCGCCGATCGAGACGCGCTGGGGCGCCGACGGCCCCGGGGCCGCGCTCCCCGGCCGGCCCGACACCGTGACCGCGACCCGTCTGCGCCGCCTCAACCCCCTGACCGGAAGTTCCAGCACGGCATCCGCCGGGTGACCCGGTCGCGGCGACTTCGGGCGGGCGGAGGCGCGGGCCGCGTTGACGGGGCTGCTCGGATGGGACGAAGTCGCGGTTGACGGGGTTATTCGAGGGCGGCGATGTTCGAGGCTTCGTCGGGGTCGGGTTCGGGCACGGCCAGGAACGCGCGCAACACCTCGACCGCGACGTCCGGCGCCAGCCGTTTGAGGCTCATCGCCAGGACGTTCGCGTCGTTCCAGAGCCGGGCGCCGCGGGCGATCCACGGGTCCCCGGCCGTCGCCGCACGCACACCGGGCACTTTGTTGGCCGCGATCGCCGTCCCGGTGCCGGTCCAGCACATGACCACGCCGTAGTCAGCCCGCCCCTCGACAACCGCCCGCCCGATGAACCGGCCGAGATCGGGCCAGCTCTCCGCCTCGCTCGGCCGGATCACCTCGTGACCGTCCTCGACCAGGGCCGCGACCACTGCCCGCGTCGTCTCGTTCTCGTCGTCGCTCGCGAACGCCACCCGCATCCGCCCACCTTATGACGCCCGGGACACCCCGCGATCACCCGAGGCCGGTCGCGCCCGGAACGAGGGCGGGGGCCTCCCCGTCCCGTTCCGCCGCGCGCCGCCTCGGCCCGTTGTCCCGCCGACCCGGATCTGGCCGCGCTGACCCGCGACCTGCCGGCCGTCTCAGGAGCAGCCGGGGCAGAGGCAGAAAACCCGTTGCCGGTACGGATGGGTCCTGCTGGGGTGGGTGCGTGAATCGTGAAGAGGTGCTCGCGTTGTTCGACCGGCAGATGCGCCGGGAAGCCCGGCCCGGCAGCCCGGCGTCACGGGTCGACCGTGACGATCGGATCGTCCGGCACGTCGGCGCGGCCGGGGACTGGAACGCCGTGCTGTGGTCCGACCTCGACGAGGAGACCGCCGATGCGGTGATCGACGAGCAGGTGCGGTTCTTCGACGGGCTCGGCGTCGAGGTGGAATGGAAGCTGTACGGTCACGACCGTCCGGCCGACCTCGGAGAGCGCCTGGTCAAGGCCGGTTTCGTGCCGGACGATCCGGAGACGCTGATGGTCGCGCAGATCAGCGGGCTGGATCTGGACGTGTCCCCGCCGGCGGGGGTGCGGCTGGTCCCGGTGACCGACGCGGCCGGAGTGGATCTGATGTTCCGGGCCAGTGAGCAGGCGTTCGACGAGCCCAGCAGGCTGCGGGCGCAGGTGCTGGCGCAGCTGAACGGCGATCCGGAGAACATTCGCGCGTTCGTGGCGATGGCCGGGGACGAGCCGGTGTGCGGGGCGCGGATGGAGCTCAACGCCGGCACGGCCTTCGCCAGTCTGTGGGGCGGTGGCACGGTGCCGGCATGGCAGGGGCGTGGGATCTATCGCGCGCTGGTGGCGCATCGCGCCCGGATCGCCGCGGACCTGGGATATGAGTTCTTACAGGTCGACGCGTCGGACCAGAGCCGCCCGATCCTTCAGCGACTCGGATTCGAGGTGCTCGGCACGACCACGCCGTACGAGCGCAAGCCGGGCTTTTAGAGCTCGACTCCGGTTTCCTCCTTCAACGATCGGAGGAGGAGACCCTGGAAGGACTCGTCGTGCACCGATCGATGCGGCTCGCGCCGCTGCCGGTGGTGCCAGTAACCGCCGCTGGTCAGGGCGTCCGCGTCGTCGCTGGTGACAAGCCACTCCTGGGTACGGTGTCCCAGCTCGAGATCATCGGGGGCGCCGCGCCCGCCCATCCGGGTCGGCACCCAGCCCGGGTCGACCGAGTTGCTGAGCACACCGGGGCGCAGCCGGGCGACGGCCGCCGCGAGGGTGGAGACGTAAAGTTTGCTGTCGGAATAGGAGCCGTCCCACCGGATCACCGGACGGCCGCCGAGGTGCATGCCGCTGCTCAGATAAACCAGGCGCTGGGCCGGCACGAGGGCCGTGAGCAGGTAAGGTGCGATCACGTTGACCGGCATGACCGCCCGGCCGCTGTAGACACCGGCGTTGTGGATCACCGCGTCGAGCGGGGGCGTGTCGTTCAGCTCGGCCGCGACCCGCCGGACGGTGTCGCGGTCCTCGAGGTCGCCGACGACGAGGTGGGCTCCACGGCGTACCAGATGATCGATTGCCGCGGCTCGGGCCGGGGTGCGGGCGTGCACCACGACATCATGTCCCTGCGCCAGCAGCGTCTCCGCCGTGAGCCGGCCGAGCCCGTCCGCCGAGCCGGTGATCAGAATCCGCCGCGCGGTCATGCGACCGGCGCCGAGCCGGGCCGGCCGCTGAGGAGAGTCCGCGCCGTCATGCGATCGCCGCCAGGGCTGCGTCGAGCTCGGGATACTGCCAGCGGAAACCGGCCTGCTCCAGGACCTCCGGGAGCACCCGCTGGCTGCGCCGCGCCTCGCCGCCGAACTCGCCGAGCACCAGGTCGAGCGCGAAACCCGGCACCGCGAACAGCGCCGGGCGGTGCAACACGGCGGCCAGAGCGCGGGTGAACTCGGCGTTCGTGGCCGGGTTCGGCGCGACCAGGTTCACCGGGCCGGCGACGTCGTCGCGGTCGATCAGGAACTCGACGGCGGCCAGCCAGTCTTCGAGCGCGATCCACGGCGTCCACTGCCGGCCCGAGCCGAGCTTCGCCCCGGCGCCGAGCTTGAACAGCGGGACGAGCCGCTGAAGGAAACCACCCTCGCGGTCCAGCGGCAGGCCGGTGCGCAGCAACACGACCCGGGTGCCGGCGTCGGCGGCGGGACGGGCCGCGGCTTCCCAGTCACGGCACAGGTCGGCGAGGAACGTGTCGGCGGGCGGCTCGTTCTCGGTGACGGCGCGGTCGCCGGTGTCGCCGTACCAGCCGACCGCGGACGCCTGCAGCAGCGTGCGCGGCCGATCATCGTCGGGCAGCGCGGCGATCGTCCGGGCGATGGTGCCGGTGCTGTCGAGGCGGCTGTCACGCAGCTTCTGCTTGTAGGCGGCGTCCCACCGGCGGTCGCCGATGCCCGCGCCGGCCAGGTCGATCACGACGTCGGCGTTCGCGACCAGGGCCGGGTCGAGTTCGCCGCGGTCCGGCTGCCAGGTCATCTCGCCCGGGCGCCGGGGTGCACGCCGCACCAGCTGCGTCAGGTCGTGACCACTTGCGGTCAGGCGGGCGGCCAGCTTCGTGCCGAGGAAGCCGGACGCGCCGGCCAGGAGGATTCGCATGCGACACCATTTCCCGAGCGGGCCGACGTTCAAAATTCAACAACCAATCTAGGCGTACGAACATTGAACTCTCAACAAACCAGCCGTGTGGCGTGTCGGACACCGCCCGCTCCGTCGCCCGACCGGCAGATTCGCGACGCCTGACGGTGGTCGCGGCACACCCGGGCGGCGCGGGTGACGTGCGGGTCGGTGTCCGGACCGGGAGGGTGGGCACCGGTCGGCTCGGGACAGCAGGAGTTGCTGGGCGGGCGGGGCGCGGAGCCCCGCCCACGCAAGGGTCAGCCGGGGTGCGGAGCCCCGCCCGCGCAAGGGTCAGCCGGGGTCCGGAGCCCCGCGCGCGAGGTCAGCCGCCGTAGCTGGACTGCTTCACCGCGAACACATTGCGGTGGCCGACCGGCTCCTGCAACGACCACAGCAGATCCGGGTCGTCGGTGTCCTCCCAGTAGCTGATGCTCTCGCCACCAGTGACCCAGGCGTAGGACGAGGGTCCCGCGGCCGGCGTCCAGTAGTACAGCTTCTTGTCGCCGGACGAGTTGAACCACCACCGGTCGTTGTGCGACGCGACGCCGTTCAGCTTGTACCAGGGCAGTTGCAGCGCCTCGGACGCGGTGGTGCTGGCCGCGAACGTGGTGAGGCCGGAGGCGAACGGGAAGCGGACGGCCCGCGGCGCCCGGTTCGGGTACGACGTGCAGCCCGACGAGCAGGTGAACTCGGTCATCACGATGGACGGGTCGGCCCGGTCCAGCGAGATCGTCGACCAGGCCAGCGCGGTGCCGGACGTGGTCGCGGCCGTGATCGTGCCGACCTGCGGCAACACGTACGCGTAGTTGTGCGCGTAGTAGAGGCTGTCGCTCTGCCGGCCGATCTGGCCGGCGTCGCCGGCGGTGCTGGTCTGCAGGATCTTCGCCATGTTGAACACGCGCATGCCGTGCCCGGTGTCGGCGACGTAGAGGTAGTTGCCGTACCAGGAGACGCCACCGGCGTGGATGACGACGTCCTTGAAGCTGGGCGCGTCCGCGGTCCCGGTCGGCTCGACCAGCAGGATCTTGCGGTACTTGTTGGGGTACGTGGCGTCCCAGTCGACCAGCGTGATCCGGCTGCGCGTGGAGTCGCCGTCACAGGCGTCCTTGGTGTACCAGCTGACCAGGACGAGCTGGTGCCCGTCGTAGTTCCCGCTGTTCGCCGTACCGACGGCGTCGCGGCTGGTGGTGATGCCCTGCGGGTAGTTCTTGCAGTCGCCGACGTCGGTGTCGTCGAACTGGAAGCCGGTGCTGTACCCGGCCACGCCCAGCGAGTCGGTGATCGCCTGCCGGTCGTGGTTGGCATTGTCCATCACGTCGGAGACGGTGACCGAGGGCAGCTTCGACGCGAGCGCCGTGTTGAGCGTGTTGTACTTGGTGTAGTTGGCGCTGAGCGTGAACTGCGAGGCGGTCAGTGCCGTCGGCGCCGACGCGGCGAGGGCCGGATCGCCGGCGACCAGCGCGGCGGTGACGGTGACCGTGAGCGCCACGGAGGCCCGTAGCAGTCGTGCGGGTATTGACATACGTTTCCCCAGGCCTAGATCAATATCGGTTGGTGACGATACGCCCGGCCACGATCGGTCTCGAAATCAGGTTCACGTTCTGTTCACCTACAGTGCCAGGAGCCACCGCCCGGCGTCCCGGAACCGGCCCGGGTGGGCAGCTGGTCCCGCACGGGCGGCAGACCGCCGGCCCGCGCGGGACAAGGTTCTGACGGTCAGGCGCGGCTGCAGGCCGTGCCGTTGAGCGTGAAGGCGGACGGGCTCGCGAACGATCCGCTGTACGTGCCCTGGAACCCGAACGACGTGCTGCCACCGGCCGGAATGCTGCCGTTGTGCTCGGCGTTGCGGGCCACCAGAGCCCCGGACGTGCCGCTCAGCGCGGTGTTCCAGGAGCCGGTCACGGCCTGCCCGCCGGGCAGGGTGAACCCGAGCGCCCAGCCGTTCAGGGCGCTGCTGCCGGTGTTGGCCACGGTCACCGTCGCGGTGAACCCGTTGTTCCAGACGTTGGTCGCGTACGTGACCTTGCAGGAGCTCGTCGGGACGGGCGGTGTCGTGGTGCCTCCTCCCCCGCCGTTGACCGTGGCGGAGAAGTTGGTGACGGCCAGCCCGGCGCCGCCGATCCACGGCTCGAATCCGGCCTGGATGCTGGTCAGGTACCACGAGCTGGTGATCGCGCCGCGGTTCTTCACGTCGTTGACGAAGTCGAGGACGCTGAAGCTCCAGCTGGTGATCGGTGACGGCGCGACGTAGGAGACGACGGCGTTGGATCCGTTGCTGCCCTGCCACACCTGCCAGCTGCGCCCGCCGATGGTGGTGGTGCCGACCACCGAACCGATCGGCTGGATCGAGCCCTGCCGGTTGAACCAGATCATGATTTCCTGCGCGTTGACGCCGTCCTTGCGCGGCGACGGGTCGAGCCAGATGTCGTACGCCGCGTCGTAGGTCGCCCCGGACACGTAGGAGTAGCTGATGCTGCTGGTGGCGCTGCTGATCGCGCTGACCTGGATCGGCAGATTGGTCCCGGGCGAGCAGTTGGTGTAGTGGCATCCGTAGAAGATGGCCGGGTAGGACACCGGGGCGCCGCTGGTGCTGCCGGTGCCCTGCTGGCTGGCGATCGAGAAGCCGGTGCCGGTGACGTTGATGCACTGCTCGGCGCTGGTGCCCCAGCGGTTGTTCATCACGACGTAGCGACCGCCGACGGTGGTCGATCCGTACTGCTCGCAGATCCGGGTGTCGGCCCGGGCCGGTTGAGCGATGACGAGCCCGCTGATGAGGGCGAGGAGGAGGACGAGGAGCGAACGTCTCATGGGGAGCTCCTTTCGGGACATGGGAGCGCTCCCAGAGAACCATAGTCAAAGACCGCCGTCGATGGTAGGAAGAAGGTCCGGGAGCGCTCCCAAACCGGAAAAGAGGACTTACCACGTGAAAACCGCGTTCATCGCCATCGTCCTGGCCGTGCTCGCCCTGGCCAGCCCAGCCGCCGCCTCGTCCGGCGCCGGCTACTCCCACACCTGCGTCGTGCAGAGTGGTTCGCTGTGGTGCTGGGGTGGCAACGCCAGCGGCCAGCTCGGCGACGGCACCACCACCGGCCGCACCACACCGGCCCGGATCGGGGACGTCACCACCTGGGCCGCCGTCGACGCCGGCACCAGTTACACCTGCGCCACCCGCACCGACGGTTCGCTGTGGTGCTGGGGCGCCAACACCCGCGGTCAACTCGGCGACGGGACAACCACCAAGAAGCTTTCCCCGGTACGCGTCGGCACCGCCACCACCTGGGCCTCCGTCAGTGCCGGCGACGCACACACCTGCGCCACCCGCACCGACGGCACCCTCTGGTGCTGGGGCTTCAACCGGCTCGGGCAGCTCGGCACCGACCCGTCCACCGTCTACACCGCGACCACCCCGCGCCAGGTCGGCACCGCCACCAACTGGGCGACGGTCTCCACCGGCTTCGGGCACACCTGTGCGACCCGCACCGACGGCACGCTGTGGTGCTGGGGCGACAACGGCGACGGGCAGCTCGGCCTCGGCACCCGGCTGGCGTCCACCGCGCCCGCCCAGGTCGGGACCGGGACCACGTGGGCTGCGGTGACCGCCGGCTACGCGTTCAACTGCGCTACCCGCACCGACCACACGCTGTGGTGCTGGGGCGACAACGGATACGGGCAGCTGGGCACCGGGACCACGTACCAGACCGCGCCGGTGCAGGTCGGGACCGCGAACACCTGGACGCGGGCCGACGCCGGGTTCAACACCGTGTGCGCGTCGCGCTCCGACGGCAGCCTGTGGTGCTGGGGCAACAACTCACAGGGCCAGCTCGGCGACGGCACCACCGTCAACCGGGGCGTCCCGACGCGGGTCGGCACCGCGACCACCTGGACGGACGATCACGTGACGGGCTATCACACCTGCTCCGTCCGTACCGACGCAAGCCTCTGGTGTTGGGGGAACAACGCGAGCGGCCAGCTCGGCGACGGGACCACCACCACCCGGCCGGCGCCCGCGCAGATCACTCTGTAGCGAGCGCGGCCAGCCGGTCCAGCATCCGGGGCACGGTCGCGGTGGCGAGCAGGCGTCGCTGGCGGGTGGCGCCGGTGCCCTCGCGCCGCGTCCGGTCCAGACCGGAAATGACCAGGTCCAGGTCGTCGTGGCGGCGCAGGGCCGGGGTGACGCGGTCGACCAGCGCGGCGACCGCGTCCCAGGCCGGGACCGCACGGCCGGTCGCCGGGTCGAGCAGGCCGGCGTCGAGACCGCAGCGCGCGGCGTTCCAGTGGGCGGCGCGCACCAGCACATCGGGCAGCACGGGCGCGGGACGGCCGGCCACGGCCTCCCGCGCCGCGGTGTCCACCAGAGCCCGGACCAGGGCCGCGACCAGCACGGTGTCCCCGGTCCCGGGGCAGACGTCGGCGACCCGGACCTCCACGGTCGGGAACGTCGCCGACGGCCGGGCCCACCACAGCACCATCGAGGCGTCCATCATCGCGCCGGCGGAGATCAAGGCTTCCACGGTACGGCGGTACTCCTCGAAGCCGGCGAAATGCGGCCACGGTCCGAGGCTCGGCCACCGCTCCAGTTGCGCCGACCGCCAACTGGCGAACCCGGTGTCGGCCCCCTCGAAGATCGGTGAGTTCGCCGCCAGGGCCTGGATGATCGGCAGGTCCCCGCGCAGCCGGGCGCAGACCGCGACCGCGAGCTCCTCGTCGGGCACCCCGACGTGCACGTGACAGCCGCAGACCGCGGGGTCGCGCGCGATCGGCCCGTAGTGCGCGACGATCGCCCGGAACCGCGCGTCGTCGGCCGGCTCGGGGAAACGCTCGGCGACCGGGGTGGCACCGACCGGGACCAGCACCGCCCCGGCCGCGACCGCCGACTCCGCTGCCGCCCGGCGGTTGACCAGCAGCTGCCCGGCCAACTCGGCCGACTCGGTGCAGACGTCGCTGACCATCTCCAGCATGCTCGGGCGGAACTCCCGGCGACTGCGCCGCCGCAACACCTCGGGCAGTGCGGCGACGACCTTCTCGGCCACCGGCGCGTTCTCCCCGCCCCGCGGTTCCAGCAGCAGGAACTCCTCCTCGACGCCGACAGTCAGCCGGTCCGGCAGGATCGTCGTCACCGGGTGCGGGTGGCGGTCAGCAGGACCACGGCGATGCGCTCGGCCGTGTCGTAGGCCGGCCCGTCCAGTTCCTCGCCGTAGACGTCCGGATCCACCTCCCGGTACGACCAGACCAGCCCCGGCTCGACGAGCCGTTCCTGGGCGGCGTGCCGCAGCGGGTCCCAGCCGCCGACGATGCCGGTGCCGCTGAACAGCACCAGCGAACCGCCCGGGGCCAGCCGCTCGGTGGCCGCGTCGACGATCCGCAGCGACAGGTCGTTGCCGTCCGGACCACCGCCGTCGCGGTACGCGCGCCCAGCCGGGTCGATCATGAACGGTGGGTTCGAGATGATCAGGTCGAACTCGCCGTCGACGCCACCGAGCAGGTCACTGCGGACCGGCTGGACCCGATCGGTTCCGGCCAGCACCGCGTTGACCCGGGTGAAGCGCAGCGCCCGGTCGTTGATGTCCACCCCGAAGACCTCGGCCTCGGGGGCCCGCTTGGCCACCGCGATCGCCCCGGCGCCGGTACCGCAGCCGATGTCGACGGCCCGGCGGACCGGCTGCCCACGGTCGTGGACGTGGGCCGACGCCGCGTCGGCCATCCGGTAGGTGTCCGGGCCGAAGAAGACCGAGTCGGCCGCGGCCGTCGGGAACGCCGAGTGCACGAAGATCTCCCCGTCGTAGGAGGAGAACCGCACGCGGCTGCGCCACAGGTCACCGCAGGGCTCCAGCGCGTCCGCCACCTCCAGCAGCGCCAGGAGGCCCAGCGGCAGCACGTCCGCCGCGAACGGGCGGCTCCACCCGAAGACATCCCGCAGATCACGAGCGACTTCATTGCCCGTACGGCCGTTGACCCGCGCGTGCGTCGCCGGCGTCACCGTCGTGAAGTGGTACCCGCCGCTCCGCAGAGCCAGGCCCAGCTCGATCAGCGCCTCGTCGGCGGCCCCCGCCCGTGCGCCGGAACTCGCCGGAGAAGTCTCGGTCGTCGTCATGCAGCGCCGCATTCCCCGCGACGCCCGGAATATGTCACGGTCGTGGCGACGTCCGCGTCCACGCCCGTTCCCCGCGCCGCCCGGTCGCCGCCACACAGCGCGGGCAGATGTACCGCACCTGATCCTCGATGGTGATCACGTCCGTCCCGCGAAAGTCGAACGGCACGTGCGGGAACCGCCGCAGCCGAGTCCGGCTCAGTGCCGGCCCGCACGCCGTCTGATTCCGGCCCGGACTCCACGCGTGCACCTCGCCCTCGGGCTGCCGGATCCCGTCGTCACCGATCCACTCACTCGACGACGACCCGATCGAGCGCGGCGCCGAGGACGACACCGGCGTGCCGGTCACCCCGAGCGACGTCGACGTGAGCCGCCAGCCGCCGAGCGAGCCCGGCGACGACGCGGCCGGCGTCACCACCACCGAGCCGCCGGACTGATCCACCGGCCCGCGCGAAGGCCCGGACCACGGCGGTCCGGGCCTCCGTCGGTCCTCGCCCACCGTGCTCTCCGAGTCCGAGCCGCTGAACGTGCTGCGCCGGCGGGCGCCTCCCGGCCGGGCCTCATGGTGGCGAATCGCCGACCACCGAGCAGCGCACCGAGGACGCCCACCCGACCGAGGCGCCGCACGGCAGCCCGGACCGGAACGCGGACCGGCCGACGGCGGCGGACCGGCTCAGGCCGCGTAGCGGAACCGCGAGACCAGGTTGCGCAGGTCGCTGGACATCCGGGCCAGCTCGGTGGTGGCCTCCTGGGCCTGGGTGACGCCCTCGGTGGTCTGCTGCGCGGCGAGCGCGACCGTGGCCACGTTCGACGCGATCTGCTCGGCGTTGACGGCGGTGTCGGAGATGCTGCGGTTCATCTCGCCCGTGGTCGCGGTCTGCTCCTCGACCGCGGAGGCGATCGCGGTCTGGTAGTCGCTGACCCGGGCGATGATCGTGGCGATCTCGCCGATCGCGGCGACCGCCTTCTCGGTACCGCTGCGGATCGCGTCGACGCGGCGGGTGACGTCCTCGGTGGCGCGGGCGGTCTCCTGCGCGAGGTCCTTCACCTCCGAGGCCACCACCGCGAAACCCTTGCCGAGCTCACCGGCGCGGGCGGCCTCGATCGTCGCGTTCAGCGCGAGGAGGTTGGTCTGCTCGGCGATCGACGTGATCGTCTCGACCACCTCGCCGATCTCTCGCGACGACTGGCCGAGCGCGGCGATCGTCGTGTTCGCGGCCTGCGCGGCCTCGACCGCCGAGCCGACGACCGCGCTGGCCTCGGTGGTCGAGTGCGAGATCTCGCGGATCGCGGCGCCCATCTGTTCGCTGCCGGCCGAGACGGTCTGCACGTTCAGCGACACCTGGTCGGTCGCGCCGGCCACGGCCTGCGCCTGTACCGCGGACTCCTCGGCGGACGCGGCGATCTGCGCGGACGTGTTCGTCATCTGCTCGGCCGCCGCCGCCAGCGACGTGGCCGAGTCGTCGATGGTGTGCATCGCCGCGCCGAGCGAGTCCACGCTCGTGCGCAGCGCGGTGGCCATCGCGGCGATCTCGTCGCGCCCGGTGACCTCGACCGGCGTGGCCAGGTCACCGCCGGCGAGCAGGTCCAGCCGGCGGCGCACCCGGTCGACAGGCCGGGTCACCGAGCGGGTGACCACGACCGCGAGCAGGATCGCGATGACCGCCGCGGCCGAACCGGCGACCCAGATCAGCAGCGAGCCGTTGCGCTGCGACCGGTCGGCGCCGGCCCGGGCGGTGGTGAAGTCGGCGACGGCGACGGTGACGACGCCGTCGAGCACCGTGCCGATCTGCTGGAAGATGTCGATCTCGCGGCCGATCACCAGGGCGTCGGCCTGTTTGACGGCGGCCGTCGTGCCCTTGCCGTAGAGCTGGGCGATCTGCGTGTCGACGGAGAGGAACTCGTCGGCGAGCCTGGTGATCCGGGTCAGCTCGTCCCGTTCGGTGGCGTCGGTGGCGTCGGCCGCGGCGTCGGTCACGATCGTCCAGAACGACGCGATCGAGGCGAGGAAGGACGCGCGGGACGCGCCGGTGTCCTGAGCGGCGCCGGCAACGCCGCGGTGGACATCGAAGGCGTACGCGGTCTGCCAGCCGTTGAAGTCGGCGGCCCGGAACTTGGCGTCCTTCATCAGCTCGACGAACCGCTGCGCGCGGGCCATCCGGTCCGCGGCGTCACCCTGGTGCTTCGACGTGGACAAGGCGGTGGTCATCACGATCAGCAACAGCACCACGACCACCGCGAAGGCGGTGGCCAGCCGCGAGCCCAGCCGGACCCGGTTGAGGATGGTCACACTCGCATGATGAGTCACCGGCCCGATCTTCGGGCGCGGTTCGGGTTGCGGCCGGGGTGGGGCGGGGACAGACTTGGCTTGTGTACCGTTACACAGAACAGGTCTTCGTCCGGGACGCGCCCACCGTGCTGTCCTACGCAACCCTGGGTTGCTTCACCTTCTGGCTGTACGCGTTCGGGCCGGCGGTCACGCTGCTCCGCACCGAGCTCGGCTTCTCGTACACGCTGCTCGGCGTCTACGAGGTGGTCTTGTCCCTGGGCGCGGCGGTGGCCGGGGCCAGCTTCGCGTGGTTCGCCCGCCGGCTGTCGCGCGGCGCGCTGCTCTGGTCCTCGGCCCTGGCCACGATCGCCGGGGCCGGGCTGTTCACCCTGGTCCGCTCCGTGCCCGGCACCCTCGTCGCGGCCGGGCTGTTCGGAATGGCCGGGGCGACGCTGCTCACGGTCATCCAGGCCGTCCTCTCCGACCGGCACGGCAGCCGGCGCGACCGGGCACTGACCGAGGCGAACATCGGCGCGGGCGCGTCCGCGGTGCTCGCGCCGCTCGTGCTCGGTGCGCTCGCGGCCGGGGTGCTGGGCTGGCGGGCGACGTTCGCGCTGCCGGCCGTGGTGCTGGTGGTGCTCTACCTGCGCTATCGGCGGGAGCCGCTGCCCGCCCCGGCTCACTCCGAGGTGGGAGCGGGACGTTCCGGGCGGCTACCGGCGGCCTGCTGGCTCTTCGCGCTGCTGACCGCGTTCGGCTCGGCGATCGAGTTCTGCCTGGTCTACTTCGCGCCGCAACTGCTGGTGCACACCGGCATGACGGCGACCGCGGCGAGCACCGCGCTGAGCGCCAATTACCTGGGCATCCTGCTCGGACGAGTCGGCGGGGCACGGGTCACGCGCGCGGAAGGCCGTACCGTAATGATTCTTTCGATCTCCCTGGTGGTGACCGCGGTCGGCTTCGCGCTCTTCTGGCTGCCGGACCAGCCGATCCTCGCCGTGACCGGCCTGTTCGTGTGCGGCGTGGGGATCGCCAACCTGTATCCGCTGGCGATGGCACTGACCCTGGACGCGTCCGACGGCCGCGAGGACCGGGCCAACGCCCGCTCGCAGGTGGTCCTCGGGCTGGTCGCCGCGGCCTCGCCCTATCTGCTCGGGGCGCTCGCCGACGGGTACGGGCTGGCAACCGGTTTCGCCGTGGTGCCGGCGTTGATCGTTCTCTCCGCGCTGCTGCTCCGCAGCGGCCTGGGCCTGCGCACCCGGGCCGCGGCGGCGTGACCGGGCCAGTCATGTTGGCTACACAACGCCGCCGGGGTACGGCCGGTACGGCACCGTGGGACCGTGAAGAAGCTGCTGCTCATCGCCACTTTGGTGCTGGCCGGTACCGCAGCCGGCACACCGGCGGCCGCGCACCCGACGCGGCCGGACCTCGACAGCGTTCGTGTCTGGAACGAACTGACCCTCTCCGCCGTCCGCGTCACCCGGGCCGGTGACGCCGACGCCGCCCGCCTCTACGCGATGGTCGACGCCGCGATCTTCGACGCGGTCAACGGGCTGCGCTCCGGTCGCGACCACCACCGGCCCGTGCTGGTCGCCGGGACCGGGCCGCGCGGTGCCGACCCGCAGGCCGCCGCGGCCGGCGCGGCCCACGCGGTGCTCGTCCGCGCCGACGCCGAGCGCGCCGCCACCTACGACGCGCAACTCGCCGCCGACCTCGCCCGGCTCGGCCCCGGCACGCCCGTCACCCGGGGTGCGGTCTGGGGTGACACCGTCGGCATCGCGGTCGTCGACGCCCGCGCCGGCGACGGCTCACGACCCGTCGAGACGCAGACCGCGGGCGCCGGGCCCGGAGTGTTCCGCGCCGACTGGTCCGGAGTGCAGTACCGCAACGTGCGGCCGTTCGCCGTCGCCGACCCGGCCCGCTACCTGCCCGGACCGCCGCCCGCGTTGACCAGCGCGGCCTACGTGCAGGCCTTCGACGAGGTCAAGACACTCGGAGACGGGGCGGTGGCGGCACCCGACCTGCTCGCCACCTACCAGTTCTGGTCGCTGCCGGCCGGCTCGGTGCAGCCGCCCGGCGAATGGTTGCGCATCGCCCTGACCGTTTCCGCCCAGCGCCGGCTGCCGCTGGCCGAACAAGCCCGGCTCACCGCGCTGCTGACCGTCGCGCTCGCCGACACGACGATCCCGACGGTCGCGGCCAAATTCACCTACCGGCACTGGCGGCCGACCACCGCGATCCGGGAAGCCGGCACCGACGGGAACGCGGCCACCGTGCCGGACCCGGCCTGGACCGCGCGGGCCGGGAGCGTCGGCGGCACCCCCGAGTACGTGTCCGGGCACAGCGCGTACAGCCGGGCGGCGGCGACCGTGCTCGCCGGGTACTTCCGGACCGACAGGATCACGTTCACGCACGCCACGGACACGGCGCCGGGTGGGGTGGCGCGGACGTACCCGGGTTTCTCGGCCGCGGCGGACGAGGCGGGGCGGTCCCGGATCTACGGTGGGCAGCACTTCCCGTTCAGTGACGTGGCCGCGCAGACGATCGGGCGGGGCGTCGCCACGGAGGTTCTGACCCGACTCCGGTGACGGCTCAGTGACGGCGCCACTGCAGCAGCGCGGCGGTGGCGTCGTCGCGCAGTTCGCCTTCCTCGTACGACACGATCGCCTGGATCAACCGGCGCATCAGCTCCGGGGCCGGGGCGCCGGAGCGCAGCCCGTCGAGCAGGAACTCGCCGAGCCGTTCGACGCCGAACAACACGCCCGACGCGTCGCGCGCCTCGGTGATCCCGTCGGTGTAGAAGACCAGCGTGTCCCCCGGCTCCAACTGCGCCTCGACGACCCGTGGCAGCCGGGACAGCATGTGCCCCAGCCCGAGCGGCAGCGTGTTCGGGGTCGGGAGCTGCGGCAGCGTGCCGCCGTCACGCAGGAGCAGCTCGGCCGGGTGACCGGCGCTGATCCGCCGGTACGCCCCCGTGCCCATCTCCAGCTCGGCCAGCAGCGCGGTCACGAACGACCCCGGGTACTGCGCGCGGATCCACTTGTCGATCGACCGGCACGTGTCGACCAGCGTCAAACCGGAACGGCGGGCATTACGGTACGTGTTCAACGCCAGTGTCGTGAGCGCGCTGGCACTGATCCCGTGCCCGACCGTGTCGAAGAGCGCGACGTGCAGGACGTCCCCGTTCGACGCATAGTCGAACGCGTCGCCGCCCACCTCGTAGCAGGGTTCCAGCACCGCGGTGACCAGCGTACCGTCCACCGCGAACGTCAGCGGCGGCAACTGATTCCAGATGATCTCCGCAGCGAGTTGCATGGGCATCCGCCGCCGGGTGTGCTCGACCGCGTCGCCGTAGAACCGGCGGCTCGCGATCAGCTCCGCGATCAGCGCGGCGATGACGCCGAGGTCGTGCAGCGCCTCCTCGGACGGGTACGCCTTCACCCGCAGCTCCAGGACGCCGAGCCGCTCGGCGCCGTGCAGCAGCGGAATCCACAACAGGCCGTCACCCCACTGCGGCTCGGCCGTCGTGAACGCCCGGCCGGCCGCCGAGTCCTCCACCACGTACGAGGCCGCCGAGTCAGGGCGCAGCGGGTGCAGGCCCACCTGGGCGTAATCGACGAGCAGCACGGTGGCCGACTCCGCGTCCAGCAGCGGGGCAGCCACCGCGAGCACGTCGGGCAGATCCTCGGCGCGACCACGGTGCCGCAGATCCATGAGCCGGCGAACGGCCTCCATTGACGCGAGCATCGCCTTATCTTCCAACCGCGGGCCCGGGCGCGCACCTACCCGGACGGTCCGCCACGAACCTGTGATCGGCACGGCGCAGGCCGACCGCCCACGTGTTGCGTCCGGGCCGCCACCAATCGTGCGGGACCGGGCTCCGGAACCTGCGGTCGGCACCGTGTCTGACCTGCGCGTCGGTCATCACGCCGAGCTTCCGGTGGCGTACCGGACCCCCACATTCCGGGTCGCGCAGATGATCTGCCGCCCTCGGTCACCCTGAGCCACCCGCCCGGCCCGGCCCGCACCTCCCCCGGCTGCGCCCGGACGGGCAGCGCCACCGCGGCCCGTGCCGGGGTCCTGGCGGCGCCGCCCGTGGTGAGGCCTCAGCAACTTCGGGGGCATCGATCTCGGTCGCGGTGGGGTGACCGAAGGTCCTGCTGGACAACAAGATCGCGCGTAAGACAGGATGGCGATCGCGCCGGCGGGGACGCTGGGTCCCGGGCGATCCGATGTCCTGCCTGGAGCCCTCCCATCGGGGTGTGGCCCCCGCCGGTCCGCGGGATCGGGTGGGTGAAAGCTCGGTGGTCCTGAACGAGGAGATGCGACGGACTTCATGAGGCATGTCAACGACCTACTGGCCTTTCTTCTCGAACTGGTGGCACTGGCCGCACTGGGCTACTGGGGTTTCAAAGCAGGCCCCGGCGTCGCGGCCAAGGTCGCGCTTGCCGTCGGAGCGCCCCTGCTGGCGGCGATCGTGTGGGGGCTGTTCGCTTCGCCCAAGGCAACGGTCTCATTGCCGCTCGTCGGTGTACTCGTGGTGAAGGGGCTCGTATTCGGCTCGGCCACGCTGGCGCTGTATGCGGTGGGGAATCGCGCGACAGCTACTTGTTTCGCCATGATCGTGGTGATCAACATCGCCATTGCCCTGCTCAGCAAATCGGTCGTCGATCACTGAGCCTCTTCCGGCCTGATGGAGCTGTCACGGCGGGTGGGAGCGTCGACGCGGGACGCAGGCACTGGCCGACCCGTCAGGTCGTCGACCGGGTCGGTGACAAGTGGACGCTGCTGGTGATCCACGCGCTGGAGGAGGGCCCGGCCCGCTTCTCCGCGCTGCAGACCCGGATCCAGGGCCTCAACCAGAAGGTGCTGACCACGGTCCTGCGCGGCCTGGAGCGGGACGGCCCGGTCACGCGGACCGTCTTCCCGACGATCCCGCCGAAGGTGGAGTATGAGTTGACCGATCTCGGTCAGAGCCTGCTCGGTGTCGTCGGCGGGATCCGCAGCTGGGCCTACGAGCGGATGGACGACATCCTCAAGGCACGGGAGTCATACGACGCAGCAGCGCGGTGACCGCCTCCCGGCCGGCTCGGTTGGCCCCGACTGTCGACTGCGACGGTCCGAAACCGATCAGGTGGATGCGGGGGTCGGCGGCGACCTGGGTGCCTGCCATCCGGATGCCGCCGTCGGCGTTGCGCAGGTGCAACGGGTCGAGGTGGGCGAGCGCCGCCTTGAACCCGGTCGCCCACAGGATGACGTCGACCTCGGTGAACGAGCCGTCGGCCTCGCGCACCCCGGCCGGTTCGACGGCCGTGAACATCGGTCGCCGTTCCAGCGCGCCGCGTTCCCTGGCCGCGAGCGCGTAGGGCGTCCACGCCAGCCCGGTGTAGGACACCACGCTGCCGGTCGGCCGTCCCGCTTCGACGTCGGCGATGACCTTGGCGATCGTCTCGCGGCCGGCGACCTCGGGCTCGAACCCGTCGGCGCGGAAGAACGGCTCGCGCCGCGTATACCAGAACGTCGTCGCGACCCGCGAGATCTCCTCGAGCAGCTGCACCGCCGAGATTCCGCCGCCGACGACCGCGACCCGCTTGCCCGCGAACTCCGACGCCGACCCGTAGTCGCGTGTGTGCAACTGCCGCCCCCGGAACGTCTCCTGCCCGGGATAGCGCGGCAGCACCGGGTTCGTCCACGTCCCGGTCGCGTTGATCACCGCCTGCGTGGTCCACTCCCCCGCGTCCGACTCAACAACAAGATCAAGACCCGCTTCCCGTACGGCGTGAACCGTCACCGGCCGCAGAATCGGCAGCCCCTCCGCGCGCTCGAAGGCCGCGAAGTAACGCGGCACCGCGGTCCGGCTCGGCTCCTCGGGGTCGATCGCGGGCTTCGGGAAGCGTGGCAGGTCGAAGATCCCGTTGACGGTCGCCATGCGCAGCGACTCCCACCGCCGGCTCCACGCGCCGCCGGCGGTCGGGGCCGCGTCGAGGACTATGAACGTACGCGCAGATTGGTCTTGATCTTGGGATGCGTCGGCGAAGCCGCGCCTCTTGAGGTGGTAGGCGGCGGAGAGCCCGGCCTGGCCACCGCCGATGACGACCACGGATGCGCGGCGCATCAGGCACTTTCCAGATGCCGGCGCAGCGCGGCGGCGATCTCCCCGGCGGCGGCCAGCTGGGCCGGGGTCAGCGCGTCGACGAACAGTTCGCGGACGGCCTGCAGGTGCGGGACGGTCGCCGCGCGGAAGGCGTCGTTGCCGTCGGGCGCGAGCACGACCTCGGCGCCGCGGCTGTCGGTGACACACTCCTCGCGGCGGATCAGGCCGCGTTTCTCCATCCGGCCGAGGTGGTGCGAGAGGCGGCTGCGCTCCCAGCCGATGCCGGCCGCCAGGTCGGAGGAGCGCAGGCGGCCGCCGTCGGCCTCGCTGAGCGCGAGCAGCACGGTGTAGTCGCCGGTGGAGAGGCCGGTGTCGGTCTGCAGCCGGGCGGCGAGGCGGCCGCGCAGCGACTCGGTGGTCTCGACGAAGTCGCGCCAGACGCGCAGCTCGTCGCGTGTGGGCAGCTTCCGTTGACCGGCCATGCGCGCCTCCCTGATTGACGTGTCAACGATATGGCGCGGGTGATCCGGTCGTCCACTTCCGGACGGATCTGTGCTCGGCGATACACCGCCCTCCGGGGCCGGCCGAGCTCGCGACGGAGTCGGCGTTCTGGGCTGTTCCCGGTGTGCGGCGGGTGCGCGACATCGCGCGCACGCCCGATCCTGAGCGGTCAGTTGTCCGGCGCGCCCGCGCCCCGTCGCCGGCCTGAGCGGACATCTCCGGTGAAGGCCGCACGCCCTCCGAACAGCACGATCACCAGGCCGCAGACCGCGAGCCCCGCCCCGACCGCCGGAACCGCACTGATCCCCGCGTGATCAAGAACGGTCGCGCCGAGCAGCGCTCCCCCGCCGATCCCGACGTTGAACGCCGACGTGGTCAGCCCGGACGCGGCGTCCGGCGCCTCGGGCGCCACCCGCAACGCCGCCGCCTGCAGGAACACCGGCATCGTGCCGAACGCCAGCCCGCACGCGGCCAGCGCCAGCACCGCCGGCACCACCCCGCTCGCGGCAGCGGCCAGGCCCAGGGCGGCGGTCAGCCCGGAGACCGCGATCAGCATCGACCGCCGGGGCCGGCGGTCGGCGAGAACCCCGCCGAGGAAGATCCCGATGCCGTTGGTCACGCCGTAGGCCAGCAGCGACGGCCCGACCGCGCTCTCCGGGACACCGGCATGGCGCAGGAACGTCGCCACGTAGGTGTAGAACCCGTAGAAGCCCAGGCAGAGCACGACGGTCACGGCCACGACCGTTCCGATACCGGGCGTGCGCAACACCCGCGAGAGGCCGGCGGAAGTGCCGGCGGCCGAGCCCGGAAACGCCGGGAGCAGCCACCGCAGGGCCAGCGCCAGCACCACGAACGAGCCGGCGAGCAGCCCGAACGCGAGCCGCCAGCCGACGAGTTCACCCAACGACGTGCCGGCCGGGACACCGGCCACGAACGCGATCGTGCCGCCACCGAAGACGAACGTGGCGGCGCGGCCGGTGCTACCGGGCGGGACCAGGCGGACCGCGTAGCCGACGGCGATCGCCCAGAACAGCGCGTGCATGGTTCCACCGGCGATCCGCGCGGCCAGCGCCACCGCGAAGTTGCCGGCGAGCGCGCTGATCACAGCACTGATCGCGTACCCGCCGAGGGCCGCGACGAGCAGCGGACGGCGGGGGAACCGGGCGGTCCAGGCGCCCAGCGGGGCCGCGAGAAGAGCGACCATCAGCGCGTACGCCGTGACCAGCAACCCGGCCCGGGAAACCGGCACGTGGAGACTGTCGCTGATCGCGGGCAACAACCCGGTCGGCAGCATCTCCACCGTGACCGACAGGAACGCCGCCCCGGTCAAGGTCAGCAACCCGACGATCGAGCCTTTCTCGGCGTGGCCGGGGCCCGCAGCGCCGGCCGCTTCGGGCCCGCTGCGGGGTGAAGGATGGTTCATCGGCCGCGCCATCGACGCCTCCCCTGATCAGGAGGCGCCCTTGCGTCGGAGAAACCGGCTGAGCGTGGCGGACCGTGGTCCGTCGCAGCGCCTCTCAACCGGCCACCCCGACCGTATGACGGCGCTCAGCCGATGCGCAACTCGGTAAGAGTGTCGTCGCGTGCGGTGGAACGCTGGTCCGGATCAGCGAGGTGACCTGGGAAATCGGGCCGGTCCGGGGGTGGTGCCTCCGCGGTCCCCGGGACACCGCGGAGGTGGCCTGGCCCGTCTTCGCCGTCTCGTTCTCGTGCCGGGCGCGGCTCAGCCGGCCAGCTCGGCCGCGACCGCGTCCGCGCCGAGCCCGATCATCCAGGTCAGCGGCGCACCGGGCAGGAACTCGGTCATCTCCGCGGTCAGGCGCTCCCGCTGCTCGCCGGTCAGGCTCGGCGCTCCTCCGGCCAGCCGGGTGACCGCTTCCCGATACGCCGTCAGGTAACGCCGCTGCTCGACGAGCAGTTCCACGCCGCCCGGCGTCCCGTGACCGGGCAGCAGCGTCCGCCCCTCCAGCTCGGTGACCAGGCGATCCAGCGTCGCGAGCCAGTCACCGGTGTGCCCGTCCGCGGTGTAGGAGTGCACCCCGGGAAACGCAAGATCACCAATAAAGACCCGATCATCCAGTACGACGTAGGAGTCGGCGTGGCTCTCCGCCGCCCCGGCCGTGTGCAGCGTGAACCGCAGCCCGGCCAGGTCGACCACCTCCCCGTCGGACAGCCGGTGGTCCGGAACCCGGTGCTTGTCCGGCCACTCGTCCCCGTAGACCGGCTGCCACTGCGCCCGCTTCGGCTCCGCGATCCGGGCGATCGTGTCCGCGACCTCCGCCGACGCGTAGACGGGCACCCCGTCGCCCGCGACGACCGGCAACCCGTTGAAATGATCCGGGTGCGCGTGCGTGACGAAGACCCCGAGCAGCGGCTTGCCCACCTCCGCGACGCGCTCCGCCAGCGCCCGTGAGTCGGAGAGCAGCAGACTCGCGTCGACCAGCACGACGCCGTCGTCACTCTCCACCAGGTAGCTGTTGACGAACAGTCCCGCCTCGCCGGCGGTGAACGTGTGAATCCGGTGCTCGCTCATGTCGCCGACGCTAGGTCCGTAAGGAGCGACCGGACAGAAGGCACTTTCAGGTGCCCTTACTTCGAACGAGCCCGACGGCGCCCGGGTACCGGTGCCTGTCGTTGCCGAGCGCGAGAACGAGCCCGGAGCCGGGCGCGCCTCGACGTGGGTCCGGGGCGCCGGCAGCCGGTCCGGTCGCCTCGGATCACGAGATCGGCGCGGCGAGCCGGTCGAGCCGGTCGGCGATCAGGTCGGAACTGGCCAGGACGGTTTCGGCGGCGCGACGCGCGGCCGGGGTCAGCGTGCGGCCGTGAGCCAGGCCGCGCCACCGCTCGCCCGCCGCCCGCGCCGCGGCCCAGGTCTCGGCGGCGGTGGCGTCCGGGGACATGCCGAGGCGTTCGCCGACGCTGGTGCCGGAGCCGCCGAGCAGCCGCGCCGCGTCGACCGCGTGGTCGCGGGGCACGGTGACACGGCCGGACCGCAGGGCGGACAGCAGCCGCAGTTCCCGCAGCTCGTGGGCTTCGGCGACGAGCAGTTCGAGCTGGGCGAGCAGATTCCCGGCGGCCGGGTTACGGTGCGTGCGGAGCAACCGGTCCAGGGTGGTCAACGCCGCCCGGGCCCGCAGCACCGGCCGGCGGGCGGTGAACAGCGTCGCGATCGAGGCCTGCAGCTCCTTGAGCCCGCTGTGCTCCTGGAGTCGTTCGGCGAGCGCGGCGGGGGTGTCACTGCCGGTCCGGGCGAGGGTCAGCGCCAGCCGGACGCCGCCGAGCCCGAACCGTTGCAGGAGCCGGACCCGGCGCTGCGCGTCGACCGGGGCCAGGGCCGTGGCCGCGGTGAACCGGTCGGTGGAGAGCAGGTGCGGCTCGGACTCGGCCTTCGGCAGGGCGGCCAGCGCGGCGATCACCGCGAACTCCTCGCCGGCGAGGGTTCGCGCCGCCGCCGCGATCAGCGGGGACACTGCCAAAAGATCTTGAGAGACCATTCCCGTACGCGGTTCGCGCCGCCGCCGCCGGGCCATCTGTTTCGCGGTCAGCAGCGCGTCGGCCCACCCGCCGCCGGTAGCGTCGGCCCGGGACAGGACGATCATGACGTGCACCGGGGGTGCCAGCCGCCCGCGGGCCGCCCGCACCGTCCGCAGCTCCTCCTCGCCGAGTTGCGGAGTCACGTAGAGGATCGCGTCCGCGTCGGCCGCCGGCCCCCGCGCGTCGATCAGCTCGGTGCGCCGCAACACCCGGCTCGGCCACTCGACCACGGCACGCCCGCCGGGGCCACCGGTGTGCCGGGCATCCGGCGTCAGCCGCAGGCCGGACCCGGTACGGACCACAGGGATCTCGGCGTCACGCCACCACGCCCGCGGTTCGGTCCCGTCCCGATACGCCACCTCGGCGGACAGCTCGACCGGTGCCAGCTCCTCCCCGATCAGTGCGTTCACCAGCGTCGACTTGCCGGACCCGGGTGGGCCGGCAACCGCGATGCGCAGCGGGCCGGCGAGCCGGTCCAGGGTGGAGCGCAACACCGCGGCGGCCGGCGGGACCGCCCGGTAGACGTGCGCCGCGTCGTTCAGCAACCGGTACGTGCGCTGTTCGAGTTCCTCGTCGTCGATCACGCGCGGACACCGGCCAGCGCCAGTGCCTCGGAGTGCAGCCGGGCGAGCGCGGCCAACTCCTCCTGGAGGCGGCGGCGGTGCTGCTCGCGGGCGGCGACATCCTGATCGGCGGCGGCTTTCGCGTTGCGGAGCGAGTCCATGACGATCTCCTGCAGGTCCTCGGTGACCGCGGTGAAATGGTCCCGCAGGGCTCGCTGGACCCGCCGTACGCTGTCGCGGGCCTCTTTGTTGAGCCGCACGAAAACGTCGTCGATGTGCCGCGCCACCAGGGCCTTCGCCTCGGCCTGCCGCTTCTTCAGCAGCGACTTGCTCTCGTCGCGGATCGTCTTGCCGCCGAAGATCGCGCCGCCGCCGATCGAGATCGGGTTGATCAGCGACATCCCGGCGAGGCTGGTGACCAGGCCGAACATGACCACCCCGCCGTACGACCCGCGCAGGCCGATGAACAGTTTCTGCCCGGGACTGAAGCGGGCGACGGGCGGCGCGTCCAGGCCCGGCACCTGATCGTCGGCGCCGTCGTCGACAGCCGCGGCAATCGCGGGCGGTGGCAGGACCTCGCCGGCCTCGGGCGGGAAACACCCGGCCACGCGGTGCGCCATCCACTCGGTGCGGTCGGCGAGCCAGGTGGTGCTGGTCTCGGCCAGCTCCTGCAGGGACTGCCGCAGCCACGGCTCGAACTCGTCCCAGGCCTTGGCCGGGTCGGCGTCGGCGAAGAACTCCTCGGCCTGGGCGAGCACCGCCCTGGTCCGCTCGCGCAGGTCGTGCTCGACGTCGGACATCAGGTCGCCGATCTCGTCGGACAGGCTGTTCTGCCAGCGGACAGCGCATTTGCGCAGGTCGTCGAGGCGTCGCTGGGTGGCGTGCAGGCGGGCCACGGCGTCCGGCACCCCGGCGTGGTGCTGCGCGGCCAAGTCGTCGCGCAGCGGGGCGGCGAGCTCGGCCAGCGCGACCCCGGCCAGCCGGGCGACAGTGTCGCGGGCCAGCTTGTCGGGTTTGGCCGCGATCGTGCGTTGCAGATGAACGATCAGGTCGGGGAAGCCGGACTCGCCGTTGAGGACGGTGTCGCCGGTCTTCAGCGCGTGCAGCCGCAGCGCCGAGGAGACGGCGGTGGTCGCGGCGGGCACCCCGGCGCGAGCCAGCCGGGCGCGGCTGTCGGCCAGGGTCCGGCGCCAGTCGGCGGCGTAGTCGGTCTTGGTGAGGACCACCAGCAGCCCGGGATGGAAGCGGGCGAAGCCCCGCAGCACGGCAAGCTCGGCGTCACCGAGCCCACGATCCGCGTCGCAGGCGTAGAGGACGACGTCCGCCCCGGCGCTGCCGGCCAGGTCGCTGGCCACGCGAGCAGCAGCGTCGGCAGCCCGGCCGGCGGACTCGGCCCCGCGGGCGGCGGACTCGGCAGCCCGGCCGGCGGACTCGGCCCCGCGGGCGGCGGCGTCAGCAGAGCGGCCTGCACGCTCGGCGGCGCGGACGGGAGGCTCCCCGGCCCCGGCAGCGACGCCTGCCGAGCGGAGAGCGAACTCGGCGGCGCCGGCAGAGCGGCCGGCACCGTCGGCCGGGCGGACAGAGAAGCCGGCAGCGTCGGCGGAGCGGCCGGCACCGCCGGCCGAGCGGACCGGGAAGCCGGCGGCGCCGGCCGATCCGCCGGCCGGGGCATCGACGAAGCCGGACAGTCCGGGCAGCGGTGGTGTGTCGATCAGGACCAGGCCGCCGGCCAGCAGCGACCGGGGCACGGCCACGTCGGCGTGCACGGGCGCGCCGGCCGGGAGCCGCGCCGCGGTCTCGGCGATCGAGGTGCCGAGACGGTCGAGGTTCAGCGGGATCCGGTCCTGGATACCGACCTCGGCGGTCCAGTCGGCGCCCGCCGAGCCGCGCCGGATCAGCTGCGCGCCGGGCGCGGACGCGTGCCGGACCACGGTCGGAACGCCGGTGCCGGCACAGACCTCGGCGTTGACCAGTGCGTTGATAAGCTGGCTCTTGCCCTGCTGGGCCGCCCCGACGACCAGCACCCGCAGCTCCGGGTGCAGCAGTTGGGCGCGGCGCCGCGTCAGCCACTCGGCCAGCTCGGAGCGTCCGTGCTCGCCGCACGCCCGGATGGTCGAGTCGAGCACGTCGAGCCAGAGCAGGGCGCCGGACGCCCGCAGCGGATCGGATTCCGTCCGAGGGGACGGCACCCGGGCCGGCGGGGTGAGAGAGGCCGGACCCGCATAGGCCGTGGGTCCGGTCTCCCAAGTCGTCATGCGCGCCCGCTCCGTCTCTCGTCCTACAGGTGAAGGTCGCCCAGCAGCCCGTGCGTGGTCTCGTGGGCCGTGTCGCCCGCCGCGCCGGTCACGCCGGTGACCCCGTGCAGCACGTCACCGACGGTGCCGGTCACGCCGTTGACGGTGCCGGTGACGGTGTCGTGCACGGTTTCGACCGGATCCGGCGACAGCACATGTCCCAAATCCGGCGTAATTACCGATCCGATCGAAGAGGTTGCCCCGCCGAGCCCGGCCCCGTCAAGGCTCGGAACGTGATCGAGGGGTGCCGTTGACGGAAGGTGGTGGACCGTCTCCGGTCCGCTGTCGAGGGTCGGCACGACGGTGTCCACCGTGGTGACGGTGTGATCCACGGTCTGGACGACCTGGGTGTCCAGGTGGGTGTCCAGGTGCTGGGCCGGGTCGGTGCCGATCCCGGACACGTGGAACGACGAGCCGATGCCGCTCTGCCCGGCCACGCCGAGCACCGCGGCGTTGACCGTCAGGTTGCCGTTGACCTCGGCATTGAGGTGGGCGGCAGGGGCGTCGACCTGCGCCGTGATGGCCTGCAGGTGTGAGACCGCGCGGGCCACGTCCAGGTCGGCCACCCCGGTCGTCAGATCGTCCACCCCGGTCAGCCCGTGCAGGCCGGTGACCGGGGCCGAGTCGACCACCAGCGGGATCACCTGCTGCACATCGGCGGCGGTGATGTCACCCAGGCCGGCCGCGTGCAGCGCCTGCTCGGGGTCGAGCTCGAACGCCGACCGGGCGGACGGGTCGTAGATGAGATTCAGCACGAATTCCTGCAACGTCGGAAACGAGTCCATGAGGCTCCTTCGATTCGCCGTGCCGCGTCGGGCACGCAACCCAAGGTAGGGCGGCCGCGGCGTGCGGGCATCGGGTTGCGTCCCCTAACCGATGTGGACGATCGCGACGTACGGGATTAGGGGGTTAGGGTTTTCCACAGCGGATTAATTGGGGGAAGATCGCAGCTCGGACATCTGGTACGAACGACTCGGCTCATCCGTCCCGATCGGGTGAGGGAGGAGTGACGACGTGCCGTACGTCCTGGGCATCGACATCGGTGCCGGCAGCACCCGGGCCGCCGTGTGCCGCCGCGACAGCGGGCCCGGCCGCGGCTGGGGCCTGCCGCGCCCGGTCACGCTGGGCGTGCGCGACCGGGCGGTCTCCTCGGCGCTGGCGATGACTCCGGAAGGCGACGTCGTCCCCGGCGACCTGGGGCGGCAGCCCGCCGAGACCGCTGTCGGCGGCTATCTGCGGCGGGTCGGGGACAGCTCGCCGATGCTGTTCGCCGGTGACCGTTTCCCGGCCCACGGCCTGGTCGCCGCGATGGCCCGCTGGGTCGTCGACCGGGTCTGGCAGCAGCTGGACGAGCCGCCCGAGCGGGTCGCGCTGGCCTATCCGTCCGGCTGGGGCGGCGGGCGGCTGCACCTGGTGCACGCCGCGCTGGCCGAGGCCGACCTGGCGCAGACCGCACTGGTCACCCGGGCGCGGGCGGTGGTCGAGTGTCACCAGGCCGCGGGGCGGGTGCCGGCCGTCGGCGGACTGCTCCTGGCGTATCGGATCGGGGGCTCCACCTGCGAGGTCACGGTCGCCGCGCCACACGGGCCGGGCCGGCTCGAGCTGATCGGCGGCGCCGAGCTGGACGAGCCCGCCGGCTTCGATGTGGAGGGCGCGACGGCCGCCGACGCCCGCGCGATCCTGATGCCCACGGTGGATCTGGCCGTGCAGACCGTGCGCGACTGCCGGATCGCACCCGGTGATCTTTCCGCGGTCTTGATCGCCGGGGGCTCCGCACCCGTATATCCGCATGTGTCTGATCTGCTCGCGGCGGCGTTCCCGGTGCCGGTGCTGCGCGACCAGGACCCGCCGATGACGGTCGCGGCCGGCGCGGCGCTCGCCGTCCGGCCCCGGGCGCACCGGCCGTCGCCGCAACAGCAGCCGCTCGGCCCGGCGCCGGCCGACCCACCCGAGACGCCGACGGATGCCTGGCCGCAGGTGGCGAGCAGCCGGCCGCCGCGCCCGCCGGTCGCGATCGCCGCTGTCCGGGCGGGCGAGCAGTGAGCAGCGCACCTGTCATGACCAGCTCGCACGCCGCCGTGCCGGCAATGGCTTCGCCCGCCTCACCTGGCGCCGCGCAAACCTTGCCCTCCGTCGGCTCACTCGCCGGTCGGGGCGCTTCGCCGGCGGCTGCCGCACCCGCCGGATCGCCGGCGGCCGAGTTGCTCGCTCAGGTCGCCGCTGATCCGCATGCGCCGCTGCGGGTGGTGGTCGTCGCGCCGGGTGGTTACGGCAAGACCCAGCTCCTGCACGAGCTCGCGGCACTCTGGCAACGCGCCGGCGTGCCCGTCACGACGCCATGGCAGGCAACCGGAGCGACGGACGAGCAGGTGCTCCTCGCGGACGACGCGCATCGATTGGATCCGATCAAGATCGAGGAGCTTCGGGCGTACGCGGACAAGCCTTCAGCCCGCATCGTCGTCGCGTGCCGTCCGTGGCCGCGCCCGGACGGCCTCGCCGACCTCGTCGACCTTCTGCGTCGCGTCCGTGAACCGGTCCGGCCGGCCCCGCTGAGCGCCGAGCAGATCCGCGAGCGGCTCACCAACCCCTCACCCGAGCTGGTCGCGGCGATCGCCGAGCAGACCGGTGGGGTGCCGCGCTACGTCACGCGGATGGTCGAGGCGCGCACCCCGGCCGAGGCGCTGGTGGGGTTCGCGCCCGAACTGGACGATCTGGAGCCGGACGTCCGCACGCTGCTGCTGGCCGCCGAGGCCGGCGCCGGGCTCTCGTTCGACCTGGTCGCGGCGCTGCTCGGCCGCAACGCGGGCACGGTCGCCGAGCTGGTCGACGCCGGCCGCGCGACCGGGCTCCTCGCCGCCGACGGCACGCTGCTGCCACTGGCCCGGCGGGCCATCGCGGCGCTGGGGCCGATCGGGCACCGCATCGACGTGCGGCAGCGGCTCGCCGCCCTCCAACTGGCCCGCGGTGGCCCGGTGTTGCCGCTGGTCGCGCCCCTGTTGCGGGACAGCGGCGGCGGGCTGACCCCGGGCGGGCTGGCCCCGGGCGCGGTCGGCGGGCTGGGCCCGGTCTACGAGGCGGCCGGTGAAGAGGCACTCGGCGACGATCCGCGCCTGGCCGCCCAGCTCTTCGCGGCCGCGGCCGGAGCCGGTCGGGGCACGGCGGCCCGGCGCGCGCTGGCTACGGCGCTCGCCGGTGACCTCGACGAGGCGTCCCGGCTGGCCGATCAAGCGCTCAGCGGGGGTACGCCGGAGCAGCGGGCCGAGGCCGCCTACGTGGCCGCCGCGGTTCTCACCCAGCGTGGCCAGACCGCGCAGGCCGCCACCCTGTTCCGGTGGTCGCCGTCCCCGGTCGCCGCCGCGTTCAGCACGGTCGCCCTGATCGGAACCGGACAGCGCGCCGGCATCGATGGCACCGCCGACGCACGACAGGCCGGCGCCGCCCCGCCCACCCTGCTGGATTCGGCCGCCGCGCTCATGGCCCGCGGCATGGCCGAGTCCGTCGACGGCACCCCGGCCGCGGCGCTGTCGGCGCTGGTCCAGGCGGCTGCGATGATCGGACCGGCCGGTCCGGCCGTGCTGCTCCCGGACACTCCGGCCGCGCTCGGCGCCATCGTCGCCCTGCACTGCGCCGAGTTGGACACGGCGGACGCGCTGCTGGACCGGGCGGTCCGGACCGGGACGGGCAGTGCCCTGCTCGCCGACCGGCACCGGCTGCTGCAGGCCTGGGTCGGTATGCAACGCGGCCAATCCGTCGATGTGCCGGACGTCCCGGCGCCGACCGGCCGGCGCGGACCGAACGGCGAGCCCGGGTCGGAGCCGGCCGCGCGACCGGGAGCTGACGGCCGGCCCGGGCAGGACGGCCAAGCCGGAGGGGACAGCCAGTCGGGCACCGGCTACAGCGCCGGGCAACTGGCCGATCCCGGGCGGGACGGGCGGCTCGCACGAGACGCCCAACCCGGGCCGGACGGGCGGCTCGCGCAGGAGGGCCGGGCCGGGCGGGACGGGCGGCTCGCGCAGGAGGGCCGGGCCGGGCGGGACGGGCTTTTCGCCGGGGCGCTGCGGGCCGGGCTCAGTCGCCGCGCGGGGGATCTGGTCGGCCTGCGCAGTTGCTGGCCGGACGCCTGCCATGCGCTGATCGGCCAGCCGGTCGACCTGTTCACCCTGCTCCCGCTGGGTGAGCTGGCGGTGGCCGCCGCCCGGCTCGGCGAGCGGCACCGGGTGGCGGGGCACCTGGCCGAGGCGGATCGGCTGCTCGCCGCGCTCGGCGATCCACCGTTGTGGACTGCGCCGCTGCACTGGAGCCGGCTGCACGCCGCGATCCTCGCCGAGGACCGCGAAGCGGCCGGGCGGCATGCGCGGGCGCTGGCCGCCGTGCGCGACTTCAGTCCGTACACGGCGGCGGTGGCGACCGCCGCTGCGCGCTGGCTGGAGGTCCTGGAGGGCGAACCCGCGCCCGAGACGGTGATCGACGCGGCGCGCGGTCTGAGCGCGCTGGGCCTGGTCGGCGAGGGCGCGCGCCTGGTCGGGCAGGCGGCGATCCGCACCACCGACCGCAAGGCGATGACGCTGCTGCTGGAGTGCGCCCGCAGTCTGCGGGGCGGCGCGGTGGAAGTGCCGCTGGACGAGGGCCCGCGCCTGCTCAGCGACCGCGAACGCGAAGTCGCCGCACTGATCCTTTCCGGACTCACCTACAAGCAGATTGCCGAGCGGCTCTACCTCTCGGCCAAAACCGTGGAGCACCACGTGGCCCGGATCCGCCAGCGTCTCGGGGTCACCGGGCGTCCGGAACTGCTGAGCCGGCTGCGTGACCTGATCGACCCGGAGGACGAGCAGTGAACACCCGAACGAAAGTGATCACCGGCCTGGCGCTGCTGGTCGCGCTCTGGGCCGCGGCGGCCGTGCCCGCGCTGGCCGGCGCCCGGCGCGTCACGTCGGCGCGCACCACCGCCACCGACCTGTTCGGGCCGGCCGGCGCGCTGGTCCTGGCCCTGGAGACGGAACGCCGGATCGCGGTGGCCGGGCATTCGGCGAGCGAGACGGCTGCCCAGCGCGTGCACACCGACCACGCGCGGCAGGAACTGTCCACCGCCCGCGGCGCGGTGAGCAGCTGGTTGTCCGCCTCGGACGCGACTCGGCAGGCCGACGCGCTGCTCGACCGCACCGCCCGGCTGCCCGAGGTCCGCGCGCAGGCCGACGGCGGGCAGCTCAGTGGGGTGCGGACGGCCGACGCGTACACCGCGCTGATCGATCCGGCCGGCCTGGAGACCCCGACCGTTTTCGCCGACCAGGTGGGCAGCCGGGCTGCCGCGCTCTCCGCCCTGAGCCGGGCCCGCGAGCTGCTCGCCGAGGAGGATGCGCTGCTCGCCGCGTTCGCCGCGCAGGACAAGATCAAAGACGCTGATCGCGTACGTCTTCAGAACCTTGCCGGCGCACGACGGGAGCTGCTGTCCGCGGCCGGCGCGGAGCTGCCGATCGCGGTCAGCGAGAACCTCACCGCGTCGGAGCAGGCGACGGGTGGAACGGCCTGGTCCACCGCCTACAACGCCGCCAACACCGCGTTGTGGGCGCAGCAGACCAGCGGGGTGAAAGCGGCCGCCGATGCCGGGACGAGTGGGGCGGTGGTCACGGCCGTACGCGCCGGGGTTGTCGGGGGTGTGGGGTTGATCGCCGTGATCGCGATGCTGCTGCTGGCCTGGCGCTCCGGGACCGGCCCGGCCCGGCCGCGCCGGGAGAAGGCGCCGGCCCGCGGACCGGCCCGCGACAGCGGCCTCGAGCCGCTGCTACGTGACCTGGAGAAACGCAACCAGGGCCTGGTGCAGCGGCAGTTGCGGCTGCTCGACGCGCTGGCTCGTCGTGAGGCGGATCAGGACGCGCTCGGTGACCTGTTCCGCGCCGACCACCTGGCCAACCGGATGCGCCGCAACCTGGAGAAGGCGATCACGCTGGCCGGCGGTACCCCGGCCCGGGGCTGGGACCAGCCGGTCCCGTTCAGCGAGGTGGTCCGCGCGGCGGCGGCCGAGATCAGTGAGTACGAGCGGGTGTCCACCGCGCGCGTCGAGCCGGTCACCCTCGCCGGTCCCGCGGTGACCGACGTGGTGCACCTGCTCGCCGAGCTCGCCGAGAACGCGGCGACGTTCGCGCCGGCCGAGACCCCGGTCCAGGTCTCCGGTGAGTACGTGCCGGACGGCTACCGGATCACGGTCACCGACGCCGGGCCGGGAATGACCGCCGACGACCTGGCCACCGCGGCCCGGGTGATGAGCGAACCCGATCCACCGGCCGGTGGCACGTGGTGGGGGCTCTACGCGACCGGCCGGTTCGCCGCCCGCCACGGCATCACGGTCGCGCTGTCCAACGGTTTCGGCGGTGGCCTGGTCGCCGAGGTGCTCGTGCCGTCCTCCCTGATCGGCGCGGTCACCAGCGACAACGACACCACCCTGGACGACCTGGCCCCGGTGATCGGCTGATGAACGACACCGGTACGCGTCGGCGGTCGCTGTCCGTCGTGGTGCTCGACGGGATGCTGCGGCTCTACAGTGCCCTGCAGTCCGGCCCGACGCCGACCCCGAAGGTCCGCGAACCCGGCCGTCGCCGCCGTCTGGGGCGCTGGCTTCTCGTCACCGCCGCGGTCGCCGCGCTGGCCGGGACCGCGCTGCTGGTCGTGGTGCTGGTCCGCGGCTCCGGCGACCCGGCTGCCCCGCCCGACCCGGCGGCGGCACTGCCCGGCCGGTCGGCGCCGGCCGCCGCTGCCCCGGGCTCCCCGGTGGCGTCCGCCACCCCCTCGGCACCGGCGACGGCCACGCCCACGACATCGGCGGCAGCGCGGTCCAGCCTCGGCGCGGTGGTCACCACGACCAAGCCGATGACCAGCGCTTCCGCGTCGGCACCGGCGGCCGGGAGCACCGCGGTGCCGCTGACCGCGTCCTACCGGACGTCGTCGGTCACCGGTGGGCTGCTCGGCTACAAGATGACGGTGACGATCGCGAACCCGGGCGCGGCGGCGAAGGACGGCTGGACGCTGACCGTGACGCTGCCCCGGTCGACGCTGATGGTGAGCTCGGTCTCCGGCGCCACCGCTACCCAGGACGGCTCGACGTGGACGTTCGTACCGACCAGCAGCACGGCGCAGGTCCCGGCCGGCGGCTCGGCGGTGATCAGCTTCGGCGTGACCGGCGCGACCCTGATCGACGCCGCCCCCAAGTCCTGCACCATCGACGGCAGCGCCTGCAGCTGAGCCACGCCATGACCGAACCGGGGGAAGCGCCGATCGAGTGCTCGGTCTCGTGATCAGATTCGGCAGCAGCACCGGGTCCAGGTCAGTTCTCATCCGTGCGGCCAAGGCCTGCGCTGCCCCGGAACGCGGCGGCCCGCTCCTCACCGGCACTGATCCTGTGGTGTATTCCTCCTCTCATCGGGTTATGCGGCGCCCGAAGTGCGACCCCGGTCCACCGGCGGCGGCAGGATGGTGGCATGCGTCGTCGCTGGCTGTTCGCCGACCAACTCGGGCCGCACTTCGTGGACGCGCCGGGCCAGCCCGTGCTGCTGGTGGAGTCGAAGGCGGTGTTCCGGCGACGCGTGTTCCACCGGCAGAAGGCGCACCTCGTGCTCTCCGCGCTGCGCCACCGCGCCCGGGACGGGGACGTGCGGCTGGCGCGCGTGGAGACGTACGCGCAGGCCGTCGACGAACCACTCACGGTGTGCCATCCCACCTCGCGGGCGGCACGTGGCCTGATCCGGCGGTTGCCGGACGTCGAGATGCTGCCACCGCGGGGCTTCATCACCGCGCCGCCGGACTTCGTCACATGGGCCCGAGGGCGCGACCACCTGCGGCTGGAGGACTTCTACCGGTACGCCCGGGAACGTCACGACATCCTGATGGACGGGGCCGAACCGGCCGGTGGCCGCTGGAACCTCGACGCCGACAACCGTGAACCACCGCCGCGCGGCGCCGTGAAGCTCGACGTACCGGCACCGCCCGCGATCGTCGAGGACGAGATCGACGAGGAGGTCCGCGCCGACCTCGACCGGTGGGAGCGGGAGGACGGCATCACGTTCGTCGGCAACGACGGGCCGCGGCTGTTCCCGGCGACCCGGAAGGAGGCGCTCGCGCGGCTGCGGCACTTCGTCACGCACCGGCTGCCGGCGTTCGGCCCGCACGAGGACGCGATGCTGGCCGGTGACCCGCTGATGGCGCACAGCATGCTCAGCCCGGCGATCAACCTCGGACTCCTGGATCCGCTCGAGGTGGTGGAGCGGGTCGAGAAGGCGTACCGGGAAGGTGCGGTTCCGCTGTCGAGCGCGGAGGGCTTCATCCGGCAGATCCTCGGCTGGCGCGACTTCATCTGGCACCTGTACTGGTATTTCGAACCCGAGTACCGCGCGAGGAACGAACTGCACGCGAGCCGGGATCTGCCGAAGTGGTTCGCGTCGCTGGACGCGGACGCGGTCGGTGCGCGCTGCCTGTCGGACGTGCTGGCCGGGGTCCGCGACCGGGGCTGGGTCCACCACATCCCGCGGCTGATGGTGCTCGGCAACTACGCCATGCAGCGCGGCTGGCGCCCCGGCGCGGTCGCGGACTGGTTCCACCGCTGTTTCGTCGACGGCTACGAGTGGGTGATGACGGCGAACGTCATCGGGATGAGCCAGTACGCCGACGCAGGCCGCATGAGCACGAAGCCCTACGCGGCCGGCGGCGCCTACATCAACCGGATGAGCGATTACTGCCGCGGTTGCCGCTACGACCCGAAGTCCCGGACCGGCGACGTGGCCTGCCCCTATACCGCGGGCTACTGGAACTTCCTGGCCCGTCACGAGCAGAAGTTCGCCGCGAACCACCGCATGCGCCAGCCGCTCCAGGGCCTGCGCCGGCTGTCCGACCTCGACGCTCTCCTCGACCAGGAGAAGGCCCGCGGCTCGCAAGCGCCTTAGCCTGTGCTTCGACACCTGTGGTGGGTTGGCCGCTGGTATGCCTAACCGGTGACCAGGATGAGTCCCACGTCGCGGCGAGCGGCGGGCTGCCGGAGCCCACCGGGCGGCCGTGCCCCGGAGCGGCCGGGTTTCGAGACGGCCGGGTCTCGAGACAGCCGGGTCTCGGGACAGCCGGGTCTCGGTGCAGGAACCGGCGAGGCACTGGTCACGCGGAGGTCCCGCAACCCTCGCCGCGCCCGGGCCGGGTTAAGCCGCTCCGGTGCCATCGGACCTTCCCAAGGCCGCGCAAGTCCTGGGTGAGGGGTCGGGCAGGACGCAGCTGAGTAGGCGCGGCCAGGATCAACCCGGTCCACCGGTCGGCGGCGGCCGGCTCGCGGAGCTGCGGCGCGACCGCCACAACGAGCGTTGACAGGCGCCGGATGCGTCCAACCTCACCCGACTGACGCACCGTCGCCGTCGGCTGGACCGGAAGGGGGCCTGCCAACGCACGGACCTGCCGATGACAGCACGGTCGGACATTCCTGGATGTGGGTCGCCTTTCGTGCGGGGACCGTCGCGGGAATGCTGCCGGATCAGCGGTCCGGTCGATCCGGGTGCCACAGCCGGAAGTCGGTGAGGGTCTCGCCGGCCCTCAACTTCTCCAGTTCCATCGCCTCGAACGCCGCGATCGCTTCTGACTCACCGGTGAACTCCTCGCAGAGCTGGGGATCGACAGTGCCGCGGACCCACCGGTTTCCCCAGATGCCGACCGCGGTCTGGTCGTCGTAGCCGCGCATGATCGTCCCACGCCTGGCGTCGGACCAGACCGGCAGCGTTGTGAAGCCCTTGGGCGCCGAGGCTGCGATGTCGCGCATCAAGGCCGACGCCTCCCGCGGCGAAGGCGCCGACAGCCACACCACATCGGTCATCTCGGCGCTGTCACGGGACGTGAAGTACTTGCTGGTCATGAGGAGGACGTGACGGTCGTAGCGCTGCGCCACTCGGTAGGTGTGCCGGCCGGACCAGCCGACGACGCGTTCATCGCAGCCGGTGGCTTCGGCGACGAAGTCGACATCGGACTTGGGCCAGGTCGCATACGGCAGCGGGGACGGCTGGACCGCCGCGCCGTCGAAGACGAGTACCTCGTGCCCGTAGCGCAGTTCTGTGTACCAGACCAGGTTGCGCTCACGCTGCGCGAACACACGCTTGCTGGGGTGGCGCCCCGCGGTCACCCACGCGATGAGCGCGACCTCGTCGTCGGTGTACGCCTCGGCGGGGCGGCCCGCGCGCACCAGCTCGGCGCAGGCGTCGTCGAAGCCACCGTCCACGAGCTTCTGCACGTCCCGCACGCACTGCGGGCAGTCGTCGACCACGCCGTCAAGGAACGACCCGAGTCGGCTGTGCTTGCTCGCCGGGCGCCGCGGGTTGCGGCGGCGCCACTCGCCGTACAACCTTTGCGTCAGCTCCTTGTCGTAGCGGCGCACCGCGGCACGGATGCCCGCTTCCAGAACCGTGAGGTCGGAGCGGTAGCGCGATTCCGCGGGCAGTTCCTCGGCCGCACAATGCTCTGCCCATAAGGCCGCTGCCCCGGCGACCTCCGCGTCCAGGCACGCACCGACGCCTCGCCAACGGCCCCGCGTTCCCGATTCGATCCGCTGCAGCGCGTCAACGTACTCGCGGATCTCGACGACCCGCGGAGCCGGACTGACCGCCAGCCTGGCCATAGTGTGCCGGTGCAGGCGAGACACCCACTCACCGGTGGAGGGGTAACGTTCGCCGCCCCTCGCATTCGCATCGGGCAAGTCCTCGCCAAGGTCCCGGAATCCGGCGTCGAGCCTGATCGACGCGAACGCCGGTTCGTCGAGTACGGCAGCCACCTCGCGGTGCGCATTGTGGGCGCGTGCACGCCACAGCACGGACAGCGCCTCGTCGGCCTCGCCGAGCCGCGAATAGACCCGGGCGGCATCGATGAAGATCTGCGAACTGGACGAGGCATGCGGCAGCGCCGCCGCCAGAAACCGCCGCACACGCTCCGGCCGCACCTCGACCTCGTCGCCGACGGCCACCAACCCTTGCAGCGCCGCCTCACAGGCGTCGCCGCACCCTGGCCAGGCGTCTGTCCGGTGGTGGCTGAGCACCCGCTCGTAGGACTCCAAGGCCTCGAGGAACCGACCTTCCCCCAGTGCCGCCTGACCCGCTGCAAGAAAGGCATCGGTGCTGTCACCGGACATGAACAGGCCCCTTTCGTGCGCAACGCGGCCAGCAGCATCGCATAAGCCGGCAACCGCCATCCCGCAGCCTGTCGGTGCCGTACATACCGGTCATCCGTACATGCCGCAGAGCGCGCGCCGGGCTCCGGGACTCGAACCGGCGCATGCCTCCACGCGTGCTGGCCCGCATCTTGGCCAACATGACGCACCCTTCCCATGTGCCTTGGCCCGGCGCGCGGAGGGAACGTATCGCATCGGCTGACCGAGCGGCGAGCCTGTTTGAGCGGCGCCCTCTCCTGCCGCTGTCCGCGCGCGGGTCGCCTTCCTTACTACCAGAGAGCAGCAAGGACGTGACTATCCTCCGAGGAGCAGCCGGGCGGCGACGTTTGCTCCGTCGGGCTTGATCTGGGCGGCGACGGCCTTCGCCCGTACGCGCACATCGGGTTCGAGGGTTTGCGACAGCGTGCCGGCGAGCGTGTCCGGGGTCGCGGCCGCCCCGATGCCCAGCTCGGTGATCTTGGCGGCCCAGGACGGCTGGTCGGCGATGTGCGGCACGATGACCTGTGGGGTCCCGGCGCGCGCGGCGGCGTGTGTGGTGCCCGCGCCGCCGTGGTGGACGACCGCGGCCATCCGCGGGAAGAGTGCCTGCTGGTTGACCTCGCCGACGACGAAGCAGTCCGGCGCGTCGTCGACCGCGGTCAGCCCGGCCCAGCCGCGCGCGAGCACGACCCGGCGCCCCTGGGCCCGGACCGCTTCGATGCCGACCTTCGCGATGTCCTTCTGGGTGTAGGAGGCCATGCTGCCGAAACCCACGTAGACCGGCGGCTCCCCGTCGTCGAGGAAGGCACGCAGGTCGTCCGGGAGGGGCCGGTCGTCGGGCAGGAACCAGGCGCCGGTCGGCACCACGTTCACGTCGTCCGGCGCCGGGCAGAGCACCGGGTCGGCGGCCAGCCACGGCTGATCGCCGAACACGTAGTCACGCACGTTGTCGATCGGCGGCAGACCGATCGCGGCCCGGTGGGTGTTGACGGCGTCACCGTACAGAGCGTTGACCCGGTCAGCGTCCTGCTTCCACTTGGTCGCCAGGTCGGCGCCCTCGTCGGACGGGGTGCCCGGCCGCCGCCCCGGCGCCGAGTGCCGCGACGGCAGCCCCAGCGTGTGGAAGCAGGCGAGCACATAGCGGAGGCCGAGCTTGTCGGCCACGTCCCGCGCGCCGGCCGGCATCAACCCGGTGGCCAGCAGCGCGTCACACCCCTGCGCGGCGGCCGTGAGCGTCTCGAACCGGGCCGCGACCAGCGCCGGGGCGAGCCGGAACGCCTCCTCGGCGCCCGGCGGCTTCGGACCGGCCACGATCGAGCGGACCGGCGGGCCGAGCGGCACGTGCGTGACCCCGGCCCGGGCCAGCAGGGCCACGAAGTCGTCGTCGGGCGGGGCCGCGACCACCGCCTCCGCGCCCTCGTCCCGCAGGGCCACGGCCAGTCCCGCCAGCGGCTCGACATCTCCCCGCGACCCCCATGTCGTCAGCAGAACACGCATTTCACGACTCCCGTTTTCGCAGGTCTGAGGCTTACGAACGACGATTCTGCGCCTCGCCCCGGGTCTTGCCGCAAGTCCCCCGAGGCGGTATATGTTGAGTGTGGGAGGGGTGCGTCGTGGGTATCGCCACGGGCGTGACCGACCTTGACGACGAGACCATCGCCTTCGCCCACCGCATGTTCGACCTGGCGCGCTCCGGTGAGACCGGTGAGCTGATCGCCAACGTGGCCGCGGGCCTGCCGGCCAACCTGACCAACGACAAGGGTGACACGCTGCTGATCCTCGCGGCGTATCACAGCCACGCCGACACGGTGGCCGCGTTGCTGGCGCACGGCGCCGACCCGGAACGGGTCAACGACCGCGGGCAGACGGCGCTGGCCGCGGCCGTCTTCCGGCGCAACGCCGAGACGGTCGAGACGCTGCTGGCGGCCGGGGCGGATCCGGTCTCCGCGCGGCCGACGGCCGAGTTCTTCAAGCTGCCGGAGATGCTGGAGCTGCTGGACTCACGCGCCCGCTGAAACGGTGTCGCCGGCGCCGTCGCCGTCCCGCCGGGAACGGATCATCAGCTTGCTGGACCGGTGTCGCCGTCCCGCCGGGAACGGATCATCAGCTTGCTGGACCCGGTGTCGCCGTCCCGCCGGGAACGGATCATCAGCTTGCTGGACCCGGTGTCGCCGTCCCGCCGGGAACGGATCATCAGCTTGCTGGACCGGTGTCGGCGGCGCGAAGGGAACGGATCATGCTCTGCAGGATGCGGAAGGCGCCGGCCTGCTCGGCCTCGGTCATCCCGGACAGCATCCTGACCTCGACCGACCGGACCGCCACCGTCGCCTTCTCCAGCAGGCGCCGCCCTTGCGGGGTGAGCCGGGTCGGCAGCACCTTCCCGACCGGCGCCTCCGCCGGCCGGGTGACGTACCCCTCCCGCTCCAGGGCCTGGAGCAGCACGTTCATCGACTGCCGAGTCACGAACGCGCCCCGCGCGAGCTCGGAGTTGGACAGGCCCGGCCGTTGCGCGAGCAGTTCGAGGCAGGAATACCGCGTCACGTTCATTCCGAGCGGCCGCAGCACGTCCTCCATCGCCGTCCGCAGCGTGCTCGACGCCTCCTTCAGCAGGTAGCCCAGTGACGTCTCGAGGTTGATGCCGGCATCGCCTTGACCCATGTCAGCATTCTGACATACGTTGGGTCGTGTCAGCATCCTGACACAGACGCAAGGAGCATCATCATGCCCGTCACCGGCCCCGACTTCATCTCCCTGCAGGCGCGCGACCTCGCCGCTTCCCAGGCGTTCTACGAGCGGTATCTCGGCCTCGTCCGCTCACCGGCCGGTCCGCCGCACGCCGTCGTCTTCGCGACCGAGCCGATCGCGTTCGCGCTCCGCGACGTCGTCCCCGGCACCGACCTGACCGGCCCCGGCGCCGGCGCGGCGATCTGGTTGCACGCCACCGACGTCCAGGCCATCCACGACGCCCTCGCCGCCGACGGCCACACCATCGTCGCCGCGCCGATCGACGGCCCGTTCGGGCGCACCTTCACGTTCGCCGACCCCGACGGCTACCGGATCACGCTGCACGACCGCGCCTGAGGACGCCGAGCTGCGCTGCGGGTGCGGGTGCGGGTGCTAGCGACGCGAGCACCCGACCAGGCACCACAGCGCGGGTCAGCACGGGGCACCCGACCAGGCACCACAGCGCGGGTCAGCACGGGGCACCCGACCGGGGCCGCCGGACCAACCACGGCGCGGGTCGGGCCAGCCGGGCACAGGCGGCTCACCGACTTCCGGCACGCCGGGCGAGACGGTGGCCGAGAGTCGCCGTGCCATGTTCCGGTCGACCCGGAGCGGCGACCTACTCGAAGAACTTGAGGCTGAAACCTGTGTCGGTGGTCGCGCCGGGCACGTTGGCCCGGGAGTACGTGGTGCCACCCCACCAGCAGAACGTGCCGGTGTACCAGTAGCGGTTGGCCCAGGCGTACGGCGTGCCCTTCGCCACCGCGTGGAACATCAGCGGGAAGCGCGGCCCGGCCGGCGGGCTCGTCGCGATGTCGCCGTCGAGCAGCACGAAACTGTGATGGCCGGGCCCGTTGACGGTGATCGTCGGGTCCCAGCCGGGCATCATCGTGGCACGATTCGAGCCGAACAGGCAGCCGTTCGACTTGTACCAGTCCCAGACGTACGCCGGGTCGCCGCCCGCCCGCAGCCGCAGCTCACCCAGGCAGTACTGCTCGCTCCAGCTGCCGTTCGCCGAGTAGACGATGTGCAGTTGCCCGTTGGGGTCCTTGATCGCCTCGGGCGCCTCGTTGATGAACGGGTTGCCGACGACGCGCTCCCAGCTCTCGCGCGGCTGCGAGATGACGTACCGCGCGCCGGTCGCCGTGGTCGGGCTGCCCATCCGGGCGATGTAGAGGTTCTGTTCCACGTTGGTGTCGCCGGCCCAGCCGGACCAGACGAACCAGCGCTGCCCGTTGAGGACGAACATCGTGCCGTCGATCGCCCACTTGTCGTCCGGCAGGGCCAGCCGGGTGGCGGCGGTGTAACCGGTGTCGGCGGTCGCGGAACTGATCACGTACATCCGATGGGCGGAGCCCCGGCCCGCGGTGAAATAGATGTAGTACCGCCCACCGTCATAGTGGATCTCCGGCGCCCACACCTCGCCGAGGTTGGCCGAATCCGTCCACACCGTCCGGACAGGGGCGCCCGCGAGGCCGTCCGTGGAGGACGCCTGACGGACGGCGATCCCGGCGTCGCCGAGCGACTGGACGCTGACGTAGGTGCCGCCGACGCGCAGCACACTGGGGTCGGCGGCGCGCAGGGCGGTCTGCGCGGCGTGCGCCGGCGCGGCCGGGATCAGCGCCAGCACGCACGCCAGGGCGACGAGTTTGCGCAGCATCGGCGACTCCTTCATCGACACGCTTCTTTGTGCAGGTTTGTTGACAGTAGAGCGGACGCGTGCGAAGAATCAACTGCGAGAGCGCTCTCTTCGACATCCCCCCACGGTGAAGGACGTTCGATGACCCGTACGCGGAAAGCTTTGATCGCCGGTTTTGCCGCCTTGGCGGCCGTCGGCGCGACACCACAGCCGGCGCCGGCCGCTCCCGATCACACTTCTGATCTTGCCTCCGAGTCCGCTTCTGATCGCAGCTTCGATCTTGCTCCCGGCATGCTCGACGCGATGCGCCGCGATCTACACCTCGACGACGCGCAGATCGCCGGGCGACTCGCCACCGAAGCCGCCGCCCCGGTCATCGAGAAGCGCCTGCGCACCCGGCTCGGCAAGCATTTCGGCGGCGCTTGGATCCCCGACGGCGCGAGTCGCCTCACCGTTGCCGTGACAGACCAGAAAGACGCTTCGACGGTACGTGCGGAAGGAGCCGACCCCGTCGTCGTCGAACAGGCCGAGAGCGACCTCGACGCCGCCCGCGCCGACCTCGACCGCCGCAGCTCGACGGCCCCGGACGCGGTCCGCAGCTGGTACGTCGACCCGGCCGCCAACACCGTCGTGGTCACCGTCGCGCCGGGCGCCGAGGCACAGGCCCGCGCGTTCGCGGCCGGGGTCGGCCCGATCACCGTCAAGACCGCGGCCGAACAGCCGAAACCGATGTACGACACGCGCGGCGGCGACCAGTACGTGATCAACGGCAACGTGCTCTGCTCGGTCGGCTTCCCCGTCGCCGGTGGATTCGTCACCGCCGGTCACTGCGGGGGCGCCGGCAGCACCACCCTCGGGTACAACAACGTCGCGCAGGGCACGTTCGCCGGGTCGTCGTTCCCCGGCAACGACTACGCGTGGGTCCGGACCAACGGCAACTGGGTCTCCCAGCCCTGGGTCAACAACTACGCCGGCGGGAACGTCCTGGTCAGCGGCTCGACCGAGGCGGCGGTCGGCAGCTCGATCTGCCGGTCCGGGCGCACCACCGGCTGGCGCTGCGGGACCCTGCTCGGCCGCAACGAGACGATCAACTACGCCCAGGGGGCGGTCTCCGGGCTGAGCCGCAGCAACGCGTGCGCCGAACCGGGCGACTCCGGCGGCTCGTGGATCTCCGGCAACCAGGCACAGGGCGTCACGTCCGGCGGCACCGGCAACTGCACCTCCGGCGGCACGATGTGGTTCCAGCCCGTCAACGAGATCCTTTCCGTGTACGGCCTGACGCTCACCACCACCAGCGGCGGCAGCGGCGGTCAGCCGATCATCAGCAACTGGAACAACCTCTGCGTCGACGTGCCCAACGGCAACTTCGCCGACGGCGTCCCGGTGCAGACGTGGGGCTGCAACAACTCCGCCGCGCAGAAGTGGGAGGCCGTCGGCGGGGCGCTGCGCACCGGCAACAACATGTGTCTGGACGTGCCGTGGGGTTCCACCGCGAGCGGCGCGATCATCCAGATCGCCACCTGCAGCGGGAACCCGGCCCAGCAGTGGGTGCTGAGCGCCGCCGGCGACCTGGTCAACCCGCAGGCCGACAAGTGCCTCGACATCAAGGACTGGGTGAACGGCGACGGCGCGAAGCTCCAACTCTGGGACTGCGCCGGCACGGCCAACCAGAAGTGGCGCCGAGCCTGACAGCCACAGCCCCGGTAGGCGGCCGGGCCGGACAGCGCCGTCGCCGGACACCCCGGCAAGGCTGCCAACCCGGTCCGCCGCCCGCACTCCGGGCGGGACTGGTGAGGGTGGGCCGGCCGCTCGCCCGGGACCGGCAAGCGGCCGGGGACTCAGGCGACCGGGGCCGGGATCCGGGACGGCCAGCGCATCGACAACGCGCACAGCACGGTCAGCCAGGCGGTGCCGACGACCACTGCCATGCTCCAGTGCAGGCCTACGAAGCCGATCGCCGGTGGTCCGACCAGCAGGCCGGTCGTGCTCATGGTGGCGGCCGCGGTCAGGGCGGCCGTGCCTTCCCGGGCGGCGGCCATGTACAGGCACGGGCTGACCGCGGCCATGCCCAGGCCGACGCACGCGAACCCGGCCAGCACCGGGTAGGGCCCGCCGGCCAGCAGCCCGGCGGCCAGTCCGGCGCCGGCCAGGGTGCCACCGGCCACGACCACGGTCCGGTCGCCCCAGCGGTCGCGCCAGCCGTCGGCGAGGAGCCGGGCCAGCAGCATCATTCCTGAGGTCACGGCGATCCCGAGTGGCAGCAGGTGGTCCGCCGCGTGCGTGATCTCCTTGAGGTAGAGCGCCGACCAGTCGGTCATCGCCCCTTCGGTGATCGTCGCGAGCAGCATCGCCACGCCCAGCCACAGCACCGCCCCGGTCGGCCGATGCCACCGGCGCGCAGCTGGCTCGGACGGTGCCGGCCCGGACGGTGCCGGCCCGGCTGGGGTCGGGCGGGAAGGCAGCAGAGCGGGGCGGGCGCTGAGGGCCAGGCCGAGGAGGACGGCGCCGGCTACCGCGAAGTGGGCGGGGACCGAACTGGTCAGGGACGTGACCGCCGACGCCAGCAGCGCGCCGGCGAAGATGCCGCCGCTGAACGTGGCGTGCAGTTTCGCCATCGTGGTGCGCTCGAACGTGCTTTCCAGCGCCGCGCCCTGCGCGTTCATCGCCACGTTGAGGCAGCCGACCGCGACCCCGTCGACGAGCAGCACGGCCAGCGCGAGCGCGTAGACCGGCACGACCGCCAGGCCGGCCAGCACCGCGACCAGGACGACGACCGCGGTCACGGCCAGTGTGCGCGAGCCGAGGGTGGACATCAGTCTCGGGACCAGCGGCGCCGAGATCACCGCGCCCACCCCGGCGGCGAGGAGCAGGACGCCGACCTGGGCGGCGGTCAGGTGCATCCGGTCGGTGAGGGCGGGGATGCGGGCGGCCCAGGTCGAGTACTGGAAGCCGAGCGAGCCGAACAGCGCGGCGACCGACAGCTGGGCGCGTCGAAACGACATGCGGGGCCTATTCCTTTGCGGACAGCAGGTCACGGGACAGGTAGAGGGCTTCCGGACCGTAGGACGCGGGCAGCGGGACCTCCGGCTCGGCGCGGAACCCGAGCGACGACCAGAACCCGGCACTGCCGTCGACGGAGACGAGCGCGATCCGTTCGTACCCCAGTGATTGCCCGGTTCTGATCAGGTGCTTGGCCAGGCGCCTTCCCCATCCGCGGCCGCGGAGTTCGCCGTCGATCACCAGGTCGTGCAGGTGCAGGCTGGTGGACGTGAACGCCGAGGCCTCCGGCGTGGTCAGTTCGGGAAAGGCGTGGGGCGGATAGGGCAGCGCGAGCAGATATCCGCCGATCCGGTCTCCGAGATCGAGCACGAACGACGTTTCCGGAAATGCTCGCGAACGCAATGCCTCGGGGCTTTCCGACAGTTCCTGTTTGCCGTAGGTCTCGGATTCGAGCGCGACGATCGCCGCCCAGTCGGTTTCCCCGATCGGGCGGAATCGCTCGGCCCGGACGGTCGAGCAGGTCAGCGGGCCGAATCCGTTGAAGCCGACGGTCGTGTAGCTGGTGGCATACGCGCCGGCGGAGTGGATCCACACCGGATCGCCCGAGCGCAGCCCGGCCGGGACCGGCACCGGGACCCCGCCCCCGAGCACGTCGTCGCTGTCGCAGCTGGGCCCGGCCACCACCGCGGGCACGACGGGTCCTCCCGGGCGGGTCGGGAATTGCATGCGGTAGCGAATCCGGTCGCCCTCGAACAGGCCGTTGAACCGGCCGCGACTCAGATACAGCCAGGCTTCCCGGCGGGAAGTGAATCGCGTGACCGTCGCCCGGATGACCCCGTGATCGGCGACGAGGTACCGGCCCGGCTCGACGATGAAGGAAAGGTCCCCGGCCAGGTTCCGCAATCGCCGCATCCCGGCCCGGACCGCCGCGAAGATCTCGCCGGTCGGTGGCGTCAAACCCGGATAACCGGCCGCCGGCAGACCACCACCGAGATTCACGAATTCGAGTCGGATCCCGTCCGCACGCAACCGCGGAAGGAGTCCGGCCAGAGAATCGAAAGCCGATTGCCATCCGCGTACGGTCATCTGCTGCGAACCCACGTGCAGGGAGAGTCCCGCCGGCCGCAGTCCCAGCACCCGCGCCCGGTCGAGCACCCCGGCCGGGTCGTCGCTGCCGCACTTGCCGGTCAGCCCCCACACCGCGCCCGTCCCGGTGGTCGTCACCCGGCAGAACACGCGGCTGCCCGGGGCGTGCCGGGCGATCGCCTCGACGTCCTCGGCGCTGTCCGTCGCGTACGTGCTGATGCCGAGCCGATACGCAGCGGCGATGTCGTCGTCGGACTTCACGGTGTTGCCGTAGTGCACGCGGCGCGGGCGCACCCCGGTCCGCAGTGCCTGCCGGATCTCGCCCGGGCTCGCGGCGTCGAAGCCGGATCCGAGGTCGGCCAGGCCGGTCAGCACGTCGTCGACCGGGCACGCTTTCATCGCGAACCGCACGTCGACACCGGGCAGTTCGGCGCGCAGCCGCCGGTACTGGTTCTCGATGCCGGTCAGGTCGTAGACGATCCGATCGGTGTCGGCCGCGGCCAGGGCGGCGCTCAGGTGTGGAGCAGTCGGCATCTCAGACGGGCGTCTCGCGGGCCGCGGCGATCAGGGCCGCCCACGCGTCGATCAGGAGCGCGTAGTCGTCCATGTCCCGCCGCGCTTCGATGAGCAGCGCGTCCCGGCGCTCGCGGACCTGGTCGGCGACCCCGGTGAACCGCCCGCCGAGCCGGCGGTAGGCCGCCTCCATCTCCTCGGCCGTCGTCTCGTTCGGCTCGCGCGGCTGCCAGGTGCTCGCCCGGACCAGCGTGGCGATGTCGGCCGGGTCGTCGGTGGTCATCCGCTGGTAGACGAAGTGCAGGTAATACATGGAGAGAATAAATTTGGCGAATCGCATCTGGTACGCCAGGAACCCGGCGTCACTCTTGCGTTCCGCGGTATGAAAATTGACGATGTGCCGATTGTGCAGCAGCCCCGGAAGCCCGGCCCTGTCGGCCACGTGAATGAGAAAATAGTCGCTGCCGATGGTGTCCATCGCGGGTGGCAGCGGCACTCGTTCGTGCAGTCCGGAAAAGCTGATGTTGTGCATGTCGACACGCATCGGGTCGACGACGGAAAGGACCGTGTGGTCGCCGTCGAAGGGCGCGCTCCCGGTGAACGACTCCTCGACCAGCGCCCGTTTCTCCTCGTCGCTGCTGCCCGGCGCGGCCCAGAGGCTGACCAGGTCGTAGTAGGCGTCGTGGTCGCGGATGTCCTCGATGTCGACCGACATGCTGCCGACGAACGAGGCGCCGGCCATCGCGACCGGCAGGTCCCGGTGGCTGTCGTCGAGCCGGTCCTCGGTGGCCACGACGTCGCGGGCCGGCCGGCCGAGCGCGGACAACTCGGCGTGGATCGGGAAGACCTTCTCCCCCGCGTAGGTCTGGAAGTACAGGTCGGAGTCGCGGCGGTGCACGGTGTCGCAGCCCAGCGCGGCCGCGATCAGGAACGCCCGGTTGGTGCACGCGCCGTAGGACAGCGCCCGCGGGTGCATCAGGTCGAGCAGCAGGTCGGGCTTGGTCACATCGGCCCCGGCGACGACCCGCCGCAGGAAGTCCCGCTGCCGGTCGTCGTCGAGGTGCCACACGTTCCGAGCCCGGGAGAGGATCGCCGCGTGCTCGGCGAAATGCTCCGACGAGTCCAGGACCAGCAGGTGGACGTCGACATCGAAATGGCGTGCCGCATATTCCGCCTCGGCCACGACTTCGGCCAGCGTCGCCGCGCATTCCCGATTGGTCGGAACGACCAGACACGCTCGGCGCCGATCCGTCACGCGCGTTTCCCCCGTCGCAGAATCGCTCATTCATGCCCACCGATCAGGACAACGCGAGCGAATCTAACGGACGACCCCGGACCCGGACAACTACTGACACCGCTCACATGTCGGAAACGCCAGGTCGCTGCCGGTTCCGGAACTTTTCGATCACCTCGCCGAGGAACGACCGGGTGTCGTCGACGCAGGACTCGAAGCGCGGCGAGTGGAACAGGTCGAAGAAATGCCGGCCGCTCGGCATGCCCCGCGCCTGCCGGTGACAGGGCTCGCGGCCGGCTTCCCCGCGGCCCGGCCGGCGGGCACTTCGGAGACCGCGTTCATCGAGGCGGCGGCGGGTAGCGGGGTCGGCCTTCACGGCATGGCGGCCCGGCACCGCAGGATCGCGGAGCCGCCGCCGCGCCTGATCCTCGGCGTCGGCAACACGCCGCGGAACATCGTGGCGGGCATCACGGTGCGGCACCAGATCAAGGCGGGCAACACGGCGCGGCACCGGATCGAGGCGGGCATCACGGCGCTTGCCGGCCTCGCCGGATGACCTGCGCCGGGACCGTCGGGAACCGCACCTGCCCGAGCGCCGCCCGCATCGTCGCCACGCACTCGTCGCGGGCGAGATCCACGCGCGTACGGTCGTAGTGCTGTTCCAGATTCATCTCCGCGTCGGTGAGCCGCAGCGGTTTCTGCCAGGCCGTCTTCATCTGGTCGCCCACCTCGGCCCGCGCCTCGTTGGCCAGCAGGCGGTAGGCCGCCGCCACCTCGGGCGCCTCGATGTCCAGCAGCGCCTGATGGAACGCCAGCCGGGAGTAGATCCGGCTGACCTCCTCGGTCAGCTGGTGCCGGCCCTCGGGCGTGCCCGGCCGCCGCCGGATCCGGTACGGCATCTCGGCGAAGTCCTCGACGACGCTCAGCGCCTCACCGAACGCCAGCGCGCGGCGCTCGCGGCGGGCACCACGCCGGTTCAGCCCGTAGGTCAGCAGCGCGGTCAGCGCGGTGCCGAGGATCGCGAGGGCGGCCGTGGTCTGCGCGGCGGTCCAAGTCATGCTGCGGCAACCGCCTCGGGGACGTCAGATCTGGCGAAGAACGTCGATGATTCTGACAGCCTGGCCGGGCTCCCATTGATCCGGGCCCGGGCCGAACAGGCGGTTGATCCCGTTCTGGCACGGTAGCTGGGCGAACGTGGCCGGATCGCACCGGCGCAGCCAGTTCAGCGCCGCCCGGTACGGCTCCGGCTGCCGGTAGACCTCGTCGGGGACGTCGTAGAGCAGGCACTCCAGCAGATACGACGGCGCTTCGAGGGACGGGATCCCGGCGCTGATCCGGGCGCGTTTCGCGGTCCGGACCGCCGCTTTGAACCGCCCGCCGGTGCGCCGGTCCTTCGCGTCGCCGTTGCGCCGGTGCTGCTTGGGGAAGTTGACGATCGGGCGGCCCTCCCGATCACGGAAGAAGACCCCCTGCTCGTACGTCTCCGGGCCGGTCGGCAATCGGAACTCCGTCGCCACCAGGATGTCGACCATCTCACCGAACAGGGAGTCCGGATCGTCGACGTTCAGGCACCGTCGACCCATGCGGACCACGAACGACTCGCTCAGCGCGACGAGGACGTCGTCACGGAACTGCTCCCACGCGTACGCGAAAGGGGTTTTGAGCATGAGCACCAGGTCGATGTCGCTTCCCTGGTCGAGGAACGTGTTGTTGACCCGGGAGCCCTGGCCGAAGATCTCGTAGGAGCGCGGGTCGAGCAGCGAGGACCGCCCCAGCGCCTCGCGCAGCTCGTCCTCGGCCCAGGACAGCAGGGACGCCGTGCGGCTGACAGGCGTCACGGTCACGATCCCATTATGCCTCCCCGCCGTGGCCGAAGTTAGCTTCTTTGGAATATACTTCCAAGACACTTATTACGTACGGGAGAGCAAGCTCATGACCCTGGACCAGCGCGCGGCACTCGCGGCGACCCTCCGGCACCCCCGCCCCACGGGACCGCCCCCGACGATCGAGCAGATCCGGGCCGGATTCCGGGCGCTGATGGCCACCATGCAGGTGCCCGGTGACATCCGCACCACGCCGGCGACGCTCGGCAACCGTCCCGCGCTGCTGGTCGAACCGGCCGGGGACGCGCGGGGCGGGACGATCCTCTACTTCCACGGCGGCGGCTTCGTCTCCGGCTCGCCCACCACCGCGCTGCCCGTCACTGCCAACCTCGTTACCAGGGCGAACGTGCGGGCGTACTCGGTGGACTACCGGCTCGCGCCCGAACACCCGTTCCCGGCCGGGATCGAGGACACCGTCGCCGCGTACCGCGAGCTTCTGGATTCCGGCTCGGACCCGGCGACGATCGTATTCGCCGGTGACTCCGCCGGCGGGGGCCTCACCATCACCACCTGCCTGGCCGCCCGCGACGCCGGACTGCCCCTGCCGGCCGGGATCGTCGCCCTCTCCCCCGGCCTCGACGCCACCCGCACCGGCGAGAGCATGACCACGAAAGCCGGCATCGACCCGTTCTTCACCCGCGAAGGCCTCGACCGCACCGGCGCGATGTACCTGGCCGGCCAGGACCCGCACCAGCCACTGCTCAGCCCGTGCCGCTACGCCGACCTGACCGGCTTCCCGCCGATCCTGCTGCAGACCGGCACCGACGAGATGCTCCTCGACGACGCAACCCGGCTGGCCGCGCGCGCCCGCGACGCCGGCGTCGACGTGATCCTCGACGTGACAGCCGGGGTCCCGCACGTCTTCCAGGCCTGGGCCGGGTCGTTGAGCGAGGCCGACGACGCCCTCGACCGGGCGGCGCTGTTCATCACCCAGCGCCTGCGGTCCTAGGGATCGGCGCGGCCCGGCAGGAGGTCGTCGCATCCATGGGCACGGCCGCGACGGCCTCCCCGAACGCCCGCTCCGGCCGGATCACCCCGCCCGTCAGCGTCGTCGCGGACGGGCGGGAGCCGGCGCCGGCCGCTTGGGGATTCGCAGATCGTGGGCGAGATGCGAGCGGCGCAAGCCGGTGGTGAAGAGGCGGCGCAGGTCGGCGCGGTTGTCGTGCATGAGCTGAACGTGGAAGTAGTTGACGTATTCGAGGACGGCGAAGACCGCGAACGCCAGCCCGGGCCACGACGACGAGCCGGGCGTGACCACCGCGGCGGCCGTGGCCACGATCAGGGCGGCACCCAGCGCGACCGGCAGCAGCACGCGCGCCGCGGCGAACGCGCCACGATGGGCCAGGTGCCGCTCCCGGCGCCGCAACTGGCGCAGTTTCACCGCCCAGTACGCGGCGCCCACCAGCAGCAGGACGGCGAACGCGGCGAAGCCGGCGAGGTTCGCCGCGCTTCGGGACAGGTCGATGACCACGAACCAGAGTCAGGCGTGCAGAGGGATGTTCAGCAACTCCAGCAGCAGAAGGGAACGGAGGCGCCGCCGGGTCGTCGTGAGCACCGGCCCACGATGACATACCGGGCCAACCCATTAAGGTTCGAGAATGGATTCGCTGGCGATCGGGCAGCGTTCGCCGGGTGACACCAGCGGACGATCGTCGAGCGGGCCGGCCTGCATCCGGTGAGCAGCACGACGGTCACGCGCACCGGCCATCCGTTCGGCTCCGAGGGCTACAAGCCGATCGCGTACGAGATCAATGCCGACCTGGGAACGCCGGAAGCGGTCTTCGTCCCGACAGGGTACGGCGAGCTGCTCTACGGCATCTGGAAGGGCTTCGACGAGCTGCGACGCCTGGGCCGTGCGCCGCGCGCGCCCCGGATGATCGCGTGCGAGCCGGCCGCCGCCGCGCCGCTGGTGAAAGCGCTGCGCGACGACGTTCCCGCAGCTCACGTCAAGGTCGAAGCCACCGCCGCAGGCTCGATCGTATCCCCCGTCAGCGGGCACCGAGGAGTCCTCGCCGTCCGGTCGAGCGGGGGCCGGGCCGTCGCGCTGACCGACCCGCAGTTACGGGCAGCCCAGGCGGAACTCGCCCGGGCCGGCCTGTGGACAGAACTCTCCAGCGCCGCGGGCCTGGCCGGTCTGCGCGCGCTGGGGCCGTTCGAGGGCCCGGTGGTCTGCGTCTCCACGTCGAGCGGCCTCAAAGACGGTCATTTCCAGTTGTAGTTGCGCTGCAGGATCATCGCGACGCGGGTGAAACGGACCGGGTCGAGGATCGCGCCCTCGCGGCGGATGCCGTCCTCGTCGACCTCCAGGATCCGGTCGAGGCGCAACCAGCTGGGGCGGTTGTCGCGGTCCCACTCGCCGGGGCCGAGCGCCAGCCAGTGCCGCTGGCCGTCGCGTTCATCCTGGCTGGAGAGCATCAGGCCGAGCAGGGTGCGGCCCTCCCGGCCGACGACGAGCACCGGGCGGTCCTTGCCGCGGCCGTCGTCCTCCTCGTACTCCACCCAGGTCCAGACGATCTCGCCCGGGTCGGCATCACCGTCGATGTCCGGCGCGTAGACGATGTGCCGCCCGCGCTCCTCGGTAGGGACCTGCCGCGGCGCGCGCCGGTGCGTGTTCTCCATCGGTTTTTCCATCGGCGCACGGTACCGGATGTCGTAAGGTGGGCGGCAACGTCCACAAAGGAGTGCATCCGTGTCTCATCCCGGGCTGGACACCAGTCGCCCCCACCCGGCCCGGCGCTACGACTACTGGCTGGGCGGCAAGGACAACTTCGAGGCCGACCGCGAGTCCGCGCGCCAGATCGAGGAGCACATGCCGCTGGTCCGCCTGACCGTGCACGAGAACCGGTGGTTCCTGCACCGGGCGGTGCGTTTCCTCGCCGGGCAGGGCATCCGGCAGTTCCTGGACATCGGCACCGGCATCCCCACCTCGCCGAACACGCACGAGATCGCGCAGGCGACCGACCCCACGGCCCGGGTGGTCTACGCCGACAACGACCGCAACTAGTCGGGTTGTGCACACGCGAACGATTGCTGTCCGATCGGGATCCCTGGTCAGAACCGCCAATCTGAGTACCACCAATCTACACCATCAGGGCAGCTAGAAATGGCCGCTGAGCTGGTCGTATAGAGGGCTAAATCAAGTCTTGATCGACCTCCGTGTCGGCGGCGACCCGTAGAAGGCGGGCGAAATATTCGGTGTCGAGTGCGCTGAGATGTTTGATCAACATGTCGCGAGTTTGACCAACACAGTCGACTAGAGCCTCGGGTGAAAGGGCGGTCGGTGGAACTGCCTGACGGAACGCCGCGTCCTCGATCACAGTGGCGGTAAGGCGTTCGGCGATCCAGAGCGGAGTCCGTTCCTTGATCACGAAAGTGAGGTGGACGCTCTCGTCGTCGCCTCGGCTGTGCGGGCTGTGTATCCACCCTCTCGGCAATACGAGGACTTGGTGTGGGGCGAGGTCGAATGACATATCCGGGCCGTTGTCGGCCCACTCCTGTACCCAGTCGTCCTGCCAGAGCTGGACGGTTGTCAGATGAGCGCGGGTGGGATTGGCGACCCTCGGCTTCCAGATATCCCACGTCTTGGTGCCCGCGAGCTGAACAACGACGCTGAGATACTGATCCCAGTGATGGCCGAGCCCTTGCCGCCCGGCCGGCGTGACGAAGGCGGACACGTAGTTGACACAGCCGGTCTGCTGTTGAATCGACCGCGTGATGGTCGCCATTCCCGAAAGCCACCGCTCGAGATGCCGCATCTGAACGGTGTAGCCCCGGTCACGCCACTGCTTCAGTTTGACTGGGTCGAGCCGGTCGCCGGAGGCGAACAGGCGGGGGTGGACCCCGTTGTCGTTCTTGATGACGTTCACGTCCGTAGCCGGATAGCAGCCACTGTCGAGTATCTCGCGGACGGTGTTGGCATTGATCACGCGCGTCAGAGCCAGCCCTCCGGCCGGAAGGGTTAGCTTTTGCGGCGTGTCTGGCCAGGTGTTCATGAACTCTTCGGCGGTGCGCGAGTCGAGCAGTAGTTCGAGCGGCATTACGGTCTCCTCGGGAGCTGCAGTGCAGGGGCGGGCCGGACGGCGCTGACGCCAGATCGAATGGCGGCCTACACCGGCGGCCGGGGTCGTCGTCGTTGCTGCGCGATGACCAACTCAGCGGTGCTGAGAGCGCTGTCGAGGGAGTCGCGATGGTCGCTTGACATCGTTCCGCGGGCGATACCGCAGGCGGACACCAAGTCGGTTAGCTGGTGGATCTCCCGGACCGTGGCCATGTTGAGGTGCTCAGGGTGAGCTAGGAAGTCCCGGGCGGCGTAGCCGTCGCTCAGGGCCTGGCGGATGAGGCTCGCGATGGTTCGCCTTCGGGCAGGGTGATGATCCTGTTCCAAGGCATCGGCGACGATGAGGCCCAGGCGGATATGGAATACCGCTAGTCCGAACTCGGCATGGTCGAGGAGTTCGTACGCGGTGAGCACAGTGGCTGTCGCGTCGGCCGGGCGGCCGGTCGGCACGTGGAGGGAAAGGCAGGCGATGACCGCGTCCTCCCACTGCTCACCCGGCTGGGTTTTGTCGAGCATCGTGCGTGCCTGCTGCATGCGGCCTGCCATGGCGTGGGCGATGATCGCAACTTGCCTGCCGTCCAGCATGCGGGTGCCGATCCCCTTGTACTGCCCAAGGCGTTGGCTGGCTTCTTCCCAACGGCCGGCGGCGGCGAGGGCGTGCGCGCCGGTGCCGAGCAACACGCTCCACAGCCACTTTCGGGTTTCGGCGTATGCATTAGGCGCATCGATGAGCAGGGTGATAGGGATGACGAGGCCGTCGATCTTGGTGTCCGTGCGGGTGTCGACGGCTTGGAAGAGCTCCTCCAGCAGTGTCCAGGCGGCGGGGCCATTGCCTGCTCGGATATGGAGGCGAGCGAGATTGACGATGGGTTCGAGCGCGTGTTGCGGCTGGCTGCCGTGGGCTATCGCGACGGTGGCGAGTCGGTGGCACCAGGTGCGGGCCAGGTCAGGCATGCCACAGTCGGAGGCTAGGAGTGCGGCGAGGTTGAAGACGGCGGTCGCTGCTGCCGGGTCGCAGTGCTCCTGGGCGCGACGCGCGCGTTCCTGAAGGTCTTTAACTCGTTCGTCGAGTGGCGGGCACGCGGGCCGCGTACGAGCGACCAGCGGGAACATCCGGGCAACATCCGGGTTCATGAGAGGCCCTCCGGCACCGGCACATCGAGGGTGGGATCCGGGCCGAAGACGGCGGTCTTGGCGGCGGCGGCGAGGGCCGCTTGCTGCAAACCGGGCACGCCTCGGCGGTTCCACGAGAAGAGGACATGGTGTGCGAGGATGTCTCGTAGTCCGCGATGTAGCCGGCCAGACGAGTTGAGGCTCTGGAGGGCGTTACCGGCAGACGCGTACGCCTCTATCAAGGTCTGATGGCCGATCAACGACGCCTCCTGCTGGGCGAGACTGATCAGGTCGACTGTGAGGAGTCGTTTCGCTCCGGTCAGGAGCGATGCGACAGCCCCGGGCTTCGGTGAGTCGCGATGGGCGGCGACGCGTGCCCACACGTCGCCCTGCTCGTACCAGTCGAGCAGCGCTGCCCGCATCATTGCGGCCAGGAGCATGATCGATGTCTCGCGCTGGCGGACTGCGGCACCTTCACCGTCGATGAGAAGGTGGCGGCTGTCCTGGTGCCACAGTTGGTGAGCGGCGTCCATAGCCTCGGCACCGCCGAAGGCGTACATCTCCGGTTCATAGATGCCCGCGACGGTGTCATGAAGCAGGTGATCGCGCGTGAGCCGCTCCAACGCATCGTCTATGTAGCGGTCAGACCCGATTGCCGTCGGGGCGTAACGCAACCGCCAGGCACCTTTTCGGATGTAGAACCACGCGCTGATGAGCTGGCGGCATTCGGCTTCGGCCAGAATCGGCGCGAGGTGTCTCCGGGCGGTCTCCTCGGCGTTGTGCGGGTCGGGGAATGTGACCGTGACCTGTCGCCATTCGAGGGTTGTCATCGGTCGCCTTCACTCGTTCAGCTGAGGGCGAGGAAGGCGTCCCAGTTGGTAGCCGGGGCGCCGTTAGCGAAGGTGTGAAGTGCGAGTGCCGCTCCGGCGGTACCGTCCAGCAGCTCGGGATTGCCGTGTTCTTCCTCGGCAAGTTGACTGGCGAGGTCCGCAGCGAGCCCGGGCAGATAGGCGCTGATTTGGGCCGAGCGGATCTCGTCGGTCTCGGCGGCGGCCATACGCGAGGCGGATTGCAGGAGTCCGGCTTTGCCGTGGCACAGGCCGATTCCGTTGAGCCGGTCGCGCTGCAACGGTTCTTGCAGCACGGCGAGCATCGCGTTCTCGGCGAGTTGCTGTCGGACGGTGTCGTTCTGTGCGATTCCGGCGAGTTGCTGGGCACGAGCGGTGCCTGCTGTGCCGTAGCACCACGACGGCCGGTGTTGGGTTGGTTCGGTGCCGGGGGTGACGTATCCGGGCCACCAGATGCCGTTGCCGTCGTCTTGGCGGTGCGCGTCCGTCCAGCGGGTCAGGGTGCTGAGGGCGTTGTGTGCTGCCGATGTGTCGTGACCGTGGAGGATGGCGTAGGCGAGCAGAAAGATGACCGCGCTGATGCCGTGGGCGGTTCCGAGGTTGCCGTGACCTTCTGGAAAGTCGGGGTGGGGCACGCCGGCGAGGTTGGAGGGCAGCCACCACGGCGGTTTGCCTTTGTCGCCGTCGAGCGGCTGGGTGATGCGCGTGAGGTAGCCGACCACGTCGCCGCTGAGGGGGTGATCGGGGTGTGCGTGAAGAAGGTAGAGGCCGAGTCCGGTCAGGCCGTGAACGAGGTCGAACTCGTACATCGGCAGCGGTTCGCGTCGATCGATGCGGTCGTGAGCGGCGGCGAGGCGTTGACGGACGAGGGTCATCGTTGCGTCGGTGAGGCTGGCGAAGGCGCGGTGGTAGCCGCCGAGGGGCCGGGCGGTGTGCAGCATGAACGCCAGCGCGGGCGCGCCGTGGAAGGGATCGGAGTTGCGGCCGATGCTGACCGGCTCGCTGGCCGCGGCCCGAATCCAGCGGTGCGCGAGTGCTTCATCGCCATGCCCGGAGATGGCTAGCTCGACGTGTAGCAGGGCGACGCCTACCGCGCCTCCCGCAAGCGATTGAGGCCGGGTTCGGCCGTCAGGTGACGGGCCGACGACGGTGGGGTCAAGGAGCGCGTCGCGGGCTGTTGCGACCTGGTCGGTAGCCTTGATCGTGGTTGTCATCGCGGGGCGCTCCTTGTGGTCCAGCTCAGCGCGGCGGCGCGAGCGAGATGGAGGCAGGTTCGTTCGCTGTCGAGGTCGAGTCCGGCGACGCGGACGTGGTGCAGGTGCAGCAGGTCGGGCAGAAGGTCGACCGGTGGTACGGCGCTGAGTAGCGTGGGCAGCGTGGTGCGCCAGGCGTTCAGCGCGAGGCGGCGCTCCGCCCACCGATCGATCAGGTCCTTCCCGCCGGGAAGGGACATCATGGCGGAGCGGCCGTGCGGGTTGGCCAGGAGAACGGCTTGGTCGTAGAGGTGTCGTGGGGGTGCGGGGCGGTGCGTCCGTGTTCGGGCGATTAGCCAACGCAGTGCGTCGCTCGGATCGCCGACGACGGCTGTGACGAGGTCGACCATGCTCGCGGCGGTTACCGCCTGCCAGCCTGGTGCGGAACGGCGCTCGGTGACGGCGAGCTGAGCGAGCGCGGCGGCGGAGTCTGCCGCGAACACTGTCGTGGTCGCGGCGTAGGCGTCGATGCCGCCAAAGCGGCCGGGTTCGCCGAAGTCGGTGTCCCATTGGACTCGTCGGGTCAGGTCAGCTTCGGCCAGCTCTTGTGCCCAGGCGGTGACGGCGTTGATGGGCAGGCCGGTCAGTCGCAGGCGTAGGTGCGGTTCAGGGTCGGCGTGGCGCAGGAACCACCAGGTGCCCGCGTCCGGGAGCCCCGCCAGTAGCCGAGGCACATGCGAGCCCAAGATGGTGGTTTGGTCGTTGGGCTGGGCATAGATTTTGACGTAGAGGTGATCACCGCCGGGCAGTGTGCCGTGGGCGCGGACGTCGATCGGCGTGCCGGTTAGCCGAGGCGCTGGCGGCCTCGGCGCGGTGGCGGCCAGCGGGATGACGATCTCGTGTCGGTGGCCTTCGAGCCAGCCGTCGCCGGCGGGAACGAGGCGCAGCAACGCGGTGGAGTTGCGGTTTAGATGATCTCGCAGCAAGGCGCGATGAGCTGGCACGTGGAGGTCGAGACCGAGAGCCTGATCGCCGATGCCGAGCGAGACAACAGGAGGGCACCCGGTTTCGCCCGACCATGCGGTGAGCGCGCTGTCCCACTGATCCCAGCTGGCCGTCTTGCCCGGAAGTTCGTTGGCTTTCAGGAGCCATCGCGCCGGACTCAATAGGGTCCGGCCGTACCGAATCGCGGGTAGGAACGGCAGACCTTTGGCCAACGGCCCCCACTCGAACGGCGAGCAGGGGGTGGCGAAAGCCACCGGCGCCTCAGCGAGGAATCGGGCGAGGGGGTGAGCGTGCCGGACCGGCTCGACCGTGTTGACCGCGACGGGTTGTAGCGCCTGCTGGCGGGTGATCGAGACCAGGTAGATGCGGTGCCCGTCAGCGGTGACTGCGACGTCGTCAAGGTCGATTACCGACGGCGAGGTGGGGTGATGTTCGCCGATGGGGATCAGGTGTGGCAGGGCCTGGGCGGCGCGGTTGACGTCCAGGCTGATGGTGTAGCGGGTGACGGCCGACAGTTGGGCCAGTAGTGCTCCGGCGCTGGCGGGCGGTGTCTCGGCGGTCAGGTCGGTCATGCGTTGCCGTGTGTCCCCGTCGAACAGGTCGAGGAACCTGCCCGCGGTCGAGAAGGCTTGTCGGGAGGCGCGCACGACCGAGAGTTGGAAGTCGCCGTCCGCGATGGCCTGGAGAGACTCGGCGTGGACGCGCACGGTCAGCTCGGCAGTGGGCAAGGTCTCGGTCGGCGGCGCGCCGGCCACCTTCTCCAGCGTGGCGTCATCGAGGATCACCTCGTGCCGGTTGCGTAGCGCAGCACCTTGGGCCAAGGCCATGAGCCGTTGATCCCGATCGGTCAACACGGAGGCCGCCTCGGTCGGGTCTCCGGCGTAGCCCTCTGGGTATCCGAGTCCGATTTGGGCATCGACGGCGTCCAGAACCGGGACGAGGGCGTGCAGGCCGTATCTGTCCAGGAAACGCGAGTGCCAGTCTCGCCATCCGATCGAGGTCGAACGGGCGAGCTGAGTCAGTGCCGAGGCCGCGCGGCAGGCTTCGGCGGTAACGGCGGCCGGCACCACGAGGTCGCAGTCCAGACGGAGGTCAATCCCGACGGCTTGGCCAGGATGGACCGAAGCGAGCAACTCACGGAGATCTGTTAGATGGGCGTCGGTGCTCGCCGTGTCCGGCGCGCTGTCATGCCGGACCTTGAGATCGTGAATGTGGCCAAGCTGATGGCGCAGCGGTATGACGGCGTCTTCGGCCGCGATGGTCCGCAACTCGCCGAGGAGGTGGGCCACGGGGTCGGTCGCGGTTGACGGCGGGCGCAGGTTGGTCAGGAGCAGCCGTTGCGCGATCATCTGCCCGACGAGCCGTTCCGCGCCTTCGGGCGGCGCCGTGCCCGTTGCCACCAGCTTGCCGATCAAGTCCGCTGACCGAATCGGCTCGGCGGCCAGCGCCAGCGCGGCACGAATGGCCTCGTTGGCCCGGATTCTCAGATGGGTGGGCGCACCCTGGGGGTCGCTCGTGGCGGCTCGGTACCCCAGCACCAGCCTGCCTGCTCGTTCCACCAACAAGTTGTTGACACTCAGCATCAGGTGCGGGCGTAGCTCCGGGTCGGATTCGAGGCGATCGAGAACAACCGCGAGCCAGGACGCCTGAATCCGTACGGTGGGTCGATGCGAGCCGCCCCAACGTACGCTGCCCCTACCGCTTGCCCTGGCGGGAGCGACGCCCGCGAACAAGCCGAACGGTGTGGCGCGCGTCGTGGCCCGAAGCAGATAGCGCATGAGCGCCAGCGTCACTGCGCGGGCATCGGCGGGCGACACGTCGCCGCTGAGAACTGCGGCAGCTCGCGCGGCGAGGTCAGGGGAGGCATGTGCGGCTGCCGCTATGAAGCCGGGCATCGTCGACCCCACCTGCGTAAGCCACGGTCGCCAACTGGCCGCCGCGCTGCCGCTGGTCAGGTCCGGCCACGAGCGAATCTGGTCCGGGCGGAGCAGGGCCGCTCTGACGATGAGGGCATCGTCCAGACTGCGGTACATCGCCGGCCTCCCCAGGTCACGTTCGTTGAACATCGAGCAGGGAATGCCTCGGCCCCGCGAGTGTGCTCGCAGGGCCGAGACCCTCGTACCGGCGCCGTCGACGGCTCGGCGTCCGGCATGGCCATCTGGATCAGCCACGCCGACCGGGCGCGTCATCGGCGGGTGCGGCTCGTCAGCAGCTCGTGCAGGCCGAAGCGCAGGTGCTGCCGCAGTTGTCCTCGGTCATCTTGATGATGTGCTCGACGGTGCCACCGGCCTCGATGAACTCGATGTCGAGGTCGAAGTCGTCGTCGGTGCCGCCCTCGATGGCGGGATCGATCGTGAGCAGGGACATGACAACCTCCGTGGATCGGGTAATGAGGGGTTTCCCCGGCGGTCCTCGGTCCCGGGACCGAGGACCGCCGAAGTCTTAGGGCCAGACGACAGACAGGACGCCGTGCCGCTTGGTGGTGTGCCACCCGACCGGGCTGGCGGCGTCTGCGGTCTTCGGGTGGTAGGTGATACTGGCTGCGTTGCGCTGGTAGTAGCTGCCCGCCCACGTCTGGATCATCGTCAGCAGCTCGTTACCGACCTGCTTGGCATCCGGTCCATGCGCGACCACGCCGGTCTCATAGCCACTCACCGTCTCCGGGTTCTCGCGCTTGACGCGGTAGGCGAAGGAGCCCTCACGCACGAGCGCCGGGGTGCCGTTGCGCACCGTGCGGTTGACCACGTCCTGATCCACCGCCGCCTGGGCGGCGTGCAGCATCGGCATTTCCGGGCCGTTGGTCAGCAGGTACAGCTCCAACTCATCCGGCATGTCGAACGGCGTGCCCGACCAGCTTTCCACCGGGCTGGTGTTGAGCGCCTTGCGCAGCGCCGGCACGTCGAAGGTGAGTGAGCTGTTCTGGTCGATGCGCAGCCCGAGGTCCGGGGTGACCGCGATCAGCGACTCGTCAGCGGCACCGTCACCCTGCATCGGCACGAACGAGCCGAGCCGGTAGTTGCTGGCCTTCAACGTCGGACTGCCCTCGGCTCGGTCGAAGGAGATCAGACGGGTGATCGCGGAGAAGCGCAGCGGTACGACGATCCGGCCCGTCGGGGTGAGCTGATCGAGCCAGGCGGGCGGGATGTCCCAGGCGCCGACCGTGACGATGATCCGGTCGTACGGCGCGTTCTGCGGCACACCGTGCTCAGCGTCGGCGAGTACGACGTTGACCTGTTCGTACCCGGCCCTGGACAGCCCCGCACGAGCGCGGTCGACGACGTCGGAGTCGATGTCCACGGTCGTGACTGAGCCGCTTGTTCCGACGATCTCCGCGATCAGGGCCGCGTTGTAGCCGCCCGAGCCGACTTCCAGCACGTTCATCCCCGGCCGAACGTCCGCTTGTTCGAGCTGGATGGCCTGGATGTGTGAGGCCGAGACCACACTGGTCTGACGCCCGTTGGCGTCGATCTTCGGGACCAGGGTCGTGTCGGTCTGGTAGACCTTCTCCAGCGGCTCGTCAGGGGCGAAGTCGTGCCGGGGCACGACGCTCATCGCCGCGGCTACCCCCTCGCTGGTGATGTGACCCTCCTCGCGCAGAGTGGCCACCATGGCCTCACGCAAGGCGGCAGCGCCATCAGCCTGCACTGTCATCGGATTCCTTCCGGTCGTGGATCTGCCGGGCTGACGCCCGGCCGAGCCTTAGTGGATCTTTCGGTGGGGGTGGAGAACTTGGCCCCGCGAGGTTAGGGGAGAGCCGAGCGTTGGCGTGCGAAGTGACCGATACGGCATCGAGTGTCCTCATTCGGATAGCTCTTCCCCTCGGTCAATCGATTGCTTGCCACGCCGTCAGGGCTTAACGCCGACCGCTCCGTAGACCGATACCTCCTGTGGGGGAGGTATTTCTTCTGAGTCGGAGCTTCGCCACTCACTGACCAAACTGACGCCCGGCGAAATGATCTCCAGGCCATCAAAGAGCCGCTCGAAATCTGCACGTTTTCGACCTGTGAAATCGTGGGTTCCGGGAATTCTACCGCTGGCAAAAACCTCAGCGGCAGCTTTGGGAATGAAATCATTGGTCGCGTGCGAGAGGGCAAGATAACTGCCGGACGGAACAGCTTCTATGAGTGTTTTGACGATGGAGTAGACGTTCTCGCTGTCAGGGAGGAAGTGCAGGACAGCGACAAGCATGATCGCTACCGGCTGCCGCAGATCAAGGACGTCGGACAGTACGGGATGGCCAGTAATCGATCCCGGATCCCTGACGTCGGCCTCGATGTACGCGGTTTGGCCCTCGGGGGCACTCGTCAGCAAGGCGCGGGCGTGGGCCAGGACGAGTGGATCGTTGTCCACATAGACGATCCTGGAGGAGGGGCAAATCGTCTGGGCGATCTCGTGAGTGTTGTCGGCTGTCGGCAGCCCAGTGCCGATATCAAGGAATTGCTTGACGCCAGCATCCGCAGCTAGATAACGGACCGCGCGTTGCAGGAACCGTCGGTTCTCGACTGCTGATTTACGAATGTGCGGAAAGACTCTCTCGATGGCGTCGCCGGACTCTCTATCGGCAGCAAAGTTGTCCTTCCCTCCCAGCCAATAGTTATATCTGCGAGCTGGGTGGGCGACGCTGGCGTCCAGCGGGGGGACGGGCTCTTCTGCACTCATCGACTCGGCCTCGTTGTTGATAAGGGAACAATGTTCTTTGTGGCGGTTTTGAAGGATCGGGTGGCGGGTTCATCGCATTTCGGTGCAGAGCGTGGACCTCTGCCCCGCCGGCGCCTGCGAACGCTCAGCTCTGTGGTGGTCATGCCGCGAGCCGGTACTGCCGGGCCAGATCGGCGCTGGCGTAGTTGGCCAATGCTCCGGGGCTGGCAGTGAAGTTGAAGGTGGCTTCGCCGAGGCGCGGCGGCCGGGTCTGCCAGCGGTGAGCGGGGTGGGCCGGGGTGCGTTCCGGAGGTTTGCACCCCGGCCCAGGACCGGTGCTCACCCCGGTCCCCACGGGGGATGGCTGACGTGGGTGCCGCGCTGAAGGTTCGAGGGCGGCCAAAGGTTGGCTGGCATCGCTGCTGCCGAGGCGGCACCCCGGCCGGTCGGCGAATGCACCGGAAGGGCGGCCGGTAGCGGCCAAGCCGCATCTCGACGATCGTGTTCGTGGTCCTCACGGCCGCCACCGCAACGTTGTGGGATCCTGGTCGACGCCTTGCTGGTGCCGGTGTGGACGCCGGGATGTTGACGGACCCGATCGGCGAGGGCATCTTCGTCGGGCAGTTCACTCAGCGGTTGGAGAATCACTCCAGGAAATGGCTTGACCGGGCCTCGCTCGCGCCCGCCGGGGTATGCGCAGCCATGTTCCATTGCGGCTGCGGCGGCGGCCAGCATCCGCCCGAGCGGCCCGTCCGGTGCCCTCTGCATGAGAGTGTCGAGGCGTGTCTTGGCGGTCGCGCAGTCCTGCTGGTGGTACTCGGCGATCGCCATCAGGGCGCCGGCCAGGACGAGGCGGCTCGGATCCGAGCTCGTGGCGTCGTGAGCGGTCTGACGCATATAGGCGAAGCATGCTGTCGGCGCAGTGCCGTCCCCGGACTGGACCGCGATGTCCGCCGCGACGGCGAGGCAGGCAAGGACCAGTTGCGCGTCCGGCTCCGCCAGGCGGTTCATCTCGAATACCGCCCGAGCGCACCGCGCACGGGCCTGGACCAGGTCACCGAAGGTCGCGTACAGCTCGGCCAAGAGCAGCCAGAATTCCACTCTCTGCCCTGGTTCGACGGAGCCGTGATCCCCGTCCAGGCACGCCTTCAGGTAGTCGATTGCGGCGCTGGGATCCTGCTGTCCCCACCGTGCGATCTCGTCCACCCGCTGGCGTTCCGGAGGCGTGACTTTGCTATCGCCGTCGCGGTTCATCGAGACTCCCGCGATGCGATCGAGCGGCCAGGCTGGTGATGACGGTCCCCGCGGTTACCGCGTCCCGGTTGCGGCCGCACGCCATGCTTCAACGAAGAACCGGGCCGATCGAGATACAGAAGCCCCTGCACCTGGAGGAACAGATCTCGTTCCTCGACGGCGTCACCCAACTCGTTCAACACGTAGCCGTGCACCCAGCACCAACCGTATGTGACCGGCCCACGCTCCAGCCGGATCACCCGGAACTTGAACGGCTCGGTGAACTGGACGCTCGTCTGCCTGTCGACGTGCAGAAGATCGCCCGAGGCGGGAAGCCTCCCGCCCGGATTGCGTATCGCAACAGCCATGGCGCGCTCCGGCCCGGCCGGCGGCCTGAAGGCTGACCGGGTGCGCGATCGTGCTGCCCTGCTGCTGGGGCTCGCGCACCCGGTCCCCGAAACGGCCGCTCGGCGTCCCGGGCTCCCCGCCGGGCAGGGCCGCGTGTGCTGCCCGGCGAAGCTCGTGTTGCGACCACCCGCCGTCGCCCAGCTGCTGCGTGCGGCCGGGCGGGTACGCCGTGACCGGCGTACCTCGATCCTGCTGATGGTCATCTCGCGTGCCTTCTGTTGGTAGAAATTCGGTGGGATGAGGTGGTGCACCGTTTGACGCCTCTGAGGTTCGTCTCGTGCGGCTGCCGGGCGCTGGGGGAAACGGCACACCACCTCGGCACCGGCTCGCTAGGCGGGGGTCCTACCGGCCGGTGGGCTCGACGGGCTACCCGGTGGTCCCGGGGTTGGGATCGCGCCACATCGGCAGCGCGTGAGGGCTGCCGTCGGTCAGCCGAAATGGCGGACGGGGCTGGTAGCCGTGTCGTAGATAGAGCCGCATGTTGCGGGGGCCGGTGGCCTCGAGATAGGCGGGAATTCCGCGGCCGTCGAGGTACTGATGATGGTGCTCCAGCAGGGCAGTGCCCAGGCCCTGCCCACGTCGGTCCGGGCGGACGGCCAGGAACGCGAGGTAGTGGTGCGGCCCGGCGGGGTGGTACTCCTCCATCGCTGTGTCGAGCGCCCGGAAGCGCGGCAACGCCTCCGGGCCGACCGTGTCGGCGAGCCGCTGCTGATAGCGAGGGATCGGCGGTGCGACTGCCGGGTTCGGGCCGATCAGGTGCCATACCGCGACGGCGTCGCCGTCGCCGGTGATTTGGACCCAGCCGGTGTTCAGCGCGTGCCCGGCAAGGATCCGGAAATAGCCGGGATAGACGCGGGCGCGCTGAGCCGGATCGGGAATCAGCCAGTCGGCGAAGTCGCCGTCGTGGAAGCCCTCAGCGAGGGTGTCGACGAGCGTGGCCAGATCTTCGGGCTTGGCATCGCGGATCGTGATCTCGGGCGCGGTTCGGGTCATATCCGGTTCACCGCCCGCTCGCGATGGGTTCCGGCGTGAGCCCGGTGGGCCGTGGCTCCGGCGGGCGGCTGGTGCCGATCGCCCGGTACACGTCGGGCTTCGCGTGGCGCAGCCAGGCCGTCCAGATCATGCCGAGGAGGAACAGCACTGCGAAGCTGCCCGGGAAGATCCAGCGCAGCGGGTCGTCATCGGGGACACCGATCAGGGTCTGGAATTGCTGCAACGTCTCCACCAGCACCACACCGAGCAGCAGCGCCGACACGATCGGGGCCACGACACCGCGCCCGATGCCGATGCCATAGGACCGGTTGACCACGCGTCGGAAGAAGGCGGCGGTCGCGGCGCTGGTGATCACCATGAGCACGAGGACCCCGAAGCCTCCCTCCACGGTCAGCTGGAAGAACAGCTTCGTCAGAGGGTCCCAGCCGTTGATCGCGTACAGGGAGACGATCACTAGGCCGATCACGCTCTGCGTCATCGACGCGGCGATGGGCGCGTGGTTACGCGCGCCGGTCTGGGCCAGGCGCCGGGGCAGGACGCCTTCGCGGCCGAGCGTGAACAGGTAGCGGGAGGACACCGACTGGAAGGCGAGCGCGGAGGCGAACAGGCTGGACAGCAGCAGGAAGTGCCCGGCGGTGATCAGCCAGCTCGGCACGTACGGAGCGGCGAGGTTGAACATGGTGTCCGTGCCGTCGCTCGTGCTCTTCGCGACGATGTTGTCGGTGCCGGCCGCGACCACCATCGCGAGCGCGGTGCCTCCGTAGACCAGGCCGACGATGCCGAGTGCGAGGTAGGTTGCCAGCGGCACGGTGCGTCTCGGGTCCTTCGACTCCTCCGACAGGTTGCCGGTGGCCTCGAACCCGACGAACCCGGCGATGGCGATGGCGCAGGCGGCACCAAACCCGGCCACGAGGATCTGGCCTGGGGAGATCGCCGTGTAGGAGGCGTGGCCGTTCGCCGGGTGCGCGAACATCACCACGGCGAGGATCACGGTCACCAGGACCTCGGCACCGAGCAGGACCGCGAGGACCTTGCCGACTACGTCGACGTGCAGCACGCCCAGGATGGCGATGATCGCCCAGGCGGCCAGCGCCCACGCCCACCACGGCGCACTCCAGCCGAGTTGCTCGGCCAGCAGGGGCTTCGCGACCGCGCCGAAGCCGCCCAGCAGCCCGGCGCCCATCGTGCTGTACGCGAAGAGCGCGATGGCCCCGGAGCCGACTCCGGCGGGCCGGCCCAGTCCCTTCGCAGGGAAGGTGTAAAGCGGTCCAGCGCTGATCGAGCCTCGGCTCATCGCCGTGTATCCGGTGCTGAACAGAATCAGCAGCACAGCGATGACTAGGTAGGCAAGCGGGATAGCGACGACCCCGGCGACCGCCCACCCGGTCGTCGCGCCTCCGGCGACCACCGTCAGCGGGGCGATTGCGCCGCCCACGATCGCCACCACGGTCCACACGCCGAGCCGGTTCGCGGCCAGAGCCTGGCTGACCCGGCTCGGCGGCCGTGAGGCTTGCACTGTTGTCACGACGAAACTCCTTGATGAGGGGAAACGACAACGACCCGGGTCGGGCCGCGAGGCGAGGGGGGACATTTAGTGCAGACGGCTGGCGGAAACGGCCATCACCGCGTCGAGCTGTCGCCACAGCTGAGGAAATGGCTGCGGCAGCCGATCAGGCTCGCGGAGTAGTTTCGCCACCAAGTCGGGCGGCTGGTCATCGAATAGCCACCGGTCCATTCCCATTGCTCGGCACAATCCCAGTAGCGCTAGATCCACCGGATCAAGCTCACCGCCACGCATCGGACTTTGCAGCCGGATAGCGGGCCAAACGGCCACATTCGTGTTGACCGGTCGATAGATGATCGTTCTACCGAGGAAGCGACGAGGCCGCTCGATGTGCAAATGCCCAGCATCCACGAGCCGCTGGGCAACCTGTTCAGGCGCGAGAGGGGCCAGGTACGCGAGCCACGTCTCAAGCGACAGCAGATCCGGCTCCGTGTAGATCAACATCAGGAACTCGTTCGCGATTCGGTCAGGCACTAGTGCCACAGGCGCACGTCCGGAAATCGCCGCAGCCTGAGTCCGGTAGTCCAGCGCCGCACCAAGTTCTGATGCGAGTCTGAGGTGACCGTCGCGGTTCAACACGACCTGGCCGCCCAAAAGCGGCTCGATTACCAAAGCCGCAGCTAAGCCCAGACCGATCAGCGCGGAGTCTGCTCGTCGGGTACCTGAGCGATCGCTGTGTACGACCCGCCAGAGGTCGTCAGCCAATTGCGGCCAACCGGCAGCGGACCAGGTGCAGTCCATCTTGCAGATCTTGCCCGGCCTGACCAGACGATGCTGCCACCAGTCGTACTCGCCCGGTGCAGCTCGATGCGCCGGGAGCGTGTCACTGCTCGAGCGAATGGCCTCCTGCGCCGCTGCCGCAGCCCGCGCATACGGGCGAGGGGCGGCCTCTTCGTAGCGACGCCCCGGCTGGACGTATGGCGGCGTGACGGACTGCGCAGATTGCGCTGCACCCGGATCGTTAGCAGGAGACCAGACCGGCATGGAAACCGTCACGTCCGAGGGCGTGTAGTGGCGGCCAGTCACTTCAAGCCTCGCTGTTCGGTAGTGGCGCTCAACGCCTGCCTAAGCTGCTTGGGGGTGCCCACGGGACGTCGTCCTCTCCAGAACATCTATTGCCGTCTGTGACTCTCGATCACCTGCGTGGGCTTCGGTGTCTAAGTTCAGATGCCAGTACCGAGCCCTTGCATGGAACCGACGTGACGCGCAGTAGCGTCGCGCCCCGCGGTTCGTGACGACAATGCACCACTCCGCTGCGGACCAGAAGGCCGTACATAGGACATTCTTAGGACTTTCTGAAGGCCACCTGCCCGAGGGGGCATCAGTGGGACCTGTTCGAGACCTCATGTTCTATGTTGGATAGGCACGTCAGCTCTGGAGGTACACGATGGCCCCCCGCCCGACAGGGAACACGAAACTCAAGGCAGCAAGGCAGCACGCCGGCTACAGCTCGCAAGCGAGCTTCGCGGACGCACTCACGGCCGCAGCGCCCCGTATTGGCCTCGGCTCGCTCAAGGTCAGCGAGCGGCAGATTCGTCGGTGGGAGTCCACCGATCCGCCGTGGCCGCAGGCGCATCATCAGCGGCTGCTTGTTCACGTCCTAAAACGGGAAATCAGAGATCTGGGCTTCACCGCCCCATGGGAGTCCGGCGAGATCGGTATGGCTGAAGGCGCTCTTCCGCGAGTTGCCGCGAGCCAACCGCCCCTCAGTGTGCCTTTGCCGGTCGCGGCAGCTCCGGTCCAGCCGTCAACGATTGGCGCCGATTACTCCGCCATCACCTTGGCTCATCGTCGGCTGTATTGGAGCGTGCAGCCTGCTCACCTGCACCCCACGGTGGTCGAACACACGAGGCTTGGGCTCCAACTGCTCTCGGAGACGAGCGGCGTCCCCCGGCGCATTCTGGCCGCAGCGCTCGCGGAGTCGCTCTTACTGGCTGGGCGGATCGAGTTCTTCGATCTGCGGCGCCCCGAGGAGGCGGACGGCACCTACAGCCGCGCTCTGCAGGCTGCCGGCGACGCCGAAGACCCTCTCCTCGGTGCGGCGGTCCTTGCTCACGCGGCATTCATCCCGGGCTGGGGAATGCGGGCGGACGACGCAGCGGAGCGGCTTCGAGCCGCTCGCACCTATGCCCGGCGAGGGCCAGCTTCCACTGACTTCTTGGCCTGGATAGATGCGGTAGACGCAGAGTGCACAACTCGCTGTGGACATCCGAACGAGGCGCTCGGAATGATCGACCGAGCCGAGAAGACCATGGCGACCAGCAACGAACACCGTCCACCAGAATGGTTTACCTGGTTCTCGGGCGCAAGATTGGCAGCCTTCAAAGGAAACACCCAACTGGCCGCCGGGCGGCATGCCCAAGCCCGCGACACCTTGACCGCCGCACTCAAGGCGCTAAATCCGGAGGAAGGAAAGCAGCGAGTCGTCATCCTTGGCGACCTTGCCGCCGTTGAAACGGCCCAGCGAAAATACGTCCAGGCATGCGAGCGGATCCATGAAGCCCTCGATCAACTCTCGCTCACCTGGTACGCAACCGGCATGGAACGGATTCGCGCAGTGCGCCGTGACTTGCAGCCATGGGCGGACACTGACGAGGTACGCGGGGTCGATGACCGCCTCTACAGCTGGGAGACGGTCCTCAGTACCCTTTCTCGTTAAAAGCCACGACTCGGCCAGGCAATTCGCTTAGAGAATCAATTCTCATAGTAGGCAGCTTTTGGGCATCTGCATCATGCTGTTGAATCGTGGCCCACGGACCCCTGCGGATGAGTGCAGTCTTGAAGCCGGTCGCAATGGCTGGACGTATATCGTTGTCCAGCCGATCGCCAACGTAAAGAGTCTCTTCGGGCTTGTGTGGTGCGGCGTGCGCTAAAGCCTCGAAGAACGCTGGGTCGGGCTTCGAGACTCCCCAGTCGTCGGACGTGGCGATGAAGTCGGACGGGAGCTGAAGTTCCCGCAGGATTCCTCCGGCCCGTATCGTCTGATTGCCAGCGATCCCAACCCAGAGACCGGCGTCCCGCAGGGCCTCTAGTGCAGGTCGGACGTCTGGATAGAGATCGTCCTCCCCGAACCACTCGGGCTGGCCGGCGGCGGCGCGCTTATCGCGCTCCGCAGCGAGGTCGAAGCCCGGCTGGAACACTTGGAACGTGTCGCGGTAGTCGCCGCCTTTTGCGATCACCGCACCGAACACCGACGAGAACGTGTGGCGAGGCACCCCCAGCCAGTCAGCCCACGTCCCGTACTCGCGAGTCTCGTTCACAAGACATTCGCCGACATCGAAGACCACTGCGCGGATCATGAGGGCAGCCTATCCAGAACCTCCAGCATGCGTTGGGCTGGGGCTGGCAAAGCCAGCCATCGACCACCAGGTTCTGACTCAGTCGTTGTCGCCCGCTTGTTTGGTTCCGACGCAGCGTGATCTTGTGTGAAACGCAGAAGGGGCGGAGTGTGCGTGTGGTGGGGAGGAACTAGCCCTCCCCACCACGTTGCTTAACTACTGCTCACGAGAACTCGTGCCGCCGTCCTTCTTGGCGCTGCCAAGTACACGGATGGTGGAGCTCAGCTTGATGGGCAGGTCCTCGTCCCCCTTGAGGAACGGCTCGATGTCGATTGTCTTGTGGAGGCTCCAGCCGGGGCCGTGTGCCTGCTGGCGTTGGTGGCCGGAGACCCAGTATCGATGATCCGGCTTGGCACGCGTAGGGCCTTTTGTCCCGTCGGTGCTGCTCCGTGCGGTCGTGTCGCTGCGCGGTTTGATCTGCACGATCCGGACGTCGGGAGCCGGGCGCTGGCTGCGCTGGTATGCCTTGGCGGTGCCCTTCGGCAGTTTCGCGAGGACGGCTTCGGCCATCTGCTGTTTGGTTAGCAGCCAGGTGGTGACCAGCGGTCCAAGTGGGTGCCTGCCTTCGAGCGCGGTGCGACGTGGAACGTACTCGGCGTGGATGGGAAGGAGCCAGCCGATCTCGTGCCGCAGAGCGGGCATGAGGTCGTCCACTAGGGCGCTGCCGATGCTGCGGTAGCCGATGAGTTGCCAGCCGTCGGATCGGGGCGTCCAGGAGACGGCCGCGAGTTGTCCGGTGTCGCCGACTGGTCCGGGCCAGGCGAGTAGCCCTGCCTGGGTGGGGAGAAGTTCGTCGTTGATTCTGGCGGGTGGCTGGTCGGCGCTGTGCGCCTTCACCCGGCGGGTGAATTCCTCGTTGATCCAGTACATAGGTATGAGGTCGAGTTGGCTGGCCAGAGTCTTACGCTGTCCGGGATTGTTGAGGGGTTCGGGAAGATCCGCTGTGCAGCGGAGCAGCCCGGTGAGCCGATCGCGGACCTTCGGCAGCATCTCGGCGGTGATCCGGGCGGCCGGCCACGTCGTTGTGGTGAGAAGCGTACGGCCTTCCCGGCCGTACAGGATGCCGCGGTACAGGAGTCCGAGCTCTGCGTACTCGTCGCTGCCGGGATGCCATCCGACGATGGCGGCGCACCGGGTGGTGAGGGCGTCGAGGTCGTCGGCTTCGATGTGCTGGGCGCACTGGTAGCAGACGTGCCAGTGGTCGTTGTAGTTCAGCAGGGCTCCGGCCTCGTAAGCCAGGATTTGGATGAGGCCGGTCCGGTAGTTCCAGACGGGTAGTTCGTCGGTGCAGAGGTGGCACCGGTTGAAGGGGCGCTGGACCTGGGCGGCGTCGACGGGGATCACCGCGTGCCGGGCTTCGACCACGGGATGGCGGTATTCGAGCTGTCCGTCGTGCCGGTGCTCGGTGAGGACTCTGCGGCAGGTGGCGCAGGCCGTCATGGCGGTGAGGTTCACGCGCCTCTCCCGTTCTGGTTGCGGCGCCGGTCGCGGAGGCGGGGTCCTCGGCGTGGCCGGTAGCCGGGCATCGCCATGCCGGGCCGGTGGAAGACGTACCTGTCCCCGCCCTGCTGCTTCGCGTGATACATGGCGATGTCGGCGTAGTGCAGGGCGACGCCTTCGAGCAGGTCGGTGCTTGAGCCGACGGCGAGGCCGATGCTCGCGGTGGTCCTGACGGTGATCGGCCCGTCGTCGGCGCGGACCTCGATGGGCTCGGCGATGACGCTGGTGAGCAACAGGGCCATTTGGTCGAGCCTGTCTGTGTCCAGCGGCGCGATGATGGTGAACTCGTCGCCGGAGAGCCGCGCGGCTTGTCCGCCGTAGAGGGCGGCGAGTTGTCCGATCCTGGTGGCAGTCGCCTTGAGCAGGTCGTCTCCGGCGTCGTGGCCATAGGTGTCGTTGACCTGTTTGAACAGGTCGAGGTCGATGAGGACGGCGATCATCTGTCGGTGCTGACCGGAGGCGGCGGTGGCGTTGTGGATGGCCTGCAGGCCGGTTCGGTTGTGCAGGCCGGTGAGCGGGTCGTGGGTGAGCTGCCAGACGGCGTCGGCCAGCTCGTCGCGCAGCCGGGCGATGATCGGCCGGGTTGCCCCGCGGCTGATCAGGAAGCCGATGGCGGCTCCGAGCGTGGCCGCCACGAGGGTGGCGATCACGACGGGTGTGGTGAACACTGGGTTCCTCCATTCCATGGAGAAACCCGGGACGCGCGTTTTCGAGGCGAGGCGTCCCGGGTTCCTGATACGACGACGGCCCGCCTTTTGGCGGGCCGTTTTTGTGCTTCGGGTCGCTGTGTGCGGCGGCCCGGGTCAGATGGTCTCGGGCTTGGGGATCGAGCCGTCGAGACTCCAGGTGGCGCCGACGCGTGCCGGGTACCGTCCTGCGGAGCCCTCGATGCCGGGGTACGGCGACGGGTAGGGCTCGTCGGTGCGGGGCCGCCGGCCGATCACCTGTGTGGAGCCGGGCGGGGTCTCCTTCGGCCGTAGCTCGTAGCGTTCGGTCACGCCTCTGACGTAGTCGATGTCAGAGGCGTACGGCCGGTAGTCGCCGCGCAGGATGGTGCCGCCGAGCCGGTCACAGCAGCTGACGCTGACGGGGTACCAGCCGGTCAACGCGACGGTGGCGGTGTGGCCGCAGGACAGGTCGAACTCGAACACGCACAGCCGGTACTCCTGCTGTTCGCCGTCCGCGGCGACCGAGCTGGTGGGCGCGGCGGGGGCGCAGGGCTGGCAGATGGGGCCGAGGTCGGTCTGATATCCGGCGTCGCATTGTTCGCAGACGATCCGCAGGCAGGCGCGGCATTCGCCGGAGGCGACGTCGGTGAGGCTGGTGCCGCAGAAGCCGCAGTCGCCGGTCAGGCACTGGTCGGTGTGCTGGCCGGGCCGGTGCTGGTGGCAGGGGTGGTCACGCACGGCGGCTCCCTCGCAGGTGTTGGTAGATGGTCTCGGCGGTTAGCCCCGTGCCGGTGCGGTTGTCGGGGCTCGGGATGGTCCGCCACCCGTTGAACTCGCACGCCAGAAAGACGGTGGTCTCTTCGGTGGTGATGCCGAGGACGTCGCCGGCCGACAGCGAGCGCAGCTTCAGCAGCCGGTAGGTGCAGACGAGCAGGAAGTCCAGCTCGCCGCCGTCGGGGTAGCCCCGGCGGCCCTGCAGGCTGTCGAGGTCGTCGTTGAACACCCGGTAGGCCCAGTCGGCGACGTCTTCCGGACTGGTCTGGTCGGGGAAGTGCCGCCAGTGGGAGATGACCTTGGTGAGGGTGTGGCCGGGCTCGTACGGGAAGAACCGGCTGTCGTTGTTGTGGTAGACGGCGATGTAGAACAGCGTCATCAGTGGGCCTTTCGCTGGTTGTTGAGCGGGATTCATGCCGCGACCGGTGTGGTGGTGAGGGCGGCGTGGAGGTGCCGCAGGCCGCGCCGTTCGAGGTCGCGGACGGCTTCGGTGCTGCGGTTCATGGCGCGGGCAGCGGCGTCGCGGGGGTAGCCGTCGAGGTAGCGCAGCTGGATCGCGCGGCGCTGAGCGCCGGTCAACTTCGCCATCGCGTGGGCGAAGGTGATCCGGCCCAGCCGGGCGGGCGGCCCGGCGGTGACCGGCGCGGCCGGGGCGGGCTCGTGGTCGCGGACGGCGTACGCGGCGCGCACGTAGCGGCGGCGTGACCAGTCGTGCTGGTTGCACGCCTTCGCGGCGTGCCAGATGAACCAACCGCGCACGTCGAGCAGCGCGACGGAAAGGTCCGTCAGAGCGCTGGCGAACGCCTCTTGCACGAGGTCCGGGATCGCATCGCGGTCACGACCTCGCAGCCGCACGGCCACGTACCGGGTGACCGGCTCGCGGAAGGAGAGGTACAACTCCGCGAACGCGTCGCGGTCGCCGTGCTGGGCCCGGTCGAGCAGGGCAAGAACCTGCGGGGCTACTTCCGGACGCCGGCGGCGCGAATGCGCGGCGGAGTGCTGGCGCGGCGTACCGGGGTCGGGGTACGGCATGGGATTCCTCCATCCATCAGGGGTGGAATCCGGGCACGCCGAATCGGCCGTGCCCGGAAGGATGCGCGGGGTCGCGCGGTCGGCCGGGCACGGCCGAAGAGTTTGGTGCGAGCGGTTGCGCGGGGCGTAACCGGATCAGGGGTGGTACGGAGGCCGCCAGACCGGGTGCGCGTCCATGTCGGTGCACAGCCGGGCGATCAGGTCGTCCGGGATCAGCGCGTACGGCTCGACAGCGGCGACGACGACGGCGGGGTCGAGGATTACCTCCAGGAGCCCGAGCTGGACGAAGTCCGGCGGGTTGTCGGGATCGGTGTCCTCGTCCCAGCTGAAATCCGCGACAGTGCAGAACAGGGTGCGGTGCGGATCCCAGCCGGTCCGGACGGTGTAGCGCTCGAAGCCAGGTCGCGAAGTGAGGCCATACAGACTCATCAGGTGTCCCTTCGAGGATTCGGGTTTCGGGCCGCTACTGCGTGAGTCCGTGCAGCCGAAGGTGCGCCTCTTTGAGGTGCGCCGCGACCAGCTCGCTGTTGGCGCCGGCGGCGCTGAGGCTGTCGGTGATGGCTCGCAGCACGTCAGCCGGTGCCTCGGCGGAGCCGGGGAAGGCGCGGGCGCTGGTGTGCGCGGCGATGCGCTGGATCAGCTGGGTCAGGTGCGCCTGGGCCAGGTTGAGGCCGCACAGCAGCCGAGGCAGCTCGGAAAGGTCGATGCCCTTGGCGGCCCAGCCCATCGTGGTGTTGAGGTAGTCGGCGGCGATCACGAGCAGGAACGTCGCGGCGACGGTGAGCGCCGGGCTGGTGGCCCCGTCGGGAAGCACGCTGGAGAGCTGATCGATGACGGCCTGGTGGTCGTCGTCGAGCTGCGGCGCGTCGTCGAGCAGGCCCCACCATTCGGTGTCGGACAGGTACCAGGCGGGTTGGAGCATGTCGTCCTCCTACGGACAGCAAGAAGGCGGCCATCAGGTGATAGCCGCCGCAGGAAAAAAGGGGTGTGCGCTACCACGCCCCAGCCGCGTCAGCGGAGGGCGTGAGCGTTTGGGTGCCAGATCCGAGGCTGGCGGCGGCGGCCGACCGTGATGGTGGGCGCGATGCCGTCGCGCGAGGCAAGGGATCAGGGCACACAGAGAAAAGAAGAGAAGCTTCAGCGTATGAGGACCGGTGGGTCCCGGTGTCCGGCTGTCAGGTCGGCCGGTCTGGCAGAACCTGTCAGCCGGGGCGTCCCGCAGTCCCTGTCAGGTCCCGGCGCTTGAGCGGGACGGTGCGGGACACCGGCGAGTCCCGCTAGACGGGACTCCCCGCAGCCGGCGGTCCCGCTGGGCGGCCGAGATGGAGCGGGACCCGCCGCCGGGACTCGTTCGACGGCGGCCGGTCCCGTAGAGTCCCGCGCCCGAGGGCGGGTGCGGCTCACCGGTCACCGGCCGTCGGCTGGTGACCGGTGAGATCGGGACGCTGGGTTCGGGCAGCGAATCGGGCCGCCCTGACAGGTGCCGGGCGGCCCTGACCGGTTCCCGGTTTCTGGCCCTATGGCACCTGTCAGGTTCCGGATGCGCCGCCGCACGGGCCTGTCAGGTTAGACGTGGTGGCTAGCGATAGGGCCTGCCACCACGGATAACGTGACCAGATCCCGTACGCGCGGCCTCGGCACCGTGTCGGGCCGCGGATGGTGCCGAGGCTTCATTGCGGGAAACAGGGCCTGTGCAGTACGGATACTTGGCCTCGCCGCAGGAGCGCTTGGGTTCGTGGGAACTCAAGCAGTTTCAGCAGCGCCGTAGGACCAGCACATCCTCGTGCGCGATGAGGTGCACGGGGATGCCTTCGGCGCGGGCTCGGCGTACGGCCATGAGCCCGAACATGGAGGCGCGGTGCACGATCTGCCCGTCACGGACTGCGGCGAGCATCGCCGCGCACCGCTGCACCGGGACCAGTCCCGCCGAGCGGGCGACGACGAGTAGTTCGCCGGGCAGATCGATTAGGTCGTCCCGTTGGCGGCGTACCGGTCGGCAGGTGATCACCACGGTCCCGCCGGGACGCAGCAGTTGATAGGAGGCCGCCAGGATCGTGGCGAACCCGTCGAGCAAGCGGGACCATCCCGCATAGGCGAGGTTTCCGCGTTCGCGGTCCCCATAAAGGTGGTCCCGCTTGCGTACCCCGGTACTGTCCGCCCGGACCAGGCCGTGAGTCCCGCGCCCGTAGGGCGGTGAGGTGAGCACGAGTCCCACCCGGCCGAGCGCGGACGCCGGGATCAGGTCGAGCAGTCCGGTGGCGTCGCCGTTGATGACCTTCCCGGTGCCGGCCGCGCCCTGCGACGAAGCCAGGGCGATGTTCTGCTCGGCCAGCGCAGTGAACCGGGGCTCGATGTCGATGCCGATCGCGTCGCGGCCCAGATGCATGGCCTCGACCAGGGTGGTGCCGGAGCCGACCATCGGGTCCAGCACCAGGTCACCGGGCGCGGTGAACGCACCGATCGCGTGGGCGGCCAGGTTCGGCAGCATCTTGCCCGGGTGGGTGGAGGTTTCCGGGACGTAGCGGCCCCGGCGCTGGTCACGTGCCGGTTGCTGGCAGGTCAGCCAGACCGAGGTGACCGGCAGAGTGTCATCTGCCATCGCTGCCTCCGTTCTCCGCCGCGCTGCGGGTCATGATCAGCACGTCGGTGTGGATGTCGAGTTGGGTCTGCTGACCCCGGCGTGGCGGCCGGTCGGTCGCCACGATGTGCTGCAGGTACGCGAGCCCGGCTTTCTTGGCCGCGGCGATGACGTCGACCGGGAGGACGACGTCGCCGTGCGGGAGCAGGACGGCCACGCAGCCGCCCGGCACGAGGCTGGTCCGGCAGCGGTCGAAGAACTCGCCCGGATCGGCGGGCTCGTTCGGGGGCCAGCCGGT
>NZ_JBIRWQ010000038.1:0-74372 GCF_044388125.1 Actinoplanes sp. NPDC020271
ACGGGGCCGAGCCCGGTAGACCGCGGTAAGCCCGGCTCCAAGGTTCACGCAATCAGTGACCGGAACGGGCTTCCGCTGCACGCCGACATCTCGGCTGCCAACGTCAACGACCACAAGGTCCTGGAAGATGTTGTCGACGGCGTCACACCGGTGCGTCAGCCGGTCGGCCGCCCGCGGAAACGGCCCGCGAAGCTGCACGGCGACAAGGGCTATGACTACCGGGCCTGCCGACAGGCTCTGGCCCGGCGCGGGATCAAGGCCCGGATCGCTCGTAAAGGTGTCGAGTCGTCGAACCGGCTCGGCCGACACCGTTACGTCGTCGAGCGTTGCTTGGAGTGGGTCACCCGGTTCCGGCGGCTGGTCCGCCGTTACGAACGCAAGGCTTCCCACTTTCTCGGATTCCTGCGCCTGGCTTGCGCTGTCATCTGCTTCCGTCGCGCCGTCAAGCTGGAACTGTTGACCAGCAACAACCCCAAATGAGATGCGGTCTTAGCCTCGTCGCATGTCAAATATCGCGGTGCTTGGAATCGGGCACATGGGGGCCGCCGTAGCTGGACGGTTAGTGGAACAGGGGCATCGTGTGTCGACCTGGAACCGTACGCCGGGGAGACAGGTGCCGGGCGCCACGCCGGCAGTCTCACCTGCCCAGGCATGCGTGGACGCTCAGGTGGTTGTCACCATGCTCACCGACGTGACTGCCGTCCTGTCAGTGGTCGCCGCCGCCGATCTGACCCCCGGCACGACTCTGGTCGAGATGTCAACGATCGGCCCCGAGGGAGTCCGCAAGGTCGCGGACGCGCTGCCACCGGGCGTGGACATGGTGGACGCGCCAGTGGCAGGGAGTGTGGGCGCCGCGGCCGCGGGCACGCTCGGCATCCTGGCCGGCGGCGAACCGGCTGTAGTCGATCACGTGGAACCGATCCTTACCGTGCTTGGCACAGTGCGCCGCTGTGGTCCGCTCGGCCGGGGAGCAGCGTTCAAGCTCGTCCTCAACACCGCAGTCATCACCGGTCTGGCGGCGATCACGGACGCGGTTGCCGTCGGAGAGGCGGTCGGCGTGCCGCGAGCGGACACCATGGACCTGCTGCGGGCAGGCCCACTCGGCGGACTTGTCGGCCGAGCCGCGGGCGGTCCCGGCGCCTCTTTCGCGATAGGGATGGCGGCGAAAGACCTCGACCTGGCACGCGCCGCCACGACGATGCCCCTACCGGCAGCCGATGGAGCCGCCGAACTGCTCCGGCGCGCGGTGGCCTCCGGCCACGGGACCGCCGACATCTCCGTCATGACCGCAGGCGCTGAGCAGGCTATTTCCGCATCGATGTCGAAGTAGGGAGAGCAGTCCGGTCACGCGGATGACAGCCGAGATGGGGACAGCGGTAAACATCCTCATCTCGGCAGATCAGTATGCGGCTCGACCATCTCCACCCGGCATCCCCCGAAGCCATGGCCACCAGCGTCGCACGCCGTCACATCCAGCGCACACCTTCGACCACACGATGGCGCCGCCTCAACTGACAACAACCGCACGCCAGTTGTCCCACCCTCACCCTCGCCGCGCTCGGCACGACCTCGGGGGTCATTCGACCGGTGGGCGCGTGCGAATGCGGCCCGGCTGCTTGGCGGAACTGTTCTTCACCGGGTCGGCAAGGGGCTTCAGTCGACCAGCCCCGCGCGGAACGCGGTGATCGCCAGGTGGACCCGGTTGCCGGCCGCGACCTTCTCGAAGAGGTGTGTGACGTGGCTCTTCACGGTCGCCTCGCTCATCCGCAAGTGCTCCGCGATCTGCGCGTTGGTCGCGCCCCGTCCGATCTCGATCAGGACCTCGCGTTCTCGTCCGGTGAGGCCGCCCAACCGGGCCAGGGCCTCGCGCCGGCGGCGGGTCCGGTCGTCCGCGGTGATACGTGCGATGACCTGCCGGGTGACGCTGGGCGACAACATGCCGTCTCCGGCCGCGGCCAGGCGTACCGCTCGCAGCAGTTCGGTCGGCGGTGTGTCCTTCAGCAGGAAACCGCTGGCACCGGCCTCCAGGGCCCGGAACACGTCGTCGTCGGTGTCGAACGTGGTCAACACGATCACCGATGGCGGATTCGTCCGGGTCTGCAGGGCCGCCGTCGCGGCGACACCGTCCATCCCGGGCATGCGGACGTCCATCAGGACGACATCCGGACGGTGCCGGGTCACCGCGTCCAGCGCGGCACGTCCGTCTGGCACGTCGCCGACGACGGTCAGATCGTCGGTGGTCCCCAGGATCAGCCGCAGACCCGCACGCACCAGCGCCTCGTCGTCGACGAGCAGGACCGAGATCATCGGGCGTCCACGTCCCGTGGCTCTCCCGCCGGAAGCACCCCGGAATCCCCGGCGGACACCGCGACCGGCATCTGCACCCGCAGCCGCCACCCGGTCCCGGCCGGACCGGCGGTCAGCGTTCCACCGGCCAGGCGCACCCGTTCCGTCAACCCCACCAGCCCCGCCCCGGAACCCGGCAGGTCCAGCACCGACTCGCTCACCGGGTTGGCCACGGTCACCGTCACCTCGTCGGCCGACCGTACGACGGTCACGGTCACCTCCGTGCCAGGCGCGTGCTTCCGCGCGTTCGTCAACCCTTCCTGCACCACCCGCTGCACCACCCGCGCCGCCGACGCCGGCAACAGCCCCGCACTGTCGCGCACCACCACGCGCTGCCCAGCCGACCGGGCATCGGCGACCACGGATTTCACGTCCGCGTACGGTTGCGCGTCGGCCCGCAGAACACCGAGCACGCCACGCAGCTCGACGAGCGCCTCGCGGGCGGTCACCCGGATCAGCCCGGCGCCTTCCCGGACGCGGTCGACGCCACCGTCCGCGGTCAGTTCCAGCGCCCCGGCGTGCAGGGCGATCAGCGAAACCTTGTGCGCCAGCACGTCGTGCATCTCCCCGGCGATGCGGTTGCGCTCCACGGTACGGGCACGTTCCTCGCGTACCGCCAGGTCGGCGTCGGCCCGCTCGGCCCGCTCGCGCCACGCCTCCCGCAGTGCCCGGCGTGTGCCTAGGTGGACGCCGAGCCCGATGGTCGCGGCGGCCACGACTGCGGCGAACTCGGCGTCCCACCAGTCCAGACGCCCGGCCTTCACCGAGTTAAGGCCGCTCGCCCCGGCCCAGCCGGCCACCACCAGCCACCAGACGTGGCGGCGCGAGGCGTTGAGCCCGGCGGCGAACAGTCCGACCAGCAGCGGCCCCTCGTTGCCCGACAGCGCGTAACCCAGCGCCGCGATCACCACGACGGCGTACGGATGGCTCCGACGCCACCACAGGGCGAGCGCGGCCAGCGTGCCCGCTGTCCCGACGACCGGCGAGGGAAGCGGCGACCACGGCGTCGTGACCGCCGGCGTGGTGAGGACCAGGCAGGCGGCCACGATCAGCGCGTCACCCACCCGCGGGCGGCCGGACCAGGATCGTGCCGTTCGCCAGGACGTCAGCCGCATGGGTCGCAGCATAGGCGTGCCGTACCCCGCGTGACCTGCCCCTCAGGTCCAGGCCGTACTCCGACTTTGGTCGCATCCCGGCGTCGACCCTGCGGCGATGTGCCCGGCCCGGGCCGGCCGTGACACTGGCTGCGCCCTGACCCCGGAGAAGGAGACCTGTGAGTCCCCGAAGCGATTCGACCCCACCGTCCGCGCCTCGCGGACCGCTCCCCCGACCGCCCCGGCCGGCCCGGCGAAGGCCGCAACCCGGTGCCGCCATGGCGCTGGCGCTGGTGGCGGGCTTGATGGGGGCCGCCCCCGCCTACGCCGCCCCGCCCCGCTGTGCCCCACCGACCGCGAGCCCGGCCTCCGCGTACTTCGAGTCCGTGGTGCCGGAACAGTTGCGCAGGACGGGGACGCCGGGAGCGGTCGTGTCGGTGGTCTCCGGCACAGACGTCGCCTACGCCCACGGCTTCGGCCACGCCGACGTGGCCGCCGGCACCGGGATGGATCCGGAGCGCACTCTCGTGCGTATCGCGTCGATCACCAAACTGTTCACGGCAACGGCGGTGATGCAGCAGGTCGAAGCCGGTCGACTGGACCTGGACGCGGACGTGAACTCGTACCTCACCACGTTCCGGATCCCGCGCACCTACCCGCAGCCGATCCGGGTGCGCGACCTGATCGACCACACCACGGGCTTCGAGGATCGCCTCATCGGCACAGGCGCCCGCACCGCCGGCAGCGTCGTGCCGCTGGGCGAGTACCTGGCCAAGAACGTCCCGGCGCGGATCCGTCCGCCCGCAGTGGTGCCGGCGTACTCGAACTACGGGGCGGCGCTGGCCGGTTATCTCGTGACTCAGGTCAGCGGTGAGCCGTGGGACGCCTACGTGCAGCGGCATCTGCTGACGCCGCTGGGCATGACGCACAGCACCGCGTCCGAGCCGTTGCCCCCGGCGCTCGCCCCCGACCTCGCGAAGAGCTACGGCGAGGGTGACGCGCCGGTTCCGTTCATGTTCGACCAGCTCACGCCGGACGGTTCGATCAGCGCGACGGCGTCGGACCTGGCGAAGTTCATGATCGCGCAGCTCGGCCGGGGTGACGGCATCCTGAAGCCGCAGACGGCCGCGCTCATGCGGACCCGGTCGTTCCCGGCGGATCCCCGGGTCGGTGGGTACGCGCACGGCTTCATGGACCGGGTGTTCAACGGGCATCGAGTGCTCACGCACGGCGGCGACTGGGAGGGGTTCGAAAGCGTGCTGGTGCTGGTGCCGGACTGCCGGCTGGGGCTCTTCCTGTCGCTCAACTCGCTGCACGGGGCCGGCGCGCTGAACGAGGTCGTCCACGGGTTCCTCGACCGGTTCGCGCCCGGATCGCCGCCGGCGGCGTCGGGGTCGCAGCGCGCCGTGGTGCCGCAGGCGGGCTCCTACGCCCCGGCCCGGCGTAACGTCACCGGCGTCGAGAAACTGCTCACCTTGCTCGATCCGGCGCGTTTGACGGTGACCGACGCCGGAGCGCTCCGGTTCCAAGACAAGACGTGGACGCCCCAGGGCGACGGTTCCTACCAGGCCGGCGACGACCATCTGGTGGTCGTGGACGGGGGCCGGTACGTCGAGACCGACGGGGCCGCGTTCGAGCGGATCAGTGCCGCGCAGACGTTGCCGGTCAACATCGCGGTGCTGGCCGGATTCCTGGTCGTGGCGCTCAGTGCGCCGGTGGTGCCCGGTGCCGCGGTGGTACGCCGGATACGCGGCCGCGCCAAAAGCGCACGTTCGTGGCGGCTGTCGCGCGCGTTGGCCGCCCTGGCGACGCTGCTGGGGCTCGGGTTCCTCGCCGGGCTGGCAACCGTCCTGTCCGGCAGTGCCAGCGCGTTTCTGCCCGGCGCCCCGGTGGGCCTGCGCGCCCTGCTCGTCGTACCGATCGTGGTGTTTGCGCTGGGGCTCGGTGCCGTCGGCACCGCCATCACCGGCTGGCGTGAGGCGCCCGTCGCGGAACGCGTCCACCAGGGAGTGCTGCTGGCCGGGGTCGGGGCCCTGGCCTGGTTCTGCTGGCAGTGGAACCTGATCGGCTGGCAGTTCGGTTGATGGGTCGCGGAGCGACCGGCTGATACGGCTGTCACAGCGGCGGTGGCCCGGATAGCCTCAACCGGCCACGGTCGCGGCCTAGCATGGCAGTATCGACCTCACCGGCGAGGTCACTCGCATCGCCAACCGCATCTAGCTCACCGGCGTGGCGCGGTGCGCGGCCAGGTCCGCGGTGGCCTGCGCGAGGCCGTCCAGGTCAGCGGATCGGCCGCGGTGAACATGGTCCGCTCGTTCGGCAACACCCAGGTCGGCGGCCTGGTGGGCCGCGCCCTCGCCGGCCACGCCGCCGGCTCCGGTGGCCGCCAGGAGGTCGAGGCGGCGGGTCAGCGGATGCAGCACTCCGCCGTTCCGAGGGGCGGCACGAGAGGCCCGAAGCCGGGCACCCGGCCGCGTGACGAGGTCGACCCCGACGACGCCCTGGACGCCCCGAGCCATGAGAACGAACGCCGCAAGAAGATACCGGACGACATCGCCGACGCCATGGGCGACGGCCTCGAGGACCTGGACGACATGAACGACTACGCCAGCTCCATAATCGACGGCGCCACGACGCAGACGCGAGCTTCGGTCCCGGTCAGGGCGTCGGCGATACCGCAGTCTCTGCGGGTACGAACGCGGCGGACGGTCTCGACACCGGGAGCGCCTACGCCCTGATGGGCACGATCCTGTGGGTGGCGCCCAAGTCGGCGAGCAAGCGACGAAGGTGATCGGCCGATAGCGTGGCCGGTGAACTTCGTGGACCGTGACCCGGGAGGGAAACAGCGGATGGGCTCACCTGATGGCGGCAACGCGGCCCCGTACTCGGCGGAGGCGCGGTGGCTCCGCGCGGCGCTGACCGGCGACCACCGGGAGCGCCGGCGGATCGCCCGGGAGCAGCTGGCCGGCGGCCCGCCGTTCCAGGTGACCCCCCTGGCGTGCGGCGTGGCGGCCCGCCGGTTGTTCGACGACCGGTGGGACCGCCGGGTCATCACCACCTTCGCCCGGCGTCTGGTCGAGCGGACGCCCGCCGGTCGCTCGCTGCACCCCCGGCACGTCGAGGCGATCCTGCGCGGCATGACGGGGGAGACCGAGCTGTTCACCGCCGTGCCGGACGAGGCGGTCGCCGAGATCGTCCTCGCCTCGCTGCTCGGTCTCGCCGACGAGCTGGCACTCGACGACCGGGCGGTGGACGCGCTGCTCGTGGAGGCGGTGCGGGAGACGGCCGCGGTGGCGGCCGTCTCCGAGCCGCCGGACCCCGACGACGCTCCGGTGCTGGACGGTGACCGGTGGCGGCGGACCTTCGAACGCCTCCTGGCCGTTGAGGACTTCGTGCCGCGCGCCCGCCCCGTCGCCCGCCCGCCCCGGCCGTTCCCGGAGCAAGAGCGGCGGTACACCGAGCCCGCCTCGCTGGCCGGCCGGTACCTGCGCCACCTGCTGCGCGGGAATCGGTTGTCCGGACCGCCGGTGGACGAGATCCCACAGGTGGATCTGCTACGGGTGGCCCGGCTGGCCTTCACGGTCGCCGTCCGCACCTACCTGCACCGGATCCCGACCTCACCGAGACGATGGCTCTGGCCAGCCTCACCAAGGCCCAGCACTGGCGGGACATCGACCTGATGAAGGCGGATTACCTGACGCGCCTCCTCTTCGGCGAGAAGCCGCCCCTGGAGGGGATCACCAACCGCGACGTCTACCCGAGTTGTTTGTTCATGCTCAGCGCTATCGTCGCGGACTGGGACGGCGACGACGGCGCCATCCGCTCGGTTCTCGCCGACGCGGAGGAGGGCGTCGCCCTGCGCGGCAACGTCCTCGCGACCTAGTACGACAGCAGCACTTCCGTGAGGCGGAGTCTTCGCTGGTAGTGGCTTGTTTTGGCTCTGTGCTGGTGTCGGCGGCGCCATCGCGACCATCGATCGATGAAGTCGCGACTGCGGCCGGTGGTGATCAGGTGTGCCAGCAGACGGCGGGTTTCGTTGAGGGTGAGGGCGATGAGCCCGTCTTCGGGCGGTCGTCTTTTCCCGCTGTGGTGGCGGTGACGGCGAGGAACGCGTGGGCGAGCATGGCCAGGGTGATGTGCCGGTACCAGGCGTTGTAGCGGCGGGCCTGGTACTCGTCGAGGCCGACCTGGCCCTTCGCGGTTTGGAAGCATTCCTCGATAGCCCAGCGACTTCCCGCGATCTTGATGAGGTGCTCGTCGGTGGTGTCGGCGGGCCCGTAACACAGGTAGTAGGCCAGCTCAGCGGGCTTGACGATGCTACGGCGCACCAGCAGCCAACGCTGATAGCCGTGGTCGGCGGTGCCGGTATCGGGCAGAGTCGCAGCGGCCCAGTCATAGAGACGCTCGCCTTTGGCGCCGGGTCCGCAACTGCGCCGTTTCCAGGCGAGGACCGGGGCTGCGGCGGTCAACGTGTCGGCGCGGGCACTGCCGGGCTCGGTCGGGATCTTCTGCCGGCAGGCCACGGCGACCACATAGCCAACCCGGCGGCGCTGCAGCGCGATGCGGAACTTCGAGTCGCCTCCGTACGCCTCGTCGGCGGTGACCCACCCGGCGGGCATGCCGGCGTCCAGGGCACGTTCGATCATCGTGAGTGCAAGCTGGGGTTTCGTGGCGAATCGCCGATCCCGGTGCTGTGCCGCGACCGCGGCACGGATGCCGCGGGAGGCGCCGTAGTCGAAGTAGGCCGACTTGCGGATCAGCCGCCGCTGACGGGCCGGGCGCCGGGCCAGGAACCACCGCCACCGGGCCGACATGATCAGCGTCCGTGGGGCGTCACGCAGCAGCCGGAGCCCGATCGGCCCGGTCCATCGGGCGACGTGCACGGCCCGGCCGTACGGCGACACCGGAAGCTTCTCCGCCGAGGCGATCACCGGGTGCAGCGGCAGCAGCACGTAGGCGTAGAACTCCACGTAGAGGTCGTCGCCGTACTCGACCGCCCGAACATAAACGGTCACCAGCAGCTCGCCGTTCCAGGCGGGCAACTCGATGCACAGATACGTGCGGGCGGCCTCGGTCGCATGGAGGATCGCGTGCCGGATCTCGTGGCGGGCCACCACCGGGGACGGCGGCTGCTCGCGGTCGGGCAGCAGGCCGTCCACCACGTCCGGCCGCACCCCGTCCACGAACAGGCGGTTGTGGACCCGGATACCGGCGATGCCGGCCTTGCGGACGGTGATCGACAGCGCTTTCTGCAACTCCTCCGCGTCGACCTTCCGCGGGGTGCGTGGCTGCCCCTTGTCGTCCCGGCCCGCTTTCGTCGTGTCGACCTGCACGTTCCAGCGGGTCAGCACCTTGCCCGCGCCCAGGCCGGGCTCGATCAGCATCGAGTACAGGTAGCGGCCGAAGGCCGGCTGGAGCCAGGCATAAGAGCACAACAGACAGTCGACCTGGGACGGCGGGGACTCGATCGGGTCGGACGTCGGTGTCGCGGCACTCACTGCCATGGCGGATCCCGTTTGTCTTTGCGGGCGGCGCGAGGCCGATGGCTGATTCAATCGCCGGCCATCCAGGTCTGTAAAGACTTGACCTTACTTTCAGTGATCATCTAATAGCATCGAGTCGTCGCCGGCGTCGTCCCGAGACGACGACGGCGGGACGTCACGCAACGGTCTCCAAGCGGACCGGGCCGAGCAGACCGGCGGGCTGCCGGGGCCTGCCGCGTGTGTCATGGGGTACGGGCTTCGGCGGTCACCACGACGTTGTCGCGGTAGTGCCTGGTCTTCGAGTCGAAGGGACCGCCGCAGGTGATGAGGGTGAGCCGGACGGCGCCGTCGCGAGCGAAGTACTTCTGCAGCGGGATGGCGGTCTTCCGGTAGCGCTCACGGGCGACCACGTCGAACTGTCGCTCCTTGCCGTCGTCGGAGGTGAGGGTGATGCGGTCGCCGTCACCGAGCGAGCCGAGCCGGAAGAAGGCGCCTTTGCCCTCGGCGGCGCTGTCCACGTGTCCGGCGATGACGATGGATCCCGCGTCGGCCGAGAAGCCCGGGCCGTACCGGTACCAACCGACCCGGTCGACGCGGGGTGGGACGGCGAACTCGCCGGTCGCCGGGTCGATGCCGACCGCGTCCACCGCCGCGTCCAGTCCGAGGGCGGGGACACGGAGGCGAGCGGGCCGGTCGACGGCCGTGACCGCCGGCACCGTTCCGTCCGCGATCGGCACCCGAGTGTCCGCGGCGGACGGCTCCGGGGACTCCAGGCCGATGACCGTCGAGGCGCCGAAATCCGCTCGGGGCTGCGACCGGTGGACGACGATGCCGGCCGCGACTGCCACCGCGATGCCGAGCATCATCAGGAGCAGGGCACGCCCCGGCCATCGCCGGAGCGTGCGGTCCGCGGGCGAGACGCTCATCGGCGGGCGATGACCAGCCGGGTGAGGCCGAACACGGCGAGCAGGATGCCGACCGCGCCGGCTCCGTACCAGGGCAGCGACCCGTTCCCGTCGGCGGCGCCGCCGTCACCGCTGGGCACACCGCCGGGCGTGGAGTGCAGCCCGTCGATGCTCTGCGACACGATGTCCAGGGTCTTGTCGTCGGCCGAGCCCACCGCGTAGACGATGGTCGCGGTGCCTTCCTTCAGGTCGAGGTCGGCCGGGCCGAGCACCCGGGTGTCGGTGCCGGCCAGCACCACGTCGGCCGAGACCGTCCCGGCCGGCAGGTCGGCCTTGCCCTCCTTGCCGTTGGTGACGTCCTTGAACACCGGCTTGCCGCCGGCCCGGATGTCGACGGCGGGCGCCGCCGCGGTGTGGCGGACGATCAGCCGCGCCTGGCCCGGGCCGAGCTTGCCGGTGTCGTTGGCGAACGGGGTCAGAGCCGGTTTGCCGCCCTCGTCCAGGTGCGCCACCAGACTGATGTTGGCGTCGCCGGGAACCTTGGCGTCGTCGACCTTGAGCAGCGCGTCACCGATGGCACCGCCGGGCTTGGTGAGCGCGATGTCGTACTCGCCGGCGGGCAGGCTCAGCGGGCCGGCAACCTTTCCGGGCTGGAAATCCGGGATGGTCTTCTTGCCGTTGACGTAGACGTCGACCGGCTGGCCGGGAATGCCGTGCACCACGGTAACCTTCGAGTTCGCCTTGGCGAAAGCCGGGGACGTGGTGAGCCCGGCCAGGCCGCCGAACCCAAGCAACCACACGGCGCCGACGACGGCGGCGCGGCGGCCGAAAACCGGAATGCGCATCTGATTCCTCCACATGGTCCTCGTTGACTGGCTGTGTCCGGTCCTTCGTCAGCACCGCGACGGTTGGATGCAGGCGAACGAAAAAGTGCCCGGCTGCAACCGGCGAGGCCCCGGCGAACGAACACATGAAGAACCCTGGGAACAGGAAGGAGGTCGATGAGCTCCGACGACGAACTCGCCGAGCGCTTACGCGCCGACGACGAGAAGGCATTACGCGAGGCGTACGACCGGCACGGCGCGGCCGTGCTGTACCTGGCCCAACGTCTGCTCGGCAATCGGGCCGACGCCGAGGACGTCACCCAGGTGACATTCGTGGCGGCGTGGAACGGCCGGGACGGCTTCGACCCGCAGCGCGGGACGATGCTGGGCTGGCTGCTCGGGATCGCTCGGCGCAAGGTGATGGACCGGTTCCGGGCCGCGGCTCGCGAGCAGCGGATCGCCGAGACGGTGCAGGCGCAGCACCCGGCGCCGGTCGTCGAGGACAGCCCGGAGCGGATCGTCGACCGGCTGGTGGTCGTCGACGAGCTGGGGCGTCTGCCCGACGACCAGCGACGCACCCTGGAACTGGCGTTCTTCGACGATCTGCTCGAGAGGCTGGTCGCTGGTGACGGTGACCGCCCCGGCGGGCAGGTCGACCTGGACATCTGTCATGCCGGGCAGCTTGCCGATCTCGGTGCTGACCGAGTTGACGCAGTGCGAGCAGGTCATGCAGGTCACGGTGTAGGTCTGAGTCGCCATCACGATCTCCCTCAGCTCTGGACGACGGGCGGCACAGTGCCGCCCTCCAACCACCGCCTCACCCCTACCCCCTAGGGGTATGGAAGGGAGTGCGGTGATGACCAGGCGGTCCGAGGCCAGGCGGTGGACAGTCGACGACTCGCGCGTCGGCGCCGATGCGCTCGCCAGGCCGGATCCGGATCACCTCGCCGAGCTGCAGCTGCTCGCTGGGCACGCTGCGCTCGGTGCCGTCGGCGTCGACCCGGGTGGCTCGCTCGGGGGGCAGGCCCAGCAGGTCCCGCACACTGTCGGCGGTCCGGGCGGTGGCGAACGCCTCGAGCGCCCCGGAGGTCGCGAAGATGACGATCAGCAGGGCGCCGTCGAAGACCTGGCCGATCCCGGCGGCACCGATCGCGGCGACGATCATCAGCAGGTCGACGTCGAGGGTCCGTTCGCGTAGCGCCTGCGGGCCGGACAGCGCCGGTTCCCATCCCCCGGCGGCGTAACAGGCCAGGTAGAGCGCCCACCAGATCGGAGCCGGCGCCCCGGCGAGTTGCGTGATGCCGCCGGCGGCGAACAGCAGCGTGGCCAGTGTCGCCCAGCGGATCTCGGTGAGCGCCCACTGCCGTGAGGTCACGCGCCGAGGCCGGGCGAGACCTCCGTCGCCTGCCTGGCCGACCTGGTCGGCGCCGCGCCGACCGCGGTCAGCCAGCACCTGGCCAAGCTGCGCCTGGCCGGCATCGTCAAAGGCCGCCGCGAGGGTACGAACATCCACTACTCGGTCGGTGACGCGCACACCAAGGCGCTGCTGGCCGCGGCCCCGATCGCATCGAGACCGGGACACCCGGCACGCCAGCAGAGGTAGAGCGAGTTGTTGTCCTCTTCTGCTCGTTGGCCCGGGATGAGTTCGTGGTCCTCGGAACGGATCGGGTTTGATCTGCGGGCGCCATGACCGGAGCGATCGTGTGAAGGTGGGTCAGGGCTGCCACGGAGCCGATCGTCAGCCGGCCCTCGGGATGGCTCGTGTATTCGTTGATCGCGCGGGTCAGGAATGCGGCACTTGTACCCGTGGCCGGGAGTGTGGTGCGGCCGCCGCTGCGGAAGCTGCGCTTGCGTACCAGATCCGAGCACCCGACGCGGAGACCCACCTGATAGGCGTCACAGGGGTATGCCGGGTCCGGTGTGGCCAGGGCCTCCCACGGTACGAGGAGGTGCCCGTACACCTGCCGATCGATGATCCCGTCCGGGGTGAGGCGCCACCGCCCCCGCCGGCGGGCTACCCACTTGAGGATGTTGATCAGGTGCTGCTCGCTGCCAGGCCGCCGCGTCAGATTCCGCGGAGGGTGGTCGTGGTCTGGCCGGTGCGTTCCCGCAGCAGCACCCGCAAAGTGTTCGGGTGCTCGTAGCCGACCCGGCGGGCGATCGTCTCCAGCGACAGCCCGGTGGTCCGCAGCAGGTGGGTGGCCTGCTCGACCCGCAGGTCCTGCACGAAGCGGATCGGTGAAGTGCCGACCGTGCGTTGCACACTGCGCTGGAGGGTGCGGTCGCTGATCCCGATCGCGGCGGCCGCGTCGGGGATGCTGATCGGGCCGGTCAGGCGTTCCCTGACCCAGCGTTCGAAGGCTGCCACCACTGGATCGTTCTGGGCCAGGGCGCTGGGGATGATGTACGCGGACTGCGACGGGCGGTTGTCGATCACCAGGTAGCGGGCCACCAGGTCGGCCAGCATCGGGCTGCGGTCGCGCACGATCGCCAGGGCAAGGTCGATGTGGCCGAACGCCGCCCCGGCGGTGGTGACCCGGTCCGAGGTGATGAGCATCCGGTCCTGGTCGACGCGGATCATCGGGTGGCGCGCCCGCAGGATCGGCGCCAGCCACCACGTGGTGGTCGCCTCCAGGCCGTCGAGGATGCCGGTCGCGGCCAGTAGGAAGGTGCCGGTGCACGCCGAGGCGACGGCCGCGCCACGGTCGCGATGCCGGGCGATCGCCTCGCGTACGGGCCGGGTCTCGTCACCGGTGACCTGGTCGAGCAGGGCCGCGGGGCGTCGCTCGGCCAACGCCGGGACGATGAGGAGATCCGCCGCGTCGGCGTCGGCGACGGGTGATGCCGTCACGAGATGCCCCGCGCCGGTGCGCACCTGTGGCTGGAAGCCGACCGTCGTCACGTCCCACCGCGGTGCGTCGGGCGGCTGCACCCCCATCGAGGCGGCTTCCTCACCCATCGCGTTTGCGGCGTCCAGCACGTCGAGGATCGCCGACAGCCCCGAGTCGAACACCCCGTCGTACACGAGAATGGCGATTTTCATGTCGGAAACGCTATCAGGGATGGCGCTTCCGCCACTGACGCCCTCGATCGGGGCGTCATAGGTTCATGTCAGCCGGAACGAGCCGGCAGTTCCCCGACAGGGAGAGACACCATGAAGATCGGTCTGCTGGCATACATCGAGGCCAAGCCGGAGCACGCCGATGAGATCGAGGCGATGCTGCGCGGCGCGCTGGAATTGGCCGAGAATGAGCCCGGCACCGTGACCTGGTACTCGTTCCGGCAGAACGCGACGACGTTCGGGGTGTTCGACACCTTCGACGACGAGCAGGGCCGGCAGAGCCACCTGGAGGGCAAGATCGCCGCCGCGCTGATGGACTCCGCGGAGACCATGCTGAGCTCGGCCCCGGTCATCACCAAGGTCGACCTGCTGGGCGCCAAGACCGCCTGACGGGTCACGGCCCCGGACTGAGCACGACGGCACCGCTCGGCCCCCGGAGCGGTGCCGTCGTGCTCGCAGCCTGGCCTGAAAGCAACGCATTCCCAGCTCAACCCTCATCCGGACTCGTAGCCACCGCGGATGCGTCGTCTGGGCCGGGTTGTCACCGGGATGGTGGAAGTCGTTCGTCGTCATCCCCGATGACGGGCGGCGGGGCGGCAGATAGGGCCTGACGTTGACCTTTGTCGCGTTTGCTGGCGTACATGGCGTCGTCGGCCCGTTCCCATGCCGCCGCGAGACCGTCGGTCGTGGTGACAGCGGACCATCCGATCGAGGCGGCGACGGCTGCCGCCTCGAGTGCGGCGTGGATCCGGCCGATCGCGTCCGGTGCGTCGGCTTCGGTGCAGCTGTTGAGCAGCAGGCCGAATTCGTCGCCACCGAGACGGGCTACGACGTCGCTGTCCCTGAGCGCGCGGCGTATCGCCGCCGCGGCGGCGATCAGGTATGCGTCACCGGCAGCGTGGCCATGGCTGTCGTTGATCGTCTTGAGCCGATCCAGGTCGATGACGGCGACGACCAGCGGATCGGCCAGGCGTTGGTAACGGGTCCGGGCCTGGTCGAGCAGGTGGACCCAGGCGCGGCGGTTCGGTAGGCCGGTGAGGGGGTCGGTGTGTCCGCTCAGTTGTTCGCGCAGGTAGGCGTCGGTGTAGTGGTCGTATGCGCGGTCGGCGGCCAGTGCGGTGCTCAGGAGTTCGCCGAAAAGGGCGAGCAGCGGTTCAGCTGTGATCATGCAGGGGTCGCCGGTGTGGATCTGTGGGTCGAGACCGCAGATGGCGCCGAACAGGGTGCCGTCGGGTTCGGTGATGGCCGCGCCGGCGTAGGTGCCGATGTCGATCAGCGCGTTGACGCCGGCGGCAGCGTACTGCGGCACCATCTGTGCGTCGCGAGCAACGGCCGGGGCATCGCCGGCCGCCATGTGAACGCAGAAGCTGTCCTTCCACGGGTGGCTTTCACCTTGCCGCAGCCCGTAGCCGTTGTCGGCGTCCAGATAGAGATAGGTCTGCCGGCCGTTCTCGACGCGGGTAACGGCCCAGAACGCCAGCGGCATCTGCTCATGCAGGTAATTGAGGACCAGGTGGGCGGCGTTGTCGAACGTGGTCGCCGGGGACGTCTGCCGGCCCGGTGGTATGGCAGGCGCCGGCGTCACCGCTGGTACCGGCGCGGGCGTCGCGCCGGTGGTGGCCGCGTCCGGCTCCGGTGATGGCTCTGCCGTGATGGTGTCGGTTTCGGGGGCGGGCAGGGCTGCGGCGTCGGCGGGCAGGGTGAAGGTCATCCGGGTTCCCTGGCCGGCCGGGTTGTCGGTGGCCCGGATCGTTCCGCCGTGGCGTTGCACGATGCGTTGGCAGATAGCCAGTCCGAGGCCGGTTCCGGTGTAGCCGTTAGTGGCGTGGGCGCGGTGGAAGTTGTCGAAGATCGCCTCGTGTTGTCCGGGCGGTATGCCGATGCCGTTGTCGTCGATGGTGACTTCGACCATGGCGTCGTCGTGCCGGGTGGTGACGGTCAGGTGTGCGCTAGCGCCGGGGGCGTTGTACTTGATGGCGTTGCCGATCAAATTCTCCAGCAACTGGCGTACCAGCACGGGGTCGGCGTAGACCGGGTGCAGTCGGCCGATGGTGAATGCTGGTGCGGGAGCGTCGTTGCTCTGTGCCTGGTCGATACGGGCGATGGCGATGTCGTTGACCAGGTCGCCGAGATCGACCGCGCTGGGTGCCAGATTGGCGTCGCGGGATGTGGTGTAGGCCAGCAGATCGTCGATCAGGTCGCGCATGCGGGCGGCGGCGCGGCTGATGCGCTGCACGGGTGCGGCCAAGGGTGCCGTCATGGATCCGGCCGGCGCCTCCTCGATCATCTCGGTCAGGGCGGTGCTCCAGCCTTCGACCGTGGCGAGGGGGTTCTGCAGGTCATGGGCGACGACACCGGCGAAAGAAGCGAGTTCTTGGCGGTGCCGTCGCTCGGCCGTGACGTCGTGGAACACGGTCACGGCGCAGCGGGTGCCGTCCTCGCCGTCGGGCAGGGCGGTGGAGTTGACGTTGAGGATGCGACCTTCGGGCACACCGGGGTTGCGGACCATGATGTCCATGCTGCGCACGTGAGTGCCGGCAAGCGCCCGACGGTACGGCATCTCGTCGGGCGCCAAGGGCCGGCCGTCCGGGTGGAACAGGCCGTAGAAGTCGGGTCGGGCCATCCGGTCCGAGGGACTGACGACGCCGCCGACGAGTCGGCGTACCGCGGCGTTACGCAGCAGGAAGCGGCCGGGCTCGTCGACGACGGTCACACCCTCGGCCATCGAGTCGACGATGGCGTTCATCATCTTGGCCTGCCGTGCCGCAACGCGCTCAGCGCCACGGAGCTGGTCCAGCAGCGCAGAGCGCTCGTCGCGGCCCAGGGCCAACGCCAGCCCGACCATGGCGATCATGCCGACGAACGCCTGGGCCACCATCGCTCTGGCCGGCGGGAAGGCGATGTTGGCGAAGACACCGCGGCCGGCCAGGGTGAACAGGATCGCCGCAGTGCCGAACACCAGGTCGTGCACGGCGACGAATGCGGTGTGCAGCCGTGAGCCCGACCAGATGGTCAGCGCCAGGACGGTGAACGCCAGCGGCAGGTGACGGTTGACACCGAACACGACACCGTACGACATCGCGGACATCACTACCAAGATCGCGTATTCCAGGCGCCGTTGCACGGGCATAGCTGCCCACAGCGTCCAAGGGCCGGTCCGCGGTGTGCTCGCCCGGCGCCGGTGCCACCATGCGCCGAGCAGAAGCCCCGTGGTGCCGATCAGCATGATGCTGACCGTGCTGCGCGTCAGCCACAGAGCGGGCGCCCACCACGAATAGGTGCCGCTGACCAGCCACACCGCGGGCGGGCCGACGGCCGCTCCACAAGCAGAGCAGAGGCAAGCGATCGCGGACAGACGCCACAGATCGCGAGGCCGCTGCAGCGGTCGTAATCGGTCAGCTTCCCACAGCTGTGGCAGCCATCGATGAAACGACCATCCGAAGATGGTCGCCTGGACCAGGTTCGCGACCACGAACCCGGCAGCCAGCAAGGCTGGTGCACCGGTAGCGGTATTGGCGGTCATTGTCGCCGCGGCCAGCGCCACCGCGTCCGCTCCGCGCCAGGACGACCGGTACTGCATCACCGCCCAGAGGGCAGCTACGCCCGCGGCCGGCCAGACCAGACTCGTCGCATCCATCACGGTCAGGCGCCCGGCATAGGTGGCGGCCACGTAGGCAGCGGTGAACAGCAACGTCCGCTGAACGGATGACCCAAGTCGCATCAACTGCCCCGCGCCGCCTCGACGATTCGTTTCTCCGCACCTTTACTCCGCCTTCGCTATCCCGATCGGCCGCCGAGCACGACACCTGAACGCGAATCAGCCGCCACTGCTACTCCTCTGCCTGGAGTTCGTCGTGCTCCATAGACGCCTCGCTGGCCGAGCGCTTCCATCCGTCGAGAGCCGGTCTGTCGTCTCGCGTGCCGCTCGGTAGGTCTGCTCAGCGTGGGTAGTCGAAGAAGCCGGCACCGGTTTTGACGCCCAGCCGTCCCTTGCTGATCAGGTCGGTCAGCAGCTGCGGTGGGGGCACCTCGAGAGCGTCGGCAACCGACGCGATGACGTCGAGGCCGATCATGTCGACCAGCTCGATCGGGCCGAGCGGATGCGAGCAGCCCAGTTTCATGCCGCGGTCCACGTCCTCGGCGGTGGCGTGCCCGTCGCCGACCAGCCGGACGGCCTCGACCAGGTACGGCACGAGCAGCGCGTTGACCACGAACCCGGGCCGGTCGGCCGAGCGGATCACCTGCTTGCCCAGCGGCCCGGTCAGGAACGCCTCGACCGCGTCGATCACCTCGGCGCCGGTCTGCTCGGCCGGCACGAGCTCGACCAGCGGCATGACGGTGGCCGGATTGAAGAAGTGTGTGCCGACCACCCGGTGCGGGCGGCGCGTGCAGTCGGCGAGCGGGGTGATCCGCATCGACGACGTGTTGGTGGCGATGATGGTGGCCGGGTCGGTGAGCGCGTCCTCGAGGTCGGCGAAGAGCCGCCGCTTGAGCTTCTCGTCCTCGTGCACCGACTCGACGACGAGCTGCCGGTCGGCCAGGTCGCCGAGCGACTCGGTGAACCTGATCGACGCCCGGAGCCGGTCGGCGTCCTCGACGGCGAGCTTGCCCTTGCGGACCGCTCGTTGCAGGGACTTGGTGATCCGCGCCTGCCCGGCCTCGGCCGACGCCGCCGACGAAACCGCGACCAGCACATCCAGACCGGCTTTGGCGCTGATCTCGGCGATGCCGGCGCCCATGGTGCCGCAGCCGACGATACCGACGTACTCGATCATGACGCCGCCGTCCAGCGCAGCAGCGTCGCACCGAGCGACATGCCGCCGCCGAACGTCGTGATCAGCACGAGGTCGTCCGCCTTGAGGTGGCCGTTCTGGTTGGCGTCATCGAGGGCCAGGGCGGCCGAGGCGCTGCCGGTGTTGCCGTAGCGTTCCAGGGTTCGATGCGTCTGTGCGGTGTCTAAACCGCAGCGGGTGACAAGTTCGCTGAGCAGCACGCCGTTGGCCTGGTGAGGCACGAAGTGGTCGACGTCGCCGAGCCGGTGCCCGGTCCGCTCGACCAGGGTCTGTACCGCGCCGGGGACATTGTCCATGACGAAGTCGCGGACACCCCGGCCGTTCATCCGGAAGAAGTGGTCGCCGTTGGCCACGGTCTCGTCGGTCAGCGGCATCCGGGTGCCGCCGCCGTCGACCCGGATCAGCCGCTGGGCGTGGCCGAAACTGGCTAGTTCCACGTCGAGGAACCCGCCGGAGGGGACCTGGCCGACCAGGGCCGCGCCGGCCCCGTCGCCGAGCAGCACGACCGTCTTGCGGTCGGTGACGTCGAGGATGCGGGAGTAGATGTCGGCCGCCACGACCAGGGCCAGGGCGCCCGGCTCCTGCGCGACCAGGGCGCGGGCCAGGGCCAGGCCGTAGACGAAACCGCTGCAGACGACGTTGATGTCGAAGCAGGCGGCCCGGTCCGCGCCGATCAGGTCCTGGGTGACGTATGAGGTCGGCGGCTGCGGCGAGTCGGGGGTAGAGGTGGAGACGATCAGGTACCGCAGGGCGCTCGCGGGCACGCCGGCCTGCTCGAGCGCCCGGTTCGCGGCCTGCGCCGCCAGGTCGGAGGTGGCCTGGTCGGGGGCGGCGTAGCGGCGGGTGACGATCTGCGTCTTGCGTTCGATCCATTCCGGGGTGACGCCCGCCGGTCCGGCGACGTCGTCGCCGGTCACGATCTGCTTGGGGACGTACGACCCGGTCGCGAGGATGCCGATGCCCGTCATGGTCACACCCGCGCCGTCGTCGTCGCGTACGAGCGCCACGTGGTGATCCGGTCCTCGCCGATACGCGCTCGCAGCTCCGGATCGGTCACGCCGGTGCCCTCCTCGGGCGCCAGGGCGAGCACGCCCACCTTGCCGACGTGCCGGTTCGTCTGCACCAGGCGCAACGCCTCCCCGGTCTCCGCGAGCGGGAACACGTCGGTCAGGATCGGCACGAGGCCTCCCTGGTGGAACAGGCGGGAGGTCTCCCACTGCTCCTGCAGGTTGGCGATGTGACTGCCGATGATCCGTTTGAGGTTCATCCAGAGGTAGCGGTTGTCGTACTCGTGCTGATATCCGGAGCTGGAGCCACAGGTCACTACCACGCCACCGCGGCGCACCACATGCACCGAGGTGCCGAAGGTGGCCCGGCCGACGTAGTCGAAGGCCACGTGCGGGTCCTCGCCCAGCTCGGCGCGGATCTTGCGGCCGAGCCGTTTGCCGTACTCGATGGCGTCGCCGTCGCTGTCGCCGTCGCCCATGCCGATCTCGCGCCGATCGATGATCACGTCGCAGCCCTGCTCGCGCAGGATGCGGGCCTTGGCCTCCGAGCTGACCACGCCGACCGCAACGCCGCCGCCGTTCTTGACCATCTGCACGGCGTATCCACCCAGGCCGCCGGTCGCGCCCCAGATCAGCACGATGTCGCCCTGTTTGATCCGGGCACCCGCGTCGCTCACCAGCATTCGGTACGCCGTACCGGCGCACAGCGTGATCGACGCGGCCTCCTCCCAGGTCAGGTGGGCCGGCTTGGGAACCAGCTGGGTCGCCCGCACGACGGTGTAGTGGGCGAGCCCACCGAAGTTCGTCTCATACCCCCAGGCCCGGCCGTACGGTCCCATCATCGCGTCGGCGTGGGCGCGCGGGTCCTGGTCGTCGACGTAGGCCGGGCTGATCATCACGTGGTCGCCCACGCCCCAGTGCCGGACGCCGTCCCCGACGCGCACCACGACACCGGCCGCGTCCGAGCCGACGACCTGGAACGGCAGGTCGTGGCGGGTCGCGTAGCCGCCCTGGCGGGCGTACCGGCGCAGCGAGTCGAACGTCGAGATGGGCTCGAACATCGCCGACCAGACCGTGTTGTAGTTGATCGAGCTGGCCATCACCGCGACGACCACCTCGTCTGGGGCCAGCACGGGCATGTCGACCTCGCCGACACGCAGCGACCGCCGTACGTCCTTGTCGGTCTCCCCCGCGAACATCCCGGCGTCCTCGGCCCGCAGATGCGCCGCGAGGAACCGGCCCGGCAGCGGGATGCTGAGCAGCTCCTCCGGCGGGGCGCCGGCGATCACCGCCTCGGCCAATGTGTCCATGGTCTCCTCGCGATCGCGATCGGCAACGGGTCCGGGGTCTTCCCGCAGCATGGTGGGCGGTTCCCGGCCACCGACCCACCCCTGAGCCACCCCTAAGCGGGCATCACGATTCCCGTGACGATGACCCCGTTGCGGCACATCCAGCGGCCCTGGAACCCGGTCACCGGCAGCGGCGGATCGGCCAGCAGCGTGGCCGTGAACGTCCCACCCGGGTCCAGGTCGATGCGCGCCTCGTGGAACTGCAGGAAACGCCGCGTCAGGGGAAACCATGCCTTGTAGACCGACTCCTTCGCGCTGAACAGGATGCGATCGGCCGGCAGGTCCGGGGCGAGCGCCTTGATCGTCACGTGCTCCTCCGGCAGCGCAATGGCCTCCAGTACCCCGTTCGGCAGCGGGGCGGCCGGTTCCGCGTCCACGCCGATGGTCCGCACGTGTGCGGCGAAGGCGACGGCGCAGCCGCGGAAGCCCGCGCAGTGGGTCATGCTGCCTACCACACCCGGTGGCCAGCCCGGTGCGCCGCGCTCACCCGGGAGGATCGGCACCGCCGGGAGGCCCAGTTCCCGGAGGGCGATCCGGGCGCAGTGACGGACGGTGGTGAACTCGCGCCGCCGCTTCTCCACCGCGGACGCGATCACCTGTCGCTCGGCCGGGAACAAGGCGATACCGGGCGGGTCGGTGTAGGCCTCGCCGGTGGCGACCTCGGGCAGCAGCTCAGCCAGCAAGCCGGTCATCTGGCGGCCTGCCGTGGACAGCTCCGGGAGCTCGGCCGCACCGGAGACGGCGATGACGGGCGACATGGCGGCCGGTCAGACACCGGCGGCCGCGAAGGCGGACGGCGCGGGGAGTCCGGCGGCGGCCGCGAGCGAGGCATCCGCCGCGGCGCCGGGCGCACACGATCGCCGTAGGGCCGCCATCAGCCGGGGATCCGGCTCGCCGCCGGCACGGCGGGGACGGCCCACCAGCTCCGACGCCGCGGTCAGCCAACCGCCGGGTGAGGCGATCCCGAGGAAGTCGGCCAACCGGGTCAGTTCGATGCCGGGCGAGGCGACCAGACTCTCGTACGTCAGCATCATCCACCCCTCGGCCGGAAGCCGGAGAAGCTCCCGGGCGCCCTCGGTGGTCATCCGTGCCCACATCGCACCGAACGCGGTCACCGGCACGTCGCTGTTCAGCAGCTCGGGAAGCTTCGACGGGGTCGTCAGGTACTCGCGCAGGGTGGGCGGTAGCAACCGGATCTGTTCCGGGCCGAGTTGCTCGGGCGACGACGACCCGGTCAGGCGCGCCGCTTCCCGGCTCAGCAGCATCATCCAGAACCCGGCGTGGCGGCTCATCGAACGAGCCGAGTCCACCCCGTTGCGGGTCAGGTAGACGAAGCGGGCGTCCGGGAACAGCCGCCGCAGGTCCGGCACCATGCTCAGCGATCCGCCCGAGCGTTCCACGACCACCGGCCGGTCGAACCGGCCGGCCAGGTGGGTGAACAGGGCCGTGTACTGCTCGGCGATCGGGCGTGCGGGCCAGGCCGGCACCTGCGCGGCCAGCTCGTCGTAAAGGGCGTCGGGGTCGTCGGTGAGCATGGGCAGGGTCATGTGACAGATCGCCGGAACACCGTCCTCCGGCCGGAAACGACCTTTGCCGTACGGATAGACCAGCTCCGACACGCCGAGGCCGGAGGAGACCATGACGTCCACGGCCGGGTCGGGCTCGCTGAGCATCCGCCAGAACGCCGCACCGTCGGGCTCGCCGTCGAAGCACCCACGGTTGCGGACCGTGCTGAACAACTCGCTGACGCTGAGCACCTCGGGGTGCTGACGCAGCATCCGGGAGACCAGCGTGGACCCGCACCGCCCGGTGCTGATCACGAATGTCGGAGCCATGGCCGTCCTTACCGGTACTGGGGAGCGAGCAGGAGCAACTGGTCGCTGATCAGGTTGATCACCGCGCGCTGGTGCTGGGCCAGGTAGAAGTGCCCGCCGGGGAACACGCGCAGTTCGAAGCCGCCGCTGGTGTGCTCGCCCCAGGCGGTGGCCTCCTCGATGGAGACCTTCGGGTCGTTGTCGCCGGTGAGCGCGACCACCGGGCAGTCCAGGGCCGGGCCGGGCTGGTAGCGGTAGGTCTCGGCGGCGGTGTAGTCGGCGCGGATCGCCGGCAGGATCATCCGGAGCAGCTCCAGGTCACCGAGGATCCGGGTGTCGGTGCCGCTGAGCTTCTTCAGCTCGCCGACCACGCCGTCGTCGTCGAGCCGGTGCACGGTCTCGTCCCGGTGCCGGGACGGGGCGCGACGGCCGGAGGCGAACAGGGTGACCGGGCCGGTGCCCAGTTCCTGCTTCATCCGCACCGCGACCTCGAACGCCAGGGTGGCGCCCATGCTGTGCCCGAAGAACGCCAGCGGCCGGTCCATCAGCGGGCGCAGCGCCGCGAACGACTGGTCGGCGAGTTCGGCGATGCTGGTCAGCGGTTTCTCCATCCGGCGGTCCTGGCGGCCGGGGTACTGCAACGCCACCACCTGGAGGGTCGACTGCATGGCGTCGGACACCGGGTAGAAGAAGCTCGCCGAGCCGCCGGCGTGCGGGAAGCAGACCAGGGTGACGCGGCTGTTCGGCTCGCGGTGGAACCGCCGGATCCAGGGGTTGTCGTCGATCATCGAGCTGTCGCTTTCGGTTGAGTGGGTGGAACCGCCAGGGAGGTGATCCACTCGTCGACGACCTTCGCCGTCGCGGTGGCGTGTTCCTCCATGACCGAGAAGTGATTGCCGGGCGTGTCCACGGCCAGGTGCGGAAGGGTCCAGGACGACCGCCAGTCGCCGTCACGGGACCAGCCGAACATCGGCTCGGTGGCCCGGACCAGCAGGGTCGGTGCGGCGATCGGGGTGGGCTGCCAGCCGTGGAACAGCCGGACGTAGCCGCCCATCGCGGTGAGCCGGGTGTCGTCCATCGGCACGTAGCCTTCCTCGCGCTCGATCATGCCGCTGCTCAGCGCCGGCTGGATGCCGGCGAGCGCCTCGACGTCGTGCGAGTAGATGTCGATCAGCACGAGAGCGGTCACGTCGAGGCCGCCGGACTCCAGCTCGGCAGCGACCGCCTGGGCCAGCATGCCGCCCGAGGAGTGCCCGACCAGCGCGAACGGGTTGTCGCCGAGACGTGCGCGGATCGCCTCGGCCTGTGCCTTCACGACGGCCTCGACCGTGGCCGGGAGCATCTCCCCGGGTCCGAAGCCGGGGGCGGCGACCGCGGCCACGGTCCGTCGGCCGCGGAGCGCGCCGGCGAACCGGACGTACTGGTGGGGCCCGGAGATGGCCAGGATCGACGGCAGGCAGACCAGCGCGGGCGCCTCGTCCCCGGTGGCCAGGCGCACCACGTCGACCGGCCGGGGCAGCTCGGCAGGTGTGCGGAAGGCCGGCCGGAACGCCGAGGCGCCGACCAGGACCTGGAAGAACTCTCCGGTACGGCGGGTCTGCTCGGCCTGGCGGAACATCGCCCCGAGCGTGCCGCCGCCCGAGGCGGGCGCGGTCTGCGGCCCGGTGTCGAACCGGCCGGTCAGGTGACTGACCAGCGCGCCGGGCGTGGGCTGGTCGAACAGCAGGGTGGTGGGCAGTTTCAGCCCGGTCGCGGCGGCCAGCCGGTTGCGCAGCTCGACCGAGGTGAGCGAGTCGAAGCCGGCCTCCAGGAACGGGCGGTCGGGGTCGAGAGTCTCGGTCTCGGCGTGCCCCAGCACGATCGCGGTCTGCCGGTTCACCAGATCGATCAGCGCCACGCGCCGGTCGCCGGCGCTCATCCGGGCCAGGTTGCGCTGGAACGCGGCGAGGGCCTGCTCGTCGGGACCGCTGCGCGCGGCCGGGATCAGGCCGGCCAGCACCGGCGGGACCGCGGGGGCGTGACGCAGCGCGGCCAGGTCGAGGGCGACCGGGACGACCAGGGAGCGGCCGGTGGCCAGGGCGGCGTCGAAGGCGGCCAGACCCTGCTCGGCGGTGAACGGGACGATGCCGCCCTGCCGGATCCGGCGCTGCTCGGCGTCGCTGAGCGTGCCGGCCATCCCGGATTCCCACAGGCCCCACGCCAGCGAGGTGGCCGGGACGCCCTCGGCGCGCAACTGTTCCGCGTAGGCGTCGAGGAAGGCGTTCGCCGCCGCGTAGTTGCCCTGGCCCGGGTTGCCGAGGATGCCGGCCGCCGAGGAGAAGAAGATCAGCGCCGTCAGGTCACCGGTGGCGGCCACGATGTTCCTCGCCGCGTCCACCTTGGCGCGGAACACCGTCCGCACCCGCTCGGGGGTCAGATCGGTCAGCAGCGCGTCATCGAGGACCCCGGCCGCGTGGACCACCGCGGAGATCCGCTGCCCCTGCAGCGCCTCGGCCACGGCGCTCGCATCACCCAGATCGCAGGCGACCGCCCGTACCGTCGCCCCCTCGATCTGCGTCGGCTTCGCCGACCGGGACATCAGAACCAGCTCGCGTACGCCATGAGCCCGCACCAGATGTTCCGCGATCAGCCGGCCCAGCGTGCCCGTCGCCCCGGTCACCACGACGGCGCCGTCCCCGAAGCCGGGCGTCTCCCGGCCGGTGACCCGCACGAGACGCGGCACCCGGACCACGCCGTCGCGGACGCGGGCCTGCGGCACCGGGTAGAACTCGTCGTCCGGCCCGTCCAGCAGGAAGATCCGGCCCGGGTTCTCCGACTGGGCGCTGCGCACGAGCCCCCACAGCGCCGCGTCCGACGCGTCGTGGCCGAAGGTCCGCACGACCAGTCGCGACTCGGCCCACGCCGGGCCGGCCAGCCAGTCCTGCAGCAGGGCCAGCAGGGTGACCGTCCGCGCATACGCCTCGCCGGGCGCGGACGCGTCCACGACCAGCACCTCGACCGGCTCGCCGGGCAGTTGCTCACCGAGGGTGATCGCCGTCGCGGGCGTTCCGGAGATCGGCTGGGGCACCCATTCGACGCCGTAGGTCACCCGGTCGGCCAGCTGCGCCGCCGTGACCGGGCGCAGGGTGAGCCGCTCCACGGCGGCCACGGGCAGACCGGCCGGGTCGGCCAGGTCGAGGCGCACGGCGTCGGCGCCGGCACCGGCCAGCCGTGCGCGCAGCGTCTCGCCGGCCGGCCCGAAGCGGTGCACCCCGGCGAACGCGAACGGCAGCCGCAGTCCCTCGCCGGGCAGCATGGCGGCCGGGCCGATGGCGTGCAGCACCGCGTCGACCAGGGCCGGGTGCAGCCCGTATCCGTCGACCGGCGCCTCGGTGCGCACCTCGGCGAACACCTCGTCGCCGCGCCGCCACAGCCGGCGCAGCCCGCGGAAGGCCGGCCCGTAGGTGAGCCCGGCGTCGGCGAACGTCTCGTACAGGCCGGCGATCGGCAGCTCCTCGGCCCCGGCCGGTGGCCAGGTGACCAGATCGGCGTCCGGGTCGGGCGCCGGCCCGGCGGCGAGCGTGCCGGTGGCGTGCAGCGTCCACGGTCCGTCCTCGCCGTCGCGGCTGTGCACGCTGACCTGTTCGGCGGTGACCGTCACGCGGACCGGGACGCTGCCCCGGGCCGGCAGCGTGAGCGGCGCCTGCAGCAGAAGCTCTTCGATCGCCGGGAGGCCGGCCCGGTGGGCCGCGGTCAGGACCAGCTCGGCCAGGGCGGTGCCCGGGACGACGATGCGGTCGGTCACGCGGTGCTCGGTGAGCCACGGCTGCGCGACCGGGTCCAGGGTCCCGGTGAGCACGAGCGTCTGCGCATCCGGGATCTCGATCGCGGCGCCGAGCAGCGGGTGGCCGGTCGGTTCCAGGCCGAGGCCGTGCGCGTCGCCGGCGCCGCCGGGCCGGGGGCGCGGCCACAGCCGGCGGTGCGTGAACGGATAGGTCGGCAGGTCGGCGTGGCCGGCGCCGCCGACGACGGCCGGCCAGTCGACATCGGCGCCGTCGACGAACAGCGTGGCGACCGCCGTGAGCAGCGTCGTAACCTCGGGACGGCCGCGGCGCACGGTGGCGACCGCGTCCGGCACGAGGGTGGCCAGCACGGTGTCCGGGCCGACCTCGAGGACACGTTCGGTGTCGAGCAGGGCGGCCGCGTCGGCGAAGCGCACCGGTTCGCGCACCTGCCGTACCCAGTACTCGGGGTCGGTCCAGCGCAGCGGCCGGCCCGGCTCGGCGGTGGAGATGGCACGCAGGCGCGGCTCGGTGAAGGTCAGCGTCCGTACGACCGCCCGGAAGTCGTCGAGCATCGGGTCCATCAGCCGCGAGTGGAACGCGTGGCTGGTCCGCAGCCGGGTGGTCTTCCACGGGTGCTGCTCGACCGCGGACATCTCCGCATCGGTGCCGGCGACCACGACCGCCACCGGACCGTTGATCGCCGCGATGTCCACGTCCGGGAACGCCGCGCGGACCTCATCGGCCGAGGCCTGCACCGCGACCATGGCGCCGCCGGCGGGCAGCGCCTGCATGAGGCGCGCGCGAGCGGCGACCACCGTGGCCGCGTCGGCGAGGGTCAGGACCCCGGCCGCGTACGCCGCGGTGATCTCCCCGATCGAGTGGCCGGCCACCACGTCGGGCTGCAGGCCCCACGAGCGCAGCAGCGCCAGTTGCGCCACCTCCAGCGCGAAGATCGCCGGCTGCGCCCACCCGGTCTGCTCGGGTTCCAGGTCCGGGATGTCCAGCAGCGCGGCGACCTCGTCGTACGCGGACGCGAAGACCGGGAATGCCTGGTAGAGCTCGTGCCCCATGGCGACGCGCTGGCTGCCCTGGCCGGTGAACAGCATCGCCAGGCGGCCGGGGCGCGCGACGCCGCGGATCGTCGTCGTGTCGTCGACGCGCACGGCGCGGTGGGCCAGCACGGCCCGCCCGGCCAGGGTGCGCGCGGCGTGCGGCTGGTCGAAGCGGGTGGCCAGCAGGGCGTCGAGCGCGGTCTCGTCGGCCGCGGTGAACACCAGCGGCCCGGTCGTCTCGGGTACGGCTTCGACGGCCGGCGGGGCTTCCAGGATGACGTGCGCGTTCGTGCCGCTGATGCCGAACGAGGAGACCGCCGCCCGTCGGGGGCGGTCCACGGACGGCCAGTCCCGGGCCTCGGTGAGCAGTGCCACGGCGCCGGCGGTCCAGTCGACCTGGGTGGACGGGCGCTCGACGTGCAGGGTGCGCGGCAGGACGCCGTACCGCATGGCCTGGACCATCTTGATGATGCCGGCGACACCGGCCGCGGCCTGGGTGTGCCCGATGTTGGACTTGAGCGAGCCGAGCCACAGCGGCTCGGTGCGCCGCTGGCCGTAAGTGGCGAGCAGCGCCTGGGCCTCGATCGGGTCGCCCAGCGGCGTGCCGGTGCCGTGCGCCTCGACCGCGTCCACGTCGGCCGGTTCGAGGCGCGCGCCGGCCAGCGCCTGCTTGATGACCCGCTGCTGGGAGGGGCCGTTCGGGGCGGTGAGGCCGTTGGACGCGCCGTCGGAGTTGACCGCGCTGCCGCGCACCACCGCGAGGACCGGGTGGCCGAGTCGCTGGGCGTCGGAGAGCCGCTCGACCACCAGCATGCCGACACCCTCCCCCCAGCCGGTGCCGTCGGCGCCCTCGGCGAACGACTTGCACCGCCCGTCCGGGGCGAGGCCGCGCTGGCGGGAGAAGCCGACGAAGGTGTTCGGCGTCGCCATCACGGTCACGCCGCCGGCCAGCGCCATCTCGCACTCGCGGTTGCGCAGCGCCTGCACGGCCAGGTGCAGGGCCACCAGCGACGACGAGCAGGCGGTGTCGACGGTGACGGTCGGCCCCTCCAGCCCGAAGGAGTAGGCCACCCGGCCGGAGGCGATGCTGCCGCCGGTGCCCATGAAGCCCTCGGCCGCGTCCGCCGAGTTCTGTACTACCAGCGCGTAGTCGTTGTACATGACACCGACGAACACGCCGGTCCGCGAGCCGCGCAGCCCCAGCGGGTTCACCCCGGCCCGCTCGAACGCCTCCCACGACGTCTCGAGGAGCAGCCGGTGCTGCGGGTCCATCGCCAGGGCCTCGCGGGGGGAGATCCCGAACAGACCCGGGTCGAAGCCGGCCGCGTCCTCGAGGAATCCGCCCTCGCGCGAGTACGTCGTGCCCGGGTGGTCGGGATCCGGGTGGTAGAGGTTCTCGACGTCCCAGCCACGGTCGTCCGGGAACGTGCCGATCGCGTCGCGGCCCTGCGCGACCAGCTCCCACAGGTCCTGCGGGTTCCGGACGCCACCGGGGAAACGGCAGGCCATGCCCACGATCGCGATCGGCTCGGCGGCGGCCTGCTCGGCCTCGCGCAGCCGTTCCCGGGTGTCGTGCAGCTCGGCGGTGACCCGCTTGAGGAAGTACCTCAGCCGGTCCTCCGGAACCTGTCCTGACTCGCTCATCTGCCTACGCCTCTTCCGGGGTCATTCAGGAGATTCCGAATTCCTTGCCGAGCAGGTCGAACATCTCGTCGTCGGTGGCCGTCTCCAGCTCCTGCGCCAGGCCAGCACCGCCGCCCGGCCCGCCCTGCCAGGCGGTGAGCAGGCCGGTCAGCCGCGCGGTCACCCGGGACCGCTCGGCGTCGTCGGCCGTGGTCGCGCGCAGCCCCTGTTCCAGCTGATCCAGCTCGGCCAGCAGGGCCACGACCGGGGACACCACCTCGGGGCGCAGCTGCTCGGCGAGGTGCCCGGCCAGCGCGGCGGCGTTCGGGTAGTCGAAGACCAGCGTCGAGGGCAGCCGCAGGCCGGTCACCGTCATCAGCCGGTTGCGCAGGTCGACCGCGGTGAGCGAGTCGAAGCCCAGCTCCTGGAACGCCCGGCCGGGCGGGACCGCGCTGCTCGACTCGTGGCCGAGCACCGCCGCGACCTGCGCCTGAACGGTTTCCAGCACGATCCGGTCCTGATCCTCGGCGGCCAGCCCGGCCAGGCGCGCACCGAGCAGCGGCCCGGTCGGGGCGGCGGTCTTGCGCGGGGTCCGGACCAGGCCCGACAGCAGTGGGGGCAGCAGGCCGGCCTCGGCCGCCTGCCCCAGCGCGGCCGGGTCGAGGCCGAGCGCCGCGACCACCGGACTCTGCGTGGCGACCGCGGCGTCGAAGGCCGCGAGGCCCTGCTCGGCGGTGAGCGGCACGATGCCGCCGGCCCGCATGCGCCGCCGTTCGGCGTCGCCCAGCGTGCCACCCATACCGGCGTCCCACAGGCCCCAGACGATCGAGGTGGCCGGGACGCCCTCGGCGCGCAACTGTTCCGCGTAGGCGTCCAGGAACGCGTTGGCCGCCGCGTAGTTGCCCTGCCCGGCGTTGCCGAACAGGCCGGCCGCCGAGGAGAAGAACACCAGCGCGGTCAGATCCTTGGTCGCGGCCACCAGATTCCTGGCCGCGTCCACCTTGGCCCGGAACACGGCCTGCAGCCGCTCCGGCGTCAGATCCGCCAGCAACGCGTCGTCGAGCACACCAGCCGCGTGCACCACCGCCGAGACCCGCTCACCGGCCAGCGCCGACGCCACCGCGTCCGCATCACCCAGATCACAGGCCACCGCCCGTACCGAAGCGCCCTCGATGTGCGTCGGCTTCGCCGACCGCGACACCAGAATCATTTCGCGTACGCCATGCGCCCGCACCAGATGTTCGGCCACCAGACGCCCGAGCGTGCCGGTCGCACCGGTCACCACGACCACACCGTCCCCGAAGTCCGGGGCGGCATCGGCCCGCCGCCGCGACAGGCGGGGAACCAGCACGTCGCCGCCGCGGACCCGCGCCTGCGGGACCGGGTAGAACGTGTTGTCCGGCCCGTCGAGCAGGAAGATCCGGCCCGGGTTCTCCGACTGCGCGGTGCGGACCAGCCCCCACAGCGCGGCCGCGTCCGGGTCGTCGCCGGACGTGCGGACCACCAGCCGGGACGACGCCCACGCCGGGTCGGCCAGCCAGTCCTGCAGCAGGGCCAGCAGAGTGCCGGCCCGGTCGAGAGCGGTGCCGGGTGCGGTCGCGTCGACGACGAGCGTCTCGACCGGCTCGGGCAGCGGGTCACCCAGGCGGATCGCGGGGGCGGGCACGCCGTCGACCCGCTGCGGCACCCAGTCGATGCCGTACAGGAGCCGGTCGGCGGCTCCGCCCAGCTGCGCCGGCGCGACCGGGCGCAGGGCCAGGCCGTCGACGGTGGCGACCGGGGCGCCGTCGCCGTCGGCGAGGACGATCCGGACCGTGTCGGTGGCGCCGGTCGGGGTGATCGCCACGCGCAGTGCGGTCGCCGCCGGTCGGCCCGGCGCCGGGTGGACGCCGGTGAAGCCGAACGGCAGGCGGGTGCCCCCCTCGGACGGGAGGGCCCCACCGGCGCCGATGGCGTGCAGCGCGGCGTCGAACAGGGCCGGGTGAAGGGCGTACCCGGAAATCGGCTCGTCGATCTCGACCTCGGCGAACACCGTGCCGTCGTGGCGCCAGACCCGCCGCAGGCCCTGGAAGGCGGGGCCGTAGTCGAGGCCGTCGGCCGCCGCGGCCGGGTAGAAACCGGTCACGTCGATCTCGTCCGCACCGGTCGGGGGCCAGGCGGCCAGGCCGTCCTGAGGCGGAAGGGCATCGCCCGCGACGAGAGCGCCGGTGGCGTTGAGCGCCCACTCCTCGTCGCCGCCGGACCGTGAGTGGATGCTCAGCTCCCCCTCGGCGGTCACGATCACGCGGATCTGCACGCCGCCGGCGTCTTCGACGGTGAGGGGTGCCTGCAGCAGCAACTCGTCGAGGACGGGCCGGTTCACCTGATCGCCGGCGGCCAGCGCCATCTCGACCAGCGCGGTGCCCGGGACGACGGTGCGCCCGCCCACGGCGTGGTCCGGCAGCCAGGGGTGGCTGCGGGCGGTCAGCTTGCCGGTGAACACGCTGTCCCCGGAGGGCAGCGCCACGGCGGCGCCGATCAGCGGGTGCCCGGTGCCGTCGAGGCCCAGCCCGGACGCGTCACCGGCCGGTCCGGTCCGCGGCCGCGGCCAGAACCTGCGGTGGCGGAACGCGTAGGTGGGCACGTCGGCGCGCGGGCCGTCGCCGAGCAGCGCGGCCCAGTCCACGTCCTGCCCGTCGACCCACAGCGCGGCGACCGCGCCCAGCAGGGTCTCCGCCTCGGACCGGCCCCGGCGCAACGCCGCCACCGCGACCAGGTCGGCCTCACGAGCGATGGTGGCCAGCACGGTGTCCGGCCCGAGTTCCAGCACCCGATGACCGCCCAGCCCGGCGATCGTGTCGCCGAAGCGGACCGTGTCACGCACGTGACCGACCCAATAGTCGGCGTCCGGGATCGCCGCGATCGCCGCCCGGAACTCGTCCAGCATCGGGTCCATCAACCGCGAGTGGAACGCGTGACTGGTCCGCAGCCGCGTCGTCCTCCACCCGTACGCCTCCACCGGCGCGATGTCGTCTTCCCGCCCGGCGACCACCACCGACCGCGGACCGTTGACCGCGGCGAGATCGACATCCGGGAACGCGGCACGGACCTCGTCCTCGCAGGCCTGCACCGCCAGCATCACCCCACCGGCCGGCAGCGCCTGCATCAACCGCGCCCGCGCCGACACCAACGTCGCCGCCTCGACCAGCGACAAATCACCACGCGCGTACGCGGCCGTGATCTCACCGATCGAATGCCCGGCGAACACATCCGCCGTGATCCCCCACGAACGGACCAGCGCCAGCAGCGCCACCTCCAACGCGAAGATCGACGGCTGCGCCCACCCCGTCTGATCCGGCTCCAGATCCGGAATCTCCAGCAACGCCGACACCTCGTCGAACGCCTGCGCGAACACCGGGAACGCCTGATACAACTCACGGCCCAGCTCCGCGCGCTGCGAACCCTGACCGGTGAAGACGACCGCCAAGGGCGCCCGGCGGGCCTCACCGCGCAGGAACTCGCCGTCGCCGAACGCGACCGCCCGATGCCGCAGCACCGCCCGGCCGGCCAGCGCCCGCCCGACCTCGCCGGTCCGCTCGACCCGGGCCTGCATCACGTCCAGCGCGTCCGGATCGGCAGCGCTGAGCACGATCGGGGTCACCGGCAGCGTGGCCAGCTCGGCGGCAGCGGGCTTAAGTGCCGGGGCCTCCAGGATGACGTGCGCGTTCGTGCCGCTGATCCCGAACGACGACACCGCCGCCCGCCGGGGCCGATCCGCCGACGGCCAGTCGCGGGTTTGGGTGAGCAGCTCCACCGCGCCGGCGGTCCAGTCCACCTTTGTCGACGGCTCGTCGACGTGCAGGGTGCGGGGCAGGACGCCGTACCGCATGGCCTGGACCATCTTGATGATGCCGGCGACACCCGCCGCGGCCTGCGTGTGCCCGAGGTTCGACTTGACCGAGCCCAGCCACAGCGGCTCCGACCGATCCTGACCATAGGTGGCCAGCAGCGCCTGCGCCTCGATCGGATCACCCAGCGACGTACCGGTGCCGTGCGCCTCGACCGCGTCCACCTCGGTGGCCGTGATCCGGGCGTTGGCCAGCGCCTGCCGGATCACCCGCTGCTGCGACGGACCGTTCGGCGCGGTCAGCCCGTTCGACGCGCCGTCCTGGTTGACCGCACTGCCGCGGACCACCGCGAGCACCGGGTGACCCAGCCGCTCGGCGTCGGCCAGGCGCTCGACCAGCAGCATGCCGACACCCTCCGACCAACCGGTGCCGTCCGCGCCCTCAGCGAACGACTTGCACCGGCCGTCCGGCGAAAGCCCGCGCTGCCGCGAGAAGCCGATGAACGTGTTCGGCGTGGCCATCACCGTCACCCCGCCGGCCAGCGCGGCCTCGCACTCGCCGTTGCGCAGCGCCTGCACGGCCAGGTGCAACGCGACCAGCGAGGACGAGCACGCCGTGTCGACCGTTACGGCCGGACCCTCCAGGCCGTACGTGTACGACACCCGGCCGCTGGCGATGCTGCCGCCGGTGCCGACGAAGCCCTCGGTCGGCTCGTCGGACGCGCCGAGCACCATCGCGTAGTCGTTGTACATCACGCCGACGAACACGCCGGTCCGCGAGCCGCGCAGCCCCAGCGGGTTCATCCCGGCCCGCTCGAACGCCTCCCACGACGTCTCCAGCAGCAGCCGGTGCTGCGGATCCATGGCGAGCGCCTCGCGCGGCGAGATCCCGAACAGGCCGGGGTCGAAGTCGGCCGCGCCCGGCAGGAAGCCGCCCTCCCGCGAGTAGGAGGTGCCGGGGTGATCCGGATCAGGGTGGTACAGGTTCTCCAGGTCCCAGCCACGGTCGTCGGGGAACGGCACGATGCCGTCCCGTCCAGACTCGACCAGGTCCCACAACTCGTCGGGGCTGCTCACCCCACCCGGGAAGCGGCAGGCCATGCCGACGATCGCGATCGGCTCGTCGGAGAGCGCCGCCACGGTGACCGCGACGGTGGTGTCCTGCTCCTCACCGGCGATCTCCACGGTCAGGTACGCGGCCAGCGACTCGGCGTTCGGGTAGTCGAAGACCAGGGTGGACGCCAGCCGCAGCCCGGTGACGGTGGCCAGGCGGTTGCGCAGCTCGACCGCGGTGAGCGAGTCGAAGCCCAGTTCCTGGAAGGCGCGCCCGGCCTCGACCGCTTCCGGCCCGGCGTGCCCGAGCACCGCGGCGACGTGCGTGCGGACCAGGTCGAGCACGGCCCGTTCGCGCCGCTCGACGGGCATCGCCGCGAGCCGGCGGGCCCAGCCGCTGTCCTCGGTCCGGCGCACCGGCACGCGGACCAGCCCGGCCAGCATCGGCGGGAGCAGGCCGGCCGCGGCGGCGTCACGCATCGGCGCGAGGTCCAGGGCGAGCGGCGCGATCGTGGCGCGCCCGCTGCCGAGCGCCGCGTCGAACGCGGCCAGGCCCTGCTCGGCGGTCAGCGGCACGATGCCGCCCTGCCGGGCCCGCGCCTTCTCGGCCTCGCCCAACTCGCCGCCCATGCCGGCTTCCCACAGGCCCCAGACGATCGAGGTGGCCGGGACGCCCTCGGCGCGCAGCTGTTCCGCGTAGGCGTCGAGGAACGCGTTGGCCGCCGCGTAGTTGCCCTGACCGGCGTTGCCGAACAGGCCGGCCGCCGAGGAGAAGAACACCAGCGCGGTCAGATCCTTGGTCGCGGCCACCAGATTCCTGGCCGCGTCCACCTTGGCCCGGAACACGGCCTGCAGCCGCTCCGGCGTCAGATCCGCCAGCAACGCGTCGTCGAGCACACCAGCCGCGTGCACCACCGCCGAGACCCGCTCACCGGCCAGCGCCGACGCCACCGCGTCCGCATCACCCAGATCACAGGCCACCGCCCGTACCGAAGCGCCCTCGATATGCGTCGGCTTCGCCGACCGCGACACCAGAATCATTTCGCGTACGCCATGCGCCCGCACCAGATGCTCGGCCACCAGACGCCCGAGCGTGCCGGTCGCACCGGTCACCACCACCGCGCCGTCCCCCAGGTCGGGCGGGCCGCCCGCACCGACCCGGGCCAGGCGCGGAACGAAGACCTCGCCGTCCCGGACCCGCGCCTGCGGCACCGGGTAGAACTCGTCGCGCGGACCGTCCAGCAGATGGATCCGATCGGGGTGCTCGGACTGGGCGCTGCGCACGAGTCCCCACAGTGCGGCACCGTCCGGGTCGTCGCCGGACGTGCGCACCACCAGCCGGGACGACGCCCACGCCGGGTCGGCCAGCCAGGTCTGCAGGAGCGTCAGCAGGGCGCTCGTCCGTTCGATGGCCGAACCCGGCGCGGTCGCGTCGACCACGAGCGTCTCGACCGGCTCGGGCAGTTCCTGACCGAGGATGATCGCGGGGGCGGGACGGCTCTCGACGTCCTGGCGCACCCACTCCACACCGAACAGCAGCCGGGCGGCGGCGTCCTCGGCGCGCACCGCGGCGATCGGGCGCAGCACCAGTCCGCCGACCTCGGCGACCGGGGTGCCGGACTCGTCGAGCAACACGATCTGCACCGCGTTCCCGGCGGGCCGCAGAACCGCTCGGACGCGGGCGCCGGCCGGGCCGGTCATCCGGAAGCCGGTGAACGCGAACGGCAGCCGCGTCTCCCCGTCGGTGAACACGCCGCCCGCGCCGATGGCGTGCAGCACCGCGTCGAACAGCGCCGGGTGCACGCCGTACCCGCCGGTCGTGTGGTCGAGCTCGACCTCGGCGAAGACGTCGTCACCACGCTTCCAGACCGCCCGCAGGCCCTGGAAGGCCTCGCCGTAGACCAGGCCACCGGCCGCGGTCTCGGCGTAGAACCCGTCCAGTTCGATCGGGTCGGCGCCGGCCGGGGGCCACTCCCCCGGCGTCTCGGACGCGATTTCGCCGGCGGACGCCAGCACACCGGTGGCGTGCGTGATCCACGGCTCGTCCTCGTCGGCCCGGGCGTGGACGGTCACCGGGCGGCGCCCGTCCGCATCCGGCCCGGCCAGGGTGACCCGCAACTGGACACCGCCGCGCTCGGGGACCGGCAGCGGCGCCTGCAACAGCAGTTCCTCGACGACCGGGACGCCGGCCCGGTCACCGGCGGCCCGGACCATCTCGGCGAACGCGGTGCCGGGAACGATCACCCGGCCCTGGACGACGTGCCCGGCCAGCCACGGGTGGGTACGCCGCGAGAGCGACCCGGTGAACAGCGTCGTCGCGGTGTCCGGCGCCTCGATCGCCGCGCCGAGCAGCGGATGCCCGGTGTCGGCCAGTCCGAGGCCGCTCGCGTCGCCGCGGTTGCCGGTCCGCGGACGCGGCCAGTACCGCGTGTGCTGGAAGGGGTAGGTCGGCACCGGCGCGACCGGGCCGTCGCCCACGACGGCGGCCCAGTCGACGTCCTGCCCGTCGACCCAGAGCTCCGCCACCGCCGTGAGCAGCGTTTCCACCTCGTCGCGGCCCCGGCGCAGGGCGGCAACGGCGACCAGGTCGGCCTCCCGGGCCAGCGTGGCCAGCACGGTGTCCGGGCCGAGTTCGAGCACCCGGTCCGCGTCGAGGGCGGCGAGCGTGTCGGCGAAACGGACCGTGTCGCGCACATGGTGGACCCAGTGGTCAGCGTCCGGGATCGCCGCGATCGCCGTCCGGAAGTCGTCCAGCATCGGGTCCATCAGCCGCGAGTGGAACGCGTGGCTGGTCCGCAGCCGGGTCGTCTTCCACCCGTGCGCCTCGACCAGGACGACGTCGTCTTCCGGTCCGGCGACGACAACCGATCGCGGACCGTTGACCGCGGCCAGGTCCACGTCGGGGAACGCGGCGCGGACCTCGTCCTCGGAGGCCTGCACGGCCAGCATCACGCCACCGGGCGGCAATGCCTGCATCAGCCGGGCCCGGGCCGAGACCAGCGTCGCAGCTTCCGGCAATGACAGGTCACCGCGCGCGTAGGCCGCGGTGATCTCGCCGATCGAGTGGCCGGCGAACTCGTCCGCGGTGATGCCCCACGAGCGGACCAGCGCCAGCAGCGCCACCTCCAGCGCGAAGATCGACGGCTGCGCCCACCCGGTCTGATCCGGCTCCAGGTCCGGGATGTCCAGCAGCGCCGACACCTCGTCGAACGCCTGCGCGAACACCGGGAACGCCTGATACAGCTCCCGGCCCATCTCGGCGCGCTGCGAGCCCTGGCCGGTGAAGACGATCGCCAGCCGGCCGGGGGATGCGACACCCTCGGTGGTGGTGTCGCCGAGGACGACAGCGCGGTGCCGCATGACCGGACGCCGGATCAGCGTCCGGGCTACGTCGGGCGCCGGGGCGTCGAGCCCGCGCACCAGGTCGGTGTAGGCCCGGAGCCCGTCCTCGGTGGCGGCGCTGACCGCCACCGGCGCGGTGCGGTTCTGCGGGGAGGTGGCCGGCTCGGTGGCCGGGCCGGCTTCGAGGATGACGTGGGCGTTGGTGCCGCTGATGCCGAACGAGGACACCGCCGCCCGCCGGGGCCGGTCCACCGACGGCCAGTCGCGCGGTTCGGTGAGCAGTTCGACCGCGCCCGTGGTCCAGTCCACCTGCGAGGACGGCTCGTCGACGTGCAGGGTGCGCGGCAGGACGCCGTACCGCATGGCCTGGACCATCTTGATGATGCCGGCGACACCCGCCGCGGCCTGCGTGTGCCCCAGGTTCGACTTGACCGAGCCCAGCCACAGCGGCTCCGACCGATCCTGACCATAGGTGGCCAGCAGCGCCTGCGCCTCGATCGGATCACCCAGCGACGTACCGGTGCCGTGCGCCTCGACCGCGTCCACCTCGGTGGCCGTGATCCGCGCATTGGCCAGCGCCTGCCGGATCACCCGCTGCTGCGAGGGACCGTTCGGCGCGGTCAGCCCGTTGGACGCGCCGTCCTGGTTGACCGCACTGCCGCGCACGATCGCGAGCACCGGGTGACCCAGCCGCTCGGCGTCGGCCAGGCGCTCGACCAGCAGCATGCCGACACCCTCCGACCAGCCGGTGCCGTCGGCGCCCGCGGCGAACGATTTGCACCGGCCGTCGGCCGAGAGCCCGCGCTGCCGGGAGAAGCCGATGAACGTGTTCGGGGTGCCCATCACCGTCACCCCGCCGGCCAGCGCGGCCTCGCACTCGCCGTTGCGCAGCGCCTGCACAGCCAGGTGCAGCGCCACCAGCGACGACGAGCACGCCGTGTCGACGGTGACGGCCGGGCCCTCCAAGCCGAAGGTGTACGACACCCGGCCGCTGGCGATGCTGCCGCCGGTGCCCATGAACCCCTCGGCGCTGTCCTCCGAGGCGCCGAGCACCATCGCGTAGTCGTTGTACATCACGCCGACGAACACGCCGGTCCGCGAGCCGCGCAGCCCCAGCGGGTTCACCCCGGCCCGCTCGAACGCCTCCCACGACGTCTCGAGGAGCAGCCGGTGCTGCGGGTCCATCGCCAGGGCCTCACGTGGCGAGACGCCGAACACGGCCGGGTCGAAGTCACCGGCGTCGTAGAGGAAGCCGCCCTCGCGGGTGTAGGACGTGCCCGGGTGGTCGGGGTCCGGGTGGTAGAGGTTCTCGACGTCCCAGCCACGGTCGTCGGGGAACAGGCCGACGCCGTCGCGGCCACCGGCGACCAGGTTCCACAGCTCGTCCGGGTCGGTCACGCCACCCGGGAAGCGGCAGGCCATGCCGACGATCGCGATCGGCTCGTCGGAGAGCGCCGACGCGGTGACCACCGGCGCGCGGTCGGCGCCCGCCCCGGACAGCTCCGCGGCCAGGTGCTCGGCGAGCGCCGTCACGTTCGGGTAGTCGAAGATCAGCGTGGACGGCAGCCGCAGCCCGGTCACCGTGGCAAGGCGGTTGCGCAGCTCGACCGCGGTCAGCGAGTCGAAGCCGAGCTCACGGAACGGCATGTCCGCGTCCAGCAGCGCGCCGTCGGCGTGCCCGAGCACGGCGGCGACGTGCGTGCGGACCAGTTCGAGCAGGATCCGGGTGCGATCGGTCTCGGACAGTCCGGCGAGCTGGGTGGCGAAGGCGCCCTCCGCCCCCGCGCGCCGGTCCGGCGCCGGGACCAGCGTGCGCAGCAGCGGCGCGACCTGGTGATGGGTACGCAGCGCGGCCAGATCGAGCCCGATCGGCGCGATCATGGCGCGCCCGCTGCCGAGCGCCGCGTCGAACGCGGCCAGGCCCTGCTCCGCGGTCAGCGGCACGATGCCGCCCTGCCGGGCCCGCGCCTTCTCGGCCTCGCCCAACTCGCCGCCCATGCCGGCTTCCCACAGGCCCCACGCGAGAGAGGTCGCCGGGATGCCCTCGGCGCGCAACCGTTCCGCGTAGGCGTCCAGGAATGCGTTGGCCGCCGCGTAGTTGCCCTGACCGGCGTTGCCGAACAGGCCGGCCGCCGAGGAGAAGAACACCAGCGCGGTCAGCCCGCTCGTGGCGGCGACGATGTTGCGAGCCGCGTCCACCTTGGCCCGGAACACCGTCCGCAGCCGCTCCGGCGTCAGATCCGCCAGCAGCGCGTCGTCGAGCACACCGGCCGCGTGCACCACCGCCGAGACCCGCTCACCGGCCAGCGCCGCCGCCACCGCGTCCGCATCACCCAGGTCACAGGCCACCGCCCGTACCGAAGCTCCCTCGATGTGCGTCGGCTTCGCCGACCGCGACATCAGAATCATTTCGCGTACGCCGTGAGCCCGCACCAAATGCTCGGCGACGAGCCCGCCGAGCGTGCCGGTCGCCCCGGTCACCACGACCACACCGTCGCCCAGGCCGGGCGTCCCGGTCGCGGCCACCCGGACCAGCCGCGGGACCAGGACGTCCTCGTCCCGCACCACCGCTTCCGGCACCGGCACGGCCACGTTCTCGGCCGCGTCGACCAGGTGGAGCCGCCCGGGGTGTTCGGCCTGGGCGCTGCGCACGAGACCCCAGAGCGCGGCGCCGTCCGGGTCGGTGATCCGGTCACCGGCCGCGCCGTACGTGCGCACCACGATCCGGGACTCGCCGTCCCACGCCTGCAGCGTCGCCAGCAGGGCAGCCGTCCGTTCCACGGCCGGGCCGGGAGCCGAGGCGTCCACGACGACCAGCGGGAGACCGGGCGGTAGCTCGTCACCGAGCGCGACGACCGGCGCCTCGTCGGCCGTGGCGTCGGCCGGCACCCAACGGACCGCGAAGAGCAGGCGGTCGGCGTTGGTGAGCTGCGCGTTGTCGACCGTCCGCAACGTCAGGCGCCCGACCTCGGCGACCGGGAGTCCGGAGCTGTCGGCCAGGTCGACGCGCACACTGTCCGGGGCGGCACCGGGGGTGAGCCGGACCCGCAGCAACGGCCCACCCGGGCGGAACGACCGGGTGGCGGCGAACGTGAACGGCAGCCGCACGCCGTGCGAGGGCAGCAGGCCGCCGGCCCCGACCGCGTGCAGGGCGGCGTCGAACAGGGCCGGGTGCAGGCCGTACCCGGTGATCGCCTCGTCGTTGGCGACCTCCGCGAACACCTCGTCACCGCGGCGCCACACCCGGCGCAGGGCCCGGAACGACGGCCCATAGGTCATGCCGGTCTCGGCCAGGGACGCGTAGAAGTCGCCGATCGGCACCTCATCGGCGCCCGCGGGTGGCCACGCCACCAGACCGGCCGGCTCCGGACTGCCGTCGGCCGACGCCGAACCGGTGGCGTGGAGGGTCCACGGCTCGGACTCGTCGGCGCGGGCGTGCACGGTCACCGGCCGTACCTCCGGGCCGTCACCGATGGTGACGCGGACCTGGACGCCGCCGTCGGCCGTGAGGGTCAGCGGCGTCTGGAGCAGCAACTCGTCGAGAACGCCGGCGCCGGCCCGGTCCGCCGCGGCCAGCACCATCTCCACCAGGGCAGTGCCGGGAACCACGATCCGGTCCAGGACGACGTGGTCCGCGAGCCACGGATGCGTGGTGACCGACAACCAGCCGGTCAGGACGGTCGCGGCCGAGTCGGGCAGCTCGACGGCCGCGCCGACCAGCGCGTGCCCGGTTCCGATCAGGCCCAGCCCGGCCGGGTCGGTGACGTGACGGCCGGGGCGCGGGCGCGGCCAGTACAGCGCGTGCTGGAACGCGTAGGTGGGCAGATCGACGCGCGAACCCTCGCCGACCACCGCGGCCCAGTCGACGTCCTGCCCGTCGACCCAGAGCTGGGCGACCGCGCCGAGCAGCGTGCTCACCTCGTCCCGGCCCCGGCGCAGCGCCGCCACCGCGAAGATGTCGGCTTCACGAGCGAGCGTGGCGAGCACGGTGTCCGGCCCCAGTTCGAGCACCCGCTCGGCGCCCAGCCCGGCGATCGTGTCACCGAAGCGGACCGTGTCACGTACGTGACCGACCCAGTAGTCGGCGTCCGGGATCGCCGCGACCGCCGCCCGGAACTCATCCAGCATCGGGTCCATCAACCGCGAGTGGAACGCGTGACTGGTCCGCAGCCGCGTCGTCTTCCACCCCTGCGCCTCGACCGGCGCGATGTCGTCTTCCAGTCCGGCGACGACTACCGCTCGCGGACCGTTGACCGCGGCGAGATCGACATCGGGGAACGCGGCGCGGACCTCGTCCTCGGAAGCCTGCACCGCCAGCATCACCCCACCGGCCGGCAGCGCCTGCATCAACCGCGCCCGCGCCGACACCAGCGTCGCCGCCTGCGCCAGCGACAACTCGCCGCGCGCGTACGCGGCCGTGATCTCACCGATCGAATGCCCGGCGAACACATCCGCCGTGATCCCCCACGAACGGACCAGCGCCAGCAGCGCCACCTCCAACGCGAAGATCGACGGCTGCGCCCACCCCGTCTGATCCGGCTCCAGATCCGGAATCTCCAGCAACGCCGACACCTCGTCGAACGCCTGCGCGAACACCGGGAACGCCCTATACAGCTCACGGCCCATCTCGGCGCGCTGCGAACCCTGACCGGTGAAGACGATCGCCAGCCGGCCGTCGGTGGCGGCCTTGTGCCGGTCGGCGCTCTCGGCGATGTCGAGCAGGTCGACGACCGTCTGGTCGGCGGTCCGGGCGAGCACGACCGCCCGGTGCGGCAGCGCCGTGCGCCCCGCGAGCGACACCGCCACGTCGGCCCGCGAGACGGTCGGCCGGACGTCGAGGAAGTCGAGCAGCGCGCCGGCCTGCCCGGCGAGCCCCGCGGCGTCGTGCCCGGAGAGCACCAGCGGCACCAGCGCGGGGGTGGGTACGGCCGCCGGCTCCGGGGCGAGCGGCGGCTCCTCGACGATGACGTGCGCGTTCGTGCCGCTGATCCCGAACGACGAGACGCCGGCACGGCGCGGGTGTGTGGTGGCCGGCCACGGCCGCGGCTCGGTGAGCAGCGACACCGCCCCGGCGCTCCAGTCCACCTGACGGGTCGGCTCGTCGGCGTGCAGGGTGCGCGGCAGGACGCCGTACCGCATCGCCAGGACCATCTTGATGACGCCGGCCACTCCGGCCGCGGCCTGGGTGTGCCCGATGTTGGACTTGACCGAGCCGAGCCACAGCGGCGCCCCGGTCCGCCCCTGCCCGTACGTCGCGAGCAGCGCCTGTGCCTCGATCGGGTCGCCGAGCGAGGTCCCGGTGCCGTGCGCCTCGACCGCGTCGACAGCGGTGGCCGCGATCCCGGCGGTGGCCAGCGCCTGCCGGATGACCCGCTGCTGCGAGGGCCCGTTGGGCGCGGTGATGCCGTTGGAGGCGCCGTCCTGGTTGACCGCGCTGCCGCGGACGACCGCCAGCACCGGGTATCCGGAGCGGCGCGCGTCGGAGAGCCGGGCGAGCAGCACCACACCGGCGCCCTCCCCCCAGCCGGTGCCGTCACCGTCGGCCGAGAACGCCTTGCACCGCCCGTCGGCAGCGAGCCCGCGCTGGCGGCTGAACTCGACGAACGCGCCGGCGGTGGCCATCACCGTGACACCGCCGGCCAGGGCCAGGTCGCACTCGCCGGAGCGCAGGGCCTGCGCGGCCAGGTGGATGGCCACCAGCGACGACGAGCAGGCGGTGTCCACGGTGACCGCCGGGCCCTCGAAGCCGAACGTGTAGGACACCCGCCCGGAGACCAGGCTGCCGGCGCTGGCCGCTCCCGCGTAGCCCTCGGCGCCGGTGTCGCCCTGCCGCAGCAGGGTGGCGTAGTCGCCGTAGAGCACGCCCGCGTACACGCCGGTCCGGCTGCCGCGCAGCCGGGACGGGTCGATCCCGGCCCGTTCCATCGCCTCCCACGAGGTCTCCAGCAGCAGTCGCTGCTGCGGGTCCATGGTCACCGCCTCGCGCGGGCTGATCCCGAAGAACCCGGCGTCGAACTGCCCCGCGCCGGTCAGGAAACCGCCCTGCTTGACGTACGAGGTGCCCGGGTGATCGGGATCCGGGTGGTACAGCCGCTCCAGGTCCCAGCCGCGGTCGTCGGGGAAGCCGGCGATGCCGTCACGCCCGTCGGCGAGCAGCCGCCAGAACTCGTCGGGCGTGCTCACCCCACCCGGGTAGCGCAGGCCCATGCCGACGATGACGATCGGGTCGTCCTGATCGGTCGTGGCCATCCGGTCCGGCCCGGCCGGTACCGCGAGCGCGCCGACCAGCTCGCCGCGCAGGAACGTCGCGAGGGCCTGCGGGGTCGGGTAGTCGAAGGTCAGGGTCGCCGGCAGGCGCAGGTCGGTGGCCGCGTTGAGCCGGTTGCGCAGCTCGACGGCGGTCAGCGAGTCGAATCCCAGTTCGCTGAACGCGCGCCCGGCCGGGACGGTGTCCGGCGAGGCGTGCCCGAGCACCGCCGCGACCTGCGTCCGGACCAGGTCGAGCAGCATCCGGTCCTGGTCGGCGACGGCCAGCGCGGCCAGCCGCTGCAGCAGGCCGGTGGCGGTGGCGCCCGCGGCCGTGCGACGGGCCGGCGCCGCGTCGCCGGCCAGCGCGCGCAGCAGCGGCGGCAGGCCGGCGTCACCCTGGCGGGCGCGCAGCACGGTCCGGTCGATCCGGATCGGCACGAGCAGCGGCCGCTCGCTGTCCGGCGCGGCGTCGAACAGAGCCAGGGCCTCGGCCGGCGGCAGCGCCGCGATGCCGCCCCGGCTGAGCCGCCGCTTGTCGACGTCGGTGAGGTTGCCGGCCATGCCGGCCGCGGTGTCCCAGGCGCCCCAGGCCAGCGAGGTGGCGGGCAACCCGCGGCGGCGCCGGGCCGCCGCGAAGGCGTCCAGGAACGCGTTGGCCGCGGCGTAGTTGCCCTGGCCGGGGGTGCCGAGCAGGCCGGCCACCGAGGAGTACACGACGAACGTGTCCGGGTCGGCGCCGAGCGTGGCCTCGTGCAGGTTGACGATCGCGTCCACCTTGGCCCGCAGCACGGTGCCGAGCCGCTCCGGGGTCAGCCCGGTCAGCACGGTGTCGTCGAGCACGCCGGCGACGTGCACGACGGCGCGCACGTCGACGTCGTGCAGCGCCCGTTCCAGGTCGTCCCGGTCGGCCACGTCGCAGCGGACCAGCCGGACCCGGGCGCCGGCCTCGACCAGCTCGGACCACAGCCGGCCGGCGCCGGGCGCGTCGGCGCCGCTGCGGCTGAGCAGCAGCAGGTCGCGCACGCCGCGGTGCTCGACGAGGTGCTTGACCAGCAGGGCGCCGAGCGTGCCGGTGGCGCCGGTGACCACGGTGGTGCCGGTCTCCCGGACCGGGCGCGGCATGATCAGCACGTTCTTGCCGACGTGCCGGCCCTGGCTGACGAAGCGGAACGCCTCGCGGGCGTGCCGGATGTCCCAGGCACGCAGCGGCGGCAGGCGCAGCGCACCGCTGTCGAAGAGCGCGACGATCTCGGTGAGCATCTCCCGGATGCGCTCCGGGCCGGCCTCGAACAGGTCGAAGGGCCGGTAGCGCAGGTGCGCCAGCCCGGCCGGGTCGCGCAGGTCGGTCTTGCCCATCTCCAGGAACCGGCCACCCTCGGGCAGCAGGCTCAGCGACGCGTCGATGAGCTCGCCGGCCAGGGAGTTGAGCACCACGTCGGCGCGGCCGAACGTGGCGGCGAACTCGGGGGTGCGCGAGGAGGCGATCGCGTCGTCGGCCAGGCCGAGCGCGCGCAGGGCGTCCCACTTGGCCGGGCTGGCGGTGGCCAGGACGCGAGCGCCGAGGTGCTGGGCGATCTGGACGGCGGCCGTGCCGACCCCGCCGGCGCCGGCGTGCACGAGCACGGTCTCGCCGGCCCGCACCCCGCCCAGGTCGACCAGGGCGTAGTACGCGGTCAGGAACGCCATCGGGACGGCGGCGGCCTCGGCGTACGTCCAGTCGCACGGCATCCGCACGAGCAGGCGCCCGTCGGTGACCGCGACCGGACCGAACCCGCCGGCGAAGGCGCCCATCACCCGGTCTCCGGGGACCAGGTGGTCCACGCCGGGCCCGACCTCGAGCACCACGCCGGCGCCCTCGCTGCCCATGTCCAGCGGGTTGTCGCTGGGGTAGACGCCGAGCGCGATCAGCACGTCCCGGAAGTTCAGGCCGGCGGCGCGGACCGCGACCCGGACCATGCCCGGTTCCAGCGCCTGCGCCGGCGGCTCGTAGGCGGCCAGCCGCAGGTGCTCCAGGGTGTTGCCGCCGGCGCTCTCCAGCCGCCAGGCCGGCGCGGCGGGCGGGGTCATCGCCGGGTCGGTGAGCGCCCGCACCAGCCGTGGCGTGCTGACGCTGCCGCCGCGAATGATCGCCTGCGCGATGTCACCGGCGGCGACCACCGCGGCCAGCGCGTCCCAGGAGGCCGCGGCGCCGTCCAGGTCGGCCAGCACGATCCGGGCCGGGTATTCGGACTGGGCGGAGCGGAGCAGACCCCAGACCGCGGCGTGCGTCAGGTCGGTGGGTTCCTCGCCGGGGCCGCCGGCGACCGCTCCGGTGGTGGTGACGACCAGGGTGGTGGCGGCCATCCGTTCGTCGGTGATCCAGCGCTGCAGGGCGGACAGGGCCCGCCCGGTGGCGGCGTGCACCCGGCCGGCGAGGCCGGACGTGTCCGCGGCCGGCGCCGGCGGGCAGTCGAGAAGCAGCACGGCGGGGGCGTCGTCGAGGCTGTCGACGTCCGGAAGCGCCCATCGGGTGTCGCCGAGCGCGGCCCAGCCGGACGGGGCCGGCACCGGCTCGACCAGGTGCTCGGCCCAGTCCACGCCGAACAGCGACTGGGCCGGCGCCGGGCGGTCGGCCGCGACCGACCGCATGGCCAGGGAACCGATGGTGACGACCGGCTCGCCCGCGCCGTCGGCCGCGAGCAGGGTGACCCGGTCGGTGCCGGCGGGCGTCAGGCGTACGCGCAGGGTTGTCGCACCGACCGCATGCAGCGTCACGTCGGTGAACGAGAACGCCATCCGCGCACCCGGCTCGGCGCCGGTCCCGGCCAGGGCCACGCCGTGCAGGGCGGCGTCGAGCAGCGCCGGGTGGATCCCGAACCGGGCGGCCTCGCCGGCCGCGGTCGCGGGCAGGGTGATCTCGGCGTAGACCTCGTCGCCGAGCCGCCAGGCGGCGCTCAGCCCCCGGAACGCGGGGCCGTAGCCGAAACCGGCGGTGGACAGCCGCTCGTAGAACCCGTCGACCGGCACCGCCACGGCGCCGGCGGGCGGCCACACCCGCAGGTCGCCGCTGCCGGGGCCGGTGGGCGCGAGGTGACCGGCGGCGTGCAGCGTCCAGGGCTCGTCGGCCACCCGGGAGTGGATGGTGACCGGCCGCCGTCCCGCGTCGTCGGCGGGCCCGGTGACCACCTGCAGCGCGATGCCGCCGGAGTCGCCGACCGCCAGCGGCGCCTGGACGGTGAGCTCTTCCAGCACCGGCGTGCCGGTCTGCTCGCCGGCCCGCAGGGCCAGCTCGACCATGGCGGTGCCGGGCAGCACGGCGGTGCCGAGCACCGCGTGGTCGGCCAGCCACGGATGGGTGGCCACGGTGATCCGGCCGGTGAAGACGCTGATGTCGCCGTCGGCCAGGGTGAGCGCGGCGCCGAGCATCGGGTGATCGGTCGCGGTCAGCCCGAGCCCGGCCGCGTCGACGGTGACCAGATCGGCCGCGGACGGCCAGTACAGCTGGTGCCGGAACGGGTAGGTGGGCAGGTCGAGCCGCCGCTGCGGCCGCTGCGGGTGGAGCGCGGCCCAGGCCACGGTGGATCCGGACGCGTGGATGCGGCCGAGCCCGGTGAGGAACGCGGTCACCTCGTCGCGGTCGCGGCGCAGCAGCGGCACGGCGCCGTCGACCATGGCCGACAGCACCGCGTCCGGGCCCAGCTCCAGGAAGCGGCCGGCGCCGAGCGCGGCGAGCGCGTCCACCGCGTCGGCGAAGCGGACCGGCCGGCGCACCTGGTCCACCCAGTACCGCGGATCGCTCCACTGCCCGACCGCGACCGGGCGGCCGGTGACCGTGGAGACCGCGGCGATCGTCGGCTCGGTGAAGGTGAGACCGCGGACGACCTGCGCGAAGTCGTCGAGCATGGGCTCCATGAGCCGGGAGTGGAAGGCGTGGCTGGTGCGCAGCCGGGTGGTGGTGAAGTCCGACGCCTCGATCGGCGCCAGGTCGGCCTCGGGCCCCGACACCACGACCGAGGTCGGTCCGTTGACCGCGGCGATGTCGACGCCGGGGAACGCGGCCCGTACCTCGGCCTCGCCGGCCTGCACGGCGACCATCACGCCACCCGCGGGCAGCGCCTGCATCAGCCGGCCGCGAGCGACGACCAGCGCGGCCGCATCGTCGAGGGAGAGGACCCCGGCCGCGTACGCGGCGGTGATCTCCCCGATGGAATGACCGGCGACGATCTCCGGGGTGAGCCCGAGCGCGCGCACGGTCTCCAGCAGCGCGACCTCCACGGCGAAGATGGCCGGCTGCGCGTACCCGGTGGTGTGCAGGTCCTCGGAGTCGAGCACGTCGTGCAGCGGACGGTCCAGGTGCCGGTCGACGGCCGCGGCGACGGTGGCGAAGGCGTCGGCGTACTGCGGGAACCGCTCGGCCAGGGCGCGGCCCATGGCGAGTCGCTGCGCGCCCTGCCCGGTGAACAGGAAGGCCAGTTTGCCCGCGGCCGGAACGCCGGTGACCAGGCCGAGGCCGGGCTCGCCGACGGCCAGCGCGGCCAGCGCCGCCTGCAGGGTGTCCCGGTCGTCGGCCAGCACCAGCGCGCGGTGTTCGAGGGCGGCCCGGCCGGTCGCGAGGGCCCAGCCCAGGTCGGCGACCTCGACCTGCGGCTGGTCCTCGAGGTGCGTGTAGAGCTGCTGGGCCTGGGCGCGCAGCGCCTCGGGGTCGCGGGCGGACAGGACCACGGGCACCGGCGCCGGGATCGGCGTGACCGGCTCGGTGGCGGCCGGGACGGGCGGCTCCTCGATGATCATGTGGGCGTTGGTGCCGCTGACGCCGAACGAGGAGACGCCGGCGCGGCGCGGCCTGTCGCCGGCCGGCCACGGCTGGTCGGCGGTGAGCAGTTCGACCTGCCCGGCCGTCCAGTCCACGTGCGGGCTGGGCTGCTCCAGATGCAGCGACTTCGGCATGAGGCCGTGCCGCATGGCCAGCACGGCCTTCAGCACGCCGGCGACACCCGCGGCGGCCTGGGTGTGGCCGATGTTGGACTTGACCGAGCCGAGCCGGGCCGGGCGGCCGGTGGTCCGGTCCTGGCCGTACGTGGCCAGCACCGCCTGCGCCTCGATCGGGTCGCCGAGCCGGGTGCCGGTGCCGTGCGCCTCGATCATCTCGACGTCGTCCACGGACAGCCCGGCGTTCGCCAGCGCCTGCCGGATGACGCGCTGCTGGGAGGGGCCGTTCGGGGCGGCGATGCCGTTGCTGGCGCCGTCCTGGTTGACCGCGCTGCCCCGGATCACGCCGAGGATCGGGTGGCCCAGGCGCTGGGCGCGGGAGAGTCGTTCGAGCAGGACCAGGCCGACGCCCTCGGACAGGCCGATGCCGTCGGCGCGCTCGGAGAACGCCTTGCAGCGCCCGTCGGCGGCGATGCCGCCCTGCCGGGAGAACTCGGTGAACGCGCTCGGGGTGGCCATCACGGTCACGCCGCCGGCCAGCGCCATCGTGCACTCGTCGGTGCGCAGGGCCTGCGCGGCCAGGTGCATGGCGACCAGCGACGACGAGCAGGCGGTGTCGATGGTGACCGCGGGGCCCTCCAGGCCCAGCGTGTACGAGACCCGGCCGGAGATGACCGCGGCGGTGGTGCCGGTGATCAGCAGGCCCTCGGCCGCCTGTACGGAACCGCCGATGAGGCGTACGTAATCCTGGGTGTTGGATCCGATGAACACGCCGGTGCGGCTGCCCTTGAGCGTTCCGGGGTCGATGCCGGCCCGCTCGAACAGCTCCCAGGACGCCTCCAGGACCTGCCGCTGCTGCGGGTCCATGGACAGCGCCTCGCGCGGGCTGACGTCGAAGAACGCGGCGTCGAACTGCCCGGCGCCCTCGAGGAAGCCGCCCTCGGCCGCGTACTCGTCGTCCGAGTCGTAGGCGTCCTCGAGGTCCCAGCCGCGGTCGCCGGGCGCCCGGCCGATCGCGTCGGTGCCGTTGGCGACGAGCCGCCACAGGTCGTCCGGGGTGTGCACACCACCCGGGTAGCGGCAGCTCATCGCCACGATGGCGATGGGTTCCCGGTCGGCGCTCTCGGCCTGGCGCAGACGTTCGCGGGTCTGGTGCAGATCCGCGGTGACGCGCTTGAGATAGTCGAGGAGCTTGTCTTGATCTGCCAACTCGGGCCTCACTGACATCGGTACGCGCGGGGCGCGGGAGATCGACGTGACGGTCCGTCCGGAGCGCGTGTCCGCACTCCGCCAGCCTCGGCCGAAGGTAGGCGGCCCCCGCGGGCCGCCCTACCCCTAGCGCTCCCCTAGCTGGGGCTTTACCCCACGCCGAGCTCGTCGATGAAGCGGAACACCTCGTCGGCGCTGGCCGACTCCAGGTCGACCGTGGCGTCCGCCGCCGGTTCCTTGGTCTCGCCCAGCCCGTCGAGCAGCCCGCGCAGCAACATCTCGGCGCGCAGGCGCAACGCGGTGTCCCCGGCGGTGGCGGTGAGCTCCTTGGCCAGCTGGTCGATGGTGGCCAGCACCGCCTCCGGGCCGTTCTCCCCGCCGTTGAGCCGGTCGAGCAGCAGCTTCGCCACCGCGGCCGGGGTCGGGTGGTCGAAGACCAGCGTGGCCGGCAGGGTGAGCCCGGTGGCCCGGGTCAGGCGGTTGCGCAGGTCGACGGCGGTCAGCGAGTCGAAGCCGAACTCCTTGAACGGCCGCCGGGCGTCGACCGCGTCGGCCGAGGCGTGCCCGAGCACCGCGGCGGCGTGCCCGCGCACCAGGTCCAGCACGATCTGCTCGTGCTCGTGCGGCGCCGCCTCGGCCAGCTCCCGGCGCAGTCCGGCCCCGGCGTCCGCGGCCGGCGCGGCCTCGGCGCTCTCCCGCATCGCCCGTACCTCGGGCAGGTCGGCGATCAGCGGCCGCGGCCGGGCGAAGGTGAACGCGCCGGCGAACAGCGGCCAGTCCACGTCGGCCACCGCCAGGAACGCGTCCCCGGCCCCGGCGGCCTGCCGCATCGCGGTGATCGCGGCCGCCGGGTCCATCGCCCGGAAGCCGCGCTTGCGCATGTAGTCCTCGCCGCCGCTGTCCTCGGCCATGCCGCCGCCGCCCCACAGGCCCCAGGCCACCGAGGTGACCGGCAACCCTCGTTCCCGGGCCTGCTCGGCCAGCGCGTCCAGGGCGGCGTTGGCCGCGCCGTAGACGCCCTGCCGCGCGCTGCCCCAGACACCGGCGTTGGACGAGAACAGCACCACCTGATCGAGGTGGGCCGGGTCGATCAGGTCGAGCAGGTGCACCGCGCCGTCGACCTTGCCGCCGCTGACGTAGGCCAGATCGGCCTCGGTCGTGTCGGCGATCAGGATCGGGTCCAGGGTGCCGGCCGCGTGGATGACCGCGTTCACCGGCTGATCCAGATCGGCCAGCAGGGCCGCTGTCTGCTTGCGGTCGGCCGTGTCGCAGGCCGCGATCGTCGCGCGTACGCCCAGCGCCTCCAGCTCGTGGCGAAGCTCCGCCGCGCCGGGCGCGTCCGGGCCGCGGCGGCTGGTCAGCACCACGTGCTCGGCCCCGGCCGTGGCGGCCCACCGGGCCACGTGGGCACCGAGGGCGCCGGTGCCGCCGGTGATCAGCACGGTGCCGCGCGGGGTCCACAGCGGCGCGGTCGGATCGGCCGGCGCCGGCACCAGGCGGCGGGCGAGCACCCCGGTGGAGCGGATCGCCACCTGGTCCTCGTCGTGGAGCCCGGCCAGCACCGCGGTGATCCGGTCGCCGGCCCGTGAGTCCAGGACGGCCGGCAGGTCGATCAGGCCGCCCCACGCCTCCGGGTGCTCCAGGGCGAACGTGCGACCCAGCGCCCACACCTGGGCCGGGCCGGGCAGGGCGGCCGGGTCGCCGGGGACGGCCGAGACCGCGCCCCGGGTCAGGAGCCACAGCGGTGTGGTGGTGCCGGCGAGCGCGCGCATCAGCGCGAGGGTGCCGGTGACGTCCAGCATCGAGACGATTCCCGCGTACGGCTTGTCCGGCAGTTCCGTGGCCTGCTCGACGTCCGCGCCGGCGCCGATCAGCGCGAGGGTGACGTCGGACGGGTCGGCGCCGTCCGGGTGCAGGACCAGCCACGTGCCGTCGAGCCGCCCGGGCTCGGGCTCGGGCAGCGGCGTGAAGGCGATCCGGAACCGCCACCGGTCCACCACGGAGCGTTCCTGCCGGCCGCGGTGCCATCCGGCCAGGGCGGGCAGCACCGGGGCGAGCGCGGCCGGGTCCAGCCCGAGCGCCTCACCGAGCCGGCCGGCGTCGGTGGCCTCGACCGCGGCCCAGAACTCGTCGCTCTGCGGGTCGGTGCGGGCCGCGCCGGGCTCGTCGGCGAGCCAGTAGTGCTGCCGCTGGAACGGGTAGGTGGGCACGCCGGGCGCGCGACGTGTCCCGGTCAGCACGGTGGACCAGTCCACCGGGACGCCGATCACCCAGGCCTCGGCCAGGGTGGTCACCGCGCGCCCGGGCTCGTCGCGGCGCAGCGTGCCGGTGACCGCCGCGTCGGCGGCGGTGTCCTGGATCGCGCCGGTCAGCACCGGGTGCGGGCTGACCTCGACGAAGTGCCGGTAGCCGTCGGCGGCCAGGCGCTGCACGGCGTCGGCGAAGCGGACCGGCTGCCGCAGGTTGTCGTACCAGTAGCCGGCGCCGTCCTCGGGCGCCATGGGCTCGGCCCGCACGGTCGAGTACCACGGCACCCGGGCGGCACTGATGCGGACGTCGGCGAGCAGCTCCAGGACCCGCTCGCGCAGCACCTCGACCTGCGCCGAGTGCCCGGCCGCGCTGGCCTTGATCCGGCGGGCCCGGACGCCGGCGGCTTCGTACGCCGCCGCCATGGATTCGATGCCGTCCTCGGTGCCGGTCAGGATCACCGAGGCCGGGCCGTTGACGGCGGCGATCTCCACCCCGTCGGCCAGGACGATGCCGGCCTCGGGAGCGGCGACCGCGAGCATCGCCCCGGCCCCGGCGATCGACATCATCTCGATGCTGCGCAGCGCCACGATCCGCGCCGCGTCCTCGAGAGTCAGGGCCCCGGCGACACAGGCCGCGGCGATCTCGCCCTGGGAGTGCCCGACCACCGCGGCCGGGGTGACGCCGTGCGCCTGCCACCAGGCGGCCAGGGACACCATCACCGCGAACAGCACCGGCTGGACCACGTCGAGCCGGTCCAGTTCGCGGCCCTCGCGCAGCACCTGCTCGACCGAGTAGCCGAGGTGCTGGCCCAGCGCGGCGTCGCACTCCCGCAGCCGGGCCGCGAACTGCGGGGAGTTGTCCAGCAGGTCGGCCGCCATGCCCACCCACTGACCGCCCTGGCCGGGGAAGACGAAGACGACACCGCCGGCCGGGCCGCTCGTGCCGCTGACCGCGCCGGGCGTCGGCCGGGCGTCGGCCAGCGCCGCGAGGGCGTCGAGGTCGGCGCCGAGCACGACGGCCCGGTGCTCGAGCTGAGCGCGTCCGGCCAGCGTGTGGGCGACGTCGACGGCCGGCACCCCGGGATGCTCGCGCAGGAAACCGGCCAGCCGGCGGGCCTGCCCGGCGAGCGCGCCGGCGTCCCGGCCGGACAGCGGCAGCGGGACGACCGGCAGGTCCGCGTTCGCCGGCGCGGGCTCGGCCGGCTCGGCCTGCTCCAGGATGATGTGGGCGTTGGTCCCGCTGATGCCGAACGACGAGACGGCCGCGCGGCGCGGACGGTCCAGCTCGGGCCAGTCGCGTTCGGTGTCGAGCAGGGCCACCGCCCCGGACTGCCAGTCGATGTGCGGGGACGGCGCGTCGATGTGCAGGCTGCGCGGCATCACGCCGTGGCCGAGCGCGAGCACCGCCTTGATCAGCCCGGCGACGCCGGCGGCGGCCTGTGTGTGCCCGAGGTTGGATTTGACCGAGCCGAGGTAGAGCGGCTCGCCGTCGCGCTGCCCGTACGTGGCCAGCAACGCCTGTGCCTCGATCGGGTCACCGAGCGTGGTGCCGGTGCCGTGCGCCTCGACGAGGTCCACGTCGCCCGTGGTCAGGCCGGCGCCGGCCAGCGCGGCCCGGATGACCCGCTGCTGGGACGGCCCGTTGGGGGCGGTCAGCCCGTTGGACGCGCCGTCGGAGTTGACCGCGGAGCCGCGCATCACGGCCAGCACCGGGTGGCCGAGCCGGCGGGCGTCGGAGAGCCGTTCGACGAGCAGGATGCCGGCGCCCTCGGACCAGGTCGCGCCGTCCGCGGCGGCCGAGAACGGCTTGCACCGCCCGTCGGCCGCGGTCGCGCCCTGCCGGGCCACCTCGACGAACGTGCTCGGGTTGGCCATCACCGACACGCCGCCGGCCAGGGCCATCGTGCACTCGCCACGGCGCAGCGACTCGGCCGCCAGGTGCAGGGTGACCAGCGACGACGAGCACGCGGTGTCGATGGTGAGGGCGGGGCCCTCCAGGCCGTAAACGTAAGCCAGCCGGCCCGAGGCGACACTGCCCGACACCCCGGTCGCGCGATAGCCCTCGACGCCCTCGGGCAGCGTGGTCAGGCCGGAGCCGTAGTCGTGGTACATCAGGCCGGTGAAGACGCCGACGCGCTCGCCGCGGCGGCCCAGCGGGTCGAGCCCGGCCCGCTCGAACGCCTCCCACGAGATCTCCAGCAGCAGCCGCTGCTGCGGGTCCATCGCCAGGGCCTCGCGCGGGGAGATGCCGAACAGGCCGGCGTCGAAGTCACCGGCGTCGTAGAGGAAACCGCCCTGCTTGGTGAAGTCGCCGCCGAGGTCGTCCCAGCCGCGGTCGGCCGGGAAGCCGGAGATCGTGTCGACGCCGTCGCGAAGCACCCGCCACAGATCCTCCGGCGAGCGCACACCGCCGGGGAACCGGCAGGCCATGCCGATGATCGCGATCGGCTCGTCGGTGCGGGCCGGTGCGGCCGAGGCGGTGACGGCGGTGGCGCCGAGCACCTTCTCGAGCAGGAACCGGGCGATCGCGCGGGCGTTCGGGTAGTCGAAGGCGAGCGTCGCCGGCAGGGTCAGCCCGGTGGCCAGCTGCAGGCGGTTGCGCAGCTCGACCGCGGTGAGCGAGTCGAAACCGAGTTCGCGCAGCGCCCGGTTCGGGTCGACGGCGCCGCCGGCGCCGAAGCCGAGCACCGCCGCGATGGTGCCGCGGACCAGCTCGGTGGCGGTCTGCTCGCGCTCGCTGTCGGACACGGCGGCGATCCGGTCGGCGAAGCCGGCGCCGCCGGCGCGGCGCGGTCCGGTGCGCACCAGGCCGGAGAGCACGGCCGGCAGCAGGCCGCTCGCGGCGGTCTCGCGCAGGGCGGGCAGGCTGAGCGCTACCGGCACCGCGAGGGCGGCATCGGCGCGCAGCGCGGCGTCGAACATCGCCAGGCCGGTCGCCGCGTCGAGCGGCAGGACGCCGCCGCGGCGCAGCCGGCGCCGGTCGGCGCCGGTCAGGCGGCCGGCCATGCCGGCGTCGGTGTCCCACAGGCCCCAGGCCATCGACACGGCCGAGAGCCCACGGGCGCGGCGCCACGCGGCGAACGCGTCGGTGAACGTGTTGGCCGCGGCGTAGTTGGCCTGCCCGGCGTTGCCGAGCAGGCCGGCGGCCGAGGAGAAGAGAACGAAGGCGGCCAGGTCCCGGCCGGCGGTGGCGTCGTGCAGGTGCCGTACGGCGTCGACCTTGAGCCGCAGCACGGCGTCCAGCCGCTCACGCGTCAGGTCGGCCAGCAACCCGTCGTCGAGCACGCCCGCGGTGTGCACGACCGCGGTCACCGGCACGTCGCGCAGGGCGGCGAGGACCTGTTCGCGGTCGGTGACGTCGCAGGCGACGGCGGTGACGGTGGCGCCGTCCACCTCGACGGTCCCGCCGGACCGCGACAGCAGCAGCAGGTCCCGTACCCCGTGCGCCGTCACCAGGTGACGCGTGACGAGCCGGCCGAGCGTGCCGGTGGCGCCGGTGACCACGACCGTGCCCCCGGTCAGATCGGGCAGCTCGTTGCCGGACGGGGCCTGCCGGGTCACCCGGGGAACGAGGATCCGGTCGCCGCGCACGGCGGCCTGTGGGTGGCCGGCGGCCACGATCGCGGCCAGGCGGCCGTCGTCGGGAGCGTCGACGACAGTGAAACGGCCCGGCTGCTCCGACTGGGCCGAGCGGACCAGGCCCCAGAGCGCGGCCGAGACCAGCCCCGGCACGGTGTCCTCGCCGGTGGCGGCGACGGCCCCGCTGGTCCGCACGACGACGTGCCCGGCGGTCGTCTCCTGCAGCGCGGCGAGCAGCCGGGCGGTCTGCTCGCGCACCGCGGCCGGGTCGGCGTCGGCGTCGCTCGTGAAGTCAAGGACCACCAGGTCTCGCGCGGGCGCGTCCGGAACCTCGGCCTCGACCCAGTCCAGGGTGTGCAGGGGCTCGACCTTCTCGGCGGCGGTGGCCGGGCGCACGGCCACCGCGTCGATGTCGAGGACCGGACGGCCGCCCTCGTCGACCGCCCGGAGACGGATCGTCTCCGCCCCGGCGGCCGACGTGAGCCGGACGCGCAGGCTGCTCGCGCCGACCGCGTGCAGGCGGGCGCCGGTGAACGTGAACGGCAGCCGGGCCGCGTCGCCGGGGATCAGGCCGCCCGCGGCCAGGGCGTGCAGGCAGGAGTCGAGCAGGGCGGGGTGGATGCCGTACCCGTCGGTCGTGGTGTCCAGGGTGACCTCGGCGAAGATCTCGCCGGCGCCGCGCCAGACCCGGCGCAGACCCTGGAAGGCGGGACCGTAGAGCAGGCCGGTGTCGGCCAGGTTCGCGTACAGGGTGTCCGGGTCGGCCGGCTCGGCGTCCCGCGGCGGCCACGGCTGGGTCTCGCTCGCCTCAGCCAGAAAGTCCGAGGAGGCCGGGGACGCCGCGGCCAGGGTGCCGGTGGCGTGCTCGGTCCACGGCTGGTCACGGTCGGTACGGGAGTGGATGGTGACGGCCCGGTCACCGGTCACCGTGACACGCAGGTCGATGCCGCCGGTCTCGGGCAGCGCCATCGGCGTCTGCAGCAGCAGTTCCCGAACCACGGGCAGGCCGGCCCGCTCACCGGCGGCCAGGGCCAGTTCGAGCAGGCCGGCGCCGGGGACCAGGACGGTGCCGAGCACGTCGTGGTCGGTGAGCCACGGCTGGCTGCGGCGGGAGACGTGGCCGGTGAACACGACGGTGTCCGAGCCCGGAAGCAGGACGGTGGCGGCCAGCAGCGGGTGGCCGGTGCCGTCGAGGCCGGCGGCGGCCAGGTCGCCGGCGCCCGGTGCGGAGGCGAGCCAGAAGTGCTCGCGCTGGAACGGGTATGTGGGCAGGTCCGGCAGCCACCGGCCGTCGGTGGGCCAGGCGGACCAGTCGACGTCGGCGCCGCGTACCCAGGCCTCGCCCAGCGCCCGGATCTGCGCGGCCGGGCCGTCCTCACCGCGGCGCAGGGTGCCCCACACCCCGGCCTCCGGCGCGCACTGCTCCAGCGCCAAGGTCAGCACCGGATGCCCGGACACCTCGGCGAACAACCGGAACCCGTCCTCGGCCAGCCGGCTGACGACCGGAGCGAACTCCACCGGCCGACGCAAGTTGTCCCACCAATACCGCGCGCCGACCGGCCCGGTCACCCGCTCACCCGTGACCGTCGAATACCACGGGATGACCGGGACCGTACCGGCGATGTCCTCGACCGCGGTCAGCACATCCGCACGCACCGGCTCCACCTGCGCCGAATGCGAGGCGTAACCGACCTCGACCTGCCGCGCCCGCACACTCTGCCGCTCACACCACGCCACGAACGCCACGATCGCCGCCCGCTCCCCCGCCACCACCACCTGACCGGGCGAGTTCACCGCGGCAATCGTGATCCCATCCCGCAACCAGCCGGTGACCGTTTCAGCACTCGCACCGATCGACGCCATCCCCCCGGTACCGTCCAGATCCACCAACGCCCGCGACCGCGCCGCCACCACCCGGGCACCGTCGCGCACCGACAACGCCCCGGCCACCACCGCCGCGACCACCTCACCCTGCGAATGACCGACCACCGCAGCCGGGACCACCCCGTACGCCTGCCACCACGCGGTCAACGCCACACCGACCGCCCACAACACCGGCTGAACAACCTCCACCCTGCTCAACCACGACTCGTCCGACCGCAGCACCTCCTCGACCGAGAAACCCACCAACGGCCGCAACGCTTCGTCACACTCCCGCAACCGGGCCGCGAACGACTCATCCCCCAACAGCCCGACCGCCATGTGCAACCACTGACCGCCCTGACCCGGGTAGACGAACACGACGTCCGTGTTGCCGAGCGGGGTGCCGCTCACCGCCGGCATGCCGTTCGCGGCGGCGGCGAGGGTCTCGGCGTCCCAGGCGATCGCGCGGGCCGGCAGCGAGCCGCGGGTGAGCAGCGTGGCGCCGAGGTCGGCCGGTGACGCCGGGTGGCCGGCGACCGAGGCGGCGCGGGCCCGCAGCCCGGCGGCGTCCGCGCCGGCGAGCAGCAGCGGAACGATCTCCTGCGTGCCGGGTGCGGCCTCCTCCGCGGGCGGGGCCTGCTCCAGGATGACGTGCGCGTTCGTGCCGCTGAAGCCGAACGAGGAGACGGCCGCACGCCGGGGACGGTCCGCCGGCGGCCAGGACCTTGACGAAGTGAGCAGCTCGACCGTGCCGGCCGACCAGTCGATGTGCGACGACGGCGCGTCGACGTGCAGGGTCTTCGGCAGCACACCGTGCCGCATCGCCTCGACCATCTTGATCACGCCGCCCACGCCGGCGGCGGCCTGGGTGTGCCCGAGGTTCGACTTGAGCGAGCCGAGCAGCAGCGGCTTCGCTCGCTCCCGGCCGTAGGTGGTCAGCAGGGCCTGCGCCTCGATCGGGTCGCCGAGCCGGGTGCCGGTGCCGTGCGCCTCGACCACGTCGATCTGGTCCGGGGTCAGGCGTGCGTCGGCGAGCGCGTCGAGGATGACGCGTTGCTGGGACGGTCCGTTCGGGGCGGTCAGGCCGTTGGAGGCGCCGTCCTGGTTGACCGCCGAGCCGCGGATCACCGCGAGGATCGGGTGGCCGAGCCGCTGCGCGTCGGAGAGCCGCTCGACCAGCACCAGGCCGGCGCCCTCGGACCAGCCGGTGCCGTCGGCAGCCTCGGCGAACGGCTTGCACCGTCCGTCGCCGGCCAGCCCGCCCTGCCGCGCGAACTCGACGAACGTGCTCGGACTGGCCATCACCGTGACGCCGCCCGCCAGCGCCATCGCGCACTCGCCACGCCGCAGCGACTGGACCGCCAGGTGCAGCGCGACCAGCGACGACGAGCAGGCGGTGTCGATGGTCAGCGCCGGGCCCTCGAGCCCGAACGTGTACGCCACCCGCCCGGACACCACGCTGCCCGAGGTTCCCGTGGCCAGGTAGCCCTCGACGCCGTCGGGCAGCGTGGTCAGCTGGGCCGCGTAGTCGTGGTACATCACGCCGGCGAACACGCCCGTCCGGGACCCGCGCACGCCGAGCGGGTCGAGGCCGGCCCGCTCGAACGCCTCCCACGCGGTCTCCAGCAGCAGCCGCTGCTGCGGGTCCATGGCCAGGGCCTCGCGCGGCGAGATGCCGAAGACGGCCGGGTCGAACGCGCCCGCGTCGTCGAGGAAGCCGCCCTCGTGCGCGAAGTCGCCGTCCGGCACGTCCCAGCCGCGGTCCTCGGGAAAGCCGGTGATCGCGTCGCGGCCCTCGGCCAGCAGCTCCCAGAGCTGGGCGGGCGTCTCCACGCCGCCGGGGTACCGGCAGGCCATGCCGATGATGGCGACCGGTTCGGCGGCGCGCTCCTGGACGTCGAGGAGGTCGCGGCGGGCCTGCCGAAGGTCGGCCGTGGCCCGCTTGAGGTAATCGCGGAGCTTCGCTTCGGTGTCCATGTTTCTCCTCAGTTGGCGCCGAGTTCGTTGTCGAGCAGGCTGAACAGCTCGTCGTCGTCGGCCGTGGTGATGTCGTCGTCGTTGGGCGCGGCGGTCTCGTCGCCGCTGGTGGTGGCCTTCAGCCCGGCCAGCAGGGCGCCCAGCCGCAGCGCGATCCGGGTGCGGGTGGCCTCGCCGGCGGTTCCGGCGGCCAGGCCGGCCTCCAGGCGGGCCAGCTCGGCCAGCAGGGCGGCGTCGCCCTCGGCCACGTCGTCCGGGGCGATCTGCTCGCGCAGGGCCTCGGCCAGGGCCAGCGGGGTCGGGTGGTCGAAGATCAGGCTCGGGGCGAGCCGCAGGCCGGTGTCGGCGGCCAGGCGGTTGCGGAACTCGACGGCCGTGAGCGAGTCGAAGCCCAGCTCGCCGAAGGCCCGGGTGTCGGCCACCTCGGACTGGTCGCCGTGTCCGAGCACGGCGACCGCGTGGGTGCGTACCAGGCCCAGCAGCACGCGGGTCCGTTCCGCCGGAGTGAGGCCGGCAAGCTGCTTGGCGAGCGCCTTGTCGCGCCCGGAGGGTCCGGCCGCCTTGGGCTTCGGCCGGGCCGGGACCAGGTCGGGCAGCCGCCCGGCGGCGGCGACGACCAGCGACGAGGTGGAGCTGAGGGCCGCGTCGAACAGGGCCAGCGCGGCCGGGGTCTCCAGGGGTTCCACGCCGCCGCGCCGCATCCGTTCCCGGTCGCCGCCGGTGAGGGCGGCGCCCATGCCGCCGGCCCACAGGCCCCAGGCGATCGAGGTGGCCGGGACGCCCTCGGACCGCAGCCGGGCGGCGTAGGCGTCGAGCCAGGTGTTCGCCGCCGCGTAGTTGCCCTGTCCGGCGTTGCCGAGCAGACCGGCGATCGAGGAGAACAGCACGAACGCGGTCAGCGATCGCCCGCTGGTGGCGGCACGCAGGTTGGCCGCCGCGTCCACCTTGGCGGCGAGAACCGTCGTGAAGCGTTCCGGCGTCAGCGAGGTGATCGTCGCGTCGTCGGTCACGCCGGCCGCATGGACGACCGCGCTCACCGGGACGTTGTCGAGCAGCTCCCGAACCGCGGCGGCGTCGGCCAGGTCGCACGCTTCGAGGCGGACGTCGGCGCCCGCGGCGGTGAGCTCGGCCAGCAGCTCGGCCGCGCCGGGAGCGCCGTCGCCGCGGCGGCTGACCAGCAGCAGGTCCTTCACGCCGTGGGTGGTGACCAGGTGCCGCGCCAGGGCCGTGCCGAGCGCGCCGGTCGCGCCGGTGAGCAGCACGGTGCCCGTGCCGAGCTCCGGCCGTACGGCCTCGGTCGTGATGCCGGCCAGGCGCGGGCTCAGCACCACGCCGTCGCGGACGGCCGCCTGCGCTACTCCGGTCTCGACGATGCCCGGCACCAGGGTCTCGGCGTCGATGAGCGTGATCCGTCCCGGGTTCTCGGTCTGCGCCGTGCGCACCAGACCCCAGATCGCGGCGTGGTCGATCCCGGGCACCGCGTCGGCGGCACCGGTCGCCACCGCACCGTGCGTGTGCACCACGAGGTGGCTGTCGGTGCGGGCAAGACCCTGAACGATGTCCAGTACGGCGCTCAGCCCGTCCCGCACCGCCGTGGCCGTGGCCGCGGGTGTGGTGGCGTCGAGCACCACGATCGGCGGGACGGTCGCCGGTAGGGGCGCGCCGAGCGGCAGCACCAGCCAGTCGCTCATGTCACCGCCCGGCGCGACCGGGACGCGCTGCCACTCGACAGTGCGCAGGCCGGCCGCGGCGGCCGGCAGCGGGCGCAGGGTGACCCGCTCGACGGTCCCGACCGGGAGGCCGGCGCCGTCGGCGAGGTCCAGGCGTACGCCGTCGGCGCCGGCCGGGCGCAGGCGGGCCAGCAGTGTCCGGGCGCCGGTCCCGGCCAGGCGGACCCCGGTGAACGCGAACGGCAGCTGCACGGTGTCGACCAGCTGACCGGCGGCCACCGCGTGCAGGACGCTGTCGAGCAGGGCCGGCGAGAGCAGGAAGCCGTCGGCGTGTTCCGGAAGCTCGACCCGGGCGTACACCTCCGAGCCGGCCCGCCAGACGCGCCGCAAGCCTTGGAAGGCGGGACCGTAGCCGAGGCCGGCACCGGCCATGGCCGGGTAGAAGTCCTCGAGCACGATCTCCTCGGCGTCGGCCGGCACCACGACGGTGTCCGCTTCCGCTCCCTCGTCGGCGCTCAGCTGCCCGGACGCGTTCTCGGTCCACGCCTCGTCCCCGGCGGACCGGGAGTTGACCGTCACCGTCCGCCGGCCGTCCTCGGGCGCCCGCACGGTGACGCGGACCTGGACCATCCCGTGCACTTCCAGCGGGGCGTGCAGCAGCAGTTCGTCGAGCACCGGCGCTCCGGTCATCGCCCCGGCCGCGAGGGCCATCTCGGCGAGGGCGGCGCCGGGGACGACGGGAATGTCGTGAACGGTGTGGTCGAGCAGCCACGGGTGGGTGGCCGCGCTGACCGTGCCGGTGAACAGGACCAGGTCCGCGCCGGGTACCTCGGTGCTCGCACCGAGGATCGGGTGACCGGTGCCGGTCAGCCCGAGCCCGGCCACGTCGGTGGTGGCGCCGAGCCGGGGCCGCGGCCAGAACCGGCGGTGTTGGAAGGGGTAGGTCGGGATCTCGGCGTTCGCCCGCCCGAGGATCGCGGTCCAGTCGACGTGCTGCCCGTGCACCCAGAGCTCCGCCACCGCGGTGAGCAGCGTTTCCACTTCATCACGGCCCCGGCGCAGCGCCGCCACGGCGACCAGGTCGGCCTCACGAGCCAGCATCGCCAGCACGGTGTCCGGGCCGAGTTCCAGCACCCGGTCCGCGTCGAGTGCGGCGATCGTGTCGGCGAAGCGGACCGTGTCACGTACATGCTTGACCCAGTAGTCGGCGTCCGGGATCGCCGCGATCGCCGTCCGGAAGTCGTCGAGCATCGGGTCCATCAGCCGCGAGTGGAACGCGTGACTGGTCCGCAGCCGCGTCGTCTTCCACCCGTGCGCCTCCACCGGCGCGATGTCCTCTTCCCGGCCGGCGACCACCACCGCTCGCGGTCCGTTGACCGCGGCCAGGTCCACGTCGGGGAACGCGGCGCGGACCTCGTCCTCGGAAGCCTGCACCGCCAGCATCACGCCACCGGCCGGCAGCGCCTGCATCAACCGCGCCCGCGCCGACACCAACGTCGCCGCCTCGACCAGCGACAGATCACCACGCGCATAAGCAGCGGTGATCTCACCGATCGAATGCCCGGCGAACACATCCGCCGTGATCCCCCACGAACGGACCAGCGCCAGCAGCGCCACCTCCAACGCGAAGATCGACGGCTGCGCCCACCCCGTCTGATCCGGGTCGAGATCCGGGATGTCCAGCAACGCCGACACCTCGTCGAACGCCTGCGCGAACACCGGGAACGCCTGATACAGCTGCCGGCCCATCTCGGCGCGCTGCGAACCCTGACCGGTGAAGACGATCGCCAGCCGGCCCTCGGAGGCCACGCCCCGGACCGTCGTCTCTCCCACGCGGGCCGCCCGGTGCGGCAGGACCGCGCGCGTGGCCAGCGTGGGCGCGAGTCCATCGACCGACGGATCGAGGCGCCGCTCCATGACGTCCAGAGCGTCCGGGTCGGCGGCGCTGAGCACGAGCGGGACGACCGGCAGCGACGGCATCTCGGGGCCGGGCGCGGCGGCCGGCGGGGCCTCGAGGATCACGTGCGCGTTCGTGCCGCTGATGCCGAACGAGGACACCGCCACTCGCCGGGGACGATCCACCGACGGCCAGTCCCGCGACGACGTGAGCACTTCGACCGCGCCGGCGGTCCAGTCCACCTTCGTCGACGGCTCGTCGACGTGCAGAGTGCGCGGGAGGACGCCGTACCGCATCGCCTGCACCATCTTGATCACACCGGCGACACCGGCCGCCGCCTGCGTGTGCCCGAGGTTCGACTTGACCGAGCCCAGCCACAGCGGCTCCGACCGATCCTGACCATAGGTGGCCAGCAGCGCCTGCGCCTCGATCGGATCACCCAGCGACGTACCGGTGCCGTGGGCCTCCACCGCGTCCACGTCGGCGGGGCTCAGGCCGCCGGCCGCCAGCGCCGCCCGGATCACCCGCTGCTGCGACGGACCGTTCGGCGCGGTCAGCCCGTTCGACGCGCCGTCTTGGTTCACCGCGGAACCGCGCACCACCGCGAGCACCGGGTGGCCGAGCCGCCGCGCGTCGGAGAGCCGCTCCACCAGCAGGACGCCGGCGCCCTCGGACCAGCCGGTGCCGTCCGCGCCCTCGGCGAACGACTTGCACCGGCCGTCCGGGGCCAGCCCACGCTGCCGGGAGAACCCGACGAACGTTGCCGGGGTCGCCATCACCGTGACGCCGCCGGCCAGCGCCGCGTCACATTCGCCGTTGCGCAGCGCCTGGGCGGCCAGGTGCAGCGCCACCAGCGACGACGAGCACGCCGTGTCGACGGTGACGGCCGGGCCCTCCAGACCGAACGTGTACGAGATCCGGCCGGACGCGACACTCCCGGTCGTGCCCAGGAAGCCTTCCGCGTTGTCGCTCGACCGGTCGAGCACGATGCCGTAGTCGTTGTACATCACGCCGACGAACACGCCGGTCCGCGAGCCGCGCAGGCCGAGCGGGTCGACGCCGGCCCGTTCGAAGGCCTCCCACGAGGTCTCCAGCAGCAGCCGGTGCTGCGGGTCCATGGCGAGCGCCTCCCGCGGCGAGATCCCGAACAGCCCGGGGTCGAAATCGGCCGCGCCGGACAGGAAGCCGCCGTGCCGGGTGTACGACGTGCCCGGGTTGGCCGGGTCGGGGTGGTACAGGTTCTCGACGTCCCAGCCACGGTCGCCGGGAAACTCCACGATGCCGTCCTGACCGGAGACGACCAGGTTCCACAGCTCGTCCGGGCTGGTCACGCCGCCGGGGTACCGGCAGGCCATGCCGACGATCGCGATGGGTTCACCCGAGTCGGCCCCGGTCGTGGAGACGTCCGCCTCCGGCTCACGGCCGCCGAGTTCGCCCGAGAGGTACGCCGCCAGCGCCGCGACCGTCGGATAGTCGAAGACCAGCGTCGACGGCAGCCGAAGCCCGGTCGCCGCCGCGAGCCGGTTGCGCAGCTCGACCGCGGTCAGCGAGTCGAAGCCGAGCTCGGTGAAGGCCCGGCCGACCGCGATCCGGTCCGCGCCGGCGTGGCCGAGCACCTCGGCGACCTGCCCGCGGACCAGTCCGCGCACGGCGATGTCCCGCTCGGCCTCGGGCAGCCCGGCGATCTGCCGGCCCAGCATGCTGGTGGCCCGATCGCTGCGGCCCGGCACGAGCCCGCGCAGGATCTCCGGGACCACCGGTGCGGTGCGCAGCGCCGCGGTGTCGAGGCCGAGCGCCGCGACCACCGCCCGGTCGCCGGCGAGCGCCGCGTCGAAAGCGGCCAGACCCTGCTCGGCGCTGAGCGGGAGGACGCCGCCGCGACGCAGCCGCTCCCGGTCCCCGTCACCGAGCGTGCCACCCATGCCGGTGTCCCAGAGCCCCCACACGATCGAGGTCGCCGGCACGCCTGCCGAGCGCAGCTGCTCCGCGTACGTGTCCAGGAAGGCATTCGCCGCCGCGTAGTTGCCCTGACCCGCATTGCCGAAGATTCCGGCCGCCGAGGAGAAGAAGACCAGTGCCTTCAGCTCGCCCGTGGCCGCGACCAGGTTCCTCGCCGCGTCGACCTTCGCCCGGAACACCGCCGCCAGACGCTCCGGCGTCAACGACTCCAGCAACCCGTCGTCCAGCAACCCGGCTGCATGAACGATCGCGGACACCCGCTCACCACGTAGCGCCTCGGCCACCGCCGCCGCATCGCCGAGATCACAGGCGACCGCCCGCACCTCGGCGCCCTCGATCGGCGTCGGCTGCGCCGACCGGGACATCAGAATCAGCCGGCGTACGCCATGAGCCCGCACCAGATGCTGCGCCACCAGCCCGCCCAGCGTCCCGGTCGCCCCGGTGACCACGACGGCGCCGTCACCGAGCTCGGGCGTTCCGCTCGTGGTGATCCGGGCCAGCCGTGGCACCTCGACCACGCCGTCCCGGACCCGAGCCTGCGGCAACGGATAGAACACGTCCGCGGGCCCGTCCAGCAGATGAATCCGGTCCGGATGCTCCGACTGCGCGCTGCGCACGAGCCCCCACAGCGCCGCCGCGTCCGGATCCGTGCCGTGGGTGCGGACCACCAGGCGGGACTCCGCCCAGCCGCGATCGGCGAGCCAGTCCTGGAGGAGCTGTAGCAGCGCCGTCGAGCGCGTGAACGCGTCACCGGGCGCGGTCGCGTCCACCACGAGCACGTCCACCGGCTCCGGCAGCGGGTCACCCAGAGTGATGGCGAGCGCGGGAGTGCCCGTCACGTCCTGGCGGATCCACTCCATGCCGAACAGGAGACGATCGGCCGTGGCGCCGGGACGGACGGCGGTCAGCGGGCGCAGCACCAGTCGGTCGGCCTCGGCGACCGGGAGACCCGATTCGTCCGCGAGAGCCAGGGCGACCGACCCCTCGGCGTCGCCGGGCGTCAGCCGCACGCGCAGGGTGTTCCCGGCCGGGCGATGCAACCGGACGCCGGAGAACGTGAAGGGCAGGTGGGCGCCGGCGCCGGCGAGCATGTCACCGGCCCCGACCGCGTGCAGCGCGGCGTCGAACAGCGCCGGGTGAACGCCGTACCCCTCGATCGGGTCCTCGGTGTTGATCTCGGCGAAGACGGTGGCTCCGCGCCGCCAGGCCCGCCGGAGCCCGCGGAACGACGGGCCGTAACCGAGGCCGGCGTCGGCGAACGCCTCGTAGAGGCCACCCAGGTCGATCTCGTCGGCGTCGGCCGGCGGCCAGACGACCAGTTCGGTGGTCACGTGGGCGGATGCGGTCACCGCCGTGAGCACACCGGTCGCCGTGGTGACCGTGTCGGAGTGGATGGCGAAGGCGCGGCGGCCGTTCTCGTCGGCGGCGTCGACCACGACGCGCAGGCGGGCGGGAGCAGTCAGCGGCTCGCGCAGGACCAGCTCCTCGACGGCCGGGGTGCCGGCGCGCGCACCGGCGGCGAGCGCGACTTCGAGCAGCGCGGTCCCGGGCACGACGACGGTGTCGTGGACGCGGTGGTCGGCGAGCCACGGCTGCGCGCCCAGGACGCCGGTGACCAGCAGCGCACCGCTGCCGGGCAGCTCCACCGCGGCGCCGAGCAGGGGATGCCCGGCGTCGTCGAGGCCGGCCGCGGTGACGTCACCGGTGGGCGGTGTGGGCTCGAGCCAATAGCGCTGGTGCTGGAAGGGATAGGTGGGCACGTCGGAGCGCGGGCCGTCGCCGAGCAGCGCGGCCCAGTCCACGTCCTGCCCGTCGACCCACAGCTCCGCCACCGCCGTGAGCAGGGTCTCCGCCTCGGACCGGCCCCGGCGCAACGCCGCCACCGCGACCAGGTCGGCCTCACGAGCGATGGTGGCCAGCACGGTGTCCGGGCCCAGTTCCAGCACCCGATGACCGCCCAGCCCGGCGATCGTGTCGCCGAAGCGGACCGTGTCACGCACGTGACCGACCCAGTAGTCGGCGTCCGGGATCGCCGCGATCGCCGCCCGGAACTCGTCCAGCATCGGGTCCATCAGCCGCGAGTGGAACGCGTGACTGGTCCGCAGCCGCGTCGTCCTCCACCCATGCGCCTCCACCGGCGCGATGTCGTCTTCCAGTCCGGCGACGACAACCGCTCGCGGACCGTTGACCGCGGCGAGATCGACATCGGGGAACGCGGCGCGCACCTCGTCCTCGGAAGCCTGCACCGCCAGCATCACCCCACCGGACGGCAGCGCCTGCATCAACCGCGCCCGCGCCGACACCAGCGTCGCCGCCTGCGCCAGCGACAGATCACCACGCGCGTACGCCGCGGTGATCTCACCGATCGAATGCCCGGCGAACACATCCGCCGTGATCCCCCACGAACGGACCAGCGCCAGCAGCGCCACCTCCAACGCGAAGATCGACGGCTGCGCCCACCCCGTCTGATCGACGTCCAGATCCGGAATGTCCAGCAACGCCGACACCTCGTCGAACGCCCGCGCGAACACCGGAAACGCCTGATACAACTCACGGCCCATCTCGACGCGCTGCGAACCCTGACCGGTGAAGACGATCGCCAAGGGCGCCCGGCGGGCCTCACCGCGCAGGAACTCGCCGTCGCCGAACGCGACCGCCCGATGCCGCAGCACCGCCCGGCCGGCCAGCGCCCGCCCGACCTCGCCGGTCCGCTCGACCCGGGCCTGCATCACGTCCAGCGCGTCCGGATCGGCAGCGCTGAGCACGATCGGGGTCACCGGCAACGTCCTCGCCGGCGCGGCCGGAGCCGCGGCCGGCGGAGCCTCCAGGATGACGTGCGCGTTCGTACCGCTGATCCCGAACGACGACACCGCCGCCCGCCGGGGCCGGTCCACCGACGGCCAGTCGCGCGGTTCGGTGAGCAGTTCGACCGCGCCCGCGGTCCAGTCCACCCGCGAGGACGGCTGGTCGACGTGCAGGGTGCGGGGCAGGACGCCGTACCGCATGGCCTGGACCATCTTGATGATGCCGGCGACACCCGCCGCGGCCTGCGTGTGCCCGAGGTTCGACTTGATCGACCCGAGGAACACTGGCTCCGAGCGGTCCTGACCATAGGTGGCCAGCAGCGCCTGCGCCTCGATCGGATCACCCAGCGAGGTGCCGGTGCCGTGCGCCTCGACCACGTCCACGTCGACCGGCGTCAACCCACCCGAGGCGAGCGCCGCCCGGATCACCCGCTGCTGCGACGGCCCGTTCGGCGCGGTCAGCCCGTTCGACGCGCCGTCCTGGTTGACCGCGCTGCCGCGGAGGACCGCGAGCACCGGATGGCCGAGCCGCCGCGCGTCGGAGAGCCGCTCCACCAGCAGCATGCCGACACCTTCGGCCCAGCCGGTGCCGTCCGCGCCCTCGGCGAACGACCGGCACCGGCCGTCGGCCGAGAGCCCGCGCTGCCGCGAGAAGCCGATGAACGTGTTCGGCGTGGCCATCACGGTGACACCGCCGGCGAGCGCGGCCTCGCACTCGCCGTTGCGGACCGCCTGGGCGGCCAGGTGCAGCGCCACCAGCGAGGACGAGCACGCCGTGTCGACCGTGACGGCCGGACCCTCCAGGCCGAACGTGTACGACACCCGCCCCGAGGCCACGCTTCCCGAGCTTCCGGTGCTGAGGAAGCCCTCGACCCCGGGTGGCACCTCGGCGGTCTGCGACCCGTAGTCGTGGTACATCACCCCGGCGAACACGCCGATCCGCTGCCCGCGCAGCCCGGTCGGGTCGATCCCGGCCCGCTCGAACGCCTCCCACGACGTCTCCAGCAGCAGCCGCTGCTGCGGATCCATGGCCAGGGCCTCCCTCGGCGAGATGCCGAAGAGGCCGGGGTCGAAGTCGGCCGCGCCGGTGAGGAAGCCACCCTCGCGGGTGTAGGTGGTCCCGGGGTGGTCCGGGTCCGGGTGGTACAGGTTCTCCAGGTCCCAGCCGCGGTCGGCGGGAAACGCGCCGACGCCGTCGCGTCCGGTCACGACCAGGTCCCACAGCTCGTCCGGGCTGGTCACGCCGCCGGGGTACCGGCAGGCCATGCCGACGATCGCGATGGGCTCACCGAGGTCGGCTCCGGAAGCGGAGACCTCCGCCGGCGCCTCCCGGCCGCCGAGTTCGCCCGCGAGGTGCGCGGCGAGCAGCACCGCGTTCGGATAGTCGAAGACGAGCGTCGACGGCAGCCGCAGCCCGGTCGCCGCGGCCAGCCGGTTGCGCAGCTCGACCGCGGTGAGCGAGTCGAAGCCGAGCTCGCTGAAGGCCCGCTCGGGGTCGAGCTGGTCGGTCCCGGCGTAGCCGAGAACGCCACCGACGTGCGTGCTGACCAGGGTCTGCAGCACCCGGGCCCGGTCCTTCTGGGGCAGCCCGGTGAGGCGCTGGGCGAGCGAGTTCTCCGCCGGAACGGCGGCCCGCGTCGGCACCAGACCGCTGAGCAGCGGTGGCACGTAGTCGGCGGTGCGCAGCGCCGCCGTGTCGACGCCGAGCGCCGCGACGACCGCCCGGCCGCTGCCGGCCGCGGCGTCGAAGGCGGCCAAACCCTGCTCGACGCTGAGCGGCACGATCCCGCCGCGGCGCATCCGCTCCCGATCACCGTCGCTGAGCGTGCCACCCATGCCGGCATCCCACAGGCCCCAGACGATCGAGGTCGCCGGCACACCCTCCGCGCGCAGCCGCTCGGCGTAGGCGTCGAGGAACGAGTTGGCCGCCGCGTAGTTGCCCTGCCCCGCGTTGCCGAAGATCCCCGCCGCCGACGAGAAAAAGACCAGCGCCTTCACATCACCGATCGCCGCGACCAGATTCCTCGCCGCATCGGCCTTCGCCCGGAACACCGCCGCCAGACGCTCCGCCGTCAACGACTCCAACAGACCGTCATCGAGCACACCCGCCGCATGCACCACGGCGGAAATCCGCTCACCCCGCAACGCGTCGGCCACCGCCGCCGCATCACCGAGATCACAGGCGATCGAGCGGACCTGAGCGCCCTCGATCTCCACCGGCAGTCCGGAACGCGACACCAGGATCAGACGCTCCACCCCGTGTGCCCGGACCAGGTGCCGCGCCACCAATCCGCCGAGTGTCCCGGTCGCGCCGGTCACCACCACGGCACCGTCACCGAAGTCCGGCGTCCCGCTCGTCCCCACGCGGACCAGGCGCGGCACCTCGACCACACCCTCGCGCACCCGCGCCTGCGGCACCGGGTAGAACACGTCGTCCGGCCCGTCCAGCAGGTGGATCCGGTCCGGGTGCTCGGACTGAGCGCTGCGCACCAGCCCCCACAGCGCCGCCGCGTCCGGATCCGAGCCGTGAGTGCGGACGACCAGGCGCGACCGCGCCCACGCCGGGTCGGCGAGCCACTCCTGAAGCATCGTCAGGGCCGAGCCGGCAACCGGCCTCGTCGCGTCCACCACCAGCACGTCCACCGGCTCCGGCAGAGGGTCGCCGAGCGTGATGGCGGGTGCGGGAGTGCCCGTCACATCCTGACGAATCCACTCCACGCCGAACAGCAACCGGTCGGCCGCACCACCGGGACGCGCCGCCGACAGCGGGCGCAGCACCAGGCTGTGGATCTCGGCGACCGGGAGACCCGACTCGTCGGCGAGCGCCAGGCGCACCGATCCCTCGGTGCCGCCCGGGGTCAGCCGCACCCGCAGCGTGGCGCCCGCCGGGCGGGACAGCCGGGCACCCGCGAACGTGAACGGCAGGTGCGCGCCGGCCGACGGCGGCAGCAGGTCACCCACGCCGATCGCGTGCAGCGCCGCGTCCAGCAGCACCGGGTGCACGCCGAACCCGTCATCCGGCTCCGTGGTCGTGACCTCGGCGAACACCGCGTCGCCGGAGCGCCAGGCCCGCCGGAGCCTACGGAACGACGGGCCGTAACCGAGGCCGGCGTCCGCGAACGCCTCGTAGAGTCCGTCGAGCGGCACCGCTGTCGCGCCCTCCGGCGGCCAGACGAGCAGGTCGGTCTCGTCGGCCGGCCCGCCGTCCGGCGCGAGCACGCCCGTCGCGTGAACGGTCCACGGCGCGTCGTCGTCGGGGCGGGCATGGACGGTGAGCCGCCGCCGCCCACCGGTCCCGGCCGGGTCGATCGTGGTGCGCAGCTGGGCGCCACCGCCGGGCGGCAGGGTCAGCGGGGCCTGCAGCACCAGCTCGTCGAGCACCGGCAGCCCGACCCGCGTGCCGGCGGCGAACGACATCTCGGCCAGCGCGGCGCCGGGCACGACGGTGGCGCCGAGGACCGTGTGGTCGGCCAGCCACGGGTGGGTGCCGGTCGACACGTACCCGGTCAGCACGATGGTCTCGCTGCCGGGCAGCTCCACCGCCGCGCCGAGCAGCGGATGACCGGTCCCGATCAGGCCGAGCTCGCCCGCGCCGGCGGCCGGGCGGCTGCGGCGCAGCGGCCAGAAACGCTGGTGGTCGAACGCGTAGCGAGGCACCTCGACGAGGTGGCCACCGCCGAGCACGGCCCGCCAGTCCACGTGCTCGCCCCGCACGAACAGCTCCGCCACCGCGGTCAGCAGCGTCTCGACCTCGGATCGGCCGCGGCGCATGGCGGCCACAGCGACCAGGTCGGCCTCACGAGCCAGCGTCGCCAGCACGGTGTCCGGGCCGAGTTCCAGCACCCGGTCCGCGTCGAGCGCCGCGATCGTGTCGCCGAAGCGGACCGTGTCACGCACGTGACCGACCCAGTGGTCGGCGTCCGGGATCGCCGCGATCGCCGCCCGGAACTCCTCCAGCATCGGGTCCATCAGCCGCGAGTGGAACGCGTGACTGGTCCGCAGCCGTGTCGTCTTCCACCCCTGCGCCTCTACCGGCGCAACGTCCGCTTCCCGGCCGGCGACGACAACCGAGCGCGGACCGTTGACCGCGGCGAGATCGACATCCGGGAACGCGGCGCGCACCTCGTCCTCGCAGGCCTGCACGGCCAGCATCACCCCACCGGAGGGCAGCGCCTGCATCAACCGGGCCCGCGCCGAGATCAGCGTCGCCGCGTCCGCCAGCGACAGGTCGCCGCGCGCGTACGCCGCGGTGATCTCACCGATCGAATGCCCGGCGAACACATCCGCCGTGATCCCCCACGAACGGACCAGCGCCAGCAGCGCCACCTCCAACGCGAAGATCGACGGCTGCGCCCACCCCGTCTGATCCGGGTCGAGATCGGGGATGTCCAGCAACGCCGACACCTCGTCGAACGCCTGCGCGAACACCGGGAACGCCTGATACAACTCACGGCCCATCTCCGCGCGCTGCGAACCCTGACCGGTGAAGACGATCGCCAGCCGGCCGGGTGACGCGACGCCTCGGATCACCGAATCGCCGACGGTGACCGCACGGTGCGGCAGCAGCGCGCGATGCGTCAGCGTCCAGGCCGCGTCGGCCGAGGTGGTGAGCCGAGGCAGCTGCCGGTCGAGCGCCGCCTCGCTCGCCGCGCTGACGACCATCGGCACCACCGGGAGCGCCGGCGCGGTCGGCATCGGTTCGGCGGCCGGAACCGCCTCGACGATGACGTGCGCGTTGGTGCCGCTGATGCCGAACGACGACACCGCCACTCGCCGCGGACGATCCACCGACGGCCAGTCCCGCGACGACGTGAGCAGCTCGACCGCCCCGGCCGTCCAGTCCACCTTCGTCGACGGCTCGTCGACGTGCAGAGTGCGCGGGAGGACGCCGTACCGCATCGCCTGCACCATCTTGATCACACCGGCGACACCGGCCGCCGCCTGCGTGTGCCCCAGGTTCGACTTGACCGAGCCCAGCCACAACGGCTCCGACCGATCCTGACCATAGGTCGCGAGCAGCGCCTGCGCCTCGATCGGATCACCCAGCGACGTACCCGTGCCGTGGGCCTCCACGGCATCCACATCAGCGGGGCTCAGGCCGCCGGCCGCCAGCGCCGCCCGGATCACCCGCTGCTGCGACGGACCGTTCGGCGCGGTCAGCCCGTTCGACGCGCCGTCCTGGTTCACCGCGCTCCCGCGAACGACGGCGAGCACCGGGTGGCCGAGACGCTCCGCGTCGGAGAGCCGCTCCACCAGCAGCATGCCGACACCCTCGGCCCAGCCGGTGCCGTCCGCGCCCTCGGCGAACGACCGGCAGCGGCCGTCCGGTGACAGGCCGCGCTGCCGGGAGAAGCCGATGAACGTCCCGGGCGTGGCCATCACCGTGACGCCGCCGGCCAGCGCCGCGTCACATTCGCCGTTGCGCAGCGCCTGGGCGGCCAGGTGCAGCGCCACCAGCGACGACGAGCACGCCGTGTCGACGGTGACGGCCGGGCCCTCCAGGCCGAAGGTGTACGAGATCCGGCCGGACGCGATGCTGCCGCCGGTGCCGAGGAAGCCCTCCACCTCGGCCTCCGCCTGTTCCAGCACGGTCGCGTAGTCGCCGTACATGACGCCGACGAACACACCGGTCCGGGATCCGCGCAGCGACCGCGGATCCATCCCCGCGCCCTCGAACGCCTCCCACGACGTCTCCAGCAGCAGCCGGTGCTGCGGGTCCATGGCGAGCGCCTCGCGCGGTGAGATGCCGAACAGTCCCGGGTCGAAGGCACTAGCGTCGTCGAGGAAGCCGCCGGCCCGCGCGTACGTGGTCCCGGCGTGATCGGGGTCGGGATGAAACAGGTTCTCCAGGTCCCAGCCGCGGTCGTGCGGGAACGGACCGACCGCGTCACGCCCGCCCGCGACCAGCTCCCACAGCTCGTCCGGGCCGGTCACGCCGCCGGGATAGCGGCAGGCCATGGCGACGATGGCGATCGGCTCGTCGACCCGGGTGGCGGTGACGGGCGCGGCCGTGACCGGGGCCGCGCCGGCGAGCTGCTCGGCGACGTGCTGGGCCAGAACGGTCGCGTTCGGGTAGTCGAAGACGAGCGTGGACGGCAGCCGCAGCCCGGTCGCCGTGGTGATCCGGTTGCGCAGCTCGACGGCGGTCAGCGAGTCGAAGCCGAGCTCGCTGAACGCCCGGGCCGGGTCGACGTCGTCGGCCCGGGGATAGCCGAGCACGTCGGCCACCTGCGTGCGGACCAGGCCGAGGACCGCCGTGGCGCGCTGCTCGGCGGGCAGTTCGGCCAGGCTGCGGCCCAGCGTGGTGCCGGCCGGGGCGCGTACCGGGCCGCGGACCAGCCCGCGCAGCAGCGCCGGCGCCCCGGTCGCCTCACGCAGCGCCGCGGTGTCGACTGCGAGCGGCACGACCAGCGACGTACCGGCGCCGAGCGCGGCGTCGAAGGCGGCCAGGCCCTGCTCGACGGTGAGCGGCAGGACACCGCCGCGCCGCATCCGCTCGCGGTCGGTTTCGGTCAGCGTCTCCCCCATGCCGGCGTCCCACAGGCCCCAGGCGATCGAGGTGGCCGGGATGCCCTGGCCGCGCAGCTGCGCCGCGTAGGCGTCGAGGAACGCGTTGGCCGCCGCGTAGTTGCCCTGCCCGGCGTTGCCGAAGATCCCGGCCGCCGACGAATA
>NZ_JBIRWQ010000039.1:0-73472 GCF_044388125.1 Actinoplanes sp. NPDC020271
GTTGCCCGAGCCAGTCGTCAATCTTCACGTAGAGTGCTGTGAGAAGGGTGTTGATGTCTGTCGTCACAAACAGATCATCGACACCCTTCTCCTAGTCACATGGGCTGTGGGAGTTGCTAGTTGTCGCGTGTATAGGGCCGCGAAACCAACTGAGCATCAGTTAGGACTTACTCGTCTAGGTATTCCCCGAAGCCGACGTCCGCTGCCAGCGCATCTATCAGGCGTTGATCGGGATTGTCGGAGCCGATCGTGTCTCGTTCCGCTGCGGTCAGGTGGTCGCTTACGGGCACCCGGCGCCATCCGCGGACGTACCGCAGCAGCTCTCGGCCGGCGGCTTCGATCGCGATGGTGACTGCGGAGCTGGATGCCGCGGCACGGCTTATGGCTCCGGATTGCTCAATCCGGGCAAGGACCTCGTCGCGGATGGTCGCCACGACGACGACATCGCTTCGGCCTTGCGGACAGAGCTGCTGAACGGTGGCCAGATCCACTCCGGCCGGGACGAGGTATTGTTCGAGATCATCGAGCCAGACGACGGCATCACGAACCTTGAAACCGGCGTCGAGAAGACGGCGAAGCGAGCCGGGACCGGCCGGAACCAGAACCTCATGCTGCGGCAGGACGCGTTGTACCGCTTCCAGCGCTGATCTGCTTTTGCCCGCTGCCGCCCGGCCGTGGAGCAGAACCATCCCGCCCTGCGAAAGTGCCCGGTCAAGGTCAGGATCGCAGGTCCGCGCGACATACTGCGGCAGGTCGGCGCCGTTGTTCCTCGTTCCGATGGCGGGCTTGACGCCGAGGTCAAGGGCGTCGAGGTCACTGGCACGCGGTGGGCGACCGTCGTTCAGGTGCAAAAGAAATCCGTGCAAGCTCGCCGGTCCGCCGTTCTTTTCGGTGACGGACCGGCTCGGAGGGCCGGCATCGAGTTCGTCTAGCCGGGCGATGGTTCGGGCAAGAACATCGCCCGGCGTCAGGAACTCGGAGAATCGGGCGCTGACGTTTGGATAGGCGTCTAGGTACATGGAGAGCTGATTCGCCTCCCACAGCGCCCACCCCTTGAGGCCGAGTGGACCGGCATACTCAGCGAGCAGATCCCGAATTCGATCGATACCCCCTCTGCCCGGCTTGCTGGAGAGCCTGACGTTGGTCGCGACGATCAAATACTCGGGCAGACGTCCCTTCGACACTCGTTGGCTGGCCGGATCCGACCACGCGTTCAGCTCCTGGGTGACCTGGCGGTGGAGCCAATCGACGTCTCGTTTGCCGACATCGGTCCTCCGGTATTTCGCCTGCAGCACGCCGTACCCGTTCCACAAGCCGTTCGTCGATGTCGACAGCAGCGTGGGGCCGTCGAAGGTGGCTTCCCGGCCGCCGTCCGGCCCGTCTCCGAACGCCTGCAAGCCCGGCCCAACCGCGTGAACCGCGAGGGCGCGACACAACTGTTCAAAGGGCCTTTCGCCGAGCCGGCCCCATTCATATGCCACCGAGCCATCATCCGCTACGCCCGCATCCCCAACATCGCCGCCAGCGACGCTGGGCCCAATGGCGGCACGACCGCGGTCGGCTGCGCGACTGGATCACGGCGAAACACAGCCGATGGAGTGTCTCGGATCGCGACGATGAAGCAAGGCCGCGACCGGGCTCGCCAGATTACTGTGCCTACCTCGACGGTGGCCTGGAAGACGACCTGAGGGAATACTGCTACTTCCTGGACAACGGGTTCAGCCCGCGAGTCGATGACCGCCTACTGCCCCTCTGAGACGCATACGGCTGACCGGGGCAGCACACGTTTCGGCCATGAGCGTGCGCCGCTACGCCGGCAGCCGAATCGACGAGATGGTCATCCACCGTTACCTGAGGTGCTGGATAGGATCTCCACATGAGGCCGACTGGGGCTGTCCCAATGCAGCCGGTTCGGCTCCGCTATGGCCCCGCCGCAACTCACTAACGACCCCCCACCACGAACGTCTTGCCAAAGTCCCTCGAGTGCAGAGCTGCGTACAGCGGCGAGTACACAGAAGCTATCGACACCCCTACGACCGCAGCCGCGGGTTCGCGGTGGAGCTGGCTCAGTGACGGTCGGCAACATTCGGTCATGGTGGCCGACTAGGCGGAGAGTCCGGATCTGCCGAGAAGAGTGTGTTTGAACTGGGTCGCAACCCAGCCTAAACCATACCTATGTTTCTAGCTAGCTAAGAGCCCGAGTAGCTGCCCGACGCAGGTTTTGATTATCCGAACCACTACGCCATGAAATGAATTCGATGCCTGTACCGAAACCGCCTCGGCGAATCAAGTCAACTACCTGAGTATCTAGCCGGCCGTTCGTGATACAGATCGCGTTCTCGGTTGCGGCAGCCGCCAAGACCTCACCCATGGCAGCGTAAGCATCCGACGCAGAAAAATTCCCGCTGCCCGCCTCGCGTAGAATCACGAAGGCGCTACGGTCCGACGTTGAAATCCTAAAATTGAATGGCTCACTCGCTGCCTGAACCGTTGCCCCCACCTCGGACAGGACTTCTTCAAGCGCTAAGCGGACCCGGCCTTCATAAGACGCCATCTGCACTAGGCGGACCGCACCTACTAAACTTTTGAGTAGGTAAGTCATATCGGATCGCCCGAGATCACTCTCCAGTGGCGAAGGCCCTTCCGCTAGATCTTCTGCCTGGTTAAGTGTCGCCTGACTTACGATTAGATCGTCGAAATACTCTGCTCCTCGCGAGAGGAAGCTACGCGTCGACATCATTATCAATTGAGCTCCCGCGCCCCTGAACGCCTCGTCAACAAGCTCTGGTCGCGGGCCGACATTCTGGCCCCCTACCTTCTGATACCAGTCTTCCTTGTTGTCGGACGTGACAAATACGAGGAAGTGTGGCTTCCTCTTGGATGCTTCGTCAAGGGTCTGTCGCCACACGAAGTAGTCACCGTGCCCAGGAGCATCCTTGTAGCCAGGCGGTATCTTGTCTCTGTTTCGCCTCTCAGATTCAGCTTTCGCCGCCTTCTCGCTCGCGTCATCAAACGGCTCGCCAACCCGTTGATCGAAAATGGCTTGGAGCCGTTCAAGGACGGGGTCAGCGTTGGGTTCCAACGGTTGGTGGTCATTTTGGTAGGAGGCGATGATCTCGCCGAGCGGTACTAACGACTGCGAGAGGGCGGTCAATGCTGCTTCTCGTTGCGCATCAGACAGCGCCGCCCTGTTCGCGAGATAATTAATCTTGTCACCTAGAGCCGAATGGCTACTTTCCGCCTGCGCATTGATCGATCGAATTACGTCGCCATACGGTGTCCTGTTGCTCAACAAAACTTCGTGTCGGCGCCGGTGGTACTCAAGTCCAACTTGATGCGGAAGCCACAAGTTGCTAGATACTTTGTCTAACAGCGCCAGCAGTTCCTCTCGCGCTTTCGGAGCGAACCTATAGGCATTCAAAAGAACGTTTGAGTCGACGACGATCAATCCGCTGGTTATAGCGGTCTTGATGTCTGAATCGGAAGGCAAGAGGAGGTGCTTAAACTGGTCACTGAATCCGCCGCCCGCCATTGCCCGCCCTCGCGATCCTCGCCAACTTATTGGCTCTTAGGCTAGTTGGCTTGAGTGCGGCATGCGGAAGATTCCGCTAACCCGGGAGCCTGCCGCCCAATTCCACGACGGCGATCGATGAGCCCAAGTGCAGCAGGCGACGTCAATCCAGAATCCAGCGCTGGCCGCTGGCCGCTGGCGCGCATGGTGTCACTCAACTGCCGCGGAGCGCGCGCCCGTCGTATTGCCGTCGCGAAAACGGTCGAGGCCGCAGTACGGTCCGCACGTGGACAGCACCCCGCTGCCCGTCGACCGGATCGACGTTTGGCAGACCGACAGCGAGCACACGCTGAGCCTCGCTGCTGCGGGCGTCCACGTCATGCTGATCCGGTTACGTTACGACGGCTGGGAAGATGAGGTAAGCAACGGCGCTGGCACGGTCGCGGCAGGTCCGGGTGCTTGGACCCTCATCGGCCACGAGTTGACCCTGGAGTTCGGCCCACGGGCCGCCGCAGCGCTCAGCTTCCCACGCGACTGCCGGCTGCATTTGGATGTGGACGCCGACGCGATCCGGGGAGTCCGGGCCGCGCTATTGGAATTCCCGGATGTGCGTGTCTCGTGGTGGACACCGCCGATGGCCGTCTGAGCAGCTAAATCCTCGCTCGGTCCGTCGTCCTGCGGCAACGTGCTGTCACTCTCATGCCGCCGCGAGCGAGACGCCGTAAGAGAAGAATAGAGGCCGAGCAGCGGTCATCGCGGGGAGAGATCCGCATGAAGGTGCACCGCTGCCCGGCACCTCAATAGGGTAGTCACCGCGCATCACGGACGGCCCAGACCGTCAGGGTCGGCGCCGGCCGGTCGAACCGAGCGGGATGAGTACCTCGACAGCACTCCAGCCCATCCTCCGATCCTACCGGCGATCTCCGCGCGATAAGCCTCTGAAACTCGTATGTTGATCACGCGTTGAACCTAGGACGTCACGATCGGTGTACTATCCGGCGAGCTCGTCGGACGATAGTCATCGATCTACGGGGGTCGGTCAAACGTGGGACAGCTAGCTGAGCGGCTCGAGCGGATACATGTCGAGGTTGCCTCGCCCGACGGAAGCATCCATGCTGCTGTGCACGGACGGCTGCACATGTCCTTGGAGTTCCGGCAGCGTTCGTACGGCAGCTACGACGATCCGGCGCTCGGACATCAACTGGGTCGTCTGGCGACGCTCGCCTGGGTCCGGTATCACCGGGAGTACACCGAAATCGAAACGGCCTACCTGGGCGGCTACGAACCCGATCGTGACCCGTCGGATCGACGTTTTGAGCAGGACGCCGACGAGTTGATCGTGACGGGAACCTCACCCGACGGTTGGGTTTCCATCACCAGCCGCGCGCTGGCGTCGTGGACTGTAACCGTCAGGTCCGGTGCCCAGCGGCAGTTAAGTCAGCAGCACTTCATCGGTGAGGCGCTGGCCGCCGCGGCCGCCACCGTCAGTGCGTATCGGTCCTCGCGGGCCCGGCTGCTGGATCAGTATTACGACCTGTCGGCCGGCCTGCCCGGGTGGCGGCGCGCCGACAGCCGATCTCTGGAGCGTCGATGAGTTCGCCTACCGTTTCGCCCAGTCGCCGCTGGTGGTGGATCGCGGTCGCCGCGATCGTCCTGGTCGCTGCCGGCGTGCTGTTCGCGGTGACAAATAGCGGCAGCACGGAACCCTCCGCTGACGATCCGACGCCCGCTGCTAGTTCGTCGGCGCAGCCGACCTCCAGCGGACCAGCATGTTTGCCTGTTGTCTCCGAGACTGGTTTCTCCGTCGTCCGGCAAACCGTGCAGTACGCCATCGTGGCCCGTAACGATTGTCCGGACGCTGTCATCAACGCCGCGGTGAAAGTGCGCATCCTCGACCCGTCGGGTGATCCCGTCGCCGGACGTGACGAACAACTGCCGGACGTCGTGGTCCTGCTGCCCGGTCAGGAACTTGCCGGCGCTGGCAGCTTCTTTCTCGACAAGCAGGGCAGCAAAGTCGGCAAGATCGAGGCCGCTTTCGTCGCCGCGACACCGGCCCCGGCTGACGCGTTCAGCGGCTGGCCCCGCGAGGTCCGCCTCTCCGACGTGACAGTGGGCGTCGCCGACAGTCATGGCCGTTCCGCCGTGACCGGCCGCATCGTCACCGACCCGCCCGGCGCCGCCCTGTGCTCGCCGGCGGCCAGTCTGGTCCTGCGCGACAAGAGCGGAGCAATTATCTACGGGATGACCGGGCAGATCCGCGACGACCAGGTCGCCTTCGAGCTCGCGCTACCCAAGGCCACCGACCGCAGCAATATCACGGTTGCGATCGCGCTGGGCCAGCCGGCGCTCACCCTCAATCCGGTACCGACCGCTGCCTGCACCGCCTGAGCCGCCACCGCTGACGACACGGGGAGATCAGCATGCCTGACCAGTTCACCGCAGACATCAACGACCTGTACATCATCGGCAGGATGGACCTGCCGACCCTCGGCATCACCTACGGCCAGGTCAACAACGCCGTAGCGGCGACTGCCGACAGCGAGCAGGCCGCCTTCGAGGTCACTGCGGGCGGGCCACCGAGTCAGATCACCACACTGTGGCAAGGCCTGCGCAACGACCTGCAGGACCTGCTCGGTCACAGCGCCGAAAACCTGTTCAGCGCCGGCCAGACGGTGATCCACATCGCCGAGGCGTACGAGCAGACCGACACCGAATCCGGTAAGGCCATCCTCAAGGCGTCGTGGGTCGACGGAACGCCGCCCGGCACTACAGGTCGCGAACATGTTCCCGTCGAGCAGCCGCCCGCGATCCGGCTCACCCGGTAAGGAAGGGAACGGTCATGGCCGACGGATACGTGTATCGCAGCTTCGCCGACCTGCACGCCCTGGGTCAGCGGGTGATCGACAAAGCCGCCGAAGTCGTGTTGTGGCAGGACGAGTCATACAGTCAGGCCCAGCAGGGGTCGATCGACGACTACACCAAGTCGCAGACGCCTGGCATGAATACCAGCAACCCGCACTACTCCGCGCCGAGCTCGGGTAATCCTGAGGACAACGGCAACGTGCAAGAGTACGTGCGGCAGGCACTCGCGGACGTTCCCACCTACTTCACCGCGTTCTCGGTGCCCGACCCCGACAGCATCAACGAGTCGCTGACCAGACCGCTCTACCGCACCGCCGGCACGCTGATCCCCAGCCTGAAACTCACCCGCAAAACCGGCGGGCAGCTGTCGGCAGACAGCCTGGCCGGCGACGCGCAGGCCGAATCCGTCAGCCAGCTCGTCGGTCACATCACGAACGTCCACATGAAGTATTGGACCGGCGATGCGGCCAACAAGTTCGCCGGGTATTGCGCCGCACTGACCGACGCCGCTGACCTGCAACACCAGTTCGCGACCAGTCTCGCCGAAGTGATGGACGCTCACCTGGAGCTGCGGCGCCGGCAGCTCACCGATGTCTGGAACATCGGCGAGACCACCATCAAAGTACTCGACTCACTCGACCAGTGGTGCATGAACCGCAAGAAAGGCACGCAGACCGCGCTTACCGTCGTCGGCGCGATCGCCGCGGTGGTAGTCGTCGCCGTCGCGCCCGAGACTTTGCCCGCAGGCTCGGCCGTCGCGGCAGAGACGATTCAGTCGCTGGGCGCCATCCTCGGCACGGTCCCGGACAAGAAGGAGGAAACCCTGTCGATCACCGGCGCAACCGTCCAGGCCGTGATCCAGTCGATGATCGACACCATAGGCAAGCTCAACGAGCAGGTTGACCATCAGGAACAGCTGCTGGCTCAGGCGCTCGGCGCTTTGCAGCAGGCAGTGGATCTGCACCGAGCACAACTACTGGTGCCGCCACCCGGCGAGTTCACCAAGCTGGCCGACGCGGACATCGGCACGTTGCGCGAAGTGTTCTATAACCGCTGACATCCCGACTGCTTGGCGTCACGGCGAACCTCAATAACGTCGTCGATCCATGGCACTCCTCCGGTTCACCGCATGCCAGATTGCTGCCGTTACAGCGATCCTGCACTGCGGCATACGTGGGTGATCCTGCCTGCATTGTGCTTGCGTCCTCGCCACCGACGCGTTCCTGACCAATGCCCACCTTACGACACGCGTCATTACTTGTCCATGGTTCACCATGGTTCCCCCTCAGCGACCACGGTGCTCCATGCGGTGGGACGGTCTTCATGTGATCGACCGTGAGGGGCCTACGCCGCTATATGTGCAGGTAGCGGATGCGGTTGAAGCTCGCATCAAGACGGGCGACCTTCCCGTCGACCGACCGATCCCCTCAGAGAATCAGCTCGTCCAGGAGTATGAAATTGCTCGCGGGACGGCACGTAAGACGATCCAGTTGCTGCGCGAGCGCGGGCTAGTCGTGACCATCGTCGGTCGCGGGACCTTCGTACGCCCCCACCCTGACTAGATCTTCCTCATCAGTCGCGAAGCAGCTGTTCAGCGCACCGCGAGGCGAGCGTCCAACCCGGCCGCGACAGAAGCCGTCACCTGCGCATTGGACTTGGCTGCGCTCTACGACTTCGTCGGCACGCCCAACGAGCGACCCTCCACGCTGGCCACCGCACGCCCCTGGGCGTTGCCACACCACACGCCCGCCGAATCTCCGCGATGTTTCGATCTCGCCACTTCAGCCGGCCACAGTGGTGATAACGTCTGTGCCGCCAGTCGAGGTGTCCCGTAGCGGACAACGCCAGCCTCAAGCCCATTCGGACGCGAGCAGCATGACCAACTGCGCTTCGCGAAAGGCACACCAAAGCAATCTCCGCACGGCTGAGCAACTTCGTCAGCATCGCCCCGACGACGTGGACAAGCCCGCCGTCGAGCGACGAATGACATTTCCAAACTCTTTAGTCGGTCCCACATACCGTCGACAGCACCCCGCTCTCACAGCCGCGGATCGTTATTTCCGTTCTCAGAACCATCGACAACTACGCTTGGAAAGCAGAACCACATGTCTAACCAGCCTCGAGAAAACGAATTTGACGAACTCGTCACAATCGAGGAGGTTGCCGAGATCCTCAAGGTTCCAGTGGCGACCATCAGGAAGTGGCGAAGCGAGGGCAGCGGACCCCAGGGATTCCGAGTCGGCAAATACGTCCGCTTCAGAAAATCAGCAGTCGAAGACTTCATCCGACAGAAAGAGACAGACTCGTAACAGAACAAATCTCACACAACCACCTACGCAAGAAGCGGACCACGCTTTTGCACCATGGCAGAAGAAGCAAGCCGGGCGGATGGAACGACAGATGACGTCATCGGCTGATACTAGTCACCGCAAGCTGACACTCCGCGACAGGTGAACCAATAACCTGCCGGGTCAAGTGTAGACGAGAGCAGGCGCTTTCCGGGCAGACCGACCCTTCATCGTACCTCTACTGTGGATTAGAGCTTACACCGCCCGCTGCCTGCAGACATGTCAACCTGCGCCGCCGGCCTCTTCGTTCACCCCAGCATCTGCGCATGGTTTCGCTCTAGGCGTTCCTGCAGTAGCGCCACAAAACGATTGAGCACTTCTTCGCGCCACTCGTCGTCGCCGTCTTCTCGATGCCCGTCACCGTCTTCGCTTATCGCAGCATGAGGCTGTTCCATCATTGCATCGAATGCCGCGTAGCAGGCACCTATTCCGGTAAGGCAGGCCTGCAGTAGTTCCCATGCCGGGTCCCGCGTCGGAAGCAGTAGCAAAGGTACCGTGATGTCGTCGGTGTCCGCGTTGCCGAAGTACCCCGTTACGGCCGTGTCAACACGGGTCTGAATCTCGGCCACAGTCATGAAAAGCCCGTCAGAAACGTCGAGTGCCTGCGCTACCAAATAGACGGCCGCCTCTGCCGCGCTACGGCCTTGGACTATTGACGAGACACCAGCCTGGAGTACGGCCACGCTCAGTTCTCTCTGGTCGTGTGCTCGCCAGACCGCGTCGTCGACACCGATACCCGCCGCGTCGGCAACGACATCGGCAGCGGCTTTGAACCACTGCAGTCCTGCAGCAGCGGCCGCTGACGGGTCGAGGCGGTCAAACACTCCGAGGGCGCTCAGTTCGGGAATCGCCACCGCGGTGGGCTCAGGGGTCAGGCACTTCCGTAGTAGACCGTCGGCGGTTCGGACTTGCGACATCACGATGAACGTCCTGCTGATCATCGTGGCTTGTCCTGCTCTGCCGGCGAAGAAGCCCCTGTCGGCACGGTCGACAGCGTCGGCCTCGGCTTCAACCTCGCGGATCAGTGCTTCTTGGACTTCGTCGTCGTCGAACTCCTTCAACCGGTCCGCAACCGCGCGAGCACGGTCGACGACCGCTTCGTATTCTGGAGTGAGCTGGCGTGGCGTGCCGGCCATGCTGGGCCGCACGACACCGACGACCTTGCCAAGAAGCTCGGTCAGCCGAGTCCGCCGGCCGCGCATGACGCGGCCGCTGGTCGGTATGCCGGAGCGTGCGTACGCCCGCCACAGCTGCTCGGACAGTTGGGTCAGCGCCATAACCATGGCCCGGCGCTGGTAGGCCGTGGCCTCCGCGGGGAACTGCACGACCACGCCTGCAAGACAGTCAGCACGGGTTCGCCAGGTGCGCACCAGAGAACCGTTCTCATTGTCGACGCTGTAGCTGGTCACAGGTCCCCTCGTCCGATCGTTGGCTCACCTCTGCCGGGCAAGGGTAGACAGCTCACCGACAACCGTCACGATGATGAGACGTCGATGACCCACCAGCCGACAGCCATGGCTTCATCGTCGAGGTCGCCCGGCTCGCCCGGCTAGTTGTCGCCGGTTGTCGCCGGTTGCCGCCTCCGAACTCTCCTCGATCCTTCGCCGCACAACACGGTCACACTCGACCACGCCAAACACACGAAACCGCGCCGAAGTCAACAGCAACAAAGCGCCGACACTCCTTTTGAGTGGTAAGTGTCGGCAGCCCTGGTTTGCCGACAACTACCGTCGCTACGTTGCGTCGCGTGAGCTTGACGTTGCCGCAACATGATCCTGTCGCCTCGTGGGACGAAGACATCCTGCATTTGGTGGCCAGTGGGCTGGCACGGCTGGCCGAGCGTGTCCAGGCCGACGGGATGGTCCGTATCCCGTACCCGGCTCCGCTGCAGAGGGCCGTCAACCGCATGACGGTGTCGTGCCGCGTCCGCGGCCTACGACCACCGTCAGGTGTCGCTGAACTACTCGAGCTGGCACACCAACCGCTGTCGAACTGGCCGCTGCGGCTATCCCCCGAACTCGCCGGCGACGGCGACGTATTACTGACCAGCGGCACTCCCACTCGGCTGTGCCAGGAATGGGCGCTGGACGTTGACGACGTCGAGGCGGAGCTGTCCGAACGGCGCGTGGTGCTCGACGTGCTGCACTGGTGCCGCGACATGCAGGACCAGCAGGCGTATGTGGCGTTTCGGCGGCTGATGGTCGAAGAGCCGGTCCTGACCGGCGATGAACTGCTCGATGTCCGCAGCCGCGACCGGCTTGCCCCGCTGGCAGCGTTCGTTCTGCAGGCTTATGAACGTCCCGGTCTGCATCTGGCAGCTGGTGGATTCTTCCAAGCGTGCGGCCGGTGCTGCACGTTGAGCGTGCCGACGCCGCACGGCTGGCGTTGCGTCGAGGACGACTGTGCCCGCCTGACATACCGGCCTGGCCGGCAGTTCCCGGCCGGTTCCGAGATCTGGACAGTCAGCCGCGGCCTGCGGACCTTTGTGACCGGGCCGGGACGGGCCGAGCTGCGTTTGCTGGGATGGCTGATCGACAAGAAGTACAACCCGGAGGCCTACCCTCAGTTCGATCTGTGCGACATCCGGATCCCAGTCCCGCAGCAGCCGGGCCGGTGGTGGGCCGTCGACGTCAAATCATGGCGCAATCCCGCATTGCTGGCCCGCCGATTGCGGCGACGTCTGCCACCGGTCCCGGCTTGGGCCGACAAGGTGTTCGTGGTCATCGACCGGGAACGGACCCGTGGCCGGCCCGGCTATGTGCAGCTGGTGACCAACCTGGTCCCGGAGCTCGCGGCCAACGGCATCGTCGTGCGCACCGAGAAGACGTTCCTGCGCGAAGATCTGCTCGCGTTGCGAGGTGAGCCGCAGTGAGGTCACGCACGAGTTGGCGCGCCGGGCTGGTATCCGACCTGCGCAACGCGCTCGCAGGCGACGATGACGACAAACTGGCCGAGGCTATCGCCGAAGTCGAGCTGGCGCTGGTGCTGCTCAAACGTGTAGCCCCGAGCGCACCGGTCGAGGCGGGATGGAGCCTACTCAACGGATACCCGGTGGCGCAGGCTTGCGGCGCCGACCTCAGCGACGAAGATCTGCGAGCAATATTAATTGCCCGGTTCCAGCTGACAGGCGTGAAGAGCCCCTACGACTTCACCCGGGTCCTGGCACTCTACGAGAAAGCACCATTAGAGATCCGGGGCTTTCGGATCAACTCGGACAGGTCGTTCGAACCACGTGACGTCACTATGGTCACCCGCCGGTGGAAAGACTACGACGACGCGCTGGCTCAGCCGCCCGTGCATGACCGTGACGCGATCACCGCCGCCGGAGCCGGCGAATACGTGATCGTTGCCAGCCGCAACCGCAGCAGTGTTCGCATCCCCCGCTGGCTACCGCTTGCCGCACCGGTGCGCGGCCACAACCTGGCGCTGCCCACAAGCCGCGCCCCCATCACCGTGACCCGCGATGAGTTGCTTGCCGCAGCACGCGCGATGGACGATGCCGAAGCCGATACCACGCCCGGCGAGCCCGGCAAGGACTGGGCATCGCTCATCGGCCGGCTGATCTTCGAGGTCCGGCAGTCGGACAACAGCTTCGCCGCCGGCGACGCGTTCACCATCGACGGACTGCTGCACATGGCCGGGATGCTCAGCGTCGGCAAGACCACTCTCGTCGCCGTGCTGGCTTGGCATCTCACGGTCATACAGGACAAGCGAGCCACCATCGTTGTCGGTGACGTCACGGCGGCTCTGCGGATGGTCGAGTTGTTCAACCGGCTCACCGGCACCGACCGCGACCAGGCCGCCGGCGCTGACCATGCCGCCCCGGTGCTGGGCGAATCGAACCGGCGCACCCACGTCGAGCGCATCCACCGGCTCGATGCCCGCACTGGGCACCCGCCGCTACGCCCGCAACACTCCGGCTATCGGTGGGTCAGCACCGTCTGCGCTCTCGACGGGCTACGCACCGACAGCGCGGTGCCGTGGCCGATCAATCAAGCCCCTTGCCGCAGCCTGCGTCGGCCACCCGATGAGCAGCAAGCCCAGCAGCGCACCGAAGGTGTTCGAGGATGTCCGCTGTGGGGCAACTGCCAGCGGTATGAGGCGCCGCGCGCGTTGGTCACCGCCCGCCTGTGGGTGGCCACGACCGCCAGCCTGATCCAGACCCGGGTGCCGCGGCAGCTCAACGCCGAGGGGATGCGATACCTGGAGGCCGTATGGCGTACCAGCGATCTGGTGATGGTCGACGAGGCCGACCAGGTGCAGGCACAGCTCGACTCGATGTTCAGCCCGTCGCAGACCCTCATCGGCGCCAACGAGTCCTGGCTGACCGACCTGTGGAGTCGCGTCGACCGGGAGCTGGGACGCAGCCAGCTCGCCCAACTGCAAGACAGCGCTGTGCTGGCATGGATCTCCAGCCTCAACCTGGTCCGGATCACCACCAACCTGCTGTACAACCTGCTCACCGGACGATCCGGCCCCTACCTGCGCGACTGGATGGGTGAGGACTACTTCACCGGCTTCACCCTGTCAGCGAAACTGCGCGACGAATGGAATCCCCGCCTGAGCGCCGGCACTAAAGATCAGCCTTCGCTGCTCGACGGCGGCACCGCTCTACCGGATGCGTTGCGTAAGGCGTTCGACCTATTCCTCGACGACCCACTCGGCCGGCGCAGCCGGACCACCGCCAACCGGGCTGCAGCCGCACTCGTAGAGCTCGTCAAAACCCTGCACCTGCCCGACGAAGCGACCCGGCAGCAGGCGATCCGCGCGTGGATGCGGCAAATACCGATGACCGCCCCAGACCCGCAACAGACCCCGGCCAACACCGCGACCCGCAACAAACGGACTCCTCGGCGCGCCGCCGACAGCATGCCCTCCGATATCGAAACCCGGCACGTTTTACGACTAGAGCTGCTGGTCGTCACCACGGTGCTCGCCGACCAGCTCGACACGGTCATCGAACGCTGGAGCACCGTCGAAGGACGTCTCGACCTGCGCGGCGCCAGCCCACTGATGTTCCACCGGCCGCCACAGGACTTCACCCCGGTCATCCCCGACTCCCCCATGGGCAACGTCCTCGGCTTCCGATACCGCGCCGACGACCGGTCCCAGCGGCCAGGCGAGGACAGCAGCGAATCCGGCGGTCAGCTGTCCTTCTTCCGCTACGCCGGCGTAGGCCGATTCATCCTGCTCGGCCTTCCCGACCTGTTCCGCGCCGACGGAGTACACGGCCCGAACGTGCTGCTGCTGTCAGGAACCAGCTGGGCCAAAAACTCCCCCCGCTATCACATCGACCATCCGGTCGACGTTGTCCTGCGGGGACCCAGCCGCGAAGTCGCCGCCATCGACGACAGCCGCTTCTTCACCATGCCGCTGTTCCCGCCGGACCGGCCCGGTGAACCGTACGTGGTCTCCGGAATCTCGAACCGGCAAGCCCGGCAACGCAACCTGCAAGGCATGGCCCGCGCCCTGGCCGCCCCGCGCCTGGGGGCCAGCCGGCTGGAAGCGGCGTTCAACCTCATTGATGACCCCACCCGCCGACGGGCGCTGCTGCTGGTCGGCAACTACGACGAAGCACGCGTCGTCGCCGAGATGGTCGCCCACACCAACGAACGACTACGCGCCCACGTGCGCTACCTCATCCCCGACGACCGGGACTTCGGCACCGACTGGCTCACCCCCACCGGAGCCACGGCACTACCCCGCGGCGAAGTCGAAACCTTGTACTCCACCGGCGCGACCGTGCTCGTCGCACCCTTGCTGGCCATGGAACGCGGCCACAACATCCTCACCGACGAGCACCGGGCCGCGATCGGCGCGGCATTCTTCCTCGTACGCCCCCACCCACGCCCCGACGACCTGGACTACGTCACCCAGACCATGAACGCCTGGGCGATCCGCCAGATCAACAACAACCTGCCTGCCGTCGGCGACGACAACCGCACCGACCTGGCCTGCTGTGCACGCGCGCTGCGGCACGAAGCCCAAGGCATGTGGCGAAGCTGGCTGCGCCGCCCCTTGGCCTACAGCGCTCTCAAAGGCGACACCAAGGACGCGATGACCTGGACGCAGCTCGTCGGGATCTGGCAAGTGATCGGCCGTCTCGTCCGCGGCGGCTGCCCCGCCCACGTCTACTTCTGCGACGCGAAATTCGCCCCGCAGCGGATGAAGCTCCGCCCCGACGCCGATGACGAGGCCGTCAGCCTCATCACCGGCATGCAATCCGTGCTCGCCCCGTACTTCACCGGCCCGCCCGGCACCGACCCCGACACACACCTGGTCAAGCTGCTCTACGAACCGCTGTACCAGGCACTGTCCGCCCTGGAAGAGGCCCCGCTATGACCACCTACCAGCACCTGCGCTCGACCAGTTTCCGCCTCAACCTCGACGAGGTCGAACCTGTCAGCTACCACGCCCTGCGCTACCCCGCCGCGTGGAAACAACCTCTGCTTGATGTGTTCCGCTCCAGCCAGCGCGGAGACCCGCAACGATACCGGCAGCTGCCCGTCAGATCCCTCAACGACGCCATAGCCCTACTCGCCCCGGATCTGATCCGCCCTGCCCCGGCCCGAGCCGACTGGAACGGCGAAGACTGGCTGTACGCGACAACACCGATCGACACCAACGGTATCGCCCGCATCATCCGCGCCTGGATCCACACACTCGGCAAAAACAGCGGCCACACCCCCGAGGATCACCGGTTGCTCCGCGAAGCGCTCGCCGCCGTGCAGCCCGGCGCACCCGGCTGGAACGAATTCGTCTGGGAGCCCCGCAAACTCGACATCGCCGAAGCCGCCACCACCATCGACGGCAACACCACCGCGAAACCAGCCACCATCCTGTACGACCTTCTCCCCCACCTGCTGGTCACTGAACTGTCCACCGTTACCGGCTGGGATCACGGCCCCGGCGCGCCCGTCGACTTCCGCCGGTCAGTGACCGACACCGGCGCCGACGCCGTCTCATGGCCACCCACCGCCGAAGACATCCCGTTCTCGTACAAGACGACGCTGACGGTGCAGACCGTCGCCGGCCGGCCCGACCCGGTTGTCTACGCCCATTTCGGGATCCGGCGCTGGGCATACCAGCGGGCGATGCTGCCGTCGACCAGCGACAGCAGCGTGTACCTGCTGCGCTCACACCCGCTGCTGGACGACACCGGCCGGTCCCGGGCCTTCGCCCGCATCGGCGTCCGCTGGCGCCCCGGCCGCGGAACCGACTGGACCGAGCGACTTCACCCTGTCCTCGACCACCTTGCGCTGCGGCCCGCACTACCCGACCCTGACGACCTAGCCCGGCAGCCACGCACCTACCTGTCCGCGTCCACCCGCGACAACTGCACCGCCATCGTGTTCCGCAACGACCTCGGCAGACACCAAGCCGAACCGGGCCTGTCGGTACGTGAACGGCGCGAACTGTTCGACTGGACCGCCACCACCCTTGCCCGCTGGATACGCCCCGACGAGCCGTTCCGTCGCGTCTTCGGCGTCCGAGCGTTCGCGACCTCACCGAAGATCGTCAAGAACACTCATGACCGGGCAGCGGCACAGCAACGCAAAAAGATCCGCGACGAAGCCGAAGCAACCGGCGCCGATCCGGCGCCCGCGCTGGCCGCACTCCCCGGCAAATATGCGCCGCTGATCCGAGCCGGGCTCACCAAACTCGCCGACGGCCTGTCTGGCACCACCACGATCGTCGTTGAAGTTCACCACTGGCAGGACTCACTCCTGCCAGCCAAGGTCACGGATGCGATCAGCCGCGACCTTGGCACGGCGACCAGCACAGCAACAGGCCCCACCTGGCAGATCGGCACCACAACGCTGCAGATGAGTAGCCGAACCATCATCGGCGAGCACGCCGACCGGATCGCCATCCCGGCCCAGGCAGCGGCACCGGCCGTCGAGGCGGCGCTGCTGCACCGCGCCGGGCACATCGAGCGCACCTTGACCAGCACACCGGGCACCGTTGTGGCCAGCATCGTCGAAGTTCACCACCGTGACTACTTCAAGCGCCGCCCCATCGAAGACGTCAAACCGGCTTTCCGGCTGGCACACGCCAACACCGGCCGCACCACCCAATTCGCCTACTCCCCCACCGGCGAACCCGCCGACCGGGAACGGATCAGCCGCACCTGGCATGACCTGCTGCGCCAGCTCGGTGTCCTGCTCGTGCCACCCCAGGTGAAGATCCGCCACATGTCGCTGCCGGAAAGGCTGCACTATCTGGCGATCTGGGTCGTGCGGGTCAACAAGACCCGGCGGCGAGCCATCAGCCGCAAAGTCCCCGTCATGGTGTACATCGATGCGACCGGCGAACAAGCACCCCAGCTGATCGCACCAAACTTCCCCGACTGGATGACCTACCGTGACGGCCTAGCCCAGCTAGCCCGCGACGGGCGCTTCGACATCGAGGCGCGAACCGACGAAAACCACGGCTACGTCCACAACTTCATCACCGAGCGCCTGCGTGACGTCACCGCCCTGCGCGGTGACACGCTACTGCTAACCGACACCGCCAACCTACGTCCCGACTGGCCGTTCATAGGCAACGGCAACCTAGCCTTCGACCAGATCGACGACCGCGCCGTGGCCGGCACCGGGCTACGGCACGTGCGGGTGCGTGACCTCGGGGAGCGCCTGGAAGTACCCGATGTCTGGGGAGTCGGCGCTGACGAGAAAGACGGATGGGGCCTGGCCGGCGGCCTGTGGCACATGCACGGCGACCGCGTCTTCGCCAGCACCACCGACAAACCAGCACAAGCCAGCAGCGCCCGGCACACCGTGTCCAAAGCCGACTCGACGACGTTCACGCCACGCCCTCGCAACGGCGAGCAACCCGAAACGGTGGAGGTTCCGCCGCTGCCGGGCGCCGAGGTCTGGAACGCCCGCATGATCGAAATGACCGTCGCCGCGATCCAACCCGGTGACGACCCCCGCGTCTGGGCTGGCATCGCTCATCAATTGCGCTGGGCCAACCTGCAATACGACGACGGAACCAGCCTGCCGATGCCACTGCATCTGGCCAGCCTGGCGGCCGAATACGTGCTGGGCACTCAGACACACCACGAATCGTCACCGGAGGCAGCCCGCTGAGACAGCGTCACCCCAGATGGTCCTCGGCTATACCCCGAACTGCCGTATCGTCTCGCTCCGATCGATAGTGCAGCCCCATGAAGGTGAGAACGTCTCACCTGACGCCACCCCTGCCGTTACATACAGCGAGCCCCGGCACCGCCCTGGTGCCTGGCTCCCAATCGTGAGAGGTCCGTCGACGCTGGGGCAGTAGCGGCCACGGCCTTCGCCGAGTCGGCCCTGGCGACCGTGACCCTGGTGACACGTTGCAGGGTGCCCTCGTAGGTAACGTCAGCGTCGGTAGAGGGGTAACCGGTCCTCGAATTCCTCGTCGGCGCGGCGCTCGCCGCATCCCTCGGGGGTGCTGCTTGGTGCGCGACTTCGCCGATGCGAGTGCGTCTCGCTGCGACCGCGCTGCCCCCTGTCAGGCGAGCGCCACAGCCGAGCTGTGGTGCGACACAGTGCCCGGTAGTATTCAACTTCGAAAGAGGAGGGGTCGAGCGCGTGGACGTAGTAGCCGACTCCTCTGCGGCATTGCTCAGGGCACCGAGGTTTGCGAGAGTTGGCGAACTTGTCCCTAATGATCAGGATCTCTTGACTGTATCCGTCGGCACCAAGGTGAGCGATGCCCTTGCAATCATGCAAGCGCACGATTACGACCAGTTACCGGTGGTTACGAGTCGCAACCGGGTGATTGGTGTTTTTACCTATAGGTCGTTGGCTGCTGGGCTGCCGCATCTCCGCAACCGCAGCCCCCTTACCTCGGTGGTCGAGGACCTTCTAGAGGACTTTCGCTTCTATCGAGCCTCGCAGGAGCTCGGGGAGGCGCTGGCTTTCGTCGAGTCTGGAAACTCTTTTCTGGTCGGCGACGAGGACCAACTTTTGGCGATCGTCACACCAGCCGACGTCAGTCGGTTTCTTTGGCGCAGGACCCAGCCCTTCGTCCTACTCCAGGACATCGAATTAGGTATACGTGATTTGATGCGTTCGGCTTGCACATCTGAAATATTGACGGAACTGATCGCGGCGTCATTTCCGGCAGGCGCGGACCGACCTAATGCCCGACTCGAAGATTTGACCATGGGCGAGTTGCTTTCCATTTTGCTCAACGGTGCCAATTTCGGACAGTATTTTCAGCTGCGGTTTGGCAAAAATCGCGACATCGTGCGCATCACATTCGAACCGGTACGTGAAATTAGAAACAAGGTTTTCCACTTCCGAGACGAGATATCCTCGGATGATATGGAGAAACTTGTCGGGGTCCTTGGGTGGGTTCGGCGTAGAGTAATGATCAGGGGCGGTACACAGTGATCCTCCTGCACGCATATCAACAGGAAATTCTGGACAAACTTCGCGATCCAGCGGGCCCTCGATTCGGCACCATCATCGCACCTCCAGGATCTGGCATTCGGCGCCCGCTTGAAATTTTATTGCGGGAGATCTCGGGCGAATCACTTGGACTCATTCTGGTTACGCGTCATGACCTTGCGGCGCAGTGGGCGGATCGGCTAACGGCTGCCGGAGTGAAGCCCGTGCTGGTGCTTACTGGCGCTAGTGCGGCACTAAGCCTCCTTGAGCGAGGATCCGCGCCCCCCAATGGGGTCATTGTTACTACTTACGCAGCGGCCCGGCACCGACTAAATCAGCGGGCGCTCATGGGGATAGAATTCGAATTGGTCATTCACGATCACCCGTTGAGTGCGTTCGCCGACCAGGCGGAAGAAGTAAATTTCCGGGCGCGGCGCGCCGTTGCTCTTATGGATCACCATGAAGATGCTTGGGCGGAATGGTCGACCATCTTTACTGTGCCAACGCAAAGCGACGCTGAAATCCATTCCATTCCCTTGGTGCGCTTCTATTACGAGGAGACCCGCCACGAGCGGCGGCTGCGCGACGCAGCCGTCGAAGCATTAGAGCAATACTCATCTCGCGCCGGCGCTGCTCTCGCTCTCGCAAGCGACAGCTTGCCCGTGCTGCATTCGCGACTATTGACCGCCGCGGCGCATCTTTCTGAGAAGGAAAACCTCTCTGAAGTGGTATGGAGCATTCTTGATCGCATGGACAACCTTGCCGTGTCAGACTCACGACTTGAGGCGTTAGACCAGGTCCTTGGGCGCCTTATTAAGGCAGGCAAGCGATGCGTCGTAGTTGCTGCCACTGTGACAGACGCCAACTACATAGCCGAACATCTCAGGGGCGCGGTCCAGAGCCCGGGTTCTCTAATCAGTGGATCAAATAGCTTCGAAGAACGTAAATTGACCTTAGAGGGACTAGGCAGGGGAGAGTACCTGGTGGCTACCAGTGTGCTGCTTACCGCTGATGTCCGCTGGCCGGCAAAGACGACATTAATCCTCTGGCCTTCACCGATTAACAAAAGACTGCTGACGGGCCTAGCTAACTTGGAGCCCGATATGGCGGTTATCGAGCTGACAGCGGCCCTAGATCACAATGGCCTCGGCGAATCTATCAGTTAGCGATCTATGCCCGAACGCACTCTGGTGCCGCAATCCTCGCCTTGCGGGTCAATCGCCCGGTGACACAGCGTGAAGCCAGACATCACCCCGTTCAACCGCCCTCAGCGTCGTGACAGCCGACCGGAACCGGTGTGGGCACCGCTGCGCGCCAAGAAGCGGTGGCAGTGCCGTCACCTTCGGTTCGCCACGGACGATGTTCAATCGCGCACGGACAGACTTCGTTGGCAGAACATTTGCTCGCCGACCCGGGCTCGGCCGGATCCCGCCGGGTCCGGCGATGGCGCACCGACTGCTTTAGACCAGCTCGGCCCGCGCCGCGTCGTCCGGTAGCCGGCGCACCTGATCAGCGGACGCCCGCCAGCAGGAGACCCGACACCGCGGCCCATTCAGGTGACACCATCGATCCCTCGCCCGAGGCGAGGAAGCCCGCGAACGGCATCCGACACGGTCACCCTCACGAACGGCGACCCCGATGGAGGTACACCGCGGTCAAGCACGCGAGAAACGCTCGACTCATGGCACACATGAGCAGACGTGGGAGTTCGTAGTGCCTGCGGTGGCGGTTCGCAGGGCGGCAGCCATGCTGCACGTTCCGCGGCCCCTCGGAACGCCAGGCGATGGCCGCGAAACTGTATATCGAAGCTCGGCAACATCAGGTCGACAGTGATCAGGTGTATGCAGCCATCGACCCGGACTCAGCCCGGGCGTCGGCGCGTAAGCAGACACCGCTTCTGCGGGACTGGATCGAGCGGTGGATCCGCCTCAAGATCGATCTGTCGCCGGCCACGCACGCCGAATATGCGCGGCTGCTGCGCTACCGGGTGGCACGCGACCTCGGCGATCTGCGGGTCGGGGACATCCACCCGGTACGACCACCTGGACCCGTGGAAAGCCGTCTTGGCCCGCGAGCTGGCGCCCGCGGGCGTGCGCAAGCCCTGGAAGGTGCTAAGCCAAGTGTTGCGCGATGCGGTCCCGGCATGGCGCGACGACAACCCTCTCTCGTGTCCGCACGGGCAGCGGGGCAACGGCCTGCCCCGACCGGCGCCGTATGAGGCAGCGTTCCTCACCGGCGAGCAGGCTCGCATTCTCGTCGACCACTGCGGTCCGCAGCTGCGCGGCCTGGTGCTGGCGGCACTGGGGACCGGGATGCGGCAGGGCGAGCTGCTGGGCTTACGGGCCAAAGATGTCGATCTTCATGCAGCGCGGCCAGTCGTCCGCCTGGAACGGGTGCTGCAACGCGCCGGCGGTTTCGGTGTGCCAAAGACAGCACGATCGCGGCGAACGATCGCCTTGGCGGCCTCGACACTGCGGCTGTTCGCGTGCTTGATCGAAGACAAACAGCCCGACGACCTGGTATTCGCAGCACCGCAGGGTGGGCCGTGGAACCCCAGCAATCTACGGCGGCGGTTCTGGGGGCCCGCGGTGACCGACGCACAGCGGTGTCAGGCACACCCACCGCGACCAGCACCGTCAGATCGGACCCATCGCAGGGCCGTCTCATCATGCGGATGCGCATCTCGGCTGCACACCGGGCTGCGGTTTCACGACCTGAGGCACTCACACGTGGCGTTCCTGATCACCGCGGGCTGGGACCTCTACGTGATCCAGCTGCGACTCGGGCACGCATCGATCAAAACAACGTTCGACATCTACGGACACCTGCTCGCGTACGGCGAGCAAGACCAGCTCGACAGCCTGGAACGGCTGCTACCACCGCTGGCGACGCGCCCCGACGTCCCGAGAGCACCGTTGCAAAACTGACGCGGCTGACGATCTCCCCTTCGTCGCCCGACTCCGCGTGCGAGCCTGGGCGACGAAGCGCGGATCGCCGTTTCGTCGGGCAGCCAGTGGCGAGTCGGCGGCGCATCACGGCGGCGACTCGGGCCAGCCGAAGAATAACGTCGAGCGCGTGGTATTCAGCTATGCCCACCGCAGCCGGATAACGTTCTTCCTGCGCTTGCTATGTAGACGCCCGGCCCAATTCTAGCGCCGACCTGTCAAGTGTTTGCAATCCCGGTAACTCATCGGCACAGTAGGTCGAGAAGGCCGACACTACGAACACCCATGACAGCAGAAACGTTTACTACGCTCTCAAACAGAGACGTCCAGTAAGGCCTTGACCCCCACGCTACCGAGGCCCTGACCCCCACACTGCCAGTCCCATAACGATTTGATTAAGTAAGGTCAAATTGTGTCATTCCATACACAGAACCGGACACAACGACAGCGCTATGCCGTCCGATTTCTACCAATCCCGGAGAAGCTGATCAATCCTGTGACCAGGCACGTGACCACGCTCTATCAAGTGCGGAGCCTGCCACCCCATCCAGTTTGACTCTCCAAGCCGCAAGGAGGGCCTGACCATGCAGAGCACGTGGCCATTTGCGGTTCATCGCATGGATTCGCCGAGAAAAGGATACTGGAGGCTCAATCTGAGCCACGGCGCCGGCCACTTGACAGCCCATGAGGATCGCAGCTATCCCCCGGCGGCGAAAGGCGAACCTAGCCTTAAGTCAGCTTGCCGAAAAAATCATACCGCCAGGCCTAAATTTAGGCCACGAGTCGCCCGGACGTAAAGATTTGGGAAGCCCTGCTTTGACGTTCGGCGGCGAGAATCGCGGCATCGGTGTACTTCCGCAGGGCGCGTAACTAATCTTTTCGGGCGTCAGTTCGTACTGATAGCGCTGATCACAGTTCGGACGGCCGGCTGTTCGAGGCCCTCGGGCAGGGTCCGGAACCGCAGCGGCTCGAGACGGGTGCGGCCGCCGGGTCTGCGCAGGATGGATCCGTCGGCACGTCGGTTGGGGTCGGGAAGATGTTCGATGAGGCCGAACGCGGCGAGTTGGCGGTGGCTTTCGTAGACGTCTCGGGTGACGGCGTACCAGCTGATGCGGTTGGGTTCGGTGACGAAGACGCCGCGCTTGGAGGAGTCGGGGTAACGGGTTTCAAGGTCTCGCAGCATCAGGTAGGTCAGGATTTCGGCAGCTGAGAGGACGTGAACCCAGCCCTGCAGGACGAATGATGCAGGCAGAGAGATCGTTTCGACCTGTCCGTCTTTTGCCGCTGGCGGGCGAAATGGGTCTGGTGACTCGTTGTCGTCCGTAGCGGGGACGCTGTAGCGGCCGGGTGTCCAGTCGCCGGGGTTCCAGACCTCGTAGGCGGTGCCGGCTTCGTTGCGTAGGCGAAAGCCTTCGTACCGGTCGGGAAGACCGGATTTGCCGGCCAGTTCGATGAGGTTGTGGCGGGCGAGCTGGGTTAGTGCGCGGGTGAGTTGGCGTCGCATGCCTGCCGCTGTGTTCTTGGTTGCCGTGACCGCGGGCAGTAAGTCGGCCCAGCCGCGCTGTTCTCCGGTGGTGTAGAGCGGGCGCGTGTTGCGGCTTTCAGCTCCGGTTGCGGTGCGGGTTTGGGCTTCGAAGATGGCGATGAGGTACAGGTGCAGCGCCCAGCCCTTCTGGGTGATGAGGGCCGACGCCGGCGACGCTGTTGGGCCGTGGGCGGTCTCCCAGCCGACGGCGCGCCTGACGAGGCTGCGGCGAATCAGGAGGCGGGCTCGTTGCCTGCGGCCTTCGCTGTAGACCTGGCGTAGCGCCAGTGTTGCGTCTCGGTATCGGTCGGCGTTGCGTTGGAGGTTGTTCGCTCGGGCTCGTTGGCGTTCGGTGTCTCGTGTGCTCACTGTCCCGCCTTGTCGAAGCTGCGAACTTTGTTGTCCAAAAAGATTGTGACCGATCGGCCCGCACAAGAAGTTCACTACCTGGGGAGGCAAAGGAGTCTTGCCTGGTAGGCGCAGGTTGAAGGCTTGCTTCGTTGGCTTCCTGTGCGGGTTGATCGGTCACGTGACGGTCTGACCATGGGGGGAAGGGCGTGTGAAGGTTCTCTGCGCTGAGGGCATTGGGCTCTGGGCGATCTGGTGAGAAAGGCTTCGTGGTGGGTTCGCACGAGTTAGTTGCCCTGTGGATCGTCGTCGTCGCTATCGGGGTGGTCTTCGTCGGAACGGTGGCGGGGTTGTTGTCTTGGCTCGAGGATCGCCGGCTTCCCCGAGCGGTGCTCGTGGGTGGTTCGGCTGCCGGGGGTGCGGTGGCCCTCGCGGTCGGTATCGCGTCGATTTTTTCCTGACGAGCCCATCGTCGCGCGCGGCGGGTCGCTCGCGGTCAGTGGCCGAGGGTTGCAGAGTGACTACGCGTTGTAGCGGGCATGGTGCGGCTCGGAAGGTGGCCGAGCTGCTCTGCCGTTGAGGTTCGGCACTGCCGCCGTGAGGTCTTCGCATCCCGTTTCCGGACGGGTTTGGAGTCTGAGTACCTCCTTTGCGGCTCGGCCGGGTCAACGGTCTGCATTCTGTGCCGTTCGGTTGATCGGCCCGGGTGGTAATCGCATCGCTATTGCTGTTGCGGGGTGCGATCCTGGGGCGGTGAAGCCGCGTCGCCTTGCAGCCATCCTCGAGATGCCGTACTCGCGGCGCCTCGACATCATCGCCGAGGGCCTTGAGCTGCTCGCAATCAACGTGCGGCGGTTGGCTGCCGACGCGAAGTATCTTGAGGATCTTGATCGACCGCGGGGTGCCAAGGTCATTGGCACCTTCGCGATCGAGGAGGCGGCGAAGGTGCTCATTCTTCTGGACCTCGTGCGGTTGGATGACAACGACCATGCGGGCCAGTCGAAGCAGGTCAAGCGGTTCTACCAGCATTTGGCGCGGTGTCTTTACGCGACGGCGTACAGCGGTAGTCCTGCCTCGCTGGGGGAGGTCCGTGTTCGGGTTGATCAGGCTCGCCGGTCGCACTATTTAGACGGGCCGAATGATGTGGACTGGATCTTCCGGAACGAGGTGCTCGCTGAGCGCGAGGACGCCTTGTACGTCGACCTGGTGGACGGCGAGGATGGTTTGATGTGGAGTAGTCCGTCAACTGACGGGGAGATTGCTTTCCTGTCGCCTCGGTTGCCGACGCTGGTTGCTTCCCTTCGGGCTACTGGGATCACGAGCCGCCAGGGTCTTAGCGCTGTGCGTGACGTGTGGTCGGGTGCATCGCTGCTAGATGACCCGCGCTGGGGCGATCTTGCCGCCCTCAATCATCGGGTGCTGAACAGGGCGTGGGAGCTTGAACTTCCGTCAGCGGATGTTACCCAGGATGATGTCAACGCGGTGTATAACTATTGGATTTTTCCTCTTACCTCGTTGGACATGAGCGAGGTAAAGGTAGACATCGTCGAATTGCAGACAACACGGCAAGCCGTGCTTGACGGCATAGCATTGGACTACTTCTGGTGACGTAGGTCGTTTCGATCCGCCCGACGGAATATCGTCTCGCTCACCCGTTTATTTTGAGCCGTTAGCCGACGCAGGACGCCACGCCTTGGCAGGTAATTCGCGAGCCTCGATTCCGGGCGTGAGCACCAAGGTTGCCGTTGATGCGGGTCCGGAATAGCATCAGGAATGCGGGACATGCGGCGGGTCCGTCATTTGGTAGCTCATGCGGTGCATGCTCCGTGCCAATGACCTCCATGCAGCGCTTTAACCGCTTAGAAATCACTGAGTTGCAGCGTTTGGCGTTAGCGCGCGCCAGGGAGCATCTGCGCCAGCCGGAGTGAGGATCATGAGATTTTGTGCCGCTCGTGACATTGCGACGTATATGATTCGTTTGGCTTCGCAGGTGGTCATTGGGTGCTGGAAAATCTTTCGCCAGGCCGCCGCAGATTCGGGGCAACCGCATGATCCTGCCGTTTTCTTCGTGACGAGTAGTACTGCATCGTGAGTCTCGCCCTTCGACGCATGGGCCGTGGCGAATGCTAATTGGACGTCAGAGTGGTGCTCGTGGCGCTTCCAATGGCGCGCTTCGCGGACACCAAATAGCGCCGATAGAAGCCTATCTTCTTTCGTCTTCGCCTCGCTTTTGAAGTCAGCACAGTCTCGCTTGAATTCCGCGACATGAGCGACGGTCACTGCCTTGAGATGAAGGTCGAGGATTTGTACGCAGTCCGAGATCCTGCCGAAGGGCCGGTCGAGCATTCTCTGCTTGATTTTTTCAAGGTCTTCGAAGAGCGCGATCCGGTATTCGGTGCTCGCGTCGTCGGCGATGTTCCATTCGGTGCGCACTGCGTTTCGCATCTCGCTGATTGTCGTGTGGCCGCCGATCTTTCGTAGTAGGTTTTCGTAGGCATCGAATGCGGCGTATTGATTGTGGAGGGAGAGATGGTAGATGACTTTCAAGAAGTCGCGGGTGAGTGGCTGCTTCCAGACGGTGCGATGTGATGGCGTGGTTGTTATGCCCGAGTAGTTGGCTTCGAGCTGGCGTGCGTGCTGTGATCCGCGGGTGAGGATCAGAAGGGATTTGACATTGTCGTGGTTGCCGTCGTGCGGGGTCTTGCCGGCGAGATTGGAGACTAATTGATCGATGGCCGCATTAACCTCCGCAGCTTCGTCGGTAGTTGTCATTGCCTGGATGATGACGGGTGCGGGATAGGTTTTGTTTTTCCCGTCGGAGGAGGGCACGAGTGATGATCCGTCTCCGGCGAGGGTGGTTATGGTTTCGCATATAGCGGGACTGCAACGGTAGCTCTGGGTGAGCGATGCGGACGTCCAGGGTGGTGTTGGCGTGGCTTTGGTGGTGAAGAGTTCGGGGCGGGCGGTGTTCCATTCGTAGATGGCTTGGTTTTCGTCGCCGACGAGGATGACGTGTCCGAGGCCGGCTGCGACGAGGAGGTCGACGATGGCGTGCTGGATTTCGGTGAGGTCCTGGGCTTCGTCGATGATGAGGACGGGGAAGCGTCGAGTGATGGCCCGGGCGAGCGCTGGTGAGGAGCTCAAGGTCTGGTAGGCGAGGTAGTTTGCGTCCGATTGGAGTGCGAGGCCGCGCTTCCAGACGTGTTGCTTCATGGCGAGGATTCGAGCGGTGCTAGTGGTGGTGACTTCTTTGGCGGGTCCGACGCCTGGGCGGGGTTCTTTGTCGATTCGGAAGGGTTGGCCGTGGAGTCCGACTGAGTAGCAGTCGAACCACATGGTCTTGTATGCGTTGTCGGGTCGGTTGTTGTCCAGGCCGGTTGGGCTCTTCCATTGCTGGTAGGGCTCGCCGACCAGTGTGGGGCGGTTGCTGTCCGTCGAGCTCATCGCTTTGGTGCCGTGGGGCAGGAAGATGTGTTGGTTGATGAAGGCGTCGACGGTGCCGACGAAGTGCGGGTTTTGCAGGAGCGTCGCGGCTTTGCCGATTTTGCGGATCTTGTCTTGCAATTCGTCTTTGGCGACGTTGGTGTAGGACAGCATGGCGATGCCTTGCCATGGCTGGTGGTGCGTGCCCCATCGTTGGGCGAGGTCGACGCAGTAGCTGGTCAGAGTTGTGGTTTTGCCGGTGCCTGGGCGTGCGGACAGGATGCGGTGTCCACCGATCGGATGTCCGTTGCGGTCCCAGAGTGCTGCGCGCTGTTCGTTGTTGAGCGGCATCATTGTGCCGTCGGCGTGGTGTTGGCGGTGGGTTGTCCGGTGACATATGCGATGGCGTCGCGGATGTAGCGGGGGACGGTAAAGGAGCGTGCTGCCTCGTTGTCGGGCAGGGCGGCTAGGGCTTCATACAGGTGGAAGGCGAACTCGGATTTGACCTTTTTGAAATAGGCGTTCGTCCGCCAGGTCGCGCGCCAGTCTTGCGGAGGGATGTCATTTTCGGCGCTGTTCGCCTTCATCTTCCGGTAGGCAAGTGATGGGCGGTCGGCGTCGAGGAAATCGTCGAGGTAGGCCTCCATATTTGTCGTGACGCTGCTGGGGGCGGCTTTTCTGAGTGCGTTTCGCAGCAGCGTGTGCATGGCGGTGTTTGGGCTGCCGGCGATGGCGGTGCGTAGTAGGCCGAACTCGAGGGTTCCGTATCCGCGGGCGATGGCGGTTTGACCGTCTGTGTCCAGGCCTTGGTCGAGGGAGGCGGTGGTGTCACTGAAGAAGTGGTGGTCGGCGGGAACGGTCTGGGGGTCTTCGTCGCCGTCGGTGATGAAGACGGCGCGGTGGTACGGGCCTTCCGTGCCGGCGAACAGGGGGCGGAAGTGGTCGAATCCCCATGCGGATCCGAGGACGACGATCTCGATGCCGCGGTCGCGGAGGTTGAGGTCGATCAGCTCGGAGAAGCGCTGCATGAGCATGGCTTCGGTGACGCCTTCGACGAAGACGGCGCCGGTGGCGAACAGCAGTTGGGAGCGGGAGACGTCGAGGAACTTGTGAAGGTAGCGCTTGTCGATGTCGCGGTTACGGAATTGGTCGGCGAGGTGTAGGGGTGTGGCGGGTCCGTTGTCGGTGCTGCGGCGCATCACGATGATCCGGTCGAGGTCGGTCTTTGCCGTGATGGTTGGCGAGTGGGAGGTGACGAAGATTTGGTGATCGGTGATCTTGTTGAGTGCGTGGAAGAAGGAGTCTTGGAGTTGGGGGTGTAGGTGAGCTTCGGGTTCTTCGATCAGGAAGAAGCGGTGCAGGTGTTTGTCGACGGGGGCGTCTCCGCGGCGTGACAGGACGATGCTGGCGTAGATCAGCTGGTTGATACCGAGGCCGTTGCTGCTGAGGGGTAGGCCGCTGTCGCCGTGTAGGGAGTGCGCGAAGACGGGTGCCATGGTGCGGAAGAGCTCGTCGGAGATGCCTTGGGGTTCAAAGGTCAGGCTGTCGTCGCCTAGTTGGTAGGGCTTGGCGTAGTCGGCGAGGTTTCGGCTGGCGGCGGCGTGGTGCTTGCCGTCGGTGACTTCCCCGACGAGTTGTTTGAGTAGCGTGCGGAGCTCGTCCGGGATGCCTTTGCGTTTGTCGACTTTTTCGTCGGTGGTGTGGCTGATGATGAGTCGTTCGATTTCGGCACCGACGCGGCTTCGGTCGTTGATCAGGTCGCGCAGTGGCGCCAGGTAGACGGCCTTCAGGGAGTCCATGACGTCGTACGGCACTGGGTTCATCAGGGTGGGTCCGCCGCGTAGCTCGCCGCGGCCGGGTTCGTACCGGCCTCGGATCGTGTTGTATTCGAAGGTCACCCGGTACAGGAGTTTGAAGGTGGTGTACTCGGTTGGCGGGCTTCCGAGCTTGATGGTCTCGTCGGGGGAGGCCATCTCGAGGAACTGGGCGGGCAGGTCGGAGTCACTGCGGCCGTAGAAGGCGGCGGTGAGGGTGACTTGGCGTGGTGCCGTGTCAGCGCTGCCGTCGAGGCATACGTCGGTTGAGCGTAGCCGGATGGTGTCTTCTCGCTTCTCGAAGCTGCCCAGGCCGAGCAGCAGGCGGAGCGCGTCGATGGCGGCGGTCTTGGCGGCGTTATTCGCGCCGATGATGACGTTGAGGCCCGGCTGGAAGGTGAATGTCGCGTCGCGGATCGCGCGGAAGTTGTTTATTCGCAGCGATCCGAGGAAGAAGGCCGGCGCCGAGTTGGGGGCGCTGCTGGCACTTTTATTCAGGCCATCTATGAGCGCGTCAGCTGGCACGTTCGTGGAGTTAGATGGTCCAGGCATGGGCCCTCGTCACTTCCATGCGCAAGCGCACCGATCTTCCGCCTTCCCCGCCTCGTTAGGAACTGATCTTCAGCGTGCGCCCTAGCCAGCGTGACCGTCAGACACCGAGTGCGATGGTTGCAGGGGTGACGGTCCGCTGGGCGCGTTTCGGGTGGATCGCTACCGAATCATACGGACGGCAGTGCCGGAAGCAGTCGTCCGGGAAGGTCAACGTCGCTCTCTGATCGGCTGATCGCGGCTGGTGGGGGCCGCTGCGCTGTCCCGGGTGTTGGTCTTCGAGGCCAGAACAGTTGAGCATCGATATGCGCATTGTCTGACAGGACGTTTGCGCCGATCTGGCTCATCAGTCTTGACCAAGCGGCCACCGGTACGTGAAGGCCGGAGGCCCGGCGGGCTGGCTGGTTCGACACGCAGCCCAAGTGAAGGAATCCTGCGATCAACTAAAGTGTCAGTGGTATGCTGCCGATCGTCTGTGAAGTGACCTTTGGAGGCGACAGTGGAGCGTGCGATCGGCGGCTGGGCTCAGCAGCGTTTCGGTGACCGTGCCCAGCATGTTCGCGAGGCTGTGGTCCAGGCATTGCGCTCGACGGTGACGGACGCGCAGGACGCACACAGGGAAGGCAAGAGCGACAAGCTGTACACGTTCGGCTGGACGCTCGCGGTGCGCAAATACGAGCGCCTTGTCGAGGCGCTGCGCGACATGGACGATGTTGAGCTGGTGCGTCCGCCGGGGTCGCCTCACAATCTCGTGCTGTTCGGCGAGAACTTGTTCTATCCGTTCCGGTACGCCAAGGACGGCGCTACGCCGCTCCGCGAGGCCCGCGTTACCGACGGCAGGGTCAGCGCGATGGTCGCGGAGTTGTTCCAGCGCTTCGGTCCGGAGCCCACCAATCAGGAAGTTACCTTCCCGCTGTTCGAGCCTGAAGCGAGCCCGGACGACGACGCGTTCCGGTCGGCGTTGGACCGTGTTCCGACACAGACGAAGCTGGTTTTGGTCGCTTTCGCTTGCAACGAGCGCAGTGGCCTGATCGATGCGGCGTGGGGTGAGGGAGAGCTGGTCGACAGCACCGGCCATCTGCGCTGGATTCCCGGTTGCTACGAGCCGCTGCCGATCGGCGCGGCGGCAGTCGAGTTGCGTGGTTCGATCCCCCAGCCTCGCGCGGCCGGGGCTGCTCCGGGCGAGGCCCGGTTCGACGAGGGAGCCATGCCGAGCGTTCCGCTGACGACGCGACCTCCGATCGAGCGGGCTAACAGCGACGCGTTCCCGCCGAGCATCGAGGCAACTCCAGAAACTCCGAAGGTCGATGAAGAGGACCGGTAGTCGCCAGCTGTCACTGCTGCCTGGCGCCGAGGCGAGCCTTGCCCCCACGCCGGGTGCAGTTGCCAAAGTGTTCGATCCGGCGAGGTTGACCCAGGCCCGTCATCTCGCCGGTAAGACAAAGAAGGAGGTCGCCGAGGCCGTCGGCGTCACGCCGGCCGCGGTGGGCCAGTACGAGGCCGGTGTCACCAGACCGCGTCCGGAACTGTTGCCCAGGCTCGCCGACGAACTCAATGTGCCGATCGCCTTTTTCGTCGCCGGTCGCCCGCACGCGCGTATCGACGCCTCGGGCGCGCACTTTCGCAGCTTGCGTACGGCTCGCGCCTGGCAGCGAGACAAGGCGATCGCTCATGTCACCCAGGTGGGTGAGCTGACGCTTGCGCTGGAGAAGCGGGTGCAGTTACCACTGGTAGATTTGCCAGGGTTTGCCGGAGGGGAAATGCATTCCGGCGTTGAGCTGCCTCAGTCCCCGGTCGAAGCCGCCCGGGCGCTCCGTTTGCACTGGGGCTTGGGGACGGGCCCGATTCCTCACCTGGTTAGGCACCTGGAGGCGCGCGGGCTTGTCGTCGATGCGCCCCCTCCGGACCACGCCGACCGGGAGGTCGACGCGTTCTCGATCGCCTATCTGCGGCCGATCATGGTGCTGACCGCGAACCGCACCGATGATGTCTACCGGTACAGGTTCACCGGCGCCCATGAGCTCGGCCACCTGGTGCTGCATGGCGATACCGCACCCGGTGACACGCAGCACGAACGAGAGGCGGACGCATTCGCGGCCGAGTTCCTGACTCCCCGCGACAGCATCCTGCCCGAGCTGCCGGCCCGAGCCGATTTTCGTCGCTTGGCCGAGCTGCAGCAGGTATGGGGCGTCTCGATCGACTCGTTGTTGTACCGCTGCCGAGAAGTCGGCCTTCTGTCTGATCAAGCCGCCGGCCGGGCATGGCGCCGCTTGGCGCAGCTGCGCCAAGAGACCGGTTTCGCCACGGAGTCCGTCGACCGGTATCCCGGGGAACAGCCCATCATGTTGCGCCAGGCGTTCGAACTGGCCGTCCGAGAAACTGGTCTCACTGACCACGCGCTGGCTCAAGAACTCGGCTGGTCAGTGGGTAGGACCCGCGAACTGCTCGGCCTGGCCCATCAGCGGCCAGTGCTACGGCTTGTTCCTTAGATGTTGGCGATGCAGGCGTGGCGGCTTACTTCTGCGGGCGGTTAATCCGCTCGGGGTTCCAGGTTTCGCATGCATACGGGCAACGGGGAACGCGTGGGCGTACCGGAGACTTTGACCTCGACCTGTCGCTGGGCGGTGAGGTTCGCTGGGCGGTTCGGGGCCGGTCGTCCCTGCGCAGCATGACGGTCCGAGGCCTGTCCGGTGTCCGCTTCGTGCTCTCTGACGCCCGCCGCGGGTTCTTCATGCGATCGGCGCGGGCGGTGTTTTGGTCAGGAAAGTTCTTTGATCATGTCGAGTGAGATCCATACGTCGGCAGCGTTCTGACGATTGTGTACCTGTGGAGGTGCCTGGCCTCGGCTGCCCAGCGATCATCGAATGCCGTCCGGGTGCCTGCGCAGTCGCCTGAGGCAGGGCAGATCCGCTTAAAAGTGACAGAAGTCGATTCATTCACGGTGTAGACATTGCGATCAGTAGCGAGTCAAATGCAGGCTGTTATGCCGGTGCTCGTTGAGGGGGTCGCATGTCCGATACGACGCTGCCGTCGGACCTTGATGCCAAGACTCTGACCGTCGGCCTCGTCTCGTATCTGCAGGAGTACCTTTCCACGCTGCGGCAGAACAAGGTCCGTGACGGCGTTGCGGACGCCGAGGTTGTCTGGCTTGCCGACGGCCGCAGCGACTTCGGTGATGCCGGGCTGGAGATTCCGCGGCCGCCGTCGGAGGCAGCGCCCGTGCCGCCGACCGAAGTGCGCACGCTGTTGACCGACGATGGCTGGCGCAGTCCGGACGAGCCGGGTCCGCGGTTGGTCGCCGACGCCGACGATCGCGTTCGTGAGCTGTATGACCGGTGGATTCAGCGGTGGCACGCGTGGGCTGCCGAGGAGAACGACAACGCTCAGGTGCGGGCTCAGTACGCGAAGCTGGACATGCTGCGTCGTGAGGCTGCGCATCGCAGCGACACTCACGAGCTGGTTCTGGGCGCTGGGCTGCTGACGCTTGCGGCGCAGGACCGGTGGGTCGTGCGCCGCCATCTGCTGGTCTGTGAAGTGACTGTCACCCTCGACACTGCGACCGAGACGTTGCACGTGGCGCTGCCGGGTACGCCGAGCTGGCGGCTGGAGGATCGGGACTTTCTCACGGCGAACGATGGGTTCGTCGCCGACCGGTCCAGCTTGGCGCCGCCGGAGGTACTGGCCCCGGACATGAGCATGCAGCAGTGGCTGGTGCGCTGGCGACAGCGCAGCTGGGGTACGGAGCTGGTGCGGGAGGAGAGCCGATGGGACCCGCCGCAGCAGCAGGCGGGCGGCGATGTCGCCGTGCTTCGGCTGGCACCTGCGGTGATGCTGCGTCCGCGTAGCCAAACAGGGGTGCTGCGCATGTATGAGGCCATCGCTGCGGATCTCAACCGTGCCGGGCGTCCGGTTCCTGTCGGCCTGGCGAATCTGGTTGTGGCAGCAGAGCCGGCCGGTGATCAGGATTTGCCGTCCAGTGGCTTGTTCCCGTTGGAGTCCAATCCGGAACAGCGGCGGGTGCTGGAGAAGCTGCGGACTGACCGTACGGTCGTCGTGCAGGGGCCGCCCGGGACCGGTAAGACCCACACGATCGCGAACCTCATCTGCGCGTTGCTGGCCGACGGTCAGCGGGTGTTGATCACCAGCCAGAAGGATCAGGCGCTGAAGGTTCTGCGGGACAAGATTCCGGAGAACATCCGGCAGCTGTGCGTGTTGATGACCGGCATGCAGCGCACCGGAACCGATGAGCTGACCGATAGTCTGGTAGCGCTGTCGGAGCTGCTGGCGACCGTTGACGAGTCCACGCTCGAGCAGCAGATCGACGCCCTGCGGCGCCAGCGGCGGGATCTGGCTGGCCAGATCCGCAACCTCACTGCGGAATTGCGGGCTGTCCGCGCCCGAGAATACCTACGTCATCCGGTGTTCGGGGCGGATCAGCCAGGGCTCACGCTCGCCGAGACAGCGCAGATGCTGGTCGACGGGCGTGACGAGCACGCATGGATCGAGGAGTTGCCGTTCGGGGCGTCCGCTCAGCCGCCGCTGACCGATGAGCAGGCGCTGGAGCTTCTACGGCTGTTGCGCAGCGACACTGCCGAACGTGCGCAAAGGCGCGAGCAGCAGATACCCGGTACTGATGAGCTGCCTGCTGCCGCACGAGTGGCGGCGGCCGTCGCCGCGTCGGCCGAGGGCTATCGCGTCCTGGGTGTTGATGCCGACGACCCTGTGTGGGCGGTGACCGAGATGGGGGACGCCGACCTTGCGGAGATTTGCCGGCAGGTTGATGTCGTCTCGCGGGCCATGGCCGGGTGCGGGCTGTCGGCGAGTGTCGCGGAATGGGACACCGACGATTGGCGCACGCGTGCGGTTGAGGCACTGGTGCGGCGCCGGGACGCGGCGTACTGGAACACCCTGTTCGACGATGCGGTCGCGGTAACCCGGCACGAGGCTGCGCTGGCCGCCATTGCTGATCGCGGCGTTGTGGTGCAGACAGGTCCGGGGATCACGGTGACGCCACGCCGGCTACTGCCGCAGGCGTTGCAGCTACGCCGATATCTGTCGACCGGCGGCCGGATCGCCCGCTTGATCCGGCCCCGGGCGGTGGCGCAGGCCGCCGACCTGCTGGCGGTCTGCACGGTCGAGGGTCTGCCGCCGGAGACCCGCGAGGACGTGGACGCCGTGATAATCACCTTGCGTGCTGAGATCGCGGTGGAGGAAGCGTTCCAGGCGTGGGCCGAGGTCGGTGCGCGGCTGGCGCCAGGGGCGCTACGGCGCCGGGTCGCGCAGCTGCATGACATCGCTGCCACGGTGACGGCCCTGCGCCAGATGCTGGCAGCAAGAGACATCATCGACGACCTGTTGCGCCGGCGAGGTGTCCGGTACGGGATCGGCGATGTCGGCCGGTGGGACCTCATCGTGCGCCTCGCCCGGGCCGTCGCCCAGTTGCGGCAGGCCCGGACTGCCAACCGGCTGCTCGCCGAATTCGAGGACACTGTTGCAGGGTGGGCGGCGCGGTTTCGGGCGGCGCCGGAGCTTGCGCGGCTGTCCAGGGCGCTACGGGAGCGGAACGTCGACGCGTTCACGGCCGTGTCCGGGGAACTTGAGCAGGCCCGCGGTGAGCAGGATGCCGGGCAGAGGTTGCTGGAGTTGATGCAGCAGCTGGAGAAGGCGCACCCGGGTCTTACCGAGCAGTTGCGATGCGACCCGCATGCCGAGCATTGGCCGACCAGGCTCGGCGATCTCAGCCGGGCCTGGCGGTGGGTTTACGCCCGACAGCTTTTCGACGAGAACCGCGACAACGGTACGGATCGGGAGCTGGAACGGCGGCTCGATGAGGCCGAACGGCGGCTGCTGATGGTGACCCGTGACCTCGGCGGCCGTCAGGCGGCGCTGCTGTGTAAGCGGCGGACCCAGCCTCATCAGCGCATCGCCTTGCAGGAGTTCCGGGCGGCGACCAATCGTCTCGGTAAGGGAACCAGTGACTACAAGGCCCGCTACCAGCAGGCCGTGCGTGAAGCGATGGACAAGGCCCGCGACGCTGTGCCGGCCTGGGTCATGCCGCTGAGCGAGGTCGCCGACAAGGTTCCGGCGCGGCCGGATGTGTTCGACGTGGTGATCGTCGACGAGGCCAGTCAGGTGCCGGTCGAGGCGTTGTATCTGGGCTGGCTGGCGCCGCGAATCGTGGTCGTCGGCGACGAGGAGCAATGCACGCCGCGGCCGAGCACCGCGACCGATCATCAGAGCACGTTCCGGATCCTGGACCGGCACCTCGGGGTCCTGGACATCGCCCACCGTAACGTGCTGGGCCCGAACTCGAACCTGTACGAGCTGATGTCGGCGAGGACACCGGAGACGATCCGGCTCACCGAGCATTTCCGGTCGATGCCGGAGATCATCGGCTGGTCGTCGAAGCTGTGCTACCAGCAGCGGCTGGTTCCGCTGCGGCAGTTCGGCGCCCAACGCCCGAAGCCGTTGCAGGTCGTGCACGTGCCGGATGCCGTCGAGGAGTCCAAGGAAACCGCGCTGCGCAACGAGGCAGAGGCCGATGCCATCGTCGACACCGTCGCGAAACTGATCGCTGACCCAGACAACCATCGTCGTTCCATCGGTGTGGTGGTCATGCAGGACTGCCGCCAGACCAAAATGATCGACGACAAGCTTCGCGACCGCATCGACGACAGCGAGTACGAGCGGCGCAAACTGCGGGTGGGAACAGCGCCGGACTTCCAAGGCGAGGAACGCGACATCATGCTGCTGTCACTGGTAGCCACGCACCGGCGAACCATCCTCCGGGCCCCCAGAGATAAGCGGCACTACAACGTGGCGGCCAGCCGCGCACGGGATCAGATGTGGCTGTTCACGTCGATGGACATGAGCACCCTAGATGCCACCGACCTGCGATCGCGGCTCTACCGGCACATGCTGGACCCGCGCATTCAGGACCGCACCGATCCAGCACACGACGCTGTCAACCGCTACGACCTGCGCGAGCCGTTCGAGTCGATCACCCAGCAGCGGATCTTCCGCGAGCTGCGTGACCGCGGCTACGAGGTGATCGCTCAGTACGAGCTCGATCAGCGGCGCATCGACCTGCTGATCGTCGGCGACCAAGGCCGCCTCGCCGTCGAATGCGACGGCCCCTCGGTACGCCACACCCCAGACGAACTGGCCGCGGACATCGGCCGGGACAAGGAGCTGCGCCGCTGCGATTGGCGCATCGTCCGGATCCGGGAAAGCGAATTCGTCTTCGACCCAGACGCTGCGCTCGCACCGCTATGGGAGCAACTCCAGCAGCGCGGCATTCATCCACACAGCGACGCCAAAGGAGCCAACGCATGACACAAGTCGGGAACCGGCCGCTCGGACAGCAATTGGCCAACGCCGTCGCCCAGCTCTGGAACGGCGGCGGCGGGCCTCCGCACTCGGCCATCGACGCCTCCCTGTCAGTCGTTGGCATCGACCCCGAGCACTTCAGCGGCTTCAACAAGGAACGCAAAGTCCGTGAAGCTCTGGCCACGGCCGACGACGCCACCGCTCGCTATCTGGTCACCGAACTCGTCGACCTGCTACGCACCGAAGGCGCCTTCGAGAATCAGGCCGACGATGCCTACCGCAAACTCACGCGGCTACGACAAGCACTCACCCCAGCGGGAGCGCACCTGGACTCGTCCGGCGTCCTGACGTGGGACGCCGCAGCGGCGGCCTCTGCCAGCGCTCCTGCACCGACTGCTGCAGGCGGTGGCCCCAGCCTCGGCTTCCTCATCGAAGTGCTGCGCCGGCTACCGGCAGCATCACGGCCCCTGGTCGGGACCCGACGCAAGGGCCGACCTTCAATCCCGGTCGACGACGAGTACGACGTCCAGGACCTGGTTCACCAAGCGTTGAAGTTGCTGTACGCCGACACTCGCGCCGAAGACCCGATGCCCAGCTACGCCGGCAAGTCGTCGCGAACCGACTTTTTCATCAAAGCGGAAAGCATCGTCATCGAGGTCAAGGTCACCCGGGCAGGTCGAGGTGAACGGGAAATTCGCGATGAGATCATCGTCGATCAGCGCGCCTATCAGACTCATTCCGGCGCGAAGCGGCTCATTGCGGTCGTCTACGATCTGGCCAACAACTTCACCAATTCCGCCGGTTTCGAGGATGATCTGTCGCAGCACAGCGCAGGCCTACACAGCACCGTCATCGTGGTTCCATGGCCGTCCTTTAGCTAGCCCGCGCCAAGCGGTGTGATTGCATCGAACCGGTGTGCCCGCGTTTTTTACGATCTGCTGAAGCAGACCGTCATCAGATTTAGCAGATCTAATGATAAATCGCGGATCTGCTTGATCGCTGCCACGGGGCGCGTAGTTTATCGACCGGGTGGTGGGAACGTATGCGGACGGCGCGCGGGATTGGCTACGGCGGTTGTTTTAGGTTCTGGCCCACTTTCCGTGGTCTTGAGTGTCGTCGAATCTTTTCACCGCTTCGCCGCGCTCCCGGTCGATGTCGCAGCCGAGCCCGAGCAGGATGGTGACGGGGTCCGCGCCCTTAGACCAGCCTGCTCATACATATGACCCGGTGAAGACGTATGACACGCCAGGCGAAATATGGTCAGAATCTTTACGGCGAGCGCAGCTTGTCGCCGACGTCGAAGGTCAGTCGGCCGGGAACAGGGCAGGAGCACCGTAGTGGATGCCGTGGAAGCGCTAGCTGCAGCGGCCGGTATTGAGCTAGGTGCCGGTCCAGGGCCGGACTGGGAAACCGTTGAGCGTTCGCTCGACGGGCTGAGCTTGCCGAAGGACTACAAGCGGTTGGTGGACGGTTTCCCTCACGGGCGGTTTAAAGAGTTGGTCATGGTGATCCGGCCCGGCATCCAGGGCGGATCATGGGACGACTACCTCGGCTACTACGCTTCGTCGTTGGACACGATCCGAGCTTGGCGTGCGGGCGGCTTCGGCACCTACCCATACCCTCTCTATCCGGAGGAAGGCGGTCTGCTGCCGTGGGGTGCCTCGCCGAGAGCATCGCTGTTTTTTTGGCTGACCGAGGGTGCCGATCCGGATGCCTGGACGGTGGTTTGGGCGGACGAAGCCTACGAGAAGTGGGGCGCCTTTCCGGGAACCATGTCGGAGTTTCTGCTCAAGGTCGTCAACGACTCGCCTGCTGGGATGGCGGAGTTGGCGGCGGGTGACTTGACGACAAATCCCGTGTTCCGGGCGTTCGGGCCCGGTTATGTAGTCGAACGGCCAAGAGAGTAAGCCAACACGATCATCAGGCACAGGCGGGTTCGTGAACTATCTAATGGGGAGAGTAGCGCTCTGTGAGACGTCCAGGTTCGCTTTGCCGATTCCGTTCCGTCGGCCGCTGGCGAGGGTTTTCGGGCGGGCGGTTCTCACACGGGTTCGTCGGTGTCGGGGTCGAAGCCGAATCGGCGCAGATAGTTTGCTTCCGTGATGCGGCCCTGTGCTTGCAGAGCCTCGGCCAGCCGGTCGACTGCCGTGTAGGTGCCGGCATCGACTTCAGTACGCAACTGGGCTAACTGTCCCTGTGTTGCCAGTGTGGTCGTCAGCAACTCGGCGGCGAACTCGTCGCCGTCGTAGGCGAGTCTGCGGATGGCGTCGAGTTGGCCATGCCGTGCGCTGAACGTGAGTATCCGCTGGTGGTGTTGTTCAGAGGCCAGCCACTGATCTGCGGGTTCCGGTATCGCGTTCAGCAGTGCTGAGGCTTCGTTGAGCCGGCCGGCGCATGCCAGTAGTTCAGCATGGTGCCACGGGTCGGTTCCGCCGTGGGCGACGTATAGGGCCAGGGCGTCGACGGGGTTGCCGCGATCGGCAAGAAGGAGGCTGTATCGCAGCAGGGCGGCATGATCGCCGTTGACGGCTCGTTGTCGCAGTTGCTCCTCTCGGGCCGTCGTTGCGAGGTGTTCTGCCAGGGCACCTGCGGCGTCGAGGTCGCCCTCGTCTGCGTAGAGGCACAGCAGGTCGATGCGACCGTGGTCGGCCAACAATTGAGCGGTCACTGGCGGTGAGACCGACCACGACAGATCCTCGTAGCGGGACTCCTCGGGTACGTCGAACCGGTGGATGGCGGCGACCTCGTCGAGACGTCCGGCTTCGGCCAGTACACGCACCAGGTCATCGGCCCAGGTTTCCTCGCGTTTGACGAGGTCATGAAGCAGGTCAAGGGCTTCGTCGCACTGGTCGGTGTCCCGGTAGTAGCGCACGAGCCGGTGGACCGCGCACCAGTCGTCCCCGTGGCTGCCGGTGGCTCTTGCTCGCAGGTCATCGATGCGGCCGGCGGTGACCAGCAGATCGGCGCGTAGCGTGTCGGCGCGCATGTCCGGGTCGTCGTCGGAATCGGTCATTACCGACTCCAGAAGGTCCAAGGCCTGGTCGATGTCGCCGACGCTCGCGTGGACTTCGGCGAGCCGCCATCGCACATACATGTTGTCGCGGTCGCACTGCTGAAGTCGCTGGAGCGCGGTGTCTGGTCGGCCGGCGCGTTGCAGGATCTCGCTGATCGCGATCTCGCCGATCCAGGATCCCAGCGAGTCAGCGAACGCGACGATCTCGTCGATGCGGCCTTGGCGTTCGTAGATGTCGGCGAGCCGGTCAGCGGGGTGCTGCCAGGAGCGTGACCGGGAAGCGGTGTAGCGGTATAGCGGTTCGGCGTGGCGGTAAAGACCGCGGTCGTAGGCGCTGTCGGCAAGGCGTTCGGCGTCTTCACGATCGTGGATGTGGGTGGTCAGTGCCTGCCATGCGGCGGTGGGTAGCCGCTCGGTGCGGCGTGTTCGACGGCCGTGTTGCAGCACGTAGTCGGTGACGGTGTAGCCGGTTACGGCGCTCATGTGTTCGGCGACAGCGTCCAGTACCGCGGTGGCGCCCAACAGCACGGTGGTGGCGTAGGTCAGTGATCGGTCGAGCCAGTCCGGTGGGGCTGCGGCACGTTCGCGGGGGCTCAGGTAGGCCGGCACCAGGTCAGTGAGGAGGTTGCGGGGAAGAGGCGATGTCCAGCCGAGGCGGCGGGCGTCGACGGCTGCGGTGATCAGTGCCCGGCTATAGGTGTCGGGCGGGTGCAGCCAGGCACGTACGAGGGCAGGGCCGGCGGCCAGGATCTGGGTGATGCCGTGGTCTGGGGTGTCCACGGCGATCTGGATGCGCGCGTCGCGGCGAGCGAGTTCGGTGGCGTTGCGCCGCTCGCGTGGCGAGAAGCTGCTGGGTACTTCTTCGACGTGGGCGAGTTCGAGTAGTTCTCGGTGGGTTGCTGAGGTGTTGTCTCGGTCGCTGTGTGTGCGTGCCAGCCTGGGGTGGTACTCGTCGGGCCAGAGCGTCGCGACGATGATCGCCGCGTGGTCGAGAGCGTCGCGGATGACGTCGGCGGTGAGTCGCTGCGGGCCGGTCAGGAATCGCTGAAGTTCGTCGAGCCAGATGACCGTCTGCGGCGGTGGTGACGAGAGCCGTGCACGGAGATCGCCGTCGGGTGCGGGCCGCAGCAGGGACCACTGCGGTACGACGGCCCGGACGGCTTCGTAGAGGGTGCGGGTCTTGCCGACGCAGGATCCGCCCAGTAGGAGGATGAAGCCGCCCCGGCCGGCGGCGTCGGTGAGCCGATCACGGAGTTGCCGGTCGATGTCGCGGCTAATGTAGGGCGGCGGGTCGGTGGAGTCGGCGCTGGTGATCGCGGCGTGGACTCCGAGCCGTCGGGGGTCGACGTCAGCAACGCGCACCAACGGGAGTGTTCTGTCCGCCGGTGCCGGGCCTGCTGGCGGAAAGTAGCGCTGACGTAGTGCTGCGGCGTCGTCGCGTATTAACAGGTGCCGCAGATGGACGGCCGACCACAACCTGATGTTCAAGTGGTGCTGGTGTTCTTGTGCCATGGCCCAGGTGTCGAACCATCGGCGTTCGGCTGGCGGCAGCACGCATGGCACGCACAATGTCCACGCGGTGACGGTGAAGCCCTCGGTGGTGGCCTGGGTGATCAGCCGTTGGAAGGAAGAGCGGACCTTGTTGCGCTGGCTTTCGCCGCTCCATTCGAGGAAGAACTTCGACTGCCAGACCATGATCGAGGTATCGAGCCGTCCGACGTAGGTGTCGATGCCCCAGTCACTACCGCTGGGCCCGGCGACTTCGTCGGCCTGCGGGAACTGCACCGTGACCAGTTCGGTGATGAACTGTTGAAAGGTGGCTCGCGCGCCGGCGTCGCTGCTGGCGTTCCAAAGCAATGTCCTGAACAGCACGGTGGCCTGCGGCAGCATCGCCACCTCCTCATCAGTCAGGACGGTTTCCGGCGGGAGTTCCGGCTGGCTACGACGCTTTGCGGTGGCTGTCGTTGCCCGTGCATGACCCGGTTGCTCCGTTCCTCATCGCCAATGGTGAGCGGTGCGGTGCGGAAGCGCTACGACGAGAGGGCAGACGGGGGTATTCGCCCGCCTGCACGTCAAAGCCGAAGCGATGGTGCGAACGTTGGTCGGCCGTGCAGTCGGCGTAGAGACGCGGTTGAGATGTCGCTATCAGCGGCCGACGCTGCTTCCGGCCGCGCGTCAAGCATCTCCGTGCATGAGCACGCCTCTAATGCACTGATGATCCGAGCTTCACGGTGCGGCGCTTGAACGGCACGGGACCGCCTTCGAGGTGGTACAGCGTCAGAGCGTTGAGGTCATGTCGTTCCAACGACCCCGTTGCTTCGACGACGCCGTTCTTGGCATCCGAGGTCAGGGTGACGATCATCTCGGCGTCGGCGGAAACGACGAGACCCGGGCTTCGAGTGGCGAAAATGTACTGCCGGCCACCGCGCAGATCACGAAGTTTGGCCACGAGGTACTCCTCGATCCATGGTGCGTGAAGCGCGTCTTCGGGTTGATCGATGATGAGCGGATCGTTGCCGTCGGCCAGTGCGATGATCAGGATGGCAGTGCATTTCTGGCCGTGGGCAAGCCTCTCGATGGGCACATACCCGTCGTTGATGTGCTTGCGGAACTCGACTGACAGGCCGTCGTGGAGGTCGAGCGTCTGCAGCCGCAGAAAGTCCTCGATGACGCCCTTCTCGGTGACGTGCTCGAACAAGGTCTCGATGTGCCTACGTTCCGCGCCGGTGGCGGTACAGACACCGTCGATGTCGCCGTCGAGGAACGATCGGACGAGTTTCACCGGCGTGGAGTTCTCGCACACCTGCTGAAGGACCGGGCCGCGCAGCCGCGATCCTCTGGCTATGGCTGTCAGATCGTTGAGATAGATTGCGTCGTCGTTTTCGGCGAGCATCTTGATCCGTACGATGCCGCCCATCAGCTTGTTGAGCGCGTCGATCCGGGCGTCGCGGCGCCGGCGTCGCTGCTTGCGCTCCCCCAACAGCTCTGCGATCAGCTCTTCTCGATAGGCCTTTGCCGTGGTCAGGTTCGGCAGGAGTTCCTCGTCCAGTCGGGTCTGCTGGGTGTCGAGCTTGGCTTTCTCCGTTTGCAGTTCCACCAGGCGGGTGCGCAGCGCAGCGAGCCCTCTGTTGTCAACGTCGATGCGGCTGACGGCCTCGGCGAGCTCGCGGTCGAAGCGCCGGTATCGCTCGGTCCATTCCTGGCGGATAGCCGCCAGTTCTTTGTTGACTGTCAACAGGACCTGCGACAGCTGGGCGTTCGCGGCCTCGACGGTGTCGCTCAACTGGGTGAGCGCTGTCTGTGTTCGCTCGTAGAGGTCACGGTTATCGGCGACGGCTGCCGTCGGGCTGCGGAACTTGTCCCAGCCGTCGGTCCGGATGGGGACCTTCAGTTCGGGGATGCCGACCAGGGTTTCGAACAGTGCCTTCTCTGCGCTCCAACTGCCCTGCATCGCGACGGTTCCTCCGTCGAACAAGCCCGACAACTCGTCCAGCCGTTTCTCCACTTCCGGGAGGGTCTGAAGCGTCTTACGGGTTTGGGCGATCTTCGCCTCGAGGGAGCTGATGAACCGGCCGTTGTCGTTGAGCCGGCCGATCGTCTCCGCCTCGCGAATCTCGAACTCGTTCAGGTCGAGGCCGGCGTCGATGAGTGCCATCCGGCCGACTGGTGTCCGGGCGTACTCGATCACTTCACTCTGTGAGAAGCCGGTGATCGCGATCCTTCCGGACAGGCCGGTCATCTGCTCGGTGTCACCGATGAACTCCGGCTCGGTGGATCCATCCTCGAAGTACGCACGCCGGACGAGGCATCGAGCGTGCCCGCGGGTGAGCACGACTTCGACGGTGGCTCCCGACGTCAGCGCGTACTTGAGCCGAGACTCGACTTCCGTGCGCACCTGCGGGAAGTCCGTGGCATCAGTTTGCTGGTCCAGCGCGAACCGGATCAGCTCGATGAGCAGCGACTTACCTGCTCCTGTCCCGCCGAGCAGGCAATTGAGGTCGCCGGAGAATTCGAACTGCTGACCGTCGAGGAACCCACCGGTTACTGTCACGGACTCAATCACCGTATGCGTGGGCTGCGCCGGTTCGACAAGGCTGACTCGCAGTGACGGGTCCGCCAAGGCATGCCGGAGGCCGCAAAGGTCAGGTTTCGAGGCTTTGATCCACGTGCGACGGTTGCCAATGCCGTGAAGGACGTGAGTGCTGGCGCCCGATGCGGTCGTATCCGAGCTGCGGACGATCGCGATGTCGCGCTTGCCTTGCAGGCGTGTCTTGACCCGTTCCGCCTCGGTGAGCTCGACGATCTCGACGGCAGAAATGGCCGGATCCAGCAAGGTTTGGTTGACGTGGTCCGCCACTGGAATTCTGAGCAGGCCCTTTTCGCGGTCGGCGTGTGCGGTGATCGCCAGACCGCCCCGCGTGGCGATGATCTTGGCGGTGTCGGCGAAGCCCGTACGCAACGCTTTGTGAAGGTCGCCGTGGTCGGCACGAAGAACCTTCAGTTCCACGAGCACGTCCTCGATGAAGTGCGCTGGTGTCCCCTGCTCCCAGATGGCGAGCAGGTGCCCCTCGGCGGTGCTCAGTTCCACACCGGGCAGCACCACGAGCGGTGTGCCCTTGGCTGCTTCGGCCATCGCGTCACACCAGCCGGCGGTGTTGTGATCGGTGACGGCGATCGCATGCAGCCCCACGGCGAGGGCCGCGTCGACGATCTGCCGAGCTTCGCTGGCGCCGTACGTATCGACATCAACGTCGCCTGATGCCGGGGTGTGTACGTGAAGGTCAATGGCCCAGAACCGCGCGGGCCCGTGCTTGGCGCCACCCGGAGCCGCCGCCTGGGCGCCGTCGGTGTGCGGTGTCCCTACCGTCAAAGCACTTGCTCCGTGTTCCCTCACCATCGACCGAGCATCCGGATGGACACATTAACGATCCGCGACCACATTGGTGACGCGACACTCGAGAACCGCTGTGCGAACAGGTTGCCGCGGACAGGAGTCAGGGATGTTGATGTTGCCGCGACTGCGGGGGCACTTGGATCGATCAATGTCGCAAGCCACCATGATCGACATTCCGTAACGATCGCATCGGTAACCTCGACGCTTATGACGCAGTTGAGGCGATGGCTGGAACGGCCCGGCAGTGACCACCTCGATCATCTTGCGGAGCTGGACGACCTCGTTCACGCCTTCGAACGTCAGCAGCCTCAGATCACACACGTGGATCTGCTGGTGGCGTTGCTGAGGCGCCCCGAGCCCACGCCTGTCCTGGTGCAGGCATTGACTCGCTGCTGGGCGGGCCTACAGGCAGACGTCGTTGCCTTCCAGCAGGGAGAGAAGCGTTTCGCAGAACGTCGTCTCGCCACACGGCTGAGCACCGAAGCCGATGGCTTCCTGCACCAGTGGCTCGCTCTCGAGCTTGCTCGAGATGTGGTGCGGCCCCGCGACCCTGCAGAGCTGAACGCGCTGCTGTTCTTGGCCGACACGGATGCGCGCATGTTCAGGCATCTGCTCGCGCCGGCCATCTCGGACGCCCATACGACGCCGCCGTGGAGCTTCGACCGGATCCTGTCCGGCGCCCGTACCGTCCTGGCCCGCGACTACGGGCTGGCGCGTGTGCCCGACGTCAACGCCTTGAACGCGATGGCGGGCCGGGCAGCGGTCTCCCTCAGCCATGCTTCGTTCCTCAAGGTTCTGGAGGAGACGCCGCACGGAGGCGACCTGCGGGTGCTGGCGGAGGTCGCTCGATTCGACAGGGGTCTGGCGCTTCACTTGGGAGGCGCGGCATCGATGACGTCGGACAGATCGCTGCTCGTGGCCAGCCTGCAGCATCCGCTCCTGAGCGACGATGCCGTCGACGCGCTCCGCCTGCTCTCCATGGATTTGCACCAGCAGTATGTTGCCGACACTGGTAAGGCTGTTGGGCTGCTACTAAAACAGCGAGATCTGCCTCGAACGGCAGACTCCGTCGCCGGAATTCTCCAGCGGGAGCTCGCTGAAGTCGCCGACCACCCGGTTGTCGCCGTAGCGACGCTGTGGGCCGAGCTGGCGCAGTTGGCCGAGTACGGCAGGAACCGCTCCGGTCGCGCCTATGACGACGAGGTGCGTGGTGTGCTCGATCAGCTGGCTGAACATGCGAGCCGCTTCCCTGCGGCTTGGGAAGTGAGCATGCAAGACCTACTTCACGAGGTCACGTACCTGGGTAAGAACGCCGCCGATCTGATCGCCTACGCGGCCACCAGAAGCGACCGTGTCCGCGCTGCTGTCGAAACAATCGCAGGAGCACCAGCAACACCGGTGACGGTCGGTCACCGGGCCCGAGGCATCGTTGCCCGCATCGGCGGATCCATGCCACCGGACCACCATTTCCAAAATTGGCTCGCGGCGACGTCGGCTCAGGCCTTCGACGGGATCCCGGTGACACCGCGACCGCTGTCGTCGCTGTCCCGGACATGGCTTGCCTCGCTGGATCTCGAGGACGCCCTGTCTGCGACGCTGCGTGAAGCATTACGACGATTTGGGGACTGGGTGCGGTCGCAAGGCGCCGCGCTGGAGGAGACCGGGACTGGAGTGCTGCTGAGCAGAATCGAAGCTGCCTTCGAGGCTGCTCGCCTACGTGTGGAAGCCGGCGGCCGCGACGCTACCGGCCGACAGGTCTCGGTCAGCCACCGCCCCGTCACCAAGAAGGAGGAACAAACGTGGGGTTGCGATATCGCGCTAGTGCTGGACGTGGAACTTCCGACCACGATCACGATGTACGCCGCTGCCCTGGTGCAGGTCAAGAAGTCTGAGGCGATCAAAGAGCGGGCTGCGACGCATCCGCGGACCCATGAACGCTGGAAGATCGACCTCGCTCAACTCACCGACCTTCAGAACATGTCCGAGGCATCGTTCTACTGGTTACTGACCAGCGACGGAGACGTGCTCTGCGTCCGCGCCCAATGGGTCAACGGTATGGCTGCCGGCAGTGGGGCCCTCGAGACGACTCAGCGCACCTTCACACTCGGATACGACAAGGTCCGACACGCTTGCGTAGGATTGGACCAGTTCCTGCCCGAACTTTTCCTCGGTGCCTGGGTCGGCGACACCCGACAGGTCACGCTGGACTTCGCCCGCGGCAGGACTGGGCTCGTGCCCCGGCATTTGTTTGAAGTCGCCATCCATATCTCAGCGGAGCAAGGTTGATCTTCCTTGGGGCTGGTTCGTATGGGCGGGAGAGCGGCGTCCAGGGCTGGGACCGAACGTTCGCGGGGAGCTACTTATCGGGTGGTTTTTGCATTTTAGTCCCAGGAAGCCATGGCTGTCGTTGGAGCTCTTGACTCCTAAGGCTTCCGCGGGTGCCCCTCTGCGGGCTATAGTCCACGCGCCAGGGTTGCTGACCGTATCAGCGACACCAGCATTATTTCTTCCTCGTCAGGGGTTGCGGTCGTACCGCGTCCACCAGCGGGTCGTCAAACAGCAACATCGGCCGGGCTGTCGGTCACCCTCTTGGAGTTGCGCTAATGCTCGCTCATGAAGACAATTCAGACACCATCGTCCCTGTGAAGTTTTTTTGCGAACACTCTTCCTCGAAGAGCCGGGTGTTCGTGTTGCTGAAACGCCACCGTCATGCGCAATCCTTGCATGCAGTCCTCAGCTGTACTGATCGAGTCTTGGCGCACCGCGTGGCGCGGATTCTCAATCGGGCCGCCGAATCGGGACGCGGCAAGAGAATTGCAACTGAGGGGGAACGTATTGCTGCTCTCCTCCCAGTGGCGCCCGCCTCATCTTTTCGCCAAGCACTGGACAGGGCTTTTTCCCAGTCATGGCCTGAGGACAGGGTAATTTCTGTAGGCCTGGGAGAACTACTCGACAGCAGCCAGGGAGGCAGTGAGGAATCAGATTCCCCGGACTTCAGGAGACTGTTCCTCATCGATGAGGACGACGAGGATTGGCAGCTCACCCCACGGACGGCCTACGTCCTGCACGCCGCGCTGAGCACGCTATCCGACTGGGCTTATGACGACGTCAACGAACACGGCGACGAGCCCGTCAAAGAGCGCGATAGCGGCGATTGGTACATGCTGGATCGTTTACCGAGATTGTCGTGGCGGCAAGACGCTCAGTGGCGACGCCAGATCGCCCGCGCGGCGGACGACCTTTGCCAGGATCTTGAGTCAGGCCAATGGCCGATCCCCCGCTGCAACGCCGAGGAATTGTGTCTTCACCTTGCCATCGAAGACGCCCAGGGGATTGCCGAGATTTACGAAGATGATCCGGCTCTGACGGAGGACCTTCCGGCGCATCCTGACGATTTTGACTGGGAGACCTGCTCCGAGGACTTCTTTCAGGATCACGACGTACTTCTCCTGGATGAACGATGGGCCGATGGCATTGAGGATCCGGATGGCGACTTGAACATGTCCGCGGGAATAGGTGATCTGCGCCCTCAGAACTGGTTCCGTTGGTTCGACAACGTCAGCCCGAGAGATCGGCACCGCGGCTTCCGTCGCTGACCGGTCCTCCCTGCCACGTCGTGCCTGACTGTCCGCTAGACGCGACCGCCTCGGTGCGCGGGCGACAGGGCCGTCAGCAGGTCATGTGATCACGCACGTCGCACCCGGATACCCCTCGACTGGTCTACGAGACGGCACTCGTCTCGTAGACCAGCAAGATCACCATTAGCGACCTGAGAATCCGATCGGCCATATCTGCGCCGGCGGCAGAACGACGAAGGTGCAAGCCTGGAGGGCCGGATGAATCAGGGTGACCTACTTACGCCGTCCGAGCGTGTCCAGTACATCCGTGACGTCCGGCGCGAGCTTCGGCTTGGCGATGTAGTAGGCCTTGGTCACCTCTTCGCTGGCGTGTCCGAGCTGGCGTGAGGCTTCCTGGGTTTTGCCGGCATCGCCAAGCGCGGTGGCTACGGTCTTGCGGAACACGTGCAGGGTCACCCAGTCGAGGCCAGCTTGGTTTCGTACCTCGCGCCATTGCCGGCCGACGTTGTAGGGCGAGAGCCAGGTGTTGTTGCGGCTCTTGAAGACCGCATCGATGGTCGCGACGTCCCGGACGGGGTGCTCACGGTCGTTGTAGCGGCGCCAGAACACGTTGGTCACGAAACTCGGCAAGATCACCGTGCGGAAACCAGCGTCGGTCTTCGTGCGGTCCTGCCGCGAGAAGCCCTGTCCTTTGATGAAGATGATCGTCCCGCAGATCGTCGCGGTCGGGCGGTCGTCGTCGAGGTCGATGTCTTGCCAGCGCAGGGCCAGGACTTCGCCGATGCGGGCGCCGGTGGCGATCAGTACCTCGACGATGTCAGCGAGGTTGCCGTTGCGCCGGGGGCCAGCGCTGCGTCGGCGCTGCCGGGTCTCGATGGCCGTACGGATGATGCTGAGTTCGTCCGATGTGAGGGCGCTGATCAGTTTCTTGGGTCGGGGTAGTTGCCCGACTTCGCGGATGGGGTTGGTCGCGATGGCGCCGTGTCTCACTGCCACCGACAGCATCTGTTTCAGGACGACTTTGGCATTGCGTGCCTGCGACGGCTTGGCCTTGGCCAGCGCTTTGAGGAACCGGTCCAGCCGACCCACCGTCAGGTCGTTGATCAAGAGGTCACCGAATGCCGGCAGCACCGTTTGACGCAGGCAGCCGGTGTAGCGATCAACGGTCTGGGCAACGACCCGGGCTTCGAGCCGGAGTTCTTCCAGCCATAGATCGGCGAGGCTGCTCACTCGCGTCGTAGCGCTCAGTTCGCGCTGGGCGCGGTCGCCGAGCTTGGTGATCAGCCTGATTTCCGCCCGTTGGCGGCTACTTTCGTAGGCTTCGACGACGCGAGTGACGTCGTCGATGTCCCGGAAGCTAGCCCACGCCCGCCATCTGCCTTGGCTCTGCTCGACGTGGCGGATAGGACCCCAGCTTCCGACGGGGATGCGCTGTCTTGGCATCTACATGCCAGCTGTCTCGCGTAGGGCACGGGACTGCTCAAGGCATCCGCCTTGGGATCCTGCTGTTCTTGCGAGGGTCAATGTTCGCGGCGGTCTGTCGGCGGTTCCGGAGCCGAACCGGCTGGCTGGCTCGCCGGGAAGCACCCCGGTACGCGGCGTCCGGCCAGACTCCTGGTGCTTGGTGGTCACTGCTTCAGTGTGCCGGGCGGCTTGGCCGCGCAGAACGATCCGTAGAGATCTGGCCAGTTATTTCCCGGCCTAGCGTCCTGAGTCGTTAAGTCGATGTCGGTGGGTACACAGGATGCCTTCTCCGGTAGCCGTTCCGATCGTGCTCACCGACGACGAGCGTGAGCAGCGGCTCGCGTGGTCGCGCAGGCCGTCGTCGGCGCAGGCTCTTGCTGCCCGGTCGCGAGTCGTTCTGGCCTGCGCCGAGGCTGGTACCAGCACGAACACGGAGATCGCAGTGCAGTTGGGATCTCGCGCAACGTGGTGCACAAGTGGCGTAACTGGTTCGCCGTCGATCGCCTCGATGGCCTGCCCGACGAGCCGCGGCCGGGGCCGGCCAGCATGATCGCCGACACGGACTCGAACGGGTTATCACCACCACCTTGGAAGCCACGCCGAGGGGCGCCCCCCATTGGTCGACCGGTCAATGGCAGCCCACGTCCGGCTGTCCCAGCCCCCGGTCACCCGGATATGGCGGGCCTTCGGCCTGCGATCTCAAACCGCCCTCTAAAAGTCTTCTGAGTTGCCTCATGGTTGCCAAAGCAGCGCCGATAGCTTCCTCCGCACTGTCCGCTCGTCGAACATTGTCTGGAGTTCACAGCATGTTGGGAAGTTCTGACCACCCTCCTCATCATTCGCACGCTGGGCGAAGTTTGCGGTCTTGGGTGTCTGCTTCGCTACCCCTCGCTTTGGCAGCGGGCGTTTTCAGCGTACCGGCACCAGCTGCTGCCGCGGTGCCTGGTGATGGTTGGCATACACCGAAGGCGTCCGGACCTGGCGATGACGTTGCTTCGGCGTTTGCGGCTGCGCGTTCGAACAGGCTGAAGACGGAGGTCGTGTCGCAGCGAACTGAGGCGTCAACGACTTGGGCGAACCCGGACGGCACACTGAGCACCCAAATGGACGCCGGGCCGATTCGGTTCAAGCGCGACGGCGCCTGGGTAGACATTGATTCTCACCTGGTTCGCGACGCTAACGGGGAAGCGCGTCCCGCGGCACACCCCCAAGGCTTGAAGATGTTTTCCGGCGATCTTCCGACGTTGCGCGGCAAACAGGGCGACCGGGATCTGCTGACGTCATCGGAGGGCACCTCTGCGGGCTTGAGCCTTGCATGGCGCGGCTGGCTGCCAGCTCCCGAGATCGCCGGCGACACCGCCACCTACCGCGATGTAACGTCCGGGACCGACGTCAAAATCACGACAACGGCCACGGGCTTCCTGCAACACACGGTGATCAAGTCACGACCCACCGGACCGGTGTCGTTCACGATGCCGCTGAAACTCGACGGTCTGAGCCCGCGAATGAAGGATGGCGCTGGGGTCGACTTCCTCCGGGCCGACGGCACCGTGGTCGCCACCATGCCCGCGCCACAAATGTGGGCGGCAAACCTAGATCCGGTGTCACAGGCGCCAAGCAAACTTTCTCCCGTCGCGTACACCTTGACATCTAAGCCGTATGGGGTCGACGTCACCCTCACGCCTGACCTGGCCTTCTTGACGGACCCGAAGGTGCAATACCCGGTGATTGTCGACCCGGACATCAACTTCAAGGGCACCCTAGACACGTTCGTCAAAGACGGGGTCACCTCTGATCAGTCCGCGTCCCTGGATCTCCAGATCGGAACCGACAACACCGGGAAGCCTGCACGGGCTTTCCTGAACTGGGACCCGGCATCGATCCGCGGCAAGCAAATTGTTGAGGCGCATCTGGGGTTGTGGAACTCCTATTCCGCCACCTGCGGCAGCCGCGCCATCGATGTCTACTCTGCTGGGCTCGCCACCACTGCCACTCGATGGGCCTACAGCGGATCGGGCACGACCGGACAGCCAGCTATTGGGGCTACTAAGGCCGGATCGACATCTGGATCGAAGGGGCAGGCGTCCTGCGAGGCCGGTTACATCAACACCGACCCGCATCTGCTTGACGCGCTTGTGCAAACCTGGGCCAACACAGCTTCTGGTCAGGTTGGCATGGCGCTGAAGGCTCCGTCGGAAACCGATGTCTCGTACTTCAAAAGGGTCCGGTCCGGCGAGAACACATCCGGAAAACCCTACATGTACGTCACCTACAACAGCCTTCCTCAGATGTTGTATCGGTCCACGACTCCATCGACGGCCCCTGCCGGTTTCGATGGCACGGGCCTAAGTCCGTGTACCGTTGGCGCCAGTCGGCCGGTCATCGGAACGAGCACTCCGGTCTTGAACGCCACCTTCACTGATGAAGTCGCCCTTTCTACAAACGTCACCTTTGAATGGTGGCGAGTGGGCGCCAGCCAGGCCACCGGGACAGCCTCCAACACCGCTGTGCCGGTGGATGAACCGACCATGGTGGCGGTCCCGGCTCTCAGCAACGGTGACTACATGTGGCGCGTGAAAGCCAGCAGCGATGTCGCCACCTCAGCGTGGTCTCCGTGGTGCGAGTTTTCGGTCAACAGGGCAGTTCCGACAGTTACGTCGATCGACTACGTGAGCGAGTCGTCCTCGGGACCGGCGGGGACCCCGGGCGTCTTCACCCTCAACGCGCCAGAAGCCGTCGACGCCGCGGCTTTCCTGTATGGGCTGGACACGACCACTCCAGGCACCGAAGTTGCGCCGGACAGCGGAACCACCTCCGCCACGGTCACCATCACGCCGCCCACCAACGGCGCGCACACCCTTTATGTACGCTCCCGGAGTGCCGCGGGGACCCTGTCACCCACTGCTCAATACCATTTCTACGTGGCCAGCTCGGTAACTCCTCCCGGGGCCGAGATCGCGAACGACCAGGACACGTCTCTCTCGGACTCGACCACGACATCGTCACAGCCGGGAACAGTTGGCGCGCAGGCGGTTAACATGGAGGTCAGCCCCTCGGGATGTGTCGGATCGACCCAAAATCCGCACAGGTCTGGTCACGTGCCCGGAACGATCAACGTAACCGGCAGCACCAAGTGCGCGGTGGCCGTGCAGCAGCTCAAGCTCTGGATCAAACTGTACCGATCGCGCTATTACGGCTGGGAGAAGCGGGGCGACAGCGGCCTCCTCTCTACCTATAAGGGCGTGGCCCCTTCCTGGACCAAGGCCTTTAAGCAGAATGCTGGCTCGCCCCGCTGCGTCGGCGATACTCACGACTGGAAGGGCACATCCTACCATGAGAGCCTTGAGGCCAACGGAAAGTCGTATTACATGAGGACGTCTAAGCAGCAAAACGCTATAACCTGCTAGTGGACTCCAGATCTTCCGTTTCATTGGTCCGGCCGGCGTCGAGCGTCTCGCTCGACGCCGGCCGGTCGGCGTTGAAGCAACCACTGACGAGCAGGGTGCTCACGACGGCGGCGATCCTGTTAACGGCTGTAGGTGTCGGCGGCTGCGGGGATGCGCAACCAAACCGTCCGGCTCCCTTGATGAGTTCGTCATCGGCGGCGGTCGCGGTCTTCGGGGCAAACGCCACCACAACCCCTCCGGTGACGCCGACAGACGGTCAGCTCAGAGCTGTCGGGCCGGGACCTACCCGGATTCCGCCGGTAGCGCTGCTGCGGCAGGGAAACAGTCAGGTGAAAGGCCAGATAGTCTACCGGGATTGGCTCGACCCACATGGCCCCACCGAGGCACAATCAATATCCCGCGAGAAGACGGCCGTTATTACCACCGGGTCCTCGCTGGCCATTCATCTGGCCATCACTGCAGAGCCCGTCCAAATACAGGTTCTGGCTCATGCTGCAGTCGGCGACAACGGCCTTCCCGTTTCCGAGACTCCGCAATATACTTGCGAGCCGAAAAGTGGCGATGGAAACAACCCATGCAACTACTCGATCGGGACCGAGTTGGTTGTCAGGTTTATTCCGGAGAGCTCGTTCAAGCTGATTATCTTGAATGTTGCCTGGTTCGTGCCCGCCGGCATGCGCGTGAACGACGAGCCGGAAGCAGCAGCCGCATGGGCGTTCCCTGTCAGTTGACGAGGCGTTCTCTCGGCGCAAGGCCTCGAAGGGTGGAACCACCGTGATGGGGATGGTGTTCCTTACGGAGCCTCGGCAGCATTGAGGGTATCGCTGTTTCGCGTGACGCTGTCGCGCGCGGCTATCGGCAAGGCTTCGAGATGATCATCAGCGGTCAGCGCTTCGACGCACTCCCGGCCGCCGCCGACGTAGGTGCTGTCGAGATCCGGGTCAGTGGCGACGCACCACGCGTGGTCCTCCGGCCACCATAGGCTCGGAGACTGGAAGTGACCAGGCTCGGACAAGGTTGTGGCCGCCTCTATCGGCCCGGACAGCAATACCATGTCCCGATTGCCGATTCGCACTACTGGGGCTGCCCGGTCGCTTGTTCGCAGGTCTGCACCGGTCCATATGGCGAAATAGCATCGGTTCGGGGTCGAGGTGTGCGCCCCGAGCGTCGCTATCAGCCTGATCACCTGATTGCGGGTCAGTGAGCCCTGCCAAGGGTCGGTGCTCCACAGCGGGGAGTTGCCGTGGGCAAGGGAGCCGGCGATCGACTCCCACTGCATTGAGGCATGCGCCGTCCGGCCGGTGATCTTACAGACATAGCTCCACGTAAGCTCCTCCTCTTTATCCTCCTCTCCGTTGACCTTATTTACGCGTATGACTGGATGAAATACTCGTGCATATGCGGGGAAATCGTAGGTCACGAGTGATCCGACGTCATATCGGGACTCGCGGACGGCGGCAGTGATCCACTGCGCCGGGGCACCGTCATCTGCGGGTACTGCTGTGATCACGGTGAGGCCCCCATCAGCACGCATGATTTGATTTCGTTCGTCGACGACTTTCAGCCATACTCATAATAGTTTTGACCGCCTTCCAGCGCTCCCGGTTTCGCATGAGCGACCGCCCGACTTCTCCTTGCCGATCCTGCGGGCCGGTCGGGATGTCGTCCCGCTTGACGCACTGCTCGCCGACGCTTAAAGCTCCTAACACGATCTCTTTGATTGACGTCGGTGAGATCAGCGCTACCTGGTGAGGGGCAGTCTCGTTCTGCTCAGGCGTGAGCAAGGCGTGGATCGTTGATGACCAGTTGTGGGCGGTGATCGAGCCGTTGCTGCCGCCCTGGCCGGACAAGGCGCCGGGACCGCGGCCGGTCCCGGACCGGCAGTGTTTGCAGGGGATCCTGTTCGTGCTGCACACCGGGATCGGCTGGGAGGACCTGCCGCAGGAACTCGGGTTCGGCTCCGGAATGACCTGCTGGCGGCGGCTGAAGCGGTGGACCGAGGCAGGCGTATTCGACCAGTTGCACCAAGTGTTGCTGGACCGGCTGAACGCCGCGAACCGCATCGACTTCGAACAGAACTGCCAGGTGGCCCACATCTACGGGGTCAAACCCGGAGCACGCCGTTACCGGCCCGACCTGCCGGCCGAGAAGCGCGACTCCTTCTCAAACCTGCTGCTGCTCTGCTATGCCCACCACCGGGAGGTCGACGGCCGGGACGGGGAGCGCCTGTACCCGGCCGAAGTGCTGCTGGAGTGGAAAAAGCAGCATGAAGGTCCCCACAATGCAGTTCTGGACCGGCTCCGCATTCCCAGCACCGAGTCGCTGATGACGGCGCTGTCCGAGATCGCCGAGCCACCGCTCAAGCGGCTCGAGGCCATCACCGAGAAACTCGAGAAGACCGGGATCGCCAACGCGGACACCGTCAAGGAGCTTCAGGCGATCATCGCCGCGCTGTCCGACTCCGGCATCGGCGAGGATACCGCCGGGGCGTTGGTGTACGCCGCCGAGGTGCTCGGCACCTCGGCGTTCCAGACCTCCGCCGCCCAGCTCTCGTACGCAGCGGAAAGTCTGCCGCACGTCGTGAGCCGGCTGGAAAGCGCCGCGCAGCAGGCCACCCAGTTCATGTAGGTCCTCCCCCGGTGGTCGGCCCCGCCCCGCAGGCAGGGCCGACCAGGGTTCCTCGGCTCACCGGTCGATAAGCAGGCTGTCGATCGCGGTCTGCTAGTCCTCGTCGGTGGGCAGGCTGTAGAGCCGGGTGGTGTCGAGCCGAGCATGGCCCATGAGTTCGGCGACCAGGACCAGGTCGTGGCCTTCGCGGACGAGGCGGGTGCCGAAGGTGTGCCGGAGCGTGTGGCCGCCGTCGAAGACGTCGTCGGGGATGCCGGCGTCCTCGGCGATCGCCTTGAGGATGTCGTGGGCGCCGCGGTAGGACAGCCGGGCGCCGCGGTGGTTGAGCAGCAGCGCCTTACTGTCGGCGGTGCCGGGCAGGCCGGGGCGGACCTCGGTGAGGTACCGGACGAGCGGGCCGCGTAGCGCCGGGTGCACGGGGACCTCGCGGTAGCGGCCGCCCTTGCCGGAACGCACGATGATCAGGCCTTTGCGGGCGGAGATCTGGACGTCGTCGACGTCGAGGGCGACCTCCTCCCCGATCCGCACGCCGGCGTAGAACGGCAACAGCCCGATCAGCTGATCACGCAGGTTCTCCCGGCGTTCCACGGCGCGTAGCCACCGCTTGCTGTCCCGTTCGTTCAGTGCCCGGGGCGCCCGGGGCGGCAGGTCGAGTCTGGTGGCGCTCGGCACGCCCAGGCCGCAGCGTAGGTAGAAGTCGCCGATCGCGGCGAGCGCCCCGTTGATGGTGGCCGGCTTGCGCTTCAGGACCGTCTGCAGGTGGCTCTTGTAGTCGCGGACCGCGCCGTCGCGGGCGGCCGGATCGGTCAGCGGGTCGCCGTCGACGTCGGCCCCGTCGAGCCAGGCCAGGTAGGTGCGCACGCGGGAGGCGTAGGCGCGGCGGGTGTCCTCGTCGAGCATGGTCGCCTTGCCCAGCGCGGTGACGTAGCCGGCGTGCACGATCTGCAGCCGCGGGGGTAACACGGCCGGGGCGCGGCCGCGCCGGGGCGGTCCGAGTTCGCCGGCAGCGACCGCGGCCAGGACGTCGGCGTGGCATTCGGCGCCGGGAGCGCACCAGCAGGCCAGGGTCTGCCCGGCCAGCTCGGCGCGCACGTCGGTGACGGTGACCGGCGGGTGCTCGCCGATGCCGGGCAGCTCCCCGGCGAGGAGCGCCTGCTGGAAGCGGTCGACGGCCTCGGCACGGCCGAGCTCGTCGACGTTGTACGGGTTGCCCCAGCGGGTGCTGCGGTCGACGATGACCGCGTCGGGGTGTTCGGTTCGCCAGGGGTGCTGGCGGCTCATCTGGATCCGGCGCACCGTCCCATCCGACGCGATCACTGGTCGCCTCCCGCGTCGAGGGCGGCGTACTGCTCGCGGCAGGCGTGCAGCCAGCATCGTAGGTCGGCCGGCACGTCGGCGGCGGGCAGCGCGACATGCCGGAGCAGCATCGTGGTCGTCACCCGTCCGCATGCCGGCGGCTTCCCGGCGGCGGCGCAGTAGTGGAAGGCGGCTCCGGAGCGGGTCGGGGCGCCTACCGGCTCGGGGCCGGCGGAGCTCTCGTCGCGCATGGGGACCTGGTGCACGTCCGCGGCGCTCACCGGCTGGCTCCGGTGGCGCGCTCGCGGTCGCGGTGCCAGTCCAGCGCCTGATAGGCCGCCCGGGGCGGGACTTCGGCGACGGGCACTGCATGGGTCCGGTCGATGGTGTGCTGGTCCGGGCTGCCGGTGGCGCAGACCGCCCAGCGGTCGGCGGTGTCGAAGTAGTGCCAGGCGCGGCCGCCGATGAACGGGGCGCCGAACGAGCGGCGCTGGCGGTGCTCCCCCCGGCTCGGCCCGCAGCACACGGGGAGGTGTCTGTTCGGACGTCGGTGCGGGATCCGGCATCGACCCGCCGGCGATCGCCGGCACCGTGTCCTTCTCCTTATCTACTACTGCACGCTGCTGCCGGGTGGACCAGTCGTGCATCCAGGTGTCGGACTGGTCAGCCCAGAGCGCGGCGGCCTGGGCGCGCAGTCGGACGGCTGTCGCGGCGAGCTCGTCGACGGCCGGGTCCGGGTACGGCAGTGCGCGGGCCCGCGCGATCGCGGCGTCGACCTGATCGGCGGCCTGGTTGATCTGGTGGGCGCTGATGAGCCGGCGCGACAGGGCGCGGGCACCGACCTGGGTGTCCAGATGCAGCTGCGGCGCGTTCGCGACCGCCAGGGCGCCGAGGTCGTCGGCCCACTCGGTCAGGGCGTCGAGCTCGACCCACAGCTGGGTGCGGGAGGAGTTGCGAGGCTCGGTGCCCTCCCTCTCGTGGGCGACGACCCGCTCGGCGATGCCTGCGGCCTGGCGCAGCATCTCGGCGAGCAGCGCGACCGCGCGGCCGTACGCGAAGTGACTGAGATGCTCGTGCAGGGCCGGCTCGACGCGGAACGGGGCGAGCACGCCGCGGCCGCGCTCGGCGAGCCGGTCGAGGATCTTCCGGGCTCGGTCGTTGCCGATCGTGCCGGCGAGCTGCTCGCACCGCGCGGTTTGCTCGCGCAGGAACCGGTAGTCGCGGTCGACGAGACGGGGTGTCCTGTTATCTGAAGTTGTTCCGGGAGGCTGTCGAGACCCCTGGGCCGCGTTATCTGAAGTCACCCCGCCACTCTACTTCAGATATTCACAGTTATCTGAAGTTGACCTCCGGCGTGTTCGCATCACCCCAAACCGGATACGACTTGAACATTAGACGTCTTTACAAGGTCGATTGGCAAAGTATGTACAGCACCTATTCACACCGCCCCGTGCGCTGGTGTACTGGCTTCACGTAACCCGGTTGGCAGAGATGAGGGCATGACATGGCGGTTCGGTTGAAGCTCGGCGGCTACGAGACGGTGACCGGCGACCCGCTCGGGCGCGGTCACATCGGCTACTTCCCGCGGATGACCGAGGACGAGGCGTGGGAGGCCGGCCGCGGCGTCTGGAAGATGAACAAGGAGAAGGCCGGCCGGGAGCTGTTCGCGCTCATCACCGGTGAGGGCGTGACCCGGGCGATCGCCGAGATCACCGGCCACACCGTCCACCAGACCCCCAGCGGCGAGCGGGTCGCGCTGCAGGGCCGGCTGCTGCCGCAGGGCCACCCGGTCCGCGAGGCCTACCTGGGTAAGCCCGACCCGGTCGTCAACGGCAGCCAGAACCCGGTCGGCTACTGCGACCTGCCCGAGGAGACCGCCTTCCGCACCCGGGCGTGCGCGTGTGGCTGCGGCGAGACCAGCGACCGCGACTTCCTGCCCGGCCACGACGTGCGCGCGATCCAGCAACGCGTCCGCGATCACTTCGGCGGCTCCCCGCTCGCGCTCATCCAGTTCGTTGACGAGCACTTCGCCGACGACGGCCCGGGCGAGGTGGGACGGTGAGCGCCACGGTGGAGACGATCCTGCTCGCTGCTGGGCCGGTGGCCACGGCCGCCCTGGTGTTCGGATCGGTGGCGTGATCTTCACGAACGAGACGAAGAACTCGACGCCGCGCGAGCCGCGAACCGCGCGCTACTCGCGCAAGCGAATCGCCAACCTCGCCAATCGAGGTGAACAAATAGCCCGGCATTTCGTCCCCGTATTGCACTCGCCGAGTGCTTTGGACCGAGAAATGTGCCCCCCGCGCGTCGCGGGGTTCGAAGAATGCGCCCGGGGACTCTAGGATGTTCCTATGGGGCGAGCGATTTCGCGTCGTCGATCTGTTCGCAGGTCGAGGACAGATGGCCCCGGGGTTGCACCCCCGGGGCCATCCAGAAGCTTCCCCGCGCACATTGGGTCTCGTGTTAGGGGTTACCTTGCTACTACTAACCACACTACTACAGCTGGTTGACACCAGTACACCAGCGGCTGCGACCACCCCGTCTCCAGCGGGCGTGCTCCTGGAAGCCGCCGCGGTCGGTGATCAGCGCGGACTATGGTTCGGACTGTTCCTCATCGGCGCGCTCCTCCTTTCTGCGATTATCGGATGGGTATTTCGGGCGATGAACGTCGCGATTCCGGCGGTCTTGACGATCTCGGGCGTCGCATTTATTTCCATCCTCGGCATTGCAATGACGTCCTTCGGGTTCGTCACCGGATAACCGCCCTACTCCGACGAAGGGGCTTCCGGCTTCGGCCGGGAGCCCCTTCGTCTTGCACCACGCCGATGACGATGCTTGAGCGACACCCGTCGCGCACGTATTGTCTGCCTGTGATGGCCTCTGACCTGCGAATACACCTTCCGGAGGTCACGCCGTCCACGCCGGGCTCCGAGAGAATGTTCGGCGCGATCGTGGAGATCGCGGTGATCGACGCCGCGACCGGCCGCACGCTGCTCGACACGCTGGTCAACCCGGGCTGCCCGATCACCGAGATCGCGACGGCGATCCACGGCATCACTGACGCCGCCGTCGCCGACGCCCCGACCTGGGACAAGGTGCTCCCCCGCCTCAAGCGGATCACCAAGGGCCGGCAGGTGCCGGCCTACAACGCCGACTACGACCTGGGCGTCGTGCTCGCCGACACCGACCGGGCCGGCCGCAAACCGGGCCACCTCGCCGACGGCGAGAAGTGGGCGTGCATCATGCAGGCCCGCTCCGATTGGGCCCGCTCCCGCCGCTGGCTGCCGCTCGGTGGCGGGCACCGCGCCCTGGGCGATTGCCAGGCTGCCCGGCAGGTCCTGCTCGACATCAGCCGCACCTCGCAGGCCCGGCGCCGGCGCTCACCCGTCGTATAGCGGGCTACTCGCCGTCCAGGCGGTGCTCGAGTTCGTCGACGCCGTGGTCGGCTTCGGTCAGCTAGTCGCCGCTGCGGGCCGCGTCTTCCACGTCGAGGATCAGCCCGTGCAGGCTGGCCGGCCCCAGTGCCCGATGGCGGCCGGTCAGCCGCAGCAACAGCCGGACACTGGAGCCGATGTCGAGGCCGGGCAGGGCGGCGGTCAGCAGGCGCGCGATGCGCACGCCGGTGGCGCGCAGGTCGACGTCGAGGTCGCCGAGGGCCTGGTTGGCCAGAGACGCGGCGATGATCGCGGACCGCTCGGTGGTGCTCGGCCGGGGCCGGCGGCGCAGCGCGATGCGGTGCACGTCGAACAGGCAGTCGTTGACCCGCTGCTGGACGGTGGCCGCGGTGATGCCCAGCCGGATGGCGGCCTCGGCCGGGGTGCGGGGCCGGCGGCTGCGGCCGAGCCCGAAGCGCAGCAGGGCCGCCTCGGCCCGGGCGGTGGTGGTGCCGCCGCGGATCGCGGCGGTCAGCGCGGCCCGGAGCTGGGTGGGCTCACCGGTCAGCCAGTCGTCGTCAGGGGTGGCCAGAACCGGCGGCCGGTGCCGGGTCCGGCGCTGGCCGGTGGGCCTGCCGGCCCGACGCTGTCGGGCCCGGGGACAAGCGGTCGGCGGGTCATCGACTACAGAATGTCGAGTGCGCCACGCCCGGCATCCAGCGGACGGGCCTCGGTCAGCGTGAGGACGGTGCCGCGGGAGCGAGGTCCTGCAGCAGCTCGTCCAGCCGGGCCTCCTCGTAGAAACCCTCCACGCCGGCGAGCCATTCAGCGGCAGTCGGCAGGCTCAGCATCTCGGTGAGGAACTGCCGGCCAGCGTTGTCCCGATCGGCGGTCACCAACAGCGGTACGCCTGCTGCGGCAAGGCCTCGTAGCAGCATCCACGCCCCCACTGACGGCCGGCCGTAGATACAGATCAGCGGACGGCTGTCGGCGCCGTGGACATCGGATGCGGCCGACACGATTGCCGGATTCTCACACACCCGTACCGGCGTCGCCGGGTCGGCCGGTGCCCACGACCCTCGTAACATGCGGGCGGTCAGCCAGACCGGTTCGCCGCAGGCGGCGGCCGCGGCCGCGATGGTCACGGCTGCGGCCGTCCCCTGCAACACGAGGTTGAGCACCAGCACGTTCGAGGACACCTCGTCGCAGAGCACTCCGTAAGCGGCCCATACGCTGCGCCACGGTTCGCCGGTCAACGCGTCCGCCGCTGCTGCGGCCGGGTCGTTCGGCTCGGCAGCCGCGGCGAGCAGCCGGGCGGCGACCCGGCCGAGGTCAGCGTCGCGGTCCAGGGCGTGCGGGTCACCGAACAGGTGGTTGGCGACCTCCGGCAGGGGACGGCCGGTGCTCGGCAGGTGTTGCCACAACCGGCTCAGGGCCGCCGCCCGGCCGGGGATCGGCTGCCCGGCTTTGTCCAGCCACCGGCGTTCCTGGGCCAGCGCTACCGCGTGCGCGGGTACCCCGGCGTCGACCAGCTGCTGGTAAGCGCCGTCGACGGCCGCTTTCGCGGCTGCTGCCGCGGCTGCTTTCTTCGCCGGGATGTCGGTGAGCGGGCCGCCGGTGCGGATCAGCAGCTGGGTCAGGTCGTCGCCGGCGCCGGCGAGTGCAGCGGTCAGCCGGCCGATCGTGACCGGTGCGCCGGAGGAGTCCCATCCCACGCCGAGCAGCCGTGCGACCTGTGCCCGTTCGTTGCGGTCGAGGTCGACCCGGACGGTGACCCGTGGCCCGGTCCGGCCGTTCTCCACCAGGATTCGGGCGGCAGCCAGGACCTTCGCCGGCCCGGACCGTACCGCCCACTGGTCGATGGTGGCGCTCATTCGTCGCTGCTTTCGCCGGTCGTCTCGTCGTCGTCGCCGTTCTCGCCGATCGTGTCGCCGTCTTCGCCCGTCGTGTCATCGGTTGCAGTGGAGAACAGGTCGGGTTCGGTGTACATGTCACCGGACCGGACCGGCTGCAGCGCGGTGGCCGAGATGTCTGCGACCGGCACAATCTGCAGGGTCTGCCCGGCCCACAACGTCAGGGACAGGTCGACACCGGGCAGCGGGGCCGGCGCCCGGGCGATGTGCCAGATCGCTGCGGCCGGAACCTGAGCGGACGCGACCAGCGTTGCCGGACCGGCGACGAGGAAGTCCAGGTCGAAGTCGACGAGCATTCGCATCATCGTGGTCTGGTTGGCCAGGTCGACGCCGACGAACGCCTCGTCGAGCCACAACGGCCGCGGTGAGTTCGGTGATTCTGAGTACAGCGTGACCAGCGTCGCGAGCAGCGGCTGCAGCAGCGTGACTGCTTTACCGCCGCCGGAGTCGACGGTGTGCTGCTGCTTGGTCAGCGCCTGCCAGCGTTTCGGGTCGTCGTCGGGGTCGGTGCCGATCCGGAACTCGCACACGATGTCGAACCAGGCCCGGTAGTCCAGCAGCGTCGCGGCTCGGTCGATCCACTCGTCGTCGGCGGGTAGGTCCTGGGCCTGCTGCAGCCGGTCGGCGAGGAACAACCGGATCTGCTCTTGCGCCGATTCTGAGGCGATCACACCGTCTTCGATCGCCTTGAGGATTTTGTAGCCGGCCGTGTGGTCCGCGGCCTTGTGCCGGCGCAGACGCAACGTCATCTTGTCCGCGCCGGTGGGGTGCCGCGCCAGGACGGCGTTGACGTCCTTGAGCAGGTCGATGACCGCGCGGAGCCGGTCGGCGAGGTGGTCGATGAACGTCGATGACAGCAGCTCGGTGTACATGGTGTTGAGCTTCTCGTCGTGGCTGGCGGTCAGGTCGGCGACGACGTCGTCGAGGTGCCGGATCGCATCCGCGGGGCTGAGCTGCTGCCCGGAGGCGTCCACGGTCAGCATGACCGCGGGCAGCGGTCGGGTGTCGTCGGCTTCGATGACCGTCACCGACCGGCCGCCGTTGGCTTCCAGCAGAGTCTGCAGTTCGGTCACCTGCTGCCCGATGGCCCGGGTCATCAGCGTGTTCGTCCTGGTCGTCTTCTCCGCCGCGGTGCCTGGCCAGGACGGGGGCCGCAACGTCTGCGCGGCCGCGGCGGCCTGCACGAGCGCTGCGTTCAGGTCACGCCCGTCGACGTCGGGCAGGTTCCGGGCGGGGGCAAGCCCCGCGTCGACGGGCACCCACCAGCTGCCGAGCGCGACGTCGCGCACCGAGGTGGCGTTGTCGCGGTGCTCGCAGGCGCGTTCCCAGTCGCTGTGCGCTTTCGATGCGAGCCCGGCCAGGCGGTTACCGTTCTCGGTACTGCGCACGATCGACTTGTTGAGCTCCTCGATCGCCGCGGCGAGCTGCTCCTGGCGGGCGAACAGCTCCTTGTCGCCGAGGTTGACCGCCTCCTCGGCCTCGGTGGCCCTGCCGGCGGCGGCTGCTGCTTCAGCGGCGGTGTCGCGGGCGGCCTGGTCCGCATCGTCGAGCAGCCGGGCCACGGCCTCCGCGTCGAGAATCGCCGCTGCGGCTTCCTTCTCCGCACCGGTCTGCTCCGACAACGCCAGCCGTAGCCCGGCGGCCGCGTCCGCGGCCGAATCCAGGTGCCCGGCGAACGTGTCGACCTCGTCAGGCTTGGTCGGCAGGGTGTGCTCGGTGGCAAGTTCGACCACCGCGGCGTCCGCGGCGTCGGCGATCCTGCGCAGCTTCTCGGCGTGGGCGGCAGCATCGGCGTGCAGCTGCTGCGCCCGGTCCCGTTCGGCGTTCGCCGTGTGCAGGCCGGCACCTGCCGCGGCCGCGTCGGCGTCACTGGGTACGTTACGGCCCGAGGTCTGCAGGAATGTGATCGTGGCGTTGACCTGCTCAGCCTGAGCCGTCAACCGTCGCGCTTCGGCACGGTCGGTTTCGGCGGCGGCGCGCAGCTCGGCGATGCTGCGCTGGCGGGCGGCGGCGCGGGCGGCGGCGCCGATCAGTTCGGCGCCGTGCCCGGAACGGCCGGCCCGGCCGTGCACTGCCGGGGTCCGGAACCGCCCGTCGGCGGCGACCGCGGTCGGGCCGGCAAGCGGTTCCGACGCGGCCGTGTAGCCGATCCCGGCGAGGATCGCCGCGACGGTCGCCGTCAGCTTCCCGGCGTCGCCGGCCGGGACGAGGATCTGCGCGAGGCTGTCGGTGGGCGCCGCGCCCGTCACGGTGAGCACGACGTCGTCACCGTCACGATCGGCGACCCACGCGCCGTCGATGCTCACCCACGCGTCGAGCAGGCCCGCGGCCGCCAGCGCCGCCTCGACATGGTCGAGGATGTCGGGGTCGAGACCGGCGACCGGATCGATCAACCGCCACAGCGGCGCACCGGCGCCGGACACCGGCTCCGGCCGGGTGCGGCGGGTCCAGCCCGCCGGTGGCCGCGGCAGCGGGTCAGCGGCACGTTCGAGCTCGGCGGCGTGCTGTTCGGCGGCTACCGCCCGCTGCGTCGCTGTAGAAGCATGTGTGCGCAACTGTGACACCTCGTCGCGCTTCGGTGTGACCACCGGCTCCAGCCAGTCGGCGTTGAGCAGCCCTTCGAGGACCTGCCGCGGCCGAGCCGTCGTCGCCTGCTCCGTGACCTGCTGCATCCACCGCAGGCGCAGATCCGGATCCGGAGCGGCATCGCCCAGCGGCGCCGCCCACCGTTCGAGTTTGTCGGACAGCTCCTGCAACGCGTCCGTCAGCGCATCCTGGGCTTCGGACGCCGCCGTCTTACGGGCGGTGTACTCACCCTCGCGCTGCTCGGCGAGAGCGTCGGCGTTACGCCACTTGCTGCCGGCGCCGGCGGCGTCGCGCAGCAGCCGGCGCAGCGCGCTCAGATGCTGGCGGCGGTTACGGACGGCGGCGTCGATCCGGTCGACGTCGCCGGACGCCGCCCACACCCCGATGTCATCGCCGAGGCCCGCCTGCGTGCCAGTATCGGTCGTGTGCCGCGTCGCGGCGTCGACGGCCTGGTGCACCGCAGTCAGCGCGTTCGTTGCACGCAGCTTCTTGGCCTTGGCCTGATCATCGCGGGCACGGGCGTTGACCAGTTCACCTTGGGCAGCCTCGGACTGGCGGGCGGCGGTGTTCGCGTCCTCCCGTGCCCGTTGAGCGGCCGCGGCACGGTTGACGGCGTCGCCGTACGCCGCGGACTGCAGCAGCTGCGTGTGCTTGCCCTGCTCCCAGTCACGGGCCGTCATGAGATCCTGGGTCCTGCGGGTCTCCTCGCTCAGGTCCTCACGGGCCTTATCCATGGCCGCCTGGGTCTGGTCGACGTGGCCCTGCGCAGCGGTAACCGCGGCGTCCGCGTCGAGCAGAGCGTCGCCGTGCAGGCGCAGGACCGCATCGGTCCACGGCCGCCACTGCCGGTTGACGTACCCCGTGATCGCCGCGCGAGCGGCTTCGGCGTACTCCCGGTCACGGCCGAGCTGCTCGACTTCCTGCCAGCTTCCGGCAAGTTCGGCGATCTCGGCCTTGTCCAGCGCCGGGAGCGCGGAGCGGATCTGGCCGGTGAAGAACTCCGCGTCCAGGACCTTGCCGAGGTTCGGGGTCCGCAACGACCGCAGCATCGTCAGGACGGTCTTGTACCGGTCCGGGTCGTCGATACCGAACAGCTTCTCAGCGACATGCGCGGCGTACTTCTTCCCGCTGTCGTGCACGGTGACACCGTCGACGGCGGCGACGTGTTTCGGTTCGTACGCCGACAGCCCGACGGCCAGGTCGATACCGTCACGGACCCGGGCGGTGCCCTGGCAGGTCATCCACACCGTCTGCATGTCCTGCACACTGCGTTTGGTCTGGGCGAACAGCAGCAGCGTGAAGAACTCCAGGGTGCCGTCGTCGCCGACGCGGCCGAACTCGACCCACACCCAGCCGCGGTTCGTCGACGATGTGATGTCACGCCGGTCCTTCGGCTGCCCGGACGGCTCGACGTAGTACCGGAACCGCTTGCCCGACTCGCCGAACGTGTCGATCAAATGCGGTCGGGTCTCGCCCTGCAGCATGATCAGCGTCGTCAACGTCATCAGCGTCGACTTACCCGACTGGTTGTGCCCGACGAGCTGGACGCGGCCGTCAGCGAACCAGTACTCGACGACGTCGAACTCCCACATCGCGACGGCGCCGCCGCGCAGCGGCATCCACCGCCGCCGGTTCGGCATCGGCAGCCCACCGGTACACGCCGCGTCACGCCACTCCGACAGCAGCAGATCGGATACGTCAGGGCCCGGCTGGTGCTCAACCACAGGCAAGGTCATCGGGCCGTCTCCGTATCGATCAACGTGACGTCGGGGTCGCGGTACCGGCCGGCGACCGGCGACAGGATCCAGTCGCCGTCATCGGTCACGGTGAGCAGCCCCAGCTCACACAGCTTGGTCTGCGCGTCGGCACGGATCGTTCCCGCCGCCGTCTTCTGCATCTTGTTCATGTAGTCGCCACGCCAGCGCAGCAGGTCGTCGGCGAGCTCGTCGACCTGCGCACTCGACAGCAGCACTGTGCCATCGGGGCGGCGGGTGCCGTCCCGCCCGGCCTGATCGGCCATCAGCAGCGCGACCCAGTCGACCGCTTTCGGGCGCGGCCAGTCGACCACCGTGGCCGGGACCCGCTCGTCGTCGGTCAGGACCAGCACCAGCCCTTCGGTGCGGGCCTCGACCGTGCCGCCGGTCATCTGAGCCAGGTCAGCGGCACGCAGGCCCCGCTGCTTACGCAGCAACTCCGCACCCGCGGTGTCCAGGTCGGCGTACAGCACCGCCGGGGTTTCCAGTAACGCGCGCAGCTGCCGGACCGCCCGGGTCGCCGTGACGGTCTCGTCGTCAGCGGGTTCCGGGTTCAACGCCAGCGCCAGCGTGTCGGGACTGGTCATCAGCAGCAGCGCGTCCTTGTCGACCTCGTATCCGGCGCCAGGCCCGGACCCGCCGTCGAGCCACTCGTCGAGCAGCCGCTCGTCGTCGGTCCGCCGGCGCAGTACGCCAAGGTCGTCGAGGTACTGCGCAGCCGCCCTCAGCAGCCGCCGCTGCGCGCGTTCGTCTGGGTCATAGGCGGTGACCTGCAGCCCCGGGGTGGCGCATAGATCACGGACCATGTCCGACAGCCGCTGCAGGGTGACCGTGCCGTTGACGTCCTCGCAGCATGCGGCCAGGCAGCAAGTCAGCGCGAGCAGCCGCCGTGACGGTGCCTGCGCCGGGCGTGGCGGCAACGCGACCGTTCCCGCGATCGGGACACGGATCAGGCGGACCGCGCGACCGAGTCGCTGGACGCGGTACCCGGCCCGGCGGGCATGGTCGGTGACCTGCTTCTGCCGTTGCAGCACCGACCGGTACAACGCCGGGTTCGTGGCCGAGGTGACCAGCGGCTGCGCGAGCAGGCCCACGAGCGCGCGCTGCGCTTCCCGGGTGGCTTCGGTCGCGGTCACACAGTCACCTGCGCCACACCGATGTGCAGCCGGACTTCCGGATGCACGAGCCGGCCACCGGAGGTCTTGACGACGGCGGACGGTGTCTGCAGCACCGGTTCCGCTCGCAGGTGCCACCGGCCGTCGTCGGTGACGACCTCCCGCACCCCGGCCGGGTCCGGGCGGGCGTTCGCGACGGTGGCGAGGACCATCAGCAGCATCTCCAGTTCAGGGTCGGTGACGTTGGTCCATTGCGACAGCAGCAGCCCGGAACGTGCCAGGACCGCCTGTTCGGTGGCGGCTTGCGACTGCTGCAGCTGGCGGTTACGTTCCCGGGCCGCCCGGCGGTTGTCCCGATGGTCGGGAATCCGTGACGCGGTCCCGGTCGTGGCTTTCGGGCCCTGCTTACGCAGCCGGGCCTCGACCGGGACGGGGTCGGCGTCCCAGAAACTCGACGCGGACGGGTTCCCGGCCGGTGCCGAGCCTGCGCCGGGTAGGTGCACCGCCGAGTACAACCCTGTCGCGGTCGCCCACAGCCGCCACGCCGACGTGTCGTCGGGTTCCGCTTCCAGGCGCGTGGCCAGGGCCAGCAGCTCCGCGCGCCGTGACACGTGCCCGCCGACAGCGGCCAGGGTCCGCTGCCCGCGCAGCAGCGGCTGGATGGTGTTGCGCATCTGCCGCCGCAGGCGCCGCGCCTGGCAGTGCGGCCCGTCGAACCAGGCCCGCAGCGTGTCCAGCGTCTTGCGGTAGGAGGCCGCGAGCTCGTCGATGGCGGCGTCGTCGGCGTTGACGCCGAGGTTGTGGACCGCGATCCGGCGCCACACCGCGTCGGTAAGCGCGGACAGCTGCGTCACCTGGGTGGTGATCGACTCGGAGTGCGTGTCGACGCCAGCGCCCCACATGTCGACGTAGCGGCGCAGAGTCTCCTGGACGACGGCGACCTTCTCCGCCGTCGGGGTTCCCGCCAGCGCGCCGGCCAGGCGGGCCTGCCAGGCCGCCGCCGCACGCGCCATCGCCTGATAGGTATTCTCGATGATCGACCACGCCGACGCAGCCTGTGCCGGATCGGTGGTCGCCGCGGCGCTCAGCACGGCCAGGTTCGCTGTCAGCACGCCCGGTGCCAGCGTCGCCGCGGCGCCGGCGGCCAGGTCCTGCCCCAGCTCGGCCACCGCGCGATGCAGTTGCGCACCGGTCTCGGTCAGCTGGTATCGGTCGAGGTCACGGACGAAGTCCGCGTCGCGCAGCGCACGATCCTGGAAGACGTGGATGACCTTCCACTTCTCCAGGCTGGTCATCCGGTCCTTGAGGTCGAAGCCGGACTCGTCGATCAGCGCGGGATCGGTGCCGTGCTCGCGCAGGTACGTCCGCAGCAGGTCCGGTAGTTCAGCGGCGGGGACACCGGTAAGGGTGTGCTGCTGCTGGTCCAAGAGTACGTCAACGATCACCCGGTACTGCGAGGCGTACTTACCCGTCAGGTACGACGCTTCCAGCAGCCCACCCGGCAGCCCGGCAAGCTGCCACAAGTCAGGTCCTGCACCGGCATCCCGATCACCGTCGCGTTGCTCCGGTCCCACCCTCGCGCCTCCCCGTCGTTCTCCATACCGGACTCTGGCACCGCTGGCATGCCTTGGCCGGCACCCGCAGAGGATAGGTGCGGGATGTGACATCGTGGCGTATTGCCGGTGTGGCGTCCGGCGCCGAAAGCACCGTGCTTCGACATGGCCACGGTGCAGTCGTCGGCTGCGAACTCCGGACCTCACCGTAACGACCAAGATCATGTGCTCGTAAGTGCAGGAATCAAGGTTTCCTGTAACCCGTCGCACATCTGACGGCGGCGTAAGTCGCTCAGCTACGCGCCGCGGACACCGACGCCGCCAACGCAGCCCACTGATTCAGAAAACGCACCTGCTGCAGCAGCGTCTCCCGCTGACGCGCGTCCGCCTTCGCCACCACCACGATGAGTTCCTGCAACTCCGCCGGCAGATCCCCGAACGGATTTTCCACCGCCGTCTCCGGCAGCAGCCCCGCGACCGACAGCAGCAGACTCGCCGGCTGCTGATAGCTCTGCGCTTCCTGGACCAACGTCGCCACGCCGATCCGGCCGGTTTCGATTTCAGTCACCTGGTCGGCCATATCGCCAGGTTATCGGTTACCTTCACAGAAGAGACCTTCCCCGAAGTCATCTGCCGAGTTCGTCCGAGTCGTCATCATTCGAGCTGTAAAGCTGCCAACGGACTTCCGCCGCCGCACTAGCTTCACCGAGGGCATCAAGGATATTCGCGTAGCTGTGATACGCCGCCCATACACTATCGTTGAATGCGTGCGGCAGGCGTTCAGCCAAGCGTTCATAAAGCTGGATCGCTTCCTGGATCAAGTCGCGTGCTTCGACCCAATTGCAATCATACATTTCACAGGCTGCAACATACACCGTTAAGGAGTGAGCCAAATTGGGGAGATGGGAGTCCGGGTCATTTTCTGCCAGAAGCCGATAGGCGCGGATTATTTGCCGAGCGATCGATAAGGCTTCACTGGCGTTCCCTTGCATCATTGACATTTGACTGACATTGCCCAGCAACCCGATTAGGTCAGGCAGGAAAGAAGGGTCCGCCTCAGCTAGTCCCCAATAAATCCGAGCAGCCTCCTCAGCTGGTTGCAAAGCATCAGACAAGCGACCCAGTCTCGTCAATATGGCGCAAAGGTTGTTCAAGGAAGTTGCTAGTCCTGGCAGGTAGAGACCAGGATTATTTGCTACCAGTTCACGATAGAGGGCCGACGCATGGCCGGTAATCGCTAAAGCGTCCTCGAGTCGACCCACCTCGAACATGCAACTACCAAGGTTAACCACTGATCCGGCTAACTCAGGCAGATATACCTCCACATTCGTTTTGGCGAGTTGACGGTAGATGGAGGTAGCGTGTGCAGCCGGCGACAGTGCCTCCTCTCGATATCCGGCGTTGGCTAGCCGCCAGGAATGGCGAGCTAGCAACCGTGCCTGTTCAGCCGGTTCGGCAGCATCGGCTAGATGCGAATCGATAAGAACGCTACTGATGGCAGCAGCAGCAGCATCCAGGTCAATATCCCGGCGCGTTGGCAACTGGTCGTCAACGGCACTGAGTATCGTGATATCAACATCGGGGAGGTGGGCGAGCCGGATGAGGGCGGTGCCCCCGGCAGCTATAGCCAAGTCGGGACGGTTTCGCAGTAGTGGGTACAGCACTTTTTTCGCAATGTGGGGCCAGCGGTAGGCGACCTCCGTCAGAACGGCAATCGCGCTGGAGACCCCCGTCAACTTCTCCATTCCTGCGATCGAAAGCATGTGCGGCGCGTTAAGGGTCCAGTCGTCAACGAGGGTGACGGCGATCGCATCGGTATAATTATGTCCGGGAGTTGACAAGGCGATAAGATCCTCGCCAAGTCGATCCGGGTGCAACGCCTCCAGCGCAGTATCCAAATCAAGCGGTGGATAAAGTAAGCGATGATCATCGATAATTGTATCTGCAGCTGCGGTCGTGGCGGCCAAACCGAGTACCTTCAGCGCTGCATGGCCCCCCGCGCGTGGTAAAGCTCCAGTAAGAGTTGCAGTATATGTCGTGCGATGCATCACCCGTGGCGGCGTGCTTAGCGGATCTTCGATCCGGGAATGCAGGAGATGCCAATAGGTGCTCTCGCGACGCAGCAAGTATGACGAAATTGCATGCGGTTCCGTTGGCGGTTGATCACCGTGACGATGTGCATCAACGTAAGCCAGGGCAGCCATATGCACGGCGAGAATCTGCGAGAATTCGGGGTCTTCCAAATTTAGTGGGGAGCCCCAGCTGGCTTGCTTGATACCGAGCGCTTCGGCAAAGCGGGCAGCCGCAACTGCGAATAAATCGTGTTGATCGGTAGCCAGCGAGGGCAGTGCTAGTTCGTCCGACGTGATATCGAGCTCGGCCTCTACGCGGTCGGCGAGGGTCGGCCACCAGTATTTGGTTGACCGAGCCAGCGTAAGTACCCGTACTCGGGTGCCAGCACGAACATTCAGTTCACGCAACTGGCTGAGTAGCGCCATCAGAGCAGAAGGTGGCCACCGGTCAGCGTAGTCGACGATCGCCAGCACCGCACCACCATGCAACTCGACTCGCGAGACTGCGCTGGTTCCGGCTACTGGCGTCGCAGTGTGAGTTACCTGCCATATCGTCCAATCGGCAGCTTTGCACTCAACGCCAACTTGGGCAGCGAGGCGGGTCTTGCCTTGTCCGCCCGCCCCGTGCACCAGCAACACCGCGACCGGTTCGTCCGCGCCAGTCCATGCGGCCAGCCTGTCCAAAATGTGTTCCCGCCCGGTGAAGGGCACGACTTGATGCCGAGCCAGCAACAAACGGCTTGGTTGCGCCCGCGCCTGGGTCACACTTAGTGCTTCAGTTCGTAAGTCCTTCGGGGGTTGACGGTCCGGGGCTTTGATGCGGCCAGTTGGCGATGGGGCTGATGAGGACGTTGCAGACGAAGTCGAGGGCTTCTTCGGTGGTGCCGCTGAACCAGTACTGGTCTTCGTAGCTGTTGTTGCTGGCCTTGTAGGCGGCCAGATGCCAGCGATGAGCGGATCCGCTGTAACGCAGTCGCATCACCGGTAGTTGCAGCCCACCGGTCAACTCGACGGTGACGTAGGCGAACTGACCGCGGTAACGCACATCCACACCGGCCAGCTGCGGCCAGTTCGTCTTGGCCCGGGCCCGTAGCCGCTGCGGCAGGGACGTCTTGGTGGAAGCAGGAATGACCGGCATGGGTTCACATCCTGCCCCTCCGGCGTGTCCTGACGGCTTGCGGCACGCCTGAGCGGCATCCTCGTCCGGCCCTGACAAGATCGCCTTCGATGGAAGCTGGCCGGTGCCCGTCCCTCACGCACGCCCCATCACGCTGACCACCACCGAACGACGGCAGCTGACCCTGCTCGCCCATTCCCGCACCGCCGGCTACCAGCAAGTCATCCGGGCAAGAATCGTCTGCGACGCGGCCCGTGGGCACTCCAACGCCGCGATCGCCCGCCGGCACGAACTGACCGTCGACACCGTGCGACGCTGGCGGGGCCGGTTCGCCGACGAAGGCCTGCCCGGCCTCGCCGACCGGTCCCGGCCCGGACGGCCGACCCGGTTCACGCCGGTCCAGGTCGCCGAAGTCAAAGCCCTGGCCTGCCAGTTGCCGGCCGAGACCGGCACACCACTGTCGAGGTGGACATGCCCGGACCTGGCCGAGCAAGCCGTCAACCGGGGCATCGTCGCGGCGATTTCAGCGTCCACCATCCGCCGGATCCTGGCCCGCGACACGATCAAGCCGTGGCAGCACCAGTCCTGGATCTTCATCCGCGATCCGCAGTTCGCCGTCAAAGCCGCCAGCGTGCTCGGCCTCTACGCCCGCACGTTCGACGGCGTCCCGCTCGG
>NZ_JBIRWQ010000040.1:0-72975 GCF_044388125.1 Actinoplanes sp. NPDC020271
CCTGGGTGCCCGGCCGCTGCGCCGCACGATCCAGCGCGACCTGGAGGACACCCTCTCCGAGCAGATCCTCTTCAACGAGCTGCGCCCCGGCCAGACCGTCGTCGTGGACTGCGAGGGCGACCCGGAGAACATCGAGAAGTCCAAGCTGGTCTTCCGGGCCGCGGACCGGGCGACCGAGGTGCCGGACACCGTTCCGGCCGGTATCGAGTAGGACCGTAACGGCGATGCGTACGGCCGTACATCAGCGTGTATGGTCGTACGCATGCGCTCCACCGTCGCCGCCTGACGGGCACGGCCTCGACCCGGCGCTCAGCTCCGGTGTCTACCCGGCCTTCAACATCGCGATGGCCGGCGGCGGCTGGTTCCTGGCCCGCTTCAGCCGGCGCGGTCCTCGGCGGGATCGGCCTGGCGGCGGTGGTCATCGCCGACGACGCGATCGTGGCCGGCGGCGCCGTCCTGGCTCGGGGGCGCCGGCGCGGCCGTGCTCACGGTGCCGCTGCGGACCCGTCTCCGGGCCACGGCACCGGCGCCGGAGAGCTCACGGGCGGCCCTGAGCAACGGCATCGCGGGCTGCGACCAGGCTCCGGTCACGCCGGGTGACGGTCAGCCGAGGTAGTCGCGCAGGGCGCCGGAGCGGGCCGGGTGGCGCAGCTTGGACATCGTCTTCATCTCGATCTGGCGGATGCGCTCGCGGGTCACGCCGTACACCTGACCGATCTCGTCGAGGGTGCGCGGGACGCCGTCGCTGAGGCCGAACCGGAGGCGGACCACGCCGGCCTCGCGCTCGGTGAGGGTGGCCAGGATCGACTCCAGCTGGTCGCGCAGCAGACCGAAACTGACCGCGTCGAGCGCCACGACGGCGTCGGTGTCCTCGATGAAGTCGCCGATCTGCGCGTCACCCTCGGCGCCGACCTCCTGGTCGAGGGAGATGGGCTCCCGCGCGTACTGCCGGATCTCCTGCACCCGGGCCGGGGGCAGATCCATCTCGACGCTCAGCTCGGCCGGGGTGGCCTCCCGGCCCAGCTGCAGGAGCAGGTCGCGCTGGACGCGGACGAGTTTGTTGATCAGCTCGACCATGTGCACCGGGATCCGGATCGTGCGGCTCTGGTCGGCCATCGCTCGCGAAATCGCCTGCCGGATCCACCACGTGGCATACGTCGAGAATTTGAAACCCTTGGTGTAATCGAATTTCTCGGCCGCGCGGATCAGGCCGACATTGCCCTCCTGGATCAGATCGAGGAACGGCATGCTGCGCCCGCTGTAGCGTTTCGCGATGCTGACGACCAGGCGCAGGTTGGCCTCGAGAAGGTGACTTTTCGCGCGTTCCCCGTCGCGGGCGACGAAACGCAGGTCGTGCAGCCGGTCCGCGGTGATCATCCGTTCGGCGTCGTCGTGGGCGCGCAGCAGCTCGGTCGCGTACAGCCCCGCCTCGATGCGTTTCGCGATCTCCACCTCCTGCTCGGCGGTGAGCAGGGGGACGCGGCCGATCTCGCGCAGGTACGCCTTGACGGTGTCGACGTCCACATGGCTCTGCGGGAGCCGGGCGGGAGCCTGCTCCTGCTCGTCCTCGCCGGTCGTCTCCGTGGTGCGGGTGCGGTCGATCGTCGTCGTCGTCACGTAATCAACTCCGGATGGATACGGAGGCATCGCAGCCTGGGAAGAAGCGCTGCCGAGAGGCCTGGTGGCTCTTCGGGGGTGTGGCGCGAAGCGATTGCGATTATACCCGTCTGAGCGCGGTATTCCGTCCAGGCGAATACGCGTGGATTCACCGCGGAATTCTTCCGGGGAGAGATTCGCCCGTGGCACCGCGCGGTTCACCCGGGCCCGGATCGACCAGGGGCTCGCGTGGGTCGACGTGGCCGGGCCGGCCTGCTCGGCGGCATCGGCTTCACCGTGTCCCTGCTGATCGGCGAACTCGCGTTCGGGGGTGGGGAGCGCGACGACCATGTGAAGGTGGCCGTGCTGGTGGGCTCGCTGATCGCGGCGCTGCCGGCCACGGTGGTGCTGCGGATCCGGGGCAGGACCTACCGGCGGCTGTACGAGGCCGAGCGGGTGGACCGCGACCACGACGACGTGCCGGAGGCGTACCAGCGCTGATCGCTGGTCGCGGCCGGCCGGATCGATTCCGTGGCCGGTGCCCCGGGTGGCGCGGCCCGCCGTTCTGTGGCTCGCCGGTTCAGGGGCGGCCGAGCAGCGCCTCGTGCAGGGCGGGCGGGGTGAGGGTGGTGAGCGGGCGCGCGGCCAGCCACGCGGCGCCGGCGGCCGGGTCGTGGCCGGTTCGCAGCTCGCGGCCGCGGGCGCGCAGCGTGGTCAGGACCCCGTCGCGGACCGGGGTGTCGCAGGCCAGGAGGCTGCCGCCGAGCACGACCGGGCCGTCCGCGCCGAGCTCGTCGAGGGTGTGGACCAGGTGGGCGACGGCCTCGGCGACGATCACCGCGGCGTGCGGGTCACCGGCACGGGCGGCCGCGCAGACCAGGGGAGCGAGGCCGCCGATCTGCTCCCACGGCAGCGCCTGCGCCCAGTAGACCATCTCGTCGGCGCTGCCCACCCGGGCCCGCGCGGCGATCTGCGCGGCGAGCGGCGCCGTCCAGTCGCGCACCGCGACCCGGATCGCCTGCAGTCCCAGCCACCGGCCGGAGCCCTCGTCGCCGAGCAGCCAGCCGAGGCCGTCGGCGGTGCGCACGACGGCGTCCGCGTGCACGGCCGCGGCGATCGCCCCGGTGCCGGCGATCAGGACGGCGCCGGAGGTGGCCGGGGTGCCGGCCGCGAACGCGGTGACGACGTCGCCGACGACGGTGACCGGCCCGGTCACGCCGAGCGCGGCGAGGGCCGGGGTGAACTGCCCGGCGCCGGCCGGCCCGGCGATCCCCAGCGTCGCCGCGCGGACCAGCGCGGGGGAGTGCCCGCCGAGCGCGGACCGGACGGCCGCGGCGACGGCCGCCGCCGCGTTGCCGGATCCCGCGGTCAGCGGGTTGCCGGGGCCGGAACGTCCGCGGCCGACGATCGCGCCGCCGGTCGTCGCCACGACGGCGGTCGACGCGGTGCCACCCGCGTCCACACCCACCACCAGTTCCATGAACGAGATCGAAACATAGGGAAGAGTTGTTGACTAGACCTCGTGACGGTCGTAATTTTCATCAGCAACGGCGTGAGATGAAAAGGATGACCACAGTGACGGGTGAGAGCGGTGGGTTGCTCGGGCGGCTCCGGATCGAGGGTCCGGCGATGCCGGAGGCGCTGGCGAAGATCGCCGACACGATCCTGGACGACCCGGAGACCGCGGCCAACGCGAGCATCGTCGACCTGGCCGAGCGGTCCGGGACGTCGACGGCGACGGTGACCCGGTTCAGCCGGACGCTGGGCTTCAAGGGGTACGCGAACCTGCGCGTCGCCATCGCCACCGAGACCGGCCGCGCCACCCAGGCCCGGTGGGAGACCGACATCAGCGGCGACATCGCGCCCGACGACCCGCTCAGCGACGTGCTCGGGGTGGTCACCGCGGCCGACACCCGCGCGATCCAGGACACCGCGGCCGGCCTCGACATGGCCTCGGTCGAGCGGGTGGCGGAAACCATCGCCGAGGCCAAGCGGGTGGAGATCTTCGGCCTCGGCAGCAGCGGCACCTCCGCGCGGGAGATGGCGTTCCGGCTCGAACGGATCCGCGTCCCCGTGTGGCACCGGGTGGACTCGCACACCGCCCTGACCAACGCCGCCCTGCTGCTGCCCGGGGACGTGGCGATCGGCCTGTCGCACTCCGGGCGTACCCGGGAAGTGATCGAGACGCTGGCCGAGGCCGCCGATCACGGTGCCCTGACCGTGGCGATCACCAGCTACAGCCGTTCACCGCTGGCGGAGGTGGCGGATGTCGTCTTCACCACCGCCGTGCAGGAAACCACCTTCCGTCTGGCGGCGCTGTCCGCCCTGCACTCCCAGCTGCTGATCCTCGACATGATCTACGTCGCGGTGGCGCAGCGCACCTACGAGCGGACCGCCGAGGCGCTCGAACTGACCGTGCGCGCCGTGGACGCCCATCGCCTTCCCGAGAAGAACCCGACCCGAAACCGGGGCCGGAAGAACCAGTGATCCCCTCGTGATTCAGGAGTCCATATGCGCCAACGTCGCTTCACTGCCGCGGCCGCCGTCAGCGTGGCCACCCTTCTCGCCGTGACCGCCTGTGGCGGCGGCTCCTCGGCCGCCGGTGACGACGGCTCGCCGAAGACCGTGCCGACCACCCGCGGCGAGGGCAGGACGCTCACCGTGTGGGTGATGGACGGCGATTACACCGACGCCACCGTCAAGGCCATCAACGACCAGTTCACGCAGGCCACCGGCGCGCAGGTGGACGTGCAGACCCAGCAGTGGGAGAGCATCACCACGAAGATCAGCACCGCGTTGTCCACCACCGGGACGCCCGACGTGCTGGACCTGGGCAACACGCAGGTGCCGGGTTTCGCGGCCAACGGCGGTCTGCTCGACCTCACCTCGTACCGGGCTGATCTGCAGCAGGGCCGGACCTGGCTGGCCGGGCTGGAGGAACCGGCGACGGTGGACAAGGCGCTCTACGCGGTGCCGGGTTTCGCCGGGGCGCGCGCGGTCATCTACAACAAGAAGACGTGGGCCGCCGCCGGGGTGACGGCCGCTCCGACGACGTACGCGGAATTGACCGCCGCCCTGGACAAGGTGAAGGCGAAGAACCCGGCGGCCGACTTCTCCCCGTTCTACCTGCCCGGGCAGTACTGGTACGCCGGCATGCAGTTCATCTGGGACGCCGGCGGTGACATCGCCACCAAGGACGGCGGCACCTGGAAGGGCGGCTTCTCCAGCGCGGCCGGTCAGAAGGGGCTGACCGACTTCAAGACGTTCCAGAACACGTACTCGACCAAGGCGTCGCAGGCCATCGACACCATCACCCCGGACCAGAACCAGGTCTTCGCCGACGGCAAGACCTCGGCGATCCTGTCGACGGCCGGCTCCCTCGGCCTGATCCAGAAGGCTAACCCCCAGATCAAACCCGAGGACCTGGGTACGTTCCCGCTGCCCGGCGTCTCCGGGAAGGCCCAGCCCGTGATGCTGGGTGGCTCCGACTGGGGCATCGCGACCAAGAGCGACACGCCCGAGCTGGCCCTGCAGTGGGTGAAGATTGCCGCCGGCCCGGCCGTGCAGGACAAGAACGTCTTCGGCAACGACGGCTGGATCCCGAACAGCACGCAGGGCATCCAGGCGGCCCAGGCCGGCGTCGACGAGCTGAAGAAGGGCTTCTTCGCCGCGGCCCTGAACTCGAAGGCGACGCCGGCCGCCGCGGAGTGGCCGACCCTGGAGGGCGACAAGAGCATCAACCAGGTCTTCTCCGCTGTGGTCTCGGGGGCCAAGTCGCCGGCCGACGCCGCCAAGGAGTTCGACTCGCACCTGGAGTCCACCCTCGCCGGTGGCAAGTGACCGTCGTGCCCGTCACCACCGTCGTCTCCGATGATGCGACCGGCGCCACGCCGGTCGCACCACCGGGGCCCGCGCCCCGGTCCCGCCGTCGCCGGCCGGACCTGGCCCCACTGTGGCTGCTCAGCCCGGCCGGCCTGGTGCTGGCCGTGGTCACGCTGGTGCCGATCGGGTTCCTGGTCTTCACCGCGTTCACCGACTACAACCAGCGGACGCTGTTCACCGGGCGATACTCCTGGGTCGGGTTCGACCAGTTCGCCGATCTGCTGGGCGACGCCGCGTTCGGGGCGTCGCTGCTGCGGACGGTGCTCTTCACGGCCGCGATGGTGGCCGGCAGCGTGCTGATCGGGATGGGCGTGTCGCACCTGCTCACCCGGCTCGGACTGGCCTGGCGCCACACGGTCACGGTGGTGCTGATCGTCGCCTGGGCGATGCCGAACGTGGCGTCGTCGCTGGTGTGGAACTGGCTGTTCCAGCCCGGCTACGGGATCGTCAACTGGGCCCTCGACCGGCTCGGCGTCTTCGGGGACACGACCGATCTCAACTGGGCCCAGGACCCCACCCGGGCGTACGTGGCGATCTGGCTCCTGATCGTGTGGCAGGCGGTCCCGTTCATCGCGCTGACGCTCAACGCCGCGGAGACCCAGGTCCCGCCGGAGTACAAGGAGGCGGCGCGGCTCGACGGCGCGAACGAGCTCGCGGTGTACCGGATCGTGACGCTCAACCACCTGCGGCCGATCCTGCTGCTGGTCACGATCCTGTCGGTGATCTGGGACTACAACGTCTTCAACCAGATCTGGCTGATCTCGCGCGGCGGGCCCGGCGACGCCACGTCGACGCTGGGCGTGTTCACCTACAAGACCGCGTTCGTCGGTTTCCACATCGGGCAGGGCGCGGCGATCTCCGTGGTGACCACGCTGCTGCTGCTCGGGCTGACCGCGTTCTACATCCGGCGCCTGCTGAAGTCGGGGGAGGACCTGTGAGGCACCGCAGCCGCCGGGCGGTCAACAGCATCGCGGCGATCTTCTGCCTGCTGTGGATCTTCCCGGTCTACTGGATGGTCAACACCGCGTTCAAGCCGCGGCCGGAGGTCATGACGGCCACGCCGCACTTCGTGCCCTACCACCCGACGACGAGCAACTTCGTCAACGCGGTCTCGCAGGAGAACTTCCTCCTCAACCTGCGGAACAGCGTCGTGGTGGTGGCGCTGACGGTGCTCGCCTCGATCGTGCTGGGAATCTTCGCCGCCGCCGCGCTGTCCCGGTTCCGGTTCCCCGGCCGGCGCGCGATCATGGTGGTGATCCTCGCCGTCCAGATGCTGCCGGGCACCGCGCTGCTGATCCCGATGTTCGTCATGTTCAACCACCTCGACCTGCTCGGGACGTACGCGGCGCTGGTGCTGGCCTACGTCGCGACGGTGCTCCCCTTTTCGATCTGGGTGATGCGCGGATTCTTCGTCGCCATCCCGGCCGAGATCGAGGAAGCCGCGCAGCTCGACGGGGCCACCACCTGGGGCGTGCTCACCCGGGTGCTGTTCCCGCTGGTCGCGCCGGGCGTCATCTCGACCGGCATCTTCGCGTTCATCGCCGCGTGGAACGACTACCTGTTCGCCTACACGTTCATGCAGGACCAGAGCCGCTACACGCTGCCGGTGTGGCTGGCGTCGTTCACCAACCCGCACACCGGCACCGACTTCGGCGGGCAGATGGCCGCGTCGGTGCTCTTCTCCGTCCCCGTCGTCGTGTTCTTCCTGATCATCCAGCGCAACCTCGTCGCCGGGATGTCCGCCGGCGCGGTGAAGGGCTAGGTTCCACCTTGCTTGACTCCCGCCCCACCCATGGGCTGACTCCCCGCCCGCTCTCCCTGACCACCGGCGTGGGGGAGCTCGTCCTGACCCGCGGCACCACCGTCGGCTGCCACCCGGCCGAGGTCGCCGCCGCCGGCTCCGTCGCCGAGCAGCTCGGCGGGGTGCTGGCCTGGCTGCAGCAGGCGCTGCGGCCGGCCACCGGCCTGCCCCTGCGGGAGTCCGATCAGGCCACGATCACTCTCGGGCTCGACGGCGAGCTCGGCCCCGAGGCGTACCGGCTCACCGTCACCGCCGGGCGGGCCGTCATCGACGGCGGGAGCGCGGCCGGGGTCTTCTACGGCTGCCAGGCCCTGCTGCAACTGCTGCCGGCCGCGGTCCACCGCCGTTCGCCGGTGGCCGGGCAACGCTGGGCGATCCCGGCGGTGGAGATCTTCGACGAGCCGCGGTTCGCCTGGCGCGGGGCGATGCTCGACGTCGCCCGGCACTTCATGCCCAAGCACGACGTGCTGCGCTTCATCGACCTGATGGCGCTGCACAAACTCAACACCCTGCACTGGCACCTGACCGACGACCAGGGCTGGCGCCTGGAGATCACGCGCTATCCACTGCTCACCGAGGTGGGCGCGTGGCGCCGGGAGAGCCAGGTCGGGGCGACCCGCGACGCGCCCGGTGACGGCCGCCCGCACGGGGGTTTCTACACCCAGGACGACGTACGGGAGATCGTCGCCTACGCGGCGCAACGGTTCGTCACGATCGTGCCGGAGATCGAGTCCCCCGGTCACGTGCAGGCGGCGCTCGCCGCGTACCCGCAGCTGGGTGTGACCGGTCAGCCGCTCGACGTCGACACCCGGTGGGGCATCAACCGGAACGTCCTGAACGCCGAGGAGTCGACGGTGACGTTCTTCCGGAACGTGCTCGACGAGGTGCTCGGCCTGTTCCCGTCGCGGTGGATCGGCGTGGGTGGCGACGAGTGCCCACGCGACCAGTGGCGGGACGACCCCCGTACCCGGGAAAGAATGATCGAACTCGGACTCACGGACGAGGACGAGATCCAGGCCTGGTTCATCCGCCGGCTCGACGACCACCTCACCGCAGCCGGGCGCCGGCTCTTCGGCTGGGACGAGATCCTCGAGGGTGACCTGGCGCCCGGCACCACCATCGCCTCCTGGCGCGGCATGACCGGCGCGATCGCGGCCGCCCGGCGCGGCTACGACGTGGTCGCCTGCCCCGACGACCAGGTCTACCTGGACTACCGGCAGTCGGAGTCACCGGACGAGCCGATCCCGGTGTCGATCCCGCTCACCGTCGCCGACGTGTACGCGTTCGACCCGGTGCCGGCCGGGCTCACCGCGGAGGAGGCGCGGCACGTGCTCGGCGGGCAGGCGAACATCTGGACCGAGCACGCCGACTCGCCGCGAACCGTCGACTACCTGGCGTTTCCCCGGCTGTGCGCGGTCGCCGAGGCGCTGTGGAGCCCGGCCGGGGGCGACTACGAAGAGTTCTCCCGCCGGCTCGGCCATCACCTGACCCGTCTCGACGCACTCGGGGTGGAGTACCGGCGGGCCGGCGGGCCGCTGCCGTGGCAGCGCCGGCCCGGGGTGCCCGGACGCCCGGACACCCGGCAACAGCGGGCCGCGCACATCGCCCGGCTGGTCGAGAACATCGCCCACCAAGGAGTGTCATGACGTTCTCCGCCAGCCGTCGTGGGCTGCTGATCGGCGCCTCCAGCGCTTTCACCGGCCTGTTGACCGGCGCTTACCTGCCGACTCCGGCCTCCGCGGCGCCGCGCTGGACCGCGGGGTGCAGTGCCGGCGGCGTACGCGCGGCAGTTTCCTTCCTCCAGGCCAAGTTCGACGAGTACGGCAGCGGGGACGCGCTCCGCGTGCCGCGCAGTTACACCGGTGGTTTCTTCGAGACGCCGGCGTGGACGTTCGTCAGCTCCTTCACCTACGACGACGCGCTCGTCATCCTGGCGTGGCTGGCCCACGGCGACGCCGGCCGGGCGGTGGTGCTGGGCGACACGCTGCTGTACGCGCAGGAGCACGACCCGATCGGGGACGGGCGGACCCGGGCGTCGTATCAGCCCGACTCGTTCACGGTGCTCGACGGGACACTCGACATCGGCTCGCCGGCCGCCTACACCGGCAACCAGGCGTGGGCCGGGATGGCGTTCGCCCACCTCTACGCGCGGACCGGCGAGCGGCGATTCCTCGACGGGGCCCTGCGGCTGGCCCGGTGGATATTCTCCACCACGTTCGACGGGTCCCGGGCACCCTACGGCTACACCGGCGGCCGCACCGCCGGCGACCAGCCGATCACCTACAAGGCGACCGAGCACAACATCGACGTCGGTGCGTTCTTCACGATGCTGGGCGGCCTGACCGGCGACCGTGTCTGGAAGGACCGCGCCACGACGGCGTTTTCCTTCGTCGCGGCGATGCAGGACCGCGCGTCCGGCCACCTGTGGACCGGCACCGACCCGGACGGCGTCACCGTCAACCGATACCCGATCCCCGAGGACGTGCAGGTGTGGGCGTTCCTGGCAACGCTCGACGAGCGGTACCGGCGATCGGTCTCGTGGGTCGTCGACAACCTCTGCGCCTACGACGCCGGGGTGCACGGCGTCAGCTTCAGCAACGCCGACACCAGCAAGGTGTGGCTGGAGGGAACCGGTCAGACCGCACTGGCCCTGGCGGTGCGCCGGGCCAAGGGCGACAGCCTGCTCAGCAAGCGCCTGCTGTGGAACATCGAACAGGCCCAGGACGACACGGGTGGCATCCCGGCGGCATCGAGCGACGGACTGGACACCGGTTTCGGCGATCTCTACTACCGGAGCCTCCACACCGGCGCGACCGCGTGGTTCCTCCTGGCCGCCCGGGGCAGCAACCCGTTGCGTCTCTGACCTCCGGACAGCGGCGTCGTGGCCGGCGACCCTCGACGGGGTGCCACCGGGGTCGTTCGCCGCGGTCACCGGCGACGCGGCCGGCGAGTTCGGGCAGGGCGCCGCGTCACGTTGCCACTGAGGTGACCGATGGCCCGTCCGAGGGTGGCGCGGATGCCACCCTCGGATCGGTCAGGAGGCGCCGAAGTTCACCGGTGGAACGGGCCATCCGGGCCGAAGGCGTGATCGGCGAACCGCTCGCCGATCAGCTGATGCGTGGCGGTGTCCGGGTGCAGCGCGTCGGGCAGCGGATGCGCGGCCGCGTCCTTCTCGCCGTAGAGCACGGTCCCGTCCAGGTAGTGCAGGTTCGGATCGTCCGCACGCCGTTCGGCCAGTGACGCCAGCGCCTCGCGGATCACCTGCAGCGACAACCGGCCCAGCTCCCGGTCGCCGGGCCGGCCGGTGGCGACGAACCGGACCTGATCGGTGCCGAGCGTCGCCGGATCCACCGCGCCCGGCCCGGGAGTGTCCTCGTGGATGGCGCAGAAGATCGGAGAGATCACCACCATCGGCGTACGGGGATGGCCGTCCCGGATCGTGTCCAGGAACCCGTGCACGGCGGGGACGAACGTCCGCAGCCGCATCCCGTCCAGGTTCACCACGTTGATCCCGAGCTTGACGCTGATCAGGTCGGCGGGCGCGTCCCGGATCACGCGAGCGGTGAACGAGTCGACCAGCGCGCTGCCGCCCAGGCCGAGATTGCGCAGGTCGACCCCGGCGCGGCGGGCAGCGACGGCCGGCCAGGTCCGGGCCGGGGTGGTGGCGTTCGAGCCGTGACTGATCGAGCTGCCGTGGTGCACCCACAGCCGTCGACCCGAGGTCACCGGCTGCACCGGTTCGTCGGTGCGCAGCGCGATCAGCTCGACCGCCTCGTTGTGCGGCAGCCAGATCTCGACGACTTTGTCACCGGCCGGCAGGTCGGTGAAGGTCGCCGTGTGCGGGCCGCCCGGCCGGAACTCGCTGGTGCCGGTGCGCAGGTCCACCTCGGCCAGGTCGCCGTCGCCGAGCCGGTCACTCGCGACGATCTCGTCCCCGATCACCAGGTCGATGCTGCCCCGCGGCCGGTCGGCCCCCCGGTAGCCGACCCGGCTCGGATGGCAGTGGAGTTCGACGGTGCGCGCGGCGGTCCGGACGACGATCCGGACCCCGGAGGGCTGGGCCTCGACCATCGTCAGCTGCGGATCGGGGAAGCGGGCCGGCACCGTGGCCGGTAGACGATGCGGCCGGAGACCACGCTCGGTGGTCTCCAGTTCGGCGGCGCCGTGGACGAGGCCGGCGGTGATGGTGGTGGTGATCATGATCGGTCTCCGTGGTCGGTGGGCCAGGCGTGGAGCAGGGCGTCGAGGGCCTCGACGGTCTTGTCCCAGGACGCCTCGGGGGAGGGGGAGCTGTGGTCGAAGCCGCCGATGCGTTCGAGCGCCAGGAAGCCGTTGATCGTGGCGCCGAGCAGGCGGACCGCGTGGACGTGCTGGTCCTCCGGCAGCGCGTAACCACGCAGCACCGCCTTGTTCAGCGTGACGATCCGCAGGGCCGCTTCGGAGCGCACGACGGTGTCGCCGGCGCGGCGTTGCAGCGACTGCCACCGGCCGGGCGCCTCCCGGGCGAACTCGCGGTGCGCACCGGCGAAACCGGCCAGCGCGTCCCGCCCGGCCCGGCCCGCGATCGCCACGGCGACCCGGTCGGACAGGTCGGCGAGCGCCCGGGCGGCGACCCCGTCGAGCAGGGTGTCACGGTCCCTGACGTGTGAATACAGACTGGGTGCCCGCACGCCGAGCCGGCGCGCGACGGCCGACAGGGTGACGGCGTCGAAGCCGGCCTCGTCGGCGAGGTCGACGGCGGCGGTGATGACGGCGGTCGAGGTGAGCGGGGCACGTTCCACGCCGTCAGCCTATACCCGTTAGGCTGGCGCCTACATTACTTAGGGATGATCGTCACGGCGTTGCCGTCGCGGTGCACAACCCGAACCGCGTGCCGAGCGAAGTGGACAGTGCGGCCGAGCGGGTTCCCGTTCCCCGGAGTCCTTCTCCTCACAATTCCCGGAACTCCGCCGCCACCAGCACGGCTTCGGTCCCGCCGAGCCGGAAGTGAAGATCACCGCCCTCGAACATCTTTCGCGTTCGCCGGGGTTTGTGGCAGATTGGTGCGGCGCGGTGCACGGAAAGCGGGGAGAACAGGCTGTGAATCAGAGCAAGCGGGGACTTCCACGATTCACCGGCGTCCTCTCCGGTTCGGTCGCGTTGACCTTCGCCGCCGGGACGGTTCTCATGCCGTCACCAGCGCAGGCCCAGCCCGACGCCACCGCCACCGTCGCCCCGGTCAACTGCCGCCCCGGCGACGTGATCTCCGCCGACCGGGTGATCGCCGACCAGATCCGCCCCCTGATGAGCGGCCGTCGCCTCGGCTCGGCCATCAACGGCGACCGGGTCGCCTGCGCCCGGATCATCGTCCGCACCGTGCAGAAACGCGGGCTCGGCCAGCGGGCCGCGGTGATCGCGGTGGCCACGGCGATCGCCGAGAGCACCCTGACCAATCACACGGTGGCGACCGACCACGACAGTCTCGGCCTGTTCCAGCAGCGCCCGTCGCAGGGCTGGGGCAACCCCGGCCAGCTGGTCGACCCGACCTACGCGACGAACGCGTTCCTCGACGCGATGGTCCGCAAGTACCCGAAGAACGCGTGGATGGCCGGTGACATCGGCGCGATCAGTCAGCGCGTCCAGACGTCGGCCACCCCGGGGGCGTACGCGCCGGAGGTGCCGGACGCCGCGCTGATCGTCGGCGCGTTGTGGGCCCGGGTCGCGGCCCCGCAGCCGGGCACCTCGACGGCGGCGCCGGCGGCGGTGCCGACCGGCCCGTTCCAGCGCGCGCTGGTCACCACCGGGGCCGAGCTCGGCCCGCTCGACGGCGCGCACTCACTGACGCTCGCCGACTGGAACGCCGACGGCAAACCCGACCTGGTCGTCGTGAAGGCCTCCGGCACCGTCACCGGCAAGACCGAACTGCGCATCATGGACGGTTCGCGCGGCTTCTCGTCGCTGCTGCTGAACACGGCCACGGCGCTCGGCCCGTCGGACGGCACGCAGACCTACACGGTCACCGACTGGAACGCCGACGGCAAACCGGACCTGGTCGTGGTGCAGCGTTCCGGCACCGCCGGCGGGCACGTCGAGGTCCGGGTCGTCGACGGCGCGTCGTACTTCCAGAAGCTGCTGGTGGAAACCTCCACCGCGCTGGCCCCGGCCGACGACAGTTCCCAGTTCGCGGTCGCCGACTGGAACGCCGACGGCAAGCCCGACCTGGTCGCCACCCAGACCGCCGGCACCGCCAGCAAGAAGGTCGAGGTTCAGGTCCTCGACGGCGCCACCGACTTCCAGCAGCCGCTCGGCCCGGCGAAAATCACCACCGCCGAGCCGGCCGCCGACGGGCTGCAGGCCACGGTGACCGACTGGAACGCCGACAAGCACCCCGACCTGGTGACCATCCGCAAGTCCGCCAAATCGGACGTGCACGTCCTCGACGGCGCGTCGTCGCTGAACCGGTACCTGTCGCAGACGAGCACCGGCCAGGCCGCCGACGATCAGCAAGAGCTGCTGGTCAGCGACTTCAACGGCGACAAGCGCCCCGATCTCGTCGTCGTCCGGAAAAGCGGCACCGCCACCGGTCGCGCCGAGGTCACCGTCCTCGGCGGCTGACCTTCGAACCCCTTTTCCAGTACGGTCGTCAGCCGCCCGGCACCGAGGTGTCGCCCGTGGCCGTGGTGCGCACGGGCCGGTCTCGTCGGCAGCGGCACCAGCAATCCTGCCGTTGACCTCCACCACGAACGTCGGCGCGCCCCGCCCTGCCTCGCGGCTTTCTACGACCGGGTCGCGGAGCCTGGCTCGTCGGTGGCCTGCGTCCCGCTGTGCCTCGCGGCTTTCTGCGGCCGGGTCGCGGAGCCTGGCTCGTCGGTGGCCGGTGTCCCGCTGTGCCTCGCGGCTTTCTGCGGCCGGGTCGCGGAGCCTGGCTCGTCGGTGGCCGGTGTCCCGCTGTGCCTCGCGGCTTTCTGCGGCCGGGTCGCGGAGCCTGGCTCGTCGGTGGCCGGCGTCCCGCTCTGCCTCCCGGCCTTCTACGACCGGGTCGCCGCGCTGGGCACTGACCGGACGAAACGGCGGACCGGGTGGCTGAGCAGCAGCGCCGCGGTCACCAACCCGAGAATCAGCGCGACCGCCGCGACCCCGATCGCACCGGTCGACAGGATGAAGGAGGCATCCAGCCGGGCGGCGACCCTCACCGGGTCCGCGCCGGGCCCGGTGAAGAACGCCAGCTCGGAGGGGTACGTGGTGCCGCCCGCGACCAGCGTCGCCGGCGGCACGACCAAGCCGGCCAGACTCCACCGCCGGGCGTTGCGGCTGCCCCGGCGCAGACCGGGCGTCGTGACCGCCGGCCACACGGCGGGAAGGAGAAGGAGAGCGGCGCCGTATCCCATCGCACTGCCGGCGAAAACCTGCTGGTACAGGTAGGCACTCGCCGCGTATGTCACCGCTGCGACGACGAGCAGACCGGCGACCGCGGTCTGCAGGCGGGCGGCGCCGACGACCTGCCATGGCCGAGCAGTCGGCGAGGGTTCCTGCTGAAACACCCGGTCACGGCACGGCCAGGCCATCGCCGGCGGAACCGCTCTTCGGCCGGCTCTGCAGCCTGCAGAATCCAACCCAGGTTCCTAGGATGCTCTAGCGGACGTGCGGGGCGGCATGCGCCCGACAACCGTTGGCGGTGAGCGGGCACGATGAGGCCGCACTCGCCGGACCGTTGCTGGTGGTGAGCGGGCACGATGAGGAAGATGGCCACGCTCGCCGGAGGAGGACCTGTGGAACAGTCACCAGCCACCGCCAAGGCACGCCGGGTCTGGGATCGCTCGGCCCCCGGCTACGACCGGCAGATCGCGTTCCTGGAACGGCACTGGTTCACCGGCGGCCGCGAGTGGCTAGGTGCTCGCGCCCACGGCCGCGTCCTCGACGTCGGTGTCGGCACCGGCCGGACCCTGCCGCACTACCCAGCCGACGCCACCGTGACCGGGATCGACCTGAGCCCCGCCATGCTCGACCACGCCCGCCGCCGCGCGACCGCCCTCGGCCGGGCTGCTGACCTGCGCGAAGGTGATGCCGAACATCTCCCGTTCGGTGACGCCTCCTTCGACACGGTGGTCTGCGCACTGGCGCTCTGCACCATCCCGGACCCGCGGGCGGCGATCGCCGAGATGCGGCGGGTGCTGGTCCCGGGTGGACGGTTGCTGCTGCTGGACCACATCGGCAGCACCTGGCCGCCGATCCGCGCCGCGCAGTGGCTGCTGGACCGGATCACCGTCCCGATGGCGGGAGAGAATTTCCTGCGGCGGCAGCGCCCGCTGGTCGAGGCCGCCGGGTTCACGATCGTGGAGGCGGCGCGCCTGAAAGCCGGCACCGTCGAGCGGCTGCACGCCCGAAAACCGGATATCGCCTGACCCCGGTGGCGGTGACGAGTGGCCGATCTTGGGTATGGCCACGTCATGCCCGATTCCCTGTTCCGTCATCGGTGGGTGACGGTCGACGGCGTACCCACGCATGATCTTCATGCCGGTGACCCGGCCGGCCTTCCGGTGGTGCTGGTTCACGGCCTTGCCGTCTCGCATCGGTACCTGATGCCGACCGCTCGCGCGCTTGCCGCCCGGCACCCGGTTCTGGTGCCTGATCTGCCGGGCTTCGGAAGATCCGGAAAACCGCCATCGGCGTACGACGTGAGCCGTCACGCCGGGCACCTCGCCGCTTGGCTCGACCGGCTGGGTCTGCGGCGGGTGTGCCTCGCCGGGCACTCGTTCGGCGCCGAGGTGGTGGCCCGTCTCGCGGTGCTGCGCCCGGATCTGGCCGCGGCGATCGTGCTGGCGAGCCCGACGAGTGACCCGGCCGCCCGGTCCCGCCGGGCGCTGATCGGGCGCTGGGCGGTGGATCTGCTGGTCGAGCAGCCGTGGCAGGCGGCGGTGCTGGCCCGGGACGTGGCCGACGCGAAACCGTGGCGGGTGCTGGCGACGCTCGGTCATTCGGTCCGCAACGCGATCGAACACGATCTGCGCCGCTTGCCGGTACCTCCGCTCGTGCTCGGCGGTTCTCTCGACCCGGTGGCGCCGGCGCGGTGGCGCGCCGAGGTGGCGGCGATGGCCGGAGGCGTGTCGGTGACAGTTCCTGAGGCCGCGCACAACGTCCTGACCACGTCGGGCCGCCGTTCGGCCGCTGCCATCGCCACTTACCTGCACGACTGCGCCGCTCTGAGCATGCTGGGGTGAGGCCGCCCCGGGCTGGGCGCGGGGAATCTCGGTAGTGCCGGGGGCGGATCTGCGTGACGATGCCGCCATGTCGCTCGACGTGAGAGTCAGGGGCGGAGTGCTGCGTGGCCTCCGTGAGTCCGGGATCGCCGTCTTCCGCGGGGTGCCTTTCGCCGCGCCGCCGGTTGGCCGGGATCGTCTTCGGGCTCCGCGACCGCCATCGGCCTGGGACGGGGTGAGGCCGGCGGCGCAGTTCGGCCCGCCACCACCGCAACCCGACCTGTTCGGCCACGGTGCGCCGGCGGGCGTTGCCGGTGACGAGTGGCTTACCGTGAACGTGTGGACGCCGGACCCGGATCCGGCGGCGAAACTGCCGGTGATGGTGTGGATCCACGGTGGGGGATACACCATCGGCAGGTCCGGCCTGCCGCAGTACGACGGCGGTCACCTCGCCCGCGACGGCAACGTGGTGGTGGTCACCTTCAACTACCGGGTCGGCTTCGAAGGCTTCGGTCATGTGCCCGGGGCGCCGCCGAATCGTGGCCTGCTCGACCAGGTCGCCCTGCTGGAATGGGTGCGCGACGACATCGCCGCGTTCGGTGGCGATCCGGCGAGAGTCACAATCTTCGGCGAGTCCGCCGGCGGTGGTTCGGTGGCGGCGCTGCTGGCGATGCCGAGCGCGGCCGGCCTGTTCCGCGGTGCCGTCGCGCAGAGTGTGGCGGGAACCTTCTTCACCCCGGAACTCGCCGCCGACATCGCCGCCGAGCTGTGGCCGGACATCGTCGACCCGGACCACGCGCCGCGACCTTTCGTGCCGGACCCTCCCGCGACCGGCACGGCTCCGGACCGGTGGGGGCCGGCGGGGTTCCGGTCGATTCTTTTCGCCCCCGTCGTCGACGGAGACATTCTTCCGCGTACGCCGTGGGAAGCCCTCGCCGCGGGCGCGTCCCGAGACGTCGTCCTGATCGCCGGTCACACCCGTGACGAGCACCGCCTGTTCGACGTCCTCGGCGGGCAGCCCGCCCCGATCACACCGGAGCAGGCGCGGGCGGCGCTCGACCGGATCGCACCCGGCCCGGATGGTGCCCGGCGCTACCGGGAAGCGTATCCGCAGGCCGGGCCGGGTCTGCTGCACGAACTGGTGTTCTCCGACTGGCTGTTCCGGATGCCCGGTGCCCGGCTGGCGGAGGCGCACACCGGCCGGTCCTACCTGTACGAGCTGACCTGGCCGGCACCGGGTTTCGGCGGGGCGCTCGGTGCCTGTCACGGACTGGACGTGCCGCTCGTCTTCGGCAACCTGACCGCGGGGCAGCCGGGCCTGCTGATCGGCACGGAACCCGGCCCGGACGCCGTTGCCCTGTCCCAGCGGATGCGCTCGGCGTGGACCGGTTTCGCCGCCACCGGTGACCCCGGGTGGCCCGCCTACACCCGCGACGAGCGGCTCACCCAGGTCTTCGACACCAGGGACGCCGTCACGACGTACCCGGAAATCTCTTCCCTGCGCATCTGGGCGGACGCCGCGTTCCTCCTCTCGCTGCGCCCGTCAGAAGATTTCGACTGACCTGCGAGGATCGTCGGATGGGGAAAGTTTACGAAGGCATCGACGACCGGCTGCGCGACTTCATCCTGGCCCAGCCGGTTTTCTTCGTCGCCACCGCGCCGAGCGGTGCCGGTGGGCACGTCAGCCTCTCGCCCAAGGGCGGCACCGGCACCCTCGCCGTGCTCGGCCGCCATCGCGTCGCCTACCTGGACTACACCGGCAGCGGTGCGGAGACCATCGCCCACCTTCGCGACAACGGCCGCATCACGCTCATGGCGTGCGCGTTCCGAGGACCACCGAAAATCCTTCGGTTGTACGGCTGTGGCCGCCCCGTGCTGCCCGGTGACGCCGGTTTCGCGGAGTTGCTGGCCTCGTTTCCCGGCGACCCGGGCCGCGGCCTGCGGGCGATCATCGACGTCGAGGTCGAGCGGGTCAGTGACGCCTGCGGCTACCAGGTCCCGCTGATGGAGTACGCCGGCGATCGTGACCTGCTGGTCCGCTGGACCGACCGCAAGAGCGACGAGGAACTCGCCGAGTACCGGCGCACCCGCAACGACCGCAGCATCGACGGACTGCCCGCGGTGCCGGAAACGTTCGTCCAACCTGATGTTCCTCAGGGTGGGGACGTGCTGGACGGGACTGCGGGGTGACGGCCGACCGGAGTCCGGGGTGGACAGGGCGCGCGACGTTCCCGGCGGCCCGGGTGCCCGAACCGGCCGCCGAGCAAGCAGAGTGACGAAGGCTTCTACCGGTTGCCTCGCCGGTCTCGGTGTTCGCCATCGGCGGGCGAGGCGACGAAGCCTTCTGCCCGTTGCCGTTTGATGCCGGAACTCGCCGCCGGCCGAGCGGCGTGACGAGAAGCCGGTGCAGGTGCCGGTGCCGTCGGCGGGGCCGAAGCATGCGTGACAAAGGCCCTCATCGGCTGATCGCGCGATGGGGCCGTTGTCATTCACGTCCGGGCACGGGGATCGCTGCCTCACGAACCCGGGCGGTGCTGTACTCAACGACTTTCCCCGGTGGCGCGGAATCCAATCACGAATGACAGGAGTGAATCGGTGCCGGGCCGTCGCGGCGGCCCCGGAAACGCTCATCCGTGCTGGTGGGAAGTCTCTGCCGGCGCGGTCCCGAAGTCCGGGGTGGTCGGTAGGACGTTCGCTGCGGAACGGGGGGACAGTTTCGCCGGGCGGCTCGGCACGACGGCGGCGGAGCGCGGCGGGCGGCGTGGCGGGACGGGACAGGCGGGCGGCTGGGCACGACGGCGGCGGAGCGCGGCGGGCGGCGTGGCAGGACGGGACAGGACAGGCGGGCGGCTCGGCGGGATGGCGGCGCCGCGGGGTCATGCGATCAGTCAGTCAGGGGGCGTCGTCGGGACCGGGGCGTGACGGTCCGGGCCGGCGGTGCCGGGGCGGCCGACCGGGAGGCGGATGCTGACGACCGCGCCGCCCAGTGGCGGGCCGTTGCGGATGTCGATGGTGCCGTCGTGGCCGGTGACGATGGCTCGGACGATGGACAGGCCGAGGCCGGCTCCGCCGGTGGCGGAGCGGGCGGCGTCGCCGCGGACGAAACGTTCGAACGCCGAGTCGAGCAGGGCCGGGGGGAAGCCCGGACCGTCGTCGGCCCACTGCAGCCGCACGTGGGCACGGTCGGCGGTGACGGTCACCCGGGCCGTGGTGGCGCCGGCTGCCGCGCTGTTCGCGGCGAGGTTGCCGATCACCTGACGCAGGCGGTCGGTGTCGGCCTCGACGGGCGCCGGATCGCCGTACGTCTCGATCGTCAGGCTTTTGACCTTGGAAAGGACTGCGGCCTCGGAGTGGGCCAGGTCGGTCAGGTCGACCGGGGTGCGCAGGACGACGAGCGTGCCGGCGCGTTCGCGCGCGAGCAGCAGCAGGTCCTCGGCGAGCCGGCCGAGGCGGATCACCTGGCCCTGCGCGGCGATCAGGGATTCGCGGACCTCGGCCGGGTCGTCGACCGCGGCGAGCGCCAGGTCGATCTCGCCGCGCAGGACCGCGATGGGGGTGCGCAGCTCGTGGCTGGCGTCGTCGACGAACGCGCGTTCCCGCTCGAAGGCCACCGACAGCCGGGCCAGCATGCCGCTGAGCGTCGCGGCGAGCCGGGCGAACTCGTCGTCGCCGGGCACCTGCGGCAACTGCCGGTCGGAGTCGAGGCTGGAGATCGCCGCGGCCTGCCGGGTCAGCTCGCCGACCGGGCGCAGCGCGGCGCGCAGCAGCTGCCAGCCGAGCGCCGCGAGCGCGATGATCAGCACCGGGGTGGCGACCGCGAGGACGATCAGCTGACGGGCGCCGGCCCGATCGATGGCGGACAGCGGCAGGGCCACGGTGAGCACCTGGCCGGTGCTGCCGACGGGCCGGGACAGCAGCCGCAGCGGCATCGGGCTGCCCGTGTCGCGTGGCGGGAGCGTGCCGTCGCCGAAGGTGCTGCCGCGCACGGCGTGGACCTGGCCGGGGGTGAGCAGGAGCTGGCCGCGGATCGCCGCGGCGGTCACGATCGGGACGCCGTCGGCGCCGTAGAGCTGGGCCATCGGATCGCCGTGCACGGCGCCCAGGTCGTGCGTGCGCACGGCGGCCACCAGGTCGTCGCTGCGCGCGGCCAGATCCTGGTCCACGGCCTCGGCCAGTTCGTGGTCGAGCACCACGTAGAGCAGCGACAACGCCAGCAGCAGCACCACCGAGGTGCCGACGCCGAAGACCAGCGCCAGCCGGGCGCGCAGCGACGTCGGGATCAGCCTGCGCACGTCACCTCCCTGGTCTCACGGTCGTCTCATCATGCCCGGCGCACGATGGCGGGATGACCGCGAGTGATCGTGACCTGGCCCGCATCGGTGGTCCGGCGCGGGCCGAGGGCTTCGCTCGACCCTATGCTGGCGTCGTGAGGGTGCTGGTGGTCGAGGACGATCCCGCGATGGCCGCCATGGTCGGCCGTGGCCTGCGCCGGGCGGGGTATGCGGTGGATACCGTCGCGACCGGCGCCGACGCGGTCTGGACGATCGTCGAGACCGATTTCGACGTCGTCGTCCTGGACGCGATGATTCCCGCGCCGGACGGGTTCGAGGTGTGCCGGCAGGTCCGGGAGAAGGACCGCTGGGTGCCGGTGCTGATGCTCACCGCCCGTGACGGTGTCCATGACAAGGTGCGTGGTCTCGACGCCGGTGCCGACGACTACCTGACCAAGCCGTTCGCCTTCGAGGAACTGCTCGCCCGGGTGCGGGCCCTCGCCCGCCGCGAGCCCGCGCAGCGGCCGCCGGTGCTGCGCGTCGGGGACCTGACGCTCGATCCGGCGAGCCGCACGGTGCAGCGCGGGACCACGCCGATCGCGCTGTCGGCGAAAGAGTTCGCGCTGCTCCAGGAACTGATGCGCCGAGCCGGCGAGACCCTCACGCGGACCTACCTGATCGAGCACGTCTGGGATTTCGCGTACGACGGTGGGTCGAACGTGGTCGACGTCTATGTGCGTTACCTGCGGGACAAGGTGGACCGGCCGTTCGCGCGGGACACCATCCGCACCATCCGTGGTGCCGGGTACCGGCTCGATCCGGACGCCTGACGCCACCGCGCGGCGGAACGGTGCCGGTGACGCAGTGTCACGGTGGTCGGGGGTGCGGTGGTCGGCGGGCTCACGGCGTACGGGAAAGGTCACAAGCTTTGTCCCTCAGATGTGGGGCGCGATGGCCAGCGACGCCGGTGACCGCGACTGATCGTCGGCCGGCGCGGGCGTGGACGACGTGACCGGCCGGCCCAGCTGGGTGGAGAGCCAGTCGAACGCGGGCGCCTCCATGGCCTGCCACGTCTGCACGTTGTGGCCGCCGCCGTCGATGTAGGAGGTGGTCACCGACAGTGGGGCGTGAGCGGCCTGCGCCAGCGCGTGCGTGTCGCGCAGCGGCTGGCCGTCCGCGCGGGCGGCGGCCAGGTAGAGCGCGACCGCCGGAACCGGCAGGTGCTTGAGCCGCCACAGGTCGTTGTACAGGGTCTTCTCGGTGCCGTTGCCGATGGCGATGCCCGGCTCGGCGTATCCGGACATGGCGGCGCCGGCCGTGTACTGGCCGGGGTGCCGCATCGCCAGGTCGATCGCGCAGTAACCGCCCGCGGAGTAGCCGATCAGCCCCCACCCGGCGTCGGTGCGCACCGGGAATCGCGCCCGGACGACCGCGGGGACGTCCTTGGTCAGGAACGTCTCGGTCTGCGGGCCGCCGGCCAGGTTCGTGCATTCGGTGTCGAGCAGCGGATCAGGCGTCTGGTACGGGAACAGCACGATGGTCGGCGCCATCCGGCCGGTTTTGATCTCCTGGTCGAGGACCTTGGCGACGTGCAGGCGGTTGAGCCAGCCGGTCGGTGAGCCGGGATAGCCGTGCAGCGCCTCGACGACCGGGTACCGGACGGTGCCGTCGTCCTGGTAGCCCGGCGGCAGGTACACGTAGACCGGCATGGTCAGATTGCTGGCCGGGCCGGCGACGGACAGGTTGAGGATCTGGCCCTTCGGGCTGTGCCGGACCGGTGCGGAAGCCGGCACCGCCACGTCGCCGTCCGGGCTTCCACCGGTCAGGCTCGACCAGGTGGGGTAGATCTCCACCTGCCGGTTCACCGCGAGCAGACCCGACGCGGCCGCGCTGAGCAGGCACAGCACCGCGGTCACGGTGCGGAGGGAGATTCTCTGCCAGCCGCGTCCGCGGTTCCAGACGGCGCTGAGGGCCACGGCGGAAAGCACCGCCACGACGACTGCCGTGATCTCAGTGCCCAGGCTGTCGAGGGACATTCTTTCCTCCGGTACGGGATCCGGCCGGTGCCGAGGCGGAGGCGCCCGGCACCGGATGGTGGTGATGCTTGTTCGGGGCGGCGGGCAGGAAGGTGACCGGCGGCGTCGACGCGGCCAGCGGCGGCGGCGTCTGCCGGCACGCCCAGAGCAGGGCGGCACCGAGATCGCCGGGGTGGAAGGCGACCGGCTGCGTGCCCGCGGAAGCCTTGCCCGCGACGGCGGTGTAGCGGCCCGGCGCGGCGGCGGCGACGCGGTGGGCCAGTGCGGCGTCGGCGGCCCCGGGAATCAGGGCCCACCGCTGCCCGGTCACCCGCAGGTCGTGCGTGAGCGCCGCCGGAAGCCCCAGGGCGAGGTCGTCCGGGCCGGTGGCCGCGGTGGTGCGGGCGAAGACGACAACCGCGCCACCGTCGGCCGAGGCGTTGCGGGCCGCCGCCGTCTCCACCGCCGGCGTCCACCCCGCACTGCCGTTGTCGACGACGACCAGGGCCGAGTAGCGCCACGCCGGATGCTCCAGATAGCCGTCCGGCACCACGACCGTCGGCGCCGCCGCCAGATGCCATCCGGTCCACCCGTCGGGCTCCCAGGTGAACGCCGGCCCGTGCGCGCGCAGCCATCCGTCGAGGCGGCCGGGGGTGAGCGCGTACGTCGTCCCGCTCGTCTGCGCCGATGACGACAGCGCCGCCCAGGTCGGATAGAAATCCTCCGACCGGTTGACGGCCAGTCCCACGGTGAGCAGCAACAACGTCTCGGTGAGCAGGACCCCGCCGGTACGCAGGACGACTCGCAGGCGCCCGCCGCGCCGCCAGCTCACGACGGTGGCGGCCGCGGTCAGTAGAGTGACCACGACCGCCACGACGATCAGCGGAATGCCGGTGAGGCTCATGCGACCAGAGTGCCGCGGCGACGATGAGAGATCGGTGAGAGTCTCTCTCATCTTCCTCTCACGGACGACGGCCTAGCCTGCGGTCATGACCGCAGCCTGGAAATCCCGGCCGCCGCTGTCCCGGGCGGCGATCGCCCGCCTGGTGCAACTGGCCGGCTTGTTGGACGTCGTGACCGCTGTCTTCCCTGAGCAGCGCGCGCGGATGGCGCGGCTGGAGGAGTTCATGCCGGTCGCCGGGATCCTCTCCGCGCACGCCGCCACCGCGGCCGCCGGGGTGCTGCTGGTCTACCTCGGCAACGGGTTGCGCCGCGGTAAGCGTCGCGCCTGGCAGCTCGCGGTCGCCCTGGCCGGCGCGGCGGTGCTGCTGCACGTCCTGAAGGGACTCGACTTCGACGCGGCGGCGGTTTCCACCGCACTGCTGGTGATGCTCGTCGTGGTCCGGCGCAGGTTTTCCGCGGTGCCCGACCCGCGTAGCCGCTGGCGGGCGGTGACCGCGTTCACCGGCTTCGCCGCCACCGGGTTCGTGCTCGGCCTGGCCGAGATCGCGATCCGCGCCGATCACCTGGTCGGAGCGCCCGGCGTGCTGCAGTGGGTGCAGCACGCCGCTCTCGGCCTGATCGGCGTGACCGGGCCGGTGCGGTTCGTGCGGCCGTGGGCGGCCGACACGGTCAGTCTCACCACCGGCACGTTCGGGCTGCTCGCCGTGATCGCGGCGGCGGTCCTGCTGTTGCAGACGGCCGAGCGCCGCCCGGTGCGGACCGAGGCCGACGACGACCGGCTTCGCGACCTTCTCCACCGGTACGGCGGCAACGACTCGCTGGGCTACTTCGCGTTGCGTGCCGACAAGGCGTTGCTGTGGGCGCCGTCCGGGAAGGCCGCCGTGGCGTACCGGGTGGTGCGCGGGGTCAGCCTCGCCTCCGGTGACCCGATCGGGGTGGAGGCGGCCTGGCCGGAGGCGATCGCGGCGTGGCTGGCCGACTGCACGGCGCACGGCTGGACGCCGGCGGTGCTGGGCTGCGGGCGCACCGGCGGGACCGCGTACCGGCGGCACGGTCTCGACGTCATCGAGCTCGGTGACGAGGCGGTGATCGAGGTCGGGGCGTTCACCCTGGACGGGCGGCCGATGCGCGGGGTGCGGCAGGCGGTGAACCGGATGCGCCGGGCCGGTTACACCTGCGAGGTGGTGCGGCAGAGAGAGTTGCCGCCGGACGAGCTGGCGGCGGTGCTCAGTGCCGCCGAGGTGTTCCGCAACGGCAACGTGGAGCGGGGTTTCTCGATGGCGCTGTCCCGGCTCGGCGACCCGCGTGACGGGGACTGCCTGCTGGTGCTGGCCCGCGACGGCGGCAAGCACCTTCGTGGGGTGCTGCAGTTCGTGCCGTGGGGCGCCGACGGGCTCTCGCTCGATCTGATGCGCGGCGACCGCAGCGCCGAGAACGGGCTGACCGAGCTGATGGTGGTCACCGCGATCGAGGCCGGACCGGCGCTCGGGGTGCGGCGGGTGTCGCTGAACTTCGCGGTGCTGCGGTCGGTCTTCGCCCGGGCCGAGGAGCTCGGGGCCGGGCCGGTGCTGCGGGTGTGGCACCGGCTGTTGCGGCTGCTCTCCGGGCTGTGGCAGATCGAGTCGCTGTACCGGGCGAACGCCAAGTATCTGCCGACGTGGCAGCCGCGCTACCTGTGCTTCCCGACCGCGCGGGACCTGCCGCGGATCGCCGTGGCCGCGCTCACCGCCGAGGCTTTCCTTCCGTCGGGGCGGGCGGCGGCACCGGTAGTGGCCACGGGGCCGGTCACGGTGGTGGCCGCTTGACCGTGACGGCCGGGCGGGTGGTCCGACTGGTGACCGTGATGTGCCTGAGCGCGGTGGCGACGTCGATGCCGTTCGCGTCGCCGGTGTCGCCGGTCCCGGTGGTGGTGGCCCTGGGCGATTCGGTTCCGGCCGGCACCGCCTGCGGTTGTGAGCCGTTTCCCCAGTTGTACGCGCGGATGTTGGCACCGGAGGCGCGGGCGGTGAACCTGGCGCAGCCCGGGTACACCGCTGTGGACGTACAGAATCAGGTTTCCGGCGGGGATTTGCGGGCCGATCTCGGTGCGGCTTCCGTGGTGATCGTGATGGTGGGCGCCAACGACATGGCGGAGGTCTTCGACGACGGCGGGGATTATCCGGCGGCTGCCGATCGGGTGCGGGCCGCGGTGACGGGGATCGTCACCGCGGTGCGGCGGGGGCGGCGTACGCCGGTGAAGGTCTTTGTCGTCGGGTACTGGAACGTGGTGAAGGACGGGGCGGCGGGCTTCGCGGCCTACGGGAGCGACGGGATGCGGTCGGCGGAAAGCGCCACCAGGTACGGCAACGAGGCGTTACGGGCGGCGGCGGAGCAGACCGGGGCCGTGTATGTGACGACCGAGGCGGCGTTCAAGGGGGCGGATCGGTCCGGGGACCCGACGGGGCTGCTCGCGGTCGATGGTGATCATCCGGATGCGGCCGGGCACGAGGCGATCGCGAAGGCGATCCACGCCGCTGAGTGACGGGTGGGACGGCGACTTCCTTCGATGGGTGGCGGAGCGCGGAAGGAAGCTGTGCCGGCCGCGGGCATGCTAGCTTCTATTTTCCTGTAGAAGTTGGAGCCGACCAGAGGGGCGGCGTGTCAGCGTGACCGCGACACTCGGCGACATCCTGCTCGTGTTCCTGGCGGACAGTCCCGGGAGCGCGTATGAGCTGCGGCAACGCCACGCGCAGACGTTCGGGGCGGACCGGGGCGTCGACGTGCTCCGGGTGGTGGCGTCGCTGACCCGGCAGGAGCGGCTCGGTCATGTCCGCGCCAGCGGGCGGCGTCGTGGGCCGCGGACCTACACGCTGACCGAGAACGGTCAGCGGCGGCAGCGGGCGTGGATGCTCGACGTGCCCGCCGACGCGAGCGGGCCGGACGTGCTCGACCGGGTTCTGCTCGCGATGGCCGCCACGGATCGGGTCACCTTCGACGCCGTCGTGGCGTCGTGCCTGGTCGCGCTGGAGTCGCAGCGGGCCCGGCCGGCATCGCGGCGGCGGGAGGTGGTGTCCGCGCCGGACGCACGGGCCGAGCTGGAGGCGATGATGGCGTCGTCGGCGATCAGATGGGTCCGGCACCTGGCCGGGCGGCGCCGGGAGCGCGACGCCGCCGCGTAGGACATCCGGTCGGTTGCCACCGGGGGTGGGCGGCGTTCGTCACCGGGCGGCTCTGGCCTTCTCCCACATCAGCCGGACGGCCGGCAGGACCTCGGACACGGCCGGGATGCCCGGGCCCGGCTCGCGGACGCCGACGGACAGGGCGGGCGCCGACCGTTCCAGGGTCCCCGCCATCCGGTCGATGTCGGTGATGATCGAACCGGTCAGCACCAGCACGCCGGTGTCGTCGATCTCGGTGCGGACGGTGCGCAGCGTCTGCCGGCGGACGTCGCGCAGGGTGGCGAGCAGTTCGTGCAGGGTGCCGGTCTCGGCGTCCGCACGCGGGTCGGCGACCAGGGCCGCGTGTGCCGTGAACGCTTCCGCCGCGGCGGTCAGCACCGGGCCGATCTGCTCCGGGACGGCGGCGGCGCGCGGGGTCGCGGTCGCGTCGAACATGGACCTCGCGACCGAGTTGACCTGCTGGACTCCGTGGTCGAGAGCGCGCCGGGTCTGCTGCAGCGGGGTCACCCGCCGTACCGGGGTTCGCAGTGACCAGCGGGCCTGCCGGAGCAGGTCGTCGACCGCGTCGGTCGCGTCGTCGAGGTCCTCGGCCAGTTCGCGGGAGCGGGCCAGCCACTGCGCGGCCTGCTCCCGGTCGTAGCCGTCGCGGACACCGGCGCCGAGCCGGTCGAGCAGACGGGCGATCCCGGTGGAGAGCCCGGCCAGTTCCCACCGGGCCCGCTGGACCGGGGTCATGCCCCCGACCAGCGGTGACAGGATGGCGCCGACGACGATGCCGAGCGCGGTCGCGGCGATCCGCTGCCAGACGACGGCCTCGGTGATCGGGCTGCCGGCGATCGCCTCCCCGGCCGCGCTGCCGGCGACCAGGATTCCCAGCGAGGTCGCCGGCACCGACACCGCACTGTCGCCCAGTCGCAGCAGCCGGCCGGCCGCCAGCCCGCACGCCGTGATGACCGCGATCGACCACGGGGTGAGACCGAACGCGCCCCAGACCACCACCGCGACGGCGATCCCGGCGAGCGTGCCGAGCAGGCGTTGTGCCCCTTCCCGGACCGAGGCGTGCGAGCTCATCTGCACCGACAGCGTCGCCGAGACCGCCGCGACCACCGGCCCGGCCAGGTGCAGCGTGCCCGCCGCGGACCAGGCGATCCCGGCGGCGGCCGCGGTCACCAGCGCGGAGCGGCCGGCCGCCGGGTCGATCCGGTCCCGGCCCGCCCGCGCCGCCCGTCGCAGCCGGCCCGGCAGATGCGGGCGCAGACGGACCCACGCGGCCCGGCCGGCGGCCTCGACGGCGGGCCGGACCGCCCGCGGCAACAGCGCGGCGACCAGGGCGCAGAGGGCGAGACTGACGATGACGACGGTGAACGAACGGGACAAGAAACAACAGCTTTCCTCGGTACGGGCATTACCCCCAGAAAGCTATGACGACGATCCGCCCGTTGCGACAATTAGGGCGAAATGTGACGATCGTCGCGCTCGAACGGTGGGTCAGGGCTGGAGGTTCTCCAGGTCGTCGAGCAGGCTCGGGTGCGCCGGCTTCCAGCCCAGCGTCGCCTGGGTGTGCGCGCTGGACGACGGCTGGTCGGTGGCGAAGATCGGGCCGAGCGGGCCGAACGTCTCCTCGGGCACCCGCTCGACCGGCAGCCCCAGCCGCCGGCCGATGACCGTGGCGATGTCGCGCACCGCGTCGCCCTCGTCGGCGACCGCGTGCCAGGCCGTGCCGGCCGGGGCCGACTCCAGCGCGATGCGGAACAGGACCGCCGCGTCCCGCGCGTGCACGGCCGGCCAGCGCTGGGTGCCGTCACCCGGGTAGCCGGCGACCCCGGACTGCCGCGCGGTCTGGGTCAGCAGCCCGGCGAACCCGCCGTTGCCGTTCTCGTGCACCGTGCGCGGCAGCCGGACGGAGCTGCTGCGCACGCCCTGCGAGGCCAGCGCCAGGATCGCGTCGACCGTGCGGCCGCGGCCACCGACCGGGCCGTCGGTCGGCAGCGGGTCGGACTCGGTGGAGACCGCGCCCGGCACCCACGGGGTCCCGGAAACCGTCACGAGCGGGTGGTCGCTGCCGATGAGCTGCCGGCCGAGCGCGGTCAGGGCCGCGGTTTCCTCGGCGACCGAGCGCGCGACCGCTTCCGGGCTGCTGAAGTCGTTGCCGAACGCCAGGTGGATCACGCCGTCGGCCTGGGCGGCGCCGGCGCGGACGACGTCCAGGTCGGCGAGGCTGCCGCGCAGGGCGGTGGCGCCGGCGGCCTCGGCTGCCGCCGTGGAGGCGTCGGAGCGGGTGAGCGCGAGGACGGTGTGGCCGTGGCCGAGCAGCTCGGCGACGACGGCGGTGCCGATCAGGCCGGTACCGCCGGTGATGAAGACGTGCATGGCACTCTCCCGAAGTGATGGGACTTAAGTCCCGTCACCGTAGCAGAGTGATGGGACAAAAGTCCCGTCGCCTATGATGGGCGTCATGGCTCGTTGGGAACCCGGCGCTCGTGAACGCCTCGTCGTCGCCGCGGTCGACCTCTTCACCGAACAGGGGTACGACGCGACGACCGTGGCCCAGATCGCCGAACGGGCCGGGGTCACCAAGAGCACGTTCTTCCGGCACTTCCCGGACAAGCGCGAACTGCTCGTCGCCGGGCAGGAGACGCTGAGCCGGCTCCTCGCCGAGGGGATCGCCGAGGCGCCCGCCGGGACCAGCCCGCTCGAAGCGGTGGCGGCCGGGCTGACCCGGGCGTCGGGGGCGATCGGGCCGATGAGCAAGGAGATCGCGCCGCGCCTGAAAGCCGCCGTCGCGGCCAGCGCGGAGCTGCGGGAACGGGACGCGCTGAAAAGCGTCAGCCTTGCCGCGGCGATGACGTCCGCCCTCGTGACCCGGGGCGTGCCGGACGCGATCGCGGCGCTCGCGGGGGAGCTGGGGCTGCTCGCGTTCAAGCGCGGCTACACCGCCTGGTCCGAAAGTGATCGGGAGGACGAGTTCGCGCCCTACGCGGTGGCCGCCCTCGGCGAACTGCGCGCCGCGACGGCCTTTCTCAGCTGACCTCCCGGCGCGCGTCGCGGTCCGGGCTGGTTCTCCGGGTCGTCGTGAGGCCCGAACAACGACCCGGAGAACCAGCCGGGACAGCGCGGACCGTCGGCGCGGGCCGTGCCGAGCACCCGGATGTGCTCCTCACCTGTGAGGCGCCGGCGAAGATGAGTGGCGAGCACGTCCGGCGCCTGACCCCGATCGTCGAACGCTACGGCGAGCAGCGGCACGGTTCCGGGGTCGACGAGCCGGACCGGCTGCATGCCGACGGGCTCGCCGAGGTTCGCACCGGGCCGGTCGGGCTGGTGCGTGACCTGCAGGATCTTCACGTGCTGGGGACGCTGGTGCAGACGACGTGGACGGTGGTGCGGCAGGCCACGCGGGGGCTACGGGACGCCGAGCCTATCAAGGTGAGCACGCACGCGTCCGGCCAGAACTCGCGCTTGAAGGCCGCCGCGCCACAGCCCCTGATCGTCCCGGCGTGAGGAGCGGCCGTGGGCACGGCGGCCGAGGTGGCCGGGCGAGGCGACGCAGGGGAACACATGAAGATCATTCCAGTGTCGATCGTCACGGACGGGTGTGACGGCAACTCCGTTGGGTAGTCTTCTGTGTACCGGCGGCGCGGGGCTGAGCTTGGCGGCCAGATGCCGTTGCCGCCGGCCCTCCTTCCCTGCCGAGGGTTCCGTGATGCGCGATCTCGGTGGCAGAGGTCTCCTCTACTTGTTCTAGTTGCAATAGAACAAGTAGAGTCGAAGCATGCTCTGGAGGATCGATCCGGCGAGCGACGAGCCGCTCTACGCGCAACTCGCCGCTCAGGTGCACCTCGCCGCCGCCCGTCGCGAGCTCCGGCCCGGCGACCGCCTCCCGGCCGCCCGGGAGCTCGCCGAGTCGCTCGACCTGAACGTGCACACCGTGCTCAAGGCCTACCAGCAGTTGCGCGACGAGGGCCTGATCGAGCTGCGCCGCGGCCGGGGTGCCGTCGTCACCGCTCGGGCCGACACCGACCTGTCGCCGGTGAAGGACGCCCTGACGGCACTGGTCGGCGCGGCTCGCGCGGCGAACATCTCCACCGAAACTCTGACCGTGCTTCTCAAGGAGGCGATGACGCAATGACGACCCACTCCTGGCGGGCACCCGCGCGGAAAGCGGCGCTGTGGTCCGCACTGGCGGCACTCGGGGCGGTGGCAGTGGTTTCCGTCATCGTCTGGACCTGGCGGGCCGACCTGCCGGATCCACTCGCTTCGCACTGGGGCGGGAACTCCTCCGTACCGGATGGGTTCATGTCCTTGAATTCCCTGATCGCCGGCTCCGCGCTGCTGGTGATCGTCTTCTGCGTGATGTTCAGCGCGCTCGGCTGGTTCTGGGGCGCGTCCGGGATCACCCGGCGGATGGTGGCGGCGTCCAATGTGTGGATCGGTGGCCTCGGGGCCGGCGTGCTGCTGTCCATCGCCGCATGCCAGCGCGGTCTGACGGACGCGCACCAGGCGACGCTGCCGGGCTGGACCGTCGCCGCCGTGATCGTCGTCCCGCTCGTGCCGGCCGCCGTCGCCGCCCGGATCGTGCCCGGCGACCCGCACGAGCCGGCCGGCGGCCCGGTGGCGGCGGACGCCCCGCGCCTGGGCCTGACCGGTGATGAACGTGCCGTGTGGTTCCGCCGCGCCGACGGCGGCCCCGGCCTGGTCGTGGGGGGCATCGCCATCGTCGTCACCGCGCTGGTCGCCGTGGCGGTGCGGCAGTGGGCGATGCTGGTCGTGCCGGTGCTGCTGGCGGTGGTGTTCGCGGCGATGTTCGCCTACACGGTGCGGGTCGACGCCACCGGGCTGACCGTGCGGTCGATCGTGGGCTGGCCCGGCACGCACGTGCCGGCAGACGAGGTGGAACGCGCGTCGGTCACCGAGGTCCACCCGATCCGCGAGTTCGGTGGGTGGGGCTGGCGGCTGGGTCGCGGCGGCCGGGTCGGGGTCGTGCTCCGCTCGGGTGCGGGGCTGCTGGTCGAGCGCAGCGGCGGACGGTCGCTGGTGGTGACGGTCGACGACGCCGCCACCGGGGCCGCGCTGCTGAACACCCTGGCCGACCGGACGCGACGGTAACCGATCAGCGGGCGAACGGGCGATCGGCGGCGAGACGCCGGCCAGGACCGTGTTCAAGATCGCCCGGCCGGGGTATGCCGCGGTGACAGCGGCACCGGGGGAGAGGACGGACTCGTGTCGATGATGCGGACCAAACCGATCGAGGACGTTCTCGCCCAGGGCGACGACGAGAGCAGCGGGCGCGGGCTGCGCCGGCGCCTCGGGCCGCTCGACCTGATGGGCTTCGGGATCGGCATCGTGATCGGCACCGGGATCTTCACGCTGACCGGGGTCGAGGCGCGCGACCACGCCGGGCCGGCGGTCACCGTGGCGTTCGCCATCGCCGGGGTGGCCAGCCTGCTGGCCGCCCTCTGCTACGCCGAACTCGCCTCCAGCGTGCCGACCGCGGGCAGCGCCTACACCTACGCGTACGCGACCCTCGGAGAGATCTTCGCCTGGATCATCGGCTGGGACCTGGTCCTCGAATTCGCGCTCGGCGCCGCCGTCGTGGCCCGCGGCTGGTCCGGGTACCTGGCCGAACTCTTCGACCTGCCGGGCACGCTGTTCGGGGAGGGCAGCACCGTCAACGTCGGCGCGGTGGCGATCACCCTGCTGCTCGGCGCGGTCGCCGCCGCCGGGGTGCGGCAGTCGTCCCGGGTCACGAACGTGCTGGTCGCCGTGAAGATCGCGATCTGCGTCTTCGTGGTGGTGGCCGGGCTCTTCTTCGTCAAGGCCGCGAACCTCACCCCGTTCGTGCCGGCCGCGCAACCCAGCCCGGAGCAGGAGTCCGGGCTCACCCAGCCGCTGACGCAACTGCTGTTCGGGTTCGCGCCGTCGACGTACGGGATCGCCGGGGTCCTGACCGCCGCGGCGGTGGTCTTCTTCGCCTACACCGGCTTCGAAGCCGTCGCGAACCTCGGCGAGGAGACCCGGCGGCCGCACCGGGACCTGCCGCTCGGCCTGTTCGGCACCCTCGGGGTGTCGGCGGTGCTCTACATCGCGGTGTCGTTCGTGGTGGTCGGGATGGTCGACTACCGCAGCATCGACCCTGGCGCGCCGATCGCGTCGGCGTTCAGCGCCGTCGGCGCCGGATGGGCCTCGAACCTCGTGTCGATCGCCGCGGTCGCCGGCCTGACCAGCGTCATCCTGGTCGACATCGTCGCCATCGGCCGGATCGGGTTCGCGATGTCCCGCGACGGCCTGCTCCCGGCGTCGGTCGGCGCGGTGCACCCGCGCTGGGGCACCCCGTTCCGGGTGACGATCGGCGCCACCCTGCTCATCGCCGCGCTGGCCGGCTTCGTGCCGCTGTCGTCGCTGGCCAACCTGGTCAGCATCGGGACGCTGTTCGCGTTCGTCGTCGTCTCCGTCGCGGTGCCGGTGCTGCGGCGCACCCGGCCGCGGCTGGAGCGGCCGTTCCGGGTGCCGCTGTCGCCGCTGCTGCCAGTGGTGTCGGCGCTGGCCTGCCTCTACCTGATGACGAACCTCTCGGTGGAGACGTGGCTGCGGTTCCTGGCCTGGATGACGGCGGGGCTGGTCGTCTACCTCACCTACGGGCGGCGCAACAACCGGCTGGCGCGCCGGGAGGAGTCGGTGGACGAGGCCGCACCCGGCCGGTGACCCTCTCCCGGCCGAGCCGGTGTCAGCGCAGGCAGCCGTCCGGGAGGAGGAACCAGCGCAGCTTCTCGAAACCCAGAGGCAGATCCAGGCGTACGCCGTCGGCCGGTTCCGCTCGTGCGGCCAGCACCGCCCGGGCCTCGTCCAGGTAGCCGGCCAGCGCCTCCTCGCCCACGCCGGCCGCCGGTGGGGGTGGGGTGGTGACCGTGCCGTCCGCGGCCAGGCGCAGGTCCGCGAGCCGTACCGGCGGGGGAGTGTGCCGCAGGTGCGTCCACCGGCCGGTCCGCGGGTCGAACCGGTAGTCCGGCAGCAGGCGCGCGCCGTGCCGGGCGATCAGCAGCACCGCCTCGATCAGGTAGTCGGCGACGGTGTCGGAGATGAAGTAGTTGAAGTTCAGCCGTGACCAGCCCGGTTTGATGCCCTCCCAGCCGTCGAGGATCTCGTCGCGGAATTCCCGGGAGTGAGCCTCGTCGATGCCGAGCAGCCGGTGCCCGTACGGCCCGGCGCAGGAGCAGCCGCTGCGGGCCTGGACGCCGAACAGGTCGTTGAGCAGCGCCGCCACGTAGTTGTGGTGCAGGTACTTTCCGCCGGCCCGGATCTGGAAGGAGACGATCGACAAGCGGTCGGCCTCGACGTCGCCGAGGATCTCGATGTTCGGCTCGGCGACCCAGCGGCGCTTGGCGCGCTGCCACAGCGCGTGCTCGCGGGCGGTGATCAGGTCGGTGCCGACCGCGTCCTTCACCGCGAAGACCAGGCCGGCGCGGATCGACTCGACGATCGCCGGGGTGCCGCCCTCCTCCCGGACGACCGGGTCCGTCAGGTAGCGGTGGCCGGTCGGGTCGACGTAGGCGACGGTGCCGCCGCCCGGCGTGACCGGCACCCGGTTGGTCATCAGCCGCCGGTCGACGACGAGGACGCCCGGGGTCTGCGGACCACCGGCGAACTTGTGCGGGGACAGGAACACGGCGTCCTTGCCGGCCATCGTGATCGGCACGTACGGTCCGGCCGCGGCGTAGTCCCACACCGACAGGGCGCCGTGTTCGCGCAGCACGGTGGAGACCGCCGCCGTGTCGGTGAGGATGCCGGTGACGTTGGACGCGGCGGAGAAACTGCCGATCCGGACGGGGCGGTCCGCGTAGGCGACCAGCGCCTCGCGCAGCGAGTCCAGGTCCACGTGCCCGCTGTGGTCGGAGTCGATCTCGACGACGTCGGCGATCGACTCGCGCCACGGCAGCTCGTTGGAGTGGTGCTCGTACGGGCCGACGAACACCACCGGTCGCTCGTCGCGGGGGATGTGCGCGCTCAGGCCGTACCGGTCGTCGAGGTTTTCCGGAATGCGCAGTCCGAGGAGCCCGGCGAGTTTGGCGACCGCCGCCGTCGCCCCGGACCCGCAGAAGATCACCACGTGGTCCGGCCCGGCGCCGACGCTGCGGTGGATGATCTGCCGCGCCTCTTCCCGCAGCGCCCCGGTCTGCGCGCCCGTCGCCGACGCCTCGGTGTGCGTGTTGGCGTAGCGGGTGAGCACCTGGTCGCGAAGGAAGTCCTCGACGAAGTCGAGCGCCTGGCCGGACGCGGTGTAGTCGGCGTACGTGATGCGCCGGGGACCGAACGGTCCGTCCAGGGGGTGCCCGGCGCCGAGGAGACCGGCGCGGATCCGCGCCAGCATGCCGTTACGAGGGTCGCTCATGTTGTCCATTCAACGGGTCGGGTCTGCGCACTTCAATCGGCAGAACCTACCGTCGTCGCAAAGATCCGTAAGCCCTGGACGGGGCTGCTGCGAGCACCGCCGGGCAGAGTCATCCCGGCTGGATGAGGCGGCGATCGGCGCGTCCGGCGATTCTCGGCGCGGCAGGCCACGTGAGCGCTGACCGAGGAGAATCGCATGACCGCCGAACCTGTGAAACCCACCGTCAACGCCGGGAAGCTCTGGGCCGGCGGCGGCGCCACCGCGGCCGTGGCGGCGCTGATCGCCGTCGCCGGGATCCTGCTGGGGCGCGGAATCTTCGACATCGACGTGCTCGCCCCGAAGGGCCAGGGAACCTGGGGTGACGCGAGCACCGGCTGGTACGCCCTCGGCGCCGCCCTGGCCGCGCTGGTCGCGACCGGCCTGGTGCACGTGCTGATCCTGACCACGCCCCGGCCGATGCGGTTCTTCGGCTGGGTGGTCGCGCTGGCGACGATCTCGGCGATGCTGGCACCGTTCGTCACCGACGCGAGCCGGGCCGAGAAGTTCTACACCTCGGGGCTGAACATGATCATCGGCATCGCGATCGGCTCGCTGCTCTCCGGTGTGGCCCGCAGCGCGACGCGCCTGGTCCGCACGGACACGCGACCGCCGGCCCCGCGGCCCTACCCCCAGCAGTACCGGTAGGCGGCCCGCGATGGCCACGATGACCACTCCGCCGGAGACACCGATCTTCCACACCCTCTCCGTACCGGAAGCCCTGGAAGTGGAAAATGTCGACCGTCAACAGGGGCTGAGCACGAAGGAGGCCGAGAACCGCCGCCAGAAGTACGGGCCGAACCGCTTCGCGCAGGCGAAGAGGGAACCGTGGTGGCGCTCGTTCGTGCGGCAGTACGCCGACCCGATGCAGATCGTCCTGCTGATCGCCGGCCTGGGCAGCCTCTACCCGCTGAAGCAGTGGGGCACCGGCGTCATGCTGATCGCGTTGACCCTGCTGAACGCCGCTCTCGGCCTGCACCAGGAGGGCAAGGCGGCCGCCGCGATCGACGCGCTGCAGAAGATGATGATCGTCAAGGCCCGGGTGCGCCGCGACGGCGCGCTGACCGAGCTGGCGGCCGAGGAGCTCGTGCCCGGTGACGTGGTGCAGATCGAGGCCGGTGACGTGGTGCCGGCCGACGGGCGGCTGCTGCGCGCGGCGACGCTGGAGATCGGCGAGTCGGCGCTGACCGGCGAGAGCCTCCCGGTGGCGAAGAACGTCGAGCCGCTGGCGGAGGCCGACACCGACCTCGGCGACCGCTCCGACATGGCTTACATGAACACCAACGTCACCCGCGGCTCGGGAGAGCTGCTGGTCACCGCCACCGGGATGAACACCGAGGTCGGCCGCATCTCCGGCATGCTGCAGACGGAGAAGGACGCCGACACTCCGCTCACCCGCCAACTGGCGAGACTGACCAACCAGATTCTGTACGTCGCCGGCTTCGCGCTCCTGGCGTCGGTCATCATCAACCTGGCCCGCGGCAACGAGTTCAACGTCGTGTTCACCGCCGCCGTCGCGTTCGCGGTGTCGGCGATCCCCACCGGGCTGCCGGCCGTGGTCACCACGATCCTGTCGCTCGGCACCCAGCTGCTCGCCAAGTCGAACGCGATCGTCAAGCGGCTGCGGTCGACGGAGACGCTCGGTTCCACGTCGGCGATCAACTCGGACAAGACCGGGACCCTGACGCTGAACCAGATGACCGCGACCGAGATGGCCATCCCCGGCCGCCGATACGTGATCTCCGGCGGCGGTTACTCGACGGAAGGCATGATCAAGCGGGTCGCGGGGGAGCCCGACGTGCCTCTCGAGGAACATCTGCTGCCGATGATCCTGGCGTCGGACGCGGTGGTCACCGACGGGACGCTGATCGGCGACCCGACCGAGGGCGCGCTGGTCGTCCTGGCCGAGAAGGGTGGACTGGACGCCGAGGCGACGCGCGCGAAGTACCCCCGGGTCGCCGAGTTGCCGTTCGACGCCGCGTACAAGATGATGGCGTCCTTTCACGAGATCTCGGGAAGGACCGTCTGCTTCGTCAAGGGCGCCCCGGACCAGATCCTCGCGCGTTGCGCCATCACCCCGGAGCAGCGCGACCGCTACCTCGCCGAGAACGAGCGCCTGGCGCGTCAGGGCCTGCGGGTGATGGCCACCGCGCGCACCGAGGTCGACAGCGTCGAGGGCGACCTGCTCGACCTGCTGCACGATCTCGAGCCGCTCGCGCTGGTCGGCATCGTCGATCCGCCCCGGTCGCAGGCGAAGGGCGCGATCGAGGAGGCGCACGCGGCCGGCATCGAGGTCCGGATGATCACGGGTGACCATGCGATCACCGCCGCCGCCATCGCCGGCAAGCTCGGCATCCGCGGCCGCGCGATCACCGGCGCCGAGTTCGCCGCGATGAGCGACGAGGAGGCCGACCGGGAGATCGGCGTGATCGCCCGGGTCACCCCCGAGCACGAGGTGCGCCTGGTCGACGTGCTGCGGCGCAAGGGCCACATCGTGGCGATGACCGGCGACGGCGTCAACGACGCGCCGGCGCTGAAGAAGGCCGACATCGGCATCGCGATGGGGATCACCGGCACCGAGGTGAGCAAGGAAGCCGCGGCGATGATCCTCACCGACGACGACTTCGCCACCATCGTCAAGGCCGTCGGGCTGGGCCGGTCCCTCTACGCCAACCTGAAGAAGTACATCTACTTCCAGATGGGCGTGCTGGCCGGCATGATCGTCACCTTCCTGGCGGCGAGCATCGGCAACATCGCCGCCGGGGTCCCGTTCCTGCCGCTGCAGACACTGTGGCTGAACTTCACCACTCAGGTGTTCCAGTCCGTCGGCCTCGGCTACGGCAACGCCGAGCCGGACCTCATGAAACGGGCGCCGCGCCGCTCCGACGAGCCGCTGCTGACCAACCGGGTGCTGGGCTGGCTGGGCCTGCTCGGTGTGTTCATGGGCGCGATCACGCTGGTGGTGCTCTGGTTCGCCGAGCGCAACCACGACGTCGGCGTCGCCCGGACCATGGGTCTGACCGCGTTCTCGCTGATGAACCTGATCTTCTCCTGGACCGCGCGCAGCGACCTGCGCTCGGTGTTCAGCCTGGAGACGTTCAACGACCGGCGGTTCGTGATCACCAGCGGCATGTCACTGGCCGCGATCGTGCTCGCCACCGAGCTCGGCCTGTTCCAGCGCATCCTGCAGACCGTCCACCTCGACCTCGGACAGTGGGCGATCTGCCTGGTCGCCGCGCTCACCGTGGTCATCCCCACCGAGATCCGCAAGGCGGTGCTACGGCGCCGGGCCGGGAGTCCATCATGATCGCATTGATCCAGCTCGGCGACGTGGCGATCGGTGCCGCGATCCGCGCCGGGGAGAAGAGCGCCGACAAACTCGCTGCGTTCCGGACGCGGCTCGATCGGGAGAGGACGCGGTTCGACCGGGAGAGCCTGCGTACGGCCGCGGAGGTCTGGGCCCGCTGGACAGTGCTGGCCGAGCGCGGCGCCGCCGAGCGCGAGCGCGGCAAGCGCGGCGCCCAGCGGGCCGTGGACGCGGCCGTCGAACGGCTCGCCCACTCACCGATCGTCGAACGGGTCGTCGACGCCCAGCTCGAACGGGTCCTGACCCTGCTGGAGAACGAGCCGGACCGGGTCCGTGGCCTGATCCGCGGCCAGCGCGAGAGCATCGTCGGCGAGGCGGTCGGCCGGGTCCGGGCCGGCGCCGCCGCCGGGGACAGCGCGGTGGACCGGCTCACGCTGCGGATGTCGAGGCGCGGCGACGTGCCATGAGCCGGTACGCCGGGCTGGTCAGCCGGACCTTGGCGTACCTGATCGACACCCTCACCGTGGCGGCGGTCGCCGCTGCCGCGGTGACCGCGCTCGCGATGGTCGCCTCGGTGGTCGGCGCCGAGGCCCGCGAGGCGGCCCGGTGGCTGATCTCGTCCTACCTGGTCTTCCTGCCGGCACTACTGGCCCTCTACTGCGCGCTGTTCTGGACCCTGGCCGGGCGCACCCCCGGGATGGCGATGCTCGGCGTGCGGGTGGTGCGCGCCGACGGGAGCCCGGTGCGGTGGCTCGCGGCGCCGCGAGGAGTTGCGCCGCCGCGGGGTGAAGCTCTTCCTCGACTACGTGCCCAACCACGTCGCCCCCGACCACCCGGCGGTCACCGAGCACCCGGAGTGGTTCGTCCGGGCGGCCGACGGGACCATCGCCAACGGCCGCGACCCGTACTTCCCGCCCTGGCCGGACGTGCTGCAGCTGAACGCGTTCGCGCCCGGCACGCGCGACGCGACCGTGGCCGCGCTCTCCGGCATCGCCGAACAGTGCGACGGCATCCGCTGCGACATGGCGATGCTGCTGGTCAACGAGATCTTCGCGCGGACCTGGGGCGAGCTTGCCGGCTCACCCCCGGCGGAGGAGTTCTGGCCGCACGTGATCGGGCGGCTGCGGGAGCGGCACCCGGACGTGACGCTGGTCGCCGAGGCGTACTGGGACACCGAGTGGCTGTTGCAGCAGCACGGCTTCGATCACTGCTACGACAAGCGCCTCTACGACCGGCTGGTCCACGAGGACGCCGGGTCGATCCGCAAGCACCTCAGCGCCGGGCTGGACTACCAGGAGCGACTGATCCGGTTCGTGGAGAACCACGACGAGCCGCGGGCGGCGGCGACCTTCCCGGACGGTCGGGCGCGGGCCGCGGCGGTGGTGATCGCCACGCTGCCCGGCGCGACGCTGTGGCACGACGGGCAGTTCAGCGGACGGCGTACGCAAATGCCGGTCTTCTTGGCGAGATATCCGATTGAGCCGTTTGACCAATCACTGCACAACTTCTATCGCGCCGTGGTAGCAGCCGCCGCCGAGGTCCGGCAGGGACGGTGGGAGATGCTGGAGACCGCCGGGTGGCCGGACAACCCGTCGCATCAGGACCTGCTCGCCTGGGCGTGGGACTCCTCGGTCGTGGTGGTCAACTTCTCGGACCGGCCCGCCCAGGGAAGGATCTTGCTGGTCCGGGCCGATCTTGGCGGCCGGGCCTGGCGGTTGACCGACCGTCTGGACGGCCGGGTGTTCGAACGCTCCGGAAGCGAACTGGCCCGCGACGGGCTGTACGTCGATCTGCCACCCTGGGGAACGCATGTTCTAGTCGGCGAGTGAGATGACCAGCACCGAAGGTCACGGATTATCCGATCCGGACGATGCGCGGGTCTGGTAGCGCCGGGAGTCTGAACGAGGAGATCGAAATGGGGTCGGCTTCCGGAGGGAACCATCGTGTCCATAAACCTGATAGCGGACTCACCAGACATAACCGCGTATGACGCGGACGGATCTCTGCTCGCCTCGAAGTTCGCAGTGCCGGCCGCGCCTCCGTTCATGGTGGCGCGCCCGGCCCTGCTGGCCCGGCTGAGCGACGCCGTCCGGGGCCCGGTCACCGTGGTGACCGGGCTGGCCGGCAGCGGAAAGACGCAGCTGCTGGCCTCGTGGGTGCGGTCGCGTACGCATGACTGGCCGATCGCGTGGATCACCTGCGAGAACGGGGACGAGCCGGCGGCCAACCTGTGGTCGTACGTTCTGGAGGGCCTGCGCCGCGCCGGCGTGCCGGCCCCGGAACCGGCCGTTCCCGGCGCCGCCGCGAGCCGGGCGGTCCTCGCCCGGCTCGCGGCGATCATCGATGCCCAGCCCACCCCGGTCGTCCTCATCCTGGACGGCGCGGCCCAGCTGCCCGGCCTGGACTGGGCCGCCGGGCTGGAGTTCCTGCTGGCCCACTCGCACGGTCTGCGGGTGGTCCTGGCCGGGCGCTGGGACCCGCCGCTGCCGCTCTACCGCTACCGGCTCGCCGGGCAGCTGCGCGAGGTGCGCGGCGCCGATCTGGCGTTCACCGCGCAGGAGACGGCCCGGCTGATGGAGCTGCACGGCGTGCCGGTGGCCGGCCCCGACCTGGACGCGCTGCTGGAGCACACCGAGGGCTGGGCGGCCGGGATCCGGCTCTGCGCCTGCGCGATGCAGGGCCGGGCCGACGTCACCCGGATGGTCACCACGATCTCCGGTGACGAGTCCACGATCGCCGAGTACTTCATCGGCGAGGTGCTGCGCACCCAGACCCCGGCGAAGCGGCAGTTCCTGCTGGAGACCAGCCTCCTCGACACGTTCTCCCCGGAACTGGCCGCCGCGGTCACCGACCGGTCCGACGCGCCCCGCCTGCTGGCCGAGCTGGCGCGGAAGAACGCGTTCATCCAGCCGGTCGCCGCGGGCGCCGACCTCTACCGCTACCACCGGCTCTTCGCCGAGCTGCTCCGCGCCCAGCTGGCCTGGGCCGAACCGGAGCGGGTGGCGACGCTGCATCAGCGCGCCGCCCACTGGCTCGCGCAGAACGGCCGCCTCACCGACGCGGTCGACCATGCGGTCATCGCCGGTGACTGGGGGACCGCGGCGAGCATGGTGATCGAGGACTTCGCGATCGGGCGGCTGATCCTCGAGGGCACCCGCGGGCGGCTCGGCGGCCTGCTCGGTGGGCTCCCGGAGCACCTGGACCTGCCCGAGGTGGTGATGGTGCGGGCCGCGCTGGCCTGGGGCGGCGGTCACCCGGACGAGGCCCGGGAACTGTTCACGCTGGCCGGTAACCTGCTCGCCATCCAGGGCAGTGACTGCGGCGAGGGCCTCACCCTGACCTGTTTCCTCATGCAGCTGCTGTTGCTGGCCGGAGGACCCGAGCCGGAACGGGCCCGGGAACTGGCGCCGGTCGCGCACGCGTTCCTCGGGGTGGCCCCGGCCCGGAAACTGGCCCGGCACCCTGAGCTGCGGGCGCTGCTGCTGGCCGCCGAGGGGGCCGCGCGAAGCGCCTGCGGCGACGTCGGCGGTGCCGTGGAGGTGCTGAACGAGGCGGTGGCGGTGGCCCCGGCCGGCTGCGAGGCGGTCAAGGTGGACGGTCTGCGGACGATCGCGGTGCTGGAGGCGTACCGCGGGCGGCTGACCCGCGCCGAGAGCATGGCGCGGCAGGCCCTGGACCTGGCCGCGCAGTGCGACCTCGCCCCGGAGCACCGGCCGGTCGCCGCGCAGGTGACCCTGGCCTGGGTGGCCCTGGAACGCTACGACATCGAGGCCGCCGACCGGCACCTGCGCGGCGCCCAGCCCGGCGAGGATCCCCTTGCGGTGGCGACCTACGCGCTGGTCCGCTCCCGCCGCCTGCAGGTCCGCGGCGAGCTGCGCGGCGCGCTGAACGCGCTGACCCCGATCCCGGCCGCGCCGCCGTGGCTGCGCCGCGAGATCGATCTGGGCCGGGTCCGGCTGCTGCTCGGCGCGGGCAAGCCCGACGAGGCCGCGGCGATCCTCGCCGAGTACCCGCAACCGCGGACCGCGGACGTGGCCGTGCTCGACGCCGCCCTGGCCCTGGCCCGGGGCGAGGCCGGCCGGGCGCACGAGGTGGCCCGTACGGTCGCCGACGCGGCCGGGGTGGCCGCACCCACCGCCCTGGACGCGTGGCTGCTGCTGGCCATGCTGGCGGCGACCGCGGACGACGTGGTCGGCGCCCGGGAGGCGCTGCGCCGCGGGCTGCGGGTGGCCGGCCCGGAGAACCTGCGGCGACCGGTCCACCAGGCCTGGGGCGTGCTGCGGCGGGTGCTGCGCGACGAGAAGCTGGCCGCGATCGGCGCTCCGACCGGCGGGCACCAGCAGTCGGTGGCCGAGCCGGTCGTGGCCGAGGCGCTGAGCAAGCGGGAGCTGGACGTGCTGCGCGGGATGGCGGAGATGCTGCCCACCGAGGAGATCGCCGCCTCGATGTACGTCTCGGTCAACACGGTCAAGACGCACGTGCGCAGCATCCTGCGGAAGTTGTCCGCGTCCCGGCGCAACGAGGCGGTGCGCCGGGCGCGATCCCTCAATCTGATCTAGGAACTGCGGACGTCCCGGCCGTGGGCGGCCAGAGCGAAGATGATCAGCACGTCCATGCCGAGCAGGATCGTGCACCACACGGGTGAGGCGGCCAGGAAGACGAAGTGGAGCAGGGCACCGGCGAAGGCGATCAGGATCCCGATGATCCGGGCCCAGAGCCACCCGAGGAAGACGCCGGTGCCGGCGGCCAGGGCGAGCAGCCCGAGGATCAGGTGCACCCAGCCCCAGACCGCGTAGTCCAGTTCGACGAGCAGGCCTTCCGAGGTGACCACATAGGCCTGCTCGTGGAGGAGGGCGACCGCGCCCTCGGTCGCCTGGAACACGCCCAGCGACAGCAGCATGATGCCGGCGAAGACGAGCACCCCGGCCCACCCGGTGGCGGGCGGGGCAGGGGCGTCGGCGCCGGTAGGACGTTCACTCGCGTAACTGTTCGACATAGCTCACAGCAGACGGCGATCTGCTGCTGGACACCTCACACGTCAGGGGTGAACGTGCCAAATCCTGCAAGTTGCACAGTAAATTCTTCGACACCTGCGAATGCGGGGGGTTGCTGGGCATGCACCCCCTGTGATTGCGTGGCGGAGTGGCTCGGACGTTCTGTCACTGATCGTCACCGTCGTGTCCCGGGAGTGGCGTCACGCGGCCGAAACTTGGCGTTACAAGTAACTCTGAGTAATGCGACCGATTTGCGGGCTTTTCCGGGGTGGGAGGCGATATGCGGGAGCAGCGGGGCAACGGCCCACCGACCGCGATAGCGTCCGCGCAGGTGGCACGCCCGCGCCTGCCCCAGGGAGTGATCTGGCGGTCCCGGCTGGCCGAGATGATCGACACCGGGACGCAACGAGCGGTGACGATGATCTGCGCAGGCCCCGGCTGGGGCAAGACCGCCCTGGCGTCCTCGTGGGCCGGGGCGCGGTCGATGAACGGGCCGATCGCCTGGCTCGCCCTCGACGCGGGACACAACGACCCGTACGTCTTCTGGTCCGATCTCATGCTCGCCCTACGCTGCAGCGGGGTGGTCCGCCCCGGCCAGGTCGTCCCCGACCGTGGTCCACTGCTCGGCGTGGACGGCCCGGCCTTCCTGCGCCGCCTCGGCTCCGGTCTGGGCGGTGCGCCGGGCCCGATCGTCATCGTCCTCGACGACCTGCAGGAGTTGACCGAGCCGCGGGTCCTGTCCAGACTGGCCGGCCTGCTGCGCAACCCGCCGGAACGCCTGCGCCTCGTGCTGATCAGCCGCACCGTGCCCGAGCTGCCGCTGCACCGCCTGCGGGCGGCCGGCGAGCTGACCGAGCTGCGCGCTTCCGACCTGGCGTTTCGCGTCGGCGAGGCGGCCGAACTGCTGGCCCTGCTCGGCCGGCGCATGCCCGGGGACGAACTGGCCACGCTGGTCCGCACCACCGAGGGCTGGGGGGCCGGGCTGCGGCTGGCGCTGGACGCACCGCCGGGGGTGGACCCGGACGACGCCGCCGCCGACTACCTGATCCGCGAGGTGCTGGCCGTGCAGCCCCCGCAGATCCGGGACTTCCTGCTCTCCACCAGCCTGCCGGACCGGATCTCGGGCAGCCTGGCCGAGGCGCTGACCGGCCGCCGCAACGGGGTCCAGGTGCTGGAGCAGCTGGAACGGGCCAACCTCTTCCTCGACCGGTCCGGCGGCGGCTGGTTCCGCTACCACCGGCAGTTCCGGGCCACACTGCGCGGCCGGCTGGCCCAGGAACAGACCGGGCACGCCGGCCGCCTGCACCTGCTCGCCGCGCAGTGGCACGCGCGGCAGGGCAGCCCGCTCACCGCGCTGAGCCACGCCGTCTCCGGGGGCGACTGGCGTCTGGCCGGCCGCCTGGTCGTCGACTACGCGGTTCCGCTGTTCGTCTCGCCGGACCGGATGGAGCTGGCCGGGTTGATCCGGCGGATCCCGGTCGACCGGCTGCCGGCCACCGCCGAGATCGCCTTCTGCCAGACGATGATCACCTATTCGATGGGCGACGTCGCCGGGGTGCAGCAACAGCTCGGCCGGGTCCGGCAGCTGCTGATCGGGCGGGAGGCCGACGCCCAGCGCTCGATCGGGATCGCGCTGAACGTGCTGGAGGCGACCATGGTGGCCCGCTGGCAGGGCGACATGCCGACGCTGATCGAAGTATCCACCCGGGTGCTCAACCGGCTGGCCGCGCTGCGCTGGGACCAGGTCCCGGCGATGCCGCAGTACCGCGCGATCGCCCTGGCCTGCAAGGGTGCCGGGCTGCTCTGGTCGGGCCAGCTCGACCACGCCGACCGTTACCTCTGGGCCGGCGCCACCGGGGCGCGAGCCGCCGGGATCCCGCTGATCGAGATCAACGCGCTCGGCAACCTGGCCCTGCTCTGCGTGATCCAGGGCGCCCTGCGCGAGGCCGCGGACCACGCGGCCACGGCGATCGGGGTGGCGCGCCGCATCGGCGCCGAGAACCGGATCGCGACCGCCCCGGCGTACCTGGCCCAGGCGGTGATCGAACGGGAGCAGGGCCGGGAGGCCGAGGCCGAGGAGTCGATGCGGCGCACCCTGCACGCGTGCGGCGACAATCCGGAAGCGGCACTGACCGTGCTGACCGGCTCGTTACGGGCGGGCCTGCTGATCGACCGGGGTGAGCCGCACACCGCCCGGGCGGTGCTGACCAAGGCGGTCGAGGAGGCCGGCCCGCGGGTGAACGCCCCGATCCTGGACCGGATCGTCACGCTGGCGCAGGCCGACACCGACCTCGCGCTGGACGATCCGTGGCCGGTGCTCACCCGCTACGCCCGGCAGGAGGGGCTCTTCGCGCCCGAGCAGTTGCGGCTGGCCCAGGCGTACCAGGCGGCCGGTCACCCGGCCCGGGCCGAGGCGGTGCTGGCGGTGCTGCGTGACGGGCCGGACCAGATCTCCGCAGTCTCGGCGTGGCTGCTCACCGCCCTGGCCGCGGACGCCAACGGCCGGGGGCAGCGGGCCGCCGAAGCGCTCGGCCGGGCGCTGGCCGCGGCCGAGCCGAACCGGATCCGGCGGCCGTTCCGCCGCTTCGACGCCGGGCGGATCATGATGCTGGCCGAGCGCCAGCAGTGGCTGACCGAGCCGCGCGGCGCCGCCGGTGAGGGCGTCCTGGCCGAGATCACCGGGGAGATCCTGATCGGCACGCCGCCGACCGCCGGGCCGCTCAGCGAACGCGAGATCGACGTCCTGCAGTACCTGCCGACGGTCCTGACCGCCGGGGAGATCGCCGAGAACCTGGGCATCTCGGTGAACACGGTGAAGGCGCACATGCGCTCGATCTACCGCAAGCTGGGCGCCGCTCGCCGCCGCGAGGCCGTGGTCATCGCTCGTCAGCTGGGGCATCTGTGAGGTCGCCGGCCTGGTCGTCCGTGTCCGGGCCGGCGAGCAGCGCGCCGATCACGGCGGCCAGCAGCAGGCAGAAGGAGAGGACGTAGAGCCAGCCGATGTAGGTGAACGCCAGCCCGATCGTGCCGTACCGGTCGGTGCTGGACTGCAGTGCCCGGGGCAGATAGACCGCCCCGGCGCCGCGCACCGCGACCATCATCAGGCCGAACGCGACCCCACCGGCGATCAGCGGCCGCCGCGGCGCCAGCGGGCCCAGCAGCAGCCACGGCAGCAGGATCGCCAGCGCCGTGTCCGCGACCAGCGCCACCAGCACCCCGGACAGGCGCGGCGCCGGCAGCAGCGCGGCCAGCGTGCCCAGGGCCCGCGCGAACAGCAGGAACACCACCAGCGCGACCACGGTCCCGATCTGCCGCCCGGTCGCCGCGGCCCCGGCCGGTCGCGCCGCGACCGTCCACACCACCCGGTAGGAGCGGACCAGCGCCCGGCTCAGCCCGGTCGCCGACAGGATCACGATGAGGCAGCCGACCACGCCGAAGGCGTTGCTGTGACTGCCGCTCAGCGCGGCCTGCAACAGCCGCTCGCTGGAGTCCGGCAGCTGCAGCACCTCGGCCAGCCGGGCCCGGTAGCCCGGCCCGAGCAGCGCCGCCAGCATGATCAGCATCGGGAAGATCGACGTGAACGACTGCGCGGCCAGGGTCATCGCCCGGTCGAAGATCTGCACCCGGACCAGTTCGCCCGCGCCGTGCAGCAGCAGCTTCCCCGGCCGGCTGCCGAGGATCAGGTCGGCCCGCGGCCGTAGCCGGCCCGGGATCCGCTGGAGAGGCCCGAGGGGCTCCGGCATCGCGGCCACCTTCCGCTCTGCTGTGGTTGCCGGCCCACTGTCCGCTCCCGGCCGCCGGCTCACCCCACCCCGGGCGAGTGAAACCCGCAGAACCCGATTGCCGTACGGCCACGGCCGCGTCCGGCCACGCCGCGCCCCCGCCCTCACCCCGCCGGAGTGAGGTGCGCCGGCCCGCGACCCGCGACCGTGGGGACATGCGGGTGACGGCGCTGGTGGCGACGGTGGTGCTCGGGGCGGCCGCCCTCGGGTTGACGATCGTGGTCCTGCCGGGGGTGAGCGCGGACAACGCCTGGGCCGTCGTGGGCGTCGCGACCCTGATCGGGCTGGCCGGGGCGCTGCTGCGACCGGCGCTGGTCCGGCTGCTGTCGGCGGCCGGCTGGGCCGCGGTCGTGTGCGGGTGGCTGCTCGCCCAGGCCCTGCTGGTCTACGTGGTGCTGGACCTGGCGCCCGGGGTGCACGTCGACGGGCTCGGGGCGGCGTTCGGCGCGGCGTGGCTGGGCGCGGGCCTGATGAGCGCGGGGCTCTGGGTGGTCACGGCGGGACAGGACGGCGTGGTCACCCAGCGTCTACTGCGGATCAACCGGCGGATCCGGGCGAGCGTGCCGGCCACCGACGTCCCCGGCGTGCTGATCGTGCAGATCGACGGGCTGTCGGCGCCGCTCGCGCGCTGGGCCGTCGAGGCCGGGAACCTGCCCGCGCTGGGCCGCCGGCTCGCCGCCGGCACGCACACGATGACCGAGTGGTACGCGCAGTTGCCGGCGACCACGCCGGCGAGCCAGGCCGGGATCCTGCACGGCGCGAGTGACCAGGTGCCGGCGTTCCGGTGGTACGAGAAGGACACCGCCCGCCTGGTCGTCACCAACCACCCCCGGGACGCCGCCCTGGTCGAGGCCCGCTGCTCCGACGGGCAGGGACTGCTGGCCGGGGGCGGGGTCAGCGTCAGCAACGTGTTCTCCGGGGACGCGCCGACGTCGCTGCTGACGATGAGCACCGCCCGCCGCGCCTCCGACGGCCCCCGCACGTACGTCTCGACGTACCTGCTCGACCCGTTCGGCCTGACTCGTTCCCTGGTCCTGACCGGCGGCGAGATCCTCAAGGAGCTGTACCAGGCCCGCCGTCAGCGGCTGCGCCGGGTCCGGCCGCGGATGCACCGCGCCTGGTCGTACGTGCTGCTGCGCGGCGCCACCAACGTCGCGCTGCGGCACCTGAACCTGGCCGTGCTGGCCGAGCAGCTGATGCGCGGCAAACCGGTGATCTACTGCGACTTCGTCGACTACGACGAGATCGCCCACCACGCCGGCCCGGCCCGTCCCGAGTCCCTGGCGGCCCTCGAAGGCATCGACGCGACCCTCGCCGTCCTCGAGGAGGTGGCCGCGGCGGCACCCCGGCCGTACCACCTGGTCGTGCTCTCCGACCACGGGCAGAGTCAGGGCGCCACGTTCGCGCAGCGCCACGGCGAGACCGTCGAGGCTCTGGTGACGGGCCTCGCCGGTACGCGGGAAGAGGGTGTCGTCGTTGCCGCGTCGGGCAATCTCGCCCTGATCTATTTCACCGAGCGACCAGGGCGGGTGACCCTGGAACAGATCGAGGAGGGCTGGCCCGATCTGCTGCCCGGCCTGATCACGCACCCGGGGGTCGGCTGGGTGCTGGTCCGGTCGGAGCGCGAGGGGCCGATCGTTCTCGGTCCCGACGGGCGCCGCTGGCTCGACGACGACCACGTCGAGGGCACCGACCCGCTGCACGGTTTCGGGCCGCACGCGGCCGACGACCTGCGCCGCCACGACCGCCTCGCGCACACCGGCGACCTGGTCGTCAACAGCGTCTGGGACCCGGCCACGCAGGAGGTCGCCGCGTTCGAGGACCTGATCGGCTGCCACGGCGGTCTCGGCGGCGCCCAGAGCCGCGCGGTCCTGATCCACCCGTCCGGCTGGGATCCGCCCGGCGACCTGGTCGGCGCCGACGAGGTGTACCGCTACCTGCTCGGCTCGCTGAAGAAGCTCACCCCGCCGGGGTGAACCCGCGCGGGCCCGGCCCGCCGACGATGACCCGCATCGACCTCGGAAGGAGCCGCGATGTGCCGGTGGCTTGCGTATTCGGGCACGCCGATCCGCCTCGACGAGCTGCTCTACAGACCACGCTTCTCCCTCATCGACCAGAGCATGCATTCCCGGTACGGCGTGGAGACCACCAACGGTGACGGCGTCGGCGTCGGCTGGTACCCGGTCGACGGGCCGGCCGATCCCGCGCTGTTCCGCAGTGTCGGCCCGGCCTGGAGCGACGCGAACCTGCGCGAGATCGCCCGCTCGACGTCGTCCCCGCTGTTCCTGGCCCACATCCGCGCCAGCACCGGCACCGCCGTGCAGCAGACCAACTGTCACCCGTTCCGCCACGAGAACTGGATGTGGGTCCACAACGGCTCGATCCGCGAGTTCCACAAACTCAAACGGGACCTGTTGCTCGCCGTCGACCCGCGGCTGTTCCCGACCATCGAGGGCTCGACCGACTCCGAGGTGATGTTCCACCTCGCGCTCACGTTCGGCCTGCGGGACCGGCCGGTCGCCGCGGTCGAGCGGATGGCCGGCCTGGTCGAGGCGGTCGGCCGGACGCACGGCGTGCCGGACCCGCTGCAGATGACGGTCGGCACCACCGACGGCGACCGGGTGTGGTGCTTCCGGTACTCCAGCGAGGGGCGCAGCCGGTCGCTGTACTACAGCACCGAGACCACCGCGCTGCAGCGCCTCTACCCAGAGAACCCGCAGCTCCAGCGCCTGTCGGAGGAGACCCGGCTGGTCGTCTCCGAGCCGCTCGGTGAACTCGAGGGTGCCTGGCAGCCGGTCCCGGAGTCGTCCTACGGAGTGATCCAGAAGGGTGCGGACGAACTCGGTCACTTCGAACCGGCCGCGCCGTGAACCGCACGCTCGGGCTCCCGCAGGCCACCGCCCTGATCCTCGGGACGATCATCGGGGTCGGGATCTTCAACCTGCCGTACTCCCTCTCCGGGATCGGCTCGATCAGCATCCTCGCGATGGTGCTGACCACGATCGGCGCGCTGGCCCTGGCCGTGATGTTCGCCGCGCTGTCCCGGCGCCTGCCGGCCGACGGCGGCCCGTACGCCTACGCCCGCGCGGCGTTCGGCAACACCGTCGGGTTCGCCAACGCCTGGTCCTACTGGATCACCGCATGGGCCGGCAACGCCGCGATCGTCACCGGCTGGGTCTACTACGTGGAGCACTTCGTCAACCAGGACGGGAAAGTCGGCTGGAGCATCCTCATCGCTCTGGTCGGGCTCTGGGTGCCGGCGCTGATCAACCTGTCCGGGGTGAAGAACATGGGTGTGGTCCAGCTCTGGACCACCGTCATCAAGTTCATCCCGCTGGTGATCATGTCGACGATGGGGCTGTTCTTCATCAGTACGGCGAATTTCAAGCCCGCCAACGTCAGCGGGGAGAGCGACTGGAAGGCGATCGGCAGCGCCATGGCGATCTGCCTGTTCAGCTACCTCGGCGTGGAGTGCGCCGCGGTCGCCGCGGCCAAGGTCCGCGACCCGGCTCGCAACGTGCCCCGGGCCACCGTGCTCGGCACCCTCGCCGCCGCCGTGGTCTACCTGCTCTCGATGGTCGCCGTCTTCGGCATCGTGCCGCTGACCACGCTCGCCGAGGACAAGGCGTCCTACTCGGCGGCCGCGAACCTGATGGCCGGCGGCGGCACCTGGGCCGGCGACCTCACCGCCCTCGCGGTGATCGTCTCCGGCTTCGGCGCGCTCAACGGCTGGACCATGATCTGCGCCGAGATGCCCCTGGCGGCGGCGAAGGACGGCGTGTTCCCGGCGGCGTTCGGGAAGATGTCGTCCCGCGGCGTGCCGGCCATCGGCATCCTGTCGTCGACGGTGCTGGGCAGCGTGGCGATGGCGATCAGCTACATGGGCGCCAGCGGGGCCACCGTCTTCAACACCCTGGTGCTGATGACCGGGATAACCGCCGCCATCCCGTACGCGTTCAGCGCCCTCGCCCAGCTCAAGTGGCGGGTCAAGGGCCGGCTGACGCGCGACGTCGTCATCGCCGTCCTCAGCCTGCTCTTCTCGATCCTCTTCGTCTGGTACTCGCGCAACACCGGCGACGACCGCTGGTTCGTGGTGTGGGGCCCGTTCCTGATGGCCGGCGGCGCCTTCCTGCTCGGCATCCCGGTCTACCTGTCCGTCCGTAAGCACATGACCGCGCCGCCGCCGGTCCCCGCCCACGAATGATCGGGGAGAACCATGCCATTCCACGTCGACTCCGAGACCGGCCGCCTGCGGCAGGTGATCCTGCACCGTCCCGGTGTCGAACTCAGCCGCCTCACCCCGGACAACGTCAGGGACCTGCTCTTCGACGACATCCTGTGGGCGCGCCGGGCCCGCGAGGAGCACGACGCGTTCGCCGAGGTGCTGCGCGAACGCGGGATCAAGGTGCACTACTTCGCCGAACTGCTCGCCGACGTGCTCGACATCCCGCACGCCCGCAACTGGGTCCTCGACCGGATCATCACCGACGACACCGTCGGCGTGACCCTGGCCGGGCCGCTGCGCCGGCTCGCCGAGCAGGCCGAGAGCGGGAAGCTGGCCGAATACCTGATCGGCGGTGTGCTCAAGCAGGAGCTGTCCGCGTTCACCGTCAACAGCCTGCGCTGGGAGCTGATGGGCGCCGACGACTTCGTGCTCGCCCCGCTGCCCAACCACCTGTTCCAGCGGGACAACTCGGCCTGGATCTACGGCGGGGTCAGCGTCAACCCGATGGCGATGGCCGCCCGGCACCGCGAGTCCGTGCACAGCTCGGCCATCTACCGGTTCCACCCGATGTTCACCCTCGCCGAATTCGACATGTGGTACGGCGCCGACGACCAGCCGCACCAGCCGGCCACCCTGGAGGGCGGCGACATCCACGTGCTCGGCAACGGCGGTGATGATCGGGCTGGGGGAGCGGTCGACCGCGATGGGCGTGGAGAACCTCGCCCGCAACCTGTTCCTGGCCGGCGCCGCGACCAAGGTGATCGCCATCGAGCTGCCCCACTCGCACGCGATGATGCACCTCGACACGGTGATGACCATGATCGACCGGGACACCTTCGTGATGTACCCCTACCTGCAGGACGCCCTGCGGTCGTGGACCGTGCTGCCCGGCGACGACGAGGACGGGCTCACCGTCGTCCGCAACGACGACCTGTTCGCCACGATCGCCGAGACCCTGGGCATCGACAAGATCCAGGTACTCGAGACCAACGAGGACGTACGGGCGGCGCAGCGCGAGCAGTGGGACGACGGCAACAACTTCCTCGCCGTCGAGCCCGGCGTGATCGTCGGCTACGAGCGCAACGTCACCACCAACACGTACCTGCGCCGACACGGCGTCGAGGTGATCACCATCGCGGGCAGTGAACTGGGCCGCGGCCGTGGCGGGCCACGCTGCATGACCTGCCCCGTCGAGCGCGACGCCGCCTGATCCCGTACCGAAAAGGAACTGATCATGTCTGTGAACCTGCGCAACCGTAGCTTCCTCAAGGAACTCGACTTCACGCCCGGCGAGTGGCGCTACCTGCTGCGGCTGGCCGCCCAGTTGAAGGCGGCCAAGTACAGCGGCACCGAGGTGCCCCGGATGACCGGCAAGAACATCGCGGTGATCTTCGAGAAGACGTCCACCCGCACCCGCTGCGCGTTCGAGGTGGCCGCCCACGACCAGGGCGCGCACGTCACGTTCCTCGACCCGGGCAGCACCCAGCTCGGCCACAAGGAGTCGGTCAAGGACACCGCGCGGGTGCTCGGCCGCTTCTACGACGCCCTGGAGTACCGCGGCTTCGGCCAGGAGAGCGTCGAGACGCTCGCCCGGTACGCCGGGGTGCCGGTCTGGAACGGCCTGACCGACGAGTGGCACCCCACCCAGACCCTGTGCGACCTGCTCACCATGCGCGAGCACACGGTCAAGCACGACAACGACGTGTCGTTCGCGTTCCTCGGCGACGCGCACAACAACATGGGCAACTCCCTGCTGGTCGCCGGCGCGATGATGGGCATGGACGTGCGCATGGTCGCCCCCGAGTCCCGCTGGAACCCCGACGAGGTGATCAAGGCGGCCGAGGCCATCGCCGAGACGACCGGGGCGCGGATCACCCACACCGAGGACGTCGGCGAGGGCGTGCGCGGCGCGGACTTCCTCTACACCGACGTGTGGTTGTCCATGGGCGAGCCGAAAGAGGCCTGGGACGAGCGGATCCGGCTGCTGAAACCGTTCCAGATCAACGGCGACGTGGTCCGCGCGACCGGCAACCCGGCCACGAAGATCATGCACTGCCTGCCGGCGTTCCACGACCGGCGCACCAAGGTCGGCGAGGAGATCTTCGAACACACCGGACTCGACGCCCTGGAGATCACCGACGAGGTGTTCGAGTCGCCGGCGTCGATCGTCTTCGACCAGGCCGAGAACCGGATGCACACGATCAAGGCGGTCATGGTCGCCACGCTGGGCTCGTGATGCGGATCGTCGTCGCCATCGGCGGCAACGCGCTGCTCGAACGCGGCCAGCGCCCCGACGCCGACGTCCAGCGGGCCAACGCCGTACGGGCCGTCGACGCGCTCGCGCCGCTCGCCGCCGAGCACGAGATCGTCATCACCCACGGCAACGGCCCGCAGGTCGGCATGCTCGCCCTGCAGTCGGCGGCCGACGCGAGCCTGCACGTGCCGTACCCGTTCGACGTCCTCGGCGCCCAGACCCAGGGCATGATCGGTTACTGGCTGCTGCAGGCGCTGCAGAACGCGCTGCCCGGCCGGCAGGTCGCCGCGATCCTCGACCAGACCCTGGTCTCGGCCGCCGATCCGGCGTTCACCAACCCGACCAAGTTCGTCGGCCCGGTCTATCAGGAACAGACCGCGCGACAGTACGCCGAGCAGCGCGGCTGGTCGATCGCGGCCGACGGCGCCGGATGGCGGCGCGTCGTCCCGTCCCCGCAACCGCAACGCGTCGTCGAGACCCGCACGATCCGCCAGCTCCTCTTCGACCGCACGGTCGTCGTCTGCGCCGGCGGTGGCGGCATCCCCGTCGTCCGCGACGAGGACGGCCGGTTGCGCGGCGTCGAAGCCGTCGTCGACAAGGACCTGGCCACCGCCGTCCTCGCCGAAGCCCTCGACGCGGACGCGTTACTGCTGCTCACCGACGTCCCCGCGGTCCTGCGCGGCTTCGGCGGCCCGGCACCGGCCCCGATCGCCCGCGCCACCCCGGCCGAACTGCGCCGGGAGAAATTTCCGGCCGGCTCGATGGGCCCGAAGGTCGAAGCGGTCAGCCGCTTCGTCGAACTGACCGGCGGCCTCGCCGCGATCGGCGCCCTCGACGACGCCGCCGCCATCCTGGCCGGCAAAGCGGGGACGGTCGTCACCCCCGCCGGGGACTACCATCTCGCAAGGTGAACATCGCTCACCTGTCGGACCTGCACTTCGGCGTCCACGATCCGGAAGCCGCGTCCCTGCTGGTGGCCGATGTGACCGCGTGGGGGCCGGCCCTGACCGTGGTCACCGGAGATCTGACGATGCGCGCCCGGGCCGGCGAGTTCCAGCTGGCCCGGGCGTTCCTCGACCGGCTGCCCGGCCCGGTGCTGGTCGTCACCGGCAACCACGACCTGCCGCTCGACCATCCGTGGCGGCTGTACCGTCCGTACCACCGGTACCGTGCGTTCATCTCCGCCGACCTGGATCCCGTGGTGCGGCTTCCCGGAGTCACCGCGGTGGGGCTGCAGTCGATGCCGCGGTGGCGCTGGAAGGACGGCCTGGTCCGCCGCTCCCAGCTGGCCCTCGTCGAATCCACGTTCGCCGCCGCGCCACCGGATGACCTGCGGCTGGTCGCGCTGCACCACCCGCCCTTCGGGCGGACCCTCCTCAACGGGGGCAAGCTCCTGCGCGCGGGCGCCGACCTGCTGCTGGCCGGGCACACCCACCATCCCGACGTACGCCCGATGAACGGCACCACCGTGGTGGTGGCCGGCACGGCGACGAGCCGCCGGGTGCGCCGCACGCCGCCGTCCTGGAGCCGCATCACCAGCGGCGACGGGGTGACCACCGTGACCGAACGCCACTTCGTGGCCGGCGGCTGGCGAACCGCCCGCCTGATCACCGTCCCCCGCTCCCGGCCCGTCGAACAGCTCTCCCCGAAGTAGACCGCGCGATCCTGCGGAGCGCGACGCCGGCCGGCCGGACGCCGGCGGTCGTGCCCGCGGCGGGCGCGACGCCGCAGCACCGCAGGCCCCGGCCGTGGCTCAGCGTCCGGCCGGCGCGCAGGGCTCAGCCACTTGCCCGGGGGAGGGCGGCCCGCGGGGGCTCCGGCATGTGCCCGGGGGAGGGTGGCCCGCGGGGGCTCAGCCACTTGACCGGCGGAGGGCGGCCCGCGGGGGCTCCGGCATGTGCCCGGGGGAGGGTGGCCCGCGGGGGCTCCGGCATGTGCCCGGCGGTGGGTGGCCGGCGCGGGCGGGCCGGTGTCAGTGCAGGAGGGTCTTCAGGAGGATCAGGGCGATGCCGAACGCGCCGGCCACCACGGTCGAGACGATGCGTTCGCCGGTGGTGAGGCGGCCGCCGGATCCGATGCGCCAGCCGGCCAGGCACAGCAGCAGCGTGCTGGTCGTCAGCGACAGGATCTCCGCGGTGAGCAGCGCGGCCCCCGACGCGCGCACCACGATCAGGACTACCAGCGGCACCAGCGACGCCGTGATGATCTCCCAGCCGCTGGTCAGCTGCTCGCGCACCACGTGCCACGCCGGCCGATGGCCTTCGTGGATGCGGTCGGCCACGATCCGCGCGTAGCGTTCCGCGACCCAGTACACGATCAGGGTGACGACCACGGCGAGGACCTCCCGCCAGGCCGCGACCTTGTGCGCGGTGACCAGGACAGCCGCGCCGACGATGATGCCGTAGATGCCCGAGGCGGTGGCCTCGGCGGTCTCGTGGGTGAGGCGGATCCGCGTACGCGCCATGGGGTGAAGCGTCACCGAAGAGCCCGCCCGGACCCTCACCCTGCCGGGGTGATTCGGTGGCGGCCCGTCGCCGTGAATCTGGGACGCATGTTCAGGCGACGGGAGCGCAACCTGCTGCGCCGCACTTCGGACCGGGTCGAGAGTCTGCTCGTCTTCCTTCTGGTCCTCACTTTTCTGGCCGGGGCGCCGCTGCTGGCGTGGCAGGCCGGGCAGGCCGGGTACCGGTCGGACCTGCAGGCCCAGCAGTGGGAGCGCGAGCACCTGTTCCCGGTGGACGCCCTGCTGCAGGAGACCGCGACCTCGGAGAGCGCCAAGGCCCGGTGGAGAGCGCCGGACGGCACCCTGCAGACCGGGCTCGTGCCGGCCACCGCCGGTGACCTGGCCGGGACGCGGGTGCCGGTCTGGGTGGACCGGGCGGGGGCACTGCAGGCGCCGCCGGGCAAGCACGACCCGGTCGCGCAGTCGGTGGCGATCGGCGTGGCCGTGGTGTTGTGCCTGGCCGCCGGATTGGCCGGCCTGTACCGGATCGCCCGTGCCGGGCTGGATCGGCGGCGGGACCGCGCGTGGACGCGGGAATGGCTTGAGGTCGGCCCGAGATGGAGTCGTGACAGTGGACGCTACTGACAACAAGGCTGCGCTGCGGCGGGCCCTGATCCCGTTCGCGCTGGCGCAGTTCATCTGCAGTTTCGCCGGTTCGAACATGAACGTGATGATCAACGACATCAGCGAGGACCTGGACACCACGGTGGCCGGGGTGCAGCTGACGATCACGATCTTCCTGCTGGTGATGGCGGCGCTGATGATCCCGGGCGGGAAGCTGACCGACCGGATCGGCCGCAAGCGCTGCCTGACCGCCGGACTACTGGTGTACGCCGTGGGTGCCCTGCTCAGTGCTTTCGCCCCGGGCATCGGCGTGCTGATCATCGGCAACTCGATCCTGGAGGGTGTCGGCACGGCGATGCTGATCCCGCCCGTCTACATCCTGACGACGCTGCTGTTCACCGATCTGACGTCGCGCGCGAAGGCGTTCGGTGCGATCAGCGCGCTGGGCGGGATCGGGGCGGCGACGGGTCCGCTGATCGGCGGGTTCATCACCACGGTGATCAGCTGGCGGGCCGCGTTCCTGTTCCAGGTGGCGGTGGTGCTGCTGATCGCGGTGCTGAGCCGACGCTGGGTGCACGACCCGCTGCCGCCGGACCCGTCGAAGCCGACCGACCCGGGTGGCGCCGTGCTCTCCGCGCTGGGGCTGGTGCTGGTGGTCTCCGGGATCCTGGCCGCCGACGACAACGGGTGGCTGATGCTGGGCCTGCTGGTGGCCGGCGCGGCCGTGCTGACGTGGTTCTTCCTGCGCGTACGAGCGAAGGAGCGCGCCGGCCGCCCCGCGTTGCTCTCCTCGGCGTTGTTCCGTAACCGCACGTCGAATCTCGGCATGCTCACCCAGTCCGCCCAGTGGCTGATGCTGATGGGCACGTCGTTCGTCGTGTCGGCGTACCTGCAGGTGGAGCGGGGTTACAACGCGATCGAGACGGGCGTGGTGTTCACCGCCACGACGGCCGGGCTGCTGCTGTCGTCGCTGGCGGCGGAACGGTTCGCCAAGCGGCGGGCGCAGCGCACCCTCATCCTGGTCGGCTTCCTGATCACCGTGGTGGGCACCGTCCTGCTGCTGACGCTGGTCTTCGCGTCGGACTCGGTGTGGGCGTTCATCCCCGGCCTGTTCGTGATCGGTTTCGGTCTCGGCGGGATGTTGACGCCGTCGGTGAACGTGGTGCAGTCGGCGTTCGGCGAGGAGCTGCAGGGCGAGATCTCCGGCCTGTCCCGCAGCGTGTCGAACCTGGGGTCGGCGCTGGGCGGCGCGGTCGCCGGGACGATCCTGGTGGCCGGGCTGGGCACGCAACCCGGGACGGCGTACGCCTTGGCCATGGGCGCCGTCGCGGTGGCCGGCGCTATCGGCCTGGTAGCGGCGTGGTTCCTGCCGGACCGGGCGGCTCCGGCAGCCGCTCCTGCTCCTTCCTGAGCAGCTCGTAGGCACGCAGGTCGGCGGGCGCCGGGCGGGAACCGTCCAGCGCCCGCGGCCACAACCGTCCCCACCGCACCGCGGCCACCTCCGCCGCCAGCACCAGGACGTTGCTGAGCAGGTAGAGCAGGGTGAAGACGGCCGCCACGGTCGCGAACCCGCCATAGATCGGCCCGGCCCGCCGGATCAGCCCGGGCAGCACCACCGCGCCGAGTTTCAGCAGCAGGGTCACGCCGGTCGCCCCGATCAGCCCGGCCGGCCACAGGGCCCGCAGCGGCGCCGGCCGGTCCAGCAGCAGCCACGCGACCAGCTGCAGCACGGTGAACGCGGCCACGAACGTACCGGCCGCGGGCAGCAGGGTCGCGGTGACCACGCCGGTCAGCAGGACGGCCAGGCCGGCGAGGACCCGCAGGTACCAGGAGATCAGTCCGGAGCGCCGCCGGTGCGGGACCGCGGCGACGTGGTTGAGCGTGGCGTAGGCCGACATCACCACCCCGGAGGCGGTGTAGGCGAGCCCGATCAGTCCCACGACCAGCGCGGCCGAGGAGGTCGGCAGGGCGGCGACGGCCGCGTCCACGTCGGCCCGCAGCGACGGCGGCACGAACGCCCCGACCACCTCCTGCCGCAGGCCGGGCCGGGTGGTCAGGGCGCGGGACACCACGGCCACGCCCAGCAGCAGGGCCGGGAAGAGGCTGAGGAATCCGTAGTACGTGATGAGCGCGGCCTCGCGCGGCCCGCCGTCGTCGAGGTACTTGCGGGTCACGGCCCAGACGAAGCCGGGGACGCGGTGCCGTCGCTGCCAGTCGTCGAGCCGGCCGATCACTTCCCGTACGCGTCGGGGACCTCGGCGCCGTGCACCACGACCGCCCAGGCGATCAGCAGCGACAGCCCGATCCCGATCACCGACCAGACCGGGTAGATCCCGAGGAACACGAAGTTGATCACCGCGGCGAGCGCGGTGAGCCCCACCGTCACCGCACGCGCCCAGCTCAGCCCGCGGATCAGGCACGGCCCGGTGATCAGGGCGAGGGCGCCGACGACGATGTGGATCCAGCCGACCCCGGCCAGCGGCAGGTCGGTCAGCAGGTCGGCGCGGTCCCCGGCGATGAACTCCGGGCGCAGCAGCGCGACCAGCCCGACACTCAGGTGCAGGGCGCCCAGCAGGACCAGCAGGATCCCGCCGAAGAGCACCCAGGCGATCCAGCCGGTGGCCCGGCTCTCCTCGATCTCCATGGCCGGTTTCCCTCTCAGCAGGTCGACAGCATGGCGTTGTGCAGGGTGTTCGCGCTGGTGCGGACGTCGCCGACGGAGGCGCGCACGGCGGCCAGGTTGGTGACGTCCGGGTTGTCCTTGGCGACCCGCAGGGACGTGCCGAGCTGGTCGGCGGCGACCCGCAGCGCGTCGGCCTCGGTGCCGAACTGCGCTTTCGCGTCCACGTAGAGCTGGTTGAGCTCTGTCTTGAGCTGGGTCAGGTACGGCCGGAGGGCGGAGAGTCCGCTGGCCGACACGTTGACGTCACGGATGTGGTCCACGGTGTTCTGCACCGCGTCCCAGCTGTCGCAGACCGGCGGGCGCGCGGCCTCGGCGGCGCTGCTGCAGCCGGACAGGAGCAGGACGAGCACGAGGAAACGCTTCATGGAGCCAGCGTCGCTCGCGGGTGGTGAACGGTCGTCACCCGTACCGGATGAGGCGGTTGCCGCGGGCCGCGAATCAGGATCTGAGGAAACGAAAGGGCAGCAGATGGCCATCGGACCCGTCCAGCTGATCGTGCTCGGTTTCCGGCACCCGGACTTCCACGGTGAGGTGATCGCCGAGCTGGAACGGCTGCGGCAGACCGACACGGTACGCGTGATCGACGCGCTCGCCGTCTACAAGGACGAGAAGGGCGCTATGGAGGTGGAGCACCTGAGCAACCTGACCCACGACGAGGCCGTCGAACTGGGCAGCAAGATCGGTGCCCTGGTCGGCCTGGGCATCGAGGGCGAGGAGGGCATGGAGGCCGGTGCCGCGCTCGGTGCCGCGGCCGCCGACGCCGAGGGCAAGGTCGCCGTCTTCGAGGACGCGCAGGCCTGGGACGTGCTCGCGGAGATCCCGGACGACAGCGCGGCCGCGCTGATCATGATCGAGCACCACTGGGCGGTGCCGCTGCGCGACGCGATCGCGCGGGCCGGCGGCTTCCGGCTCGCGGACGGGTTCATCAGCCCGTTCGACCTGATCGGCATCGGTCTGCTCAACGCCGACGAGGCCAGGGAACTGCACGACATCGAGACCGCCGGATCCTGGCGAAGAAGGAGATCACCATGTTCGGTTCACGCAGGGTCGCCCGTCGCACCGGGCGCCGCACCGCCCGCCGCGTCACCCGGCGCGTCGTCCGCCGGCGCTGACAGCGGCATCCCGCGGCGGCTGGCGAAAGCCAGCCGCCGCAACCGTGCCCAGTCCAGCTGCGCCGGCGCCGAGGGCACGCCGGGGCGCTGCCGCGGCACGCGGACCTTCAAGATCCCAGGGCAGATCCTCAACCGTACGGGGGTGGGCAGCTCCAGCGACTCCCCGTCCACGCCGACCGGGACCGTCGGCGTGTCCGCGTCCACGATCGCCTCACGTGCGGTGGTGACGGTCAGACCGTGCCGCCGGTGCACGGCGACCGCCAGGACCCCCAACTCGCCCCGGTCCAGCCGCGGCCGCCGCCCGTTGTCCGTCCGGTAGATGTTGTTGCTGATCAGCACGGCCTCCGGCCCGGTCAGCGTGACGTCGCCGGCGGTGAGCCGCAGCGACGACCCGCGGTTCAGGAAGTCCGGCAGCAGGTCCAGGGCGGTGCCGAGTTTCGCGTCCCGGTACGCCGGGCTGGCCACCACCGCGGCGTAGGCGCCGAACGACGCGTTGTTCACGAACGTCCGTCCGCCGATCAGCCCCAGGTCGATCCGGATCTCCTCGCCGTCGGTGAGCGCGTCCAGGCCGGCCGCCGGGTCGTCGCGGTCCAGCCCGAGGTCCAGCGCGAAGTGGTTGCGGGTGCCGGCCGAGAGCACCAGGAACGGCAGGCCGTGCTCGGCGGCGATCCCCGCGACCAGGGCTTGCGTCCCGTCGCCGCCGGCCACGCCGAGCAGGTCGGCGCCGTCGAGCACGGCCCGGCGGGCGACCGCGGCCACGTCGACGGCCGGGCCGTCCAGCAGGAACACGTCCGCGCCCAGCGCCTGCGCCCGCTCGGCCAGGGCGAACCGGCCGACCTTCCCGCCGCCGGAACGCGGATTCATGATCAGGAACGGTCGCCGGGGTGCCGGGGTCCGGTAGGCCACCGGCGGGGCCGGGTCGGCCAGGGCGCGCCGGCCGGCGGCCACCGCGAGCGCCCAGAGCAGCCCGAACCCGGTGACGACGGCGACCAGGTTCGCGCGGGCGAACAGCACCGCGACGACCAGCGGGGCGAGCACCACCACCGTGGCCGCGGCCCAGCGCACGATCCCGCGGTGGGACAGGAACCACCACGCCGCGGCCAGGGTGACGGCGCTGCCCAGCGCCGCGGTGAGCAGCAGCGCGAGGCTGGCCGCCACGCCCGCGACCACCAGGACCAGCACTGTCGCCGCGGCGGCCGCGGCGAACGCCAGCCGGGCCGTCCAAGGTCGTCCCTCGCCCATCGCCACCGCCGCCCTTCCGTACGTACCGAATCAGGTTTGTGCATTTCGGTCGTGAAAAGCGTCCCCGGGGCGGCATCCACCGGCCTCACTCCGGCGGGATGAGGTGTGCCGGCGGCCCGGCGCGGAAAGTCGGCACCGAACCGCGGCATCCGGAGTCCGCGGGCCCCGGAGAAGGAGGACACCGTGTCGACGTCGACAGCCGCCGGCAAACGGTTGCGGCATCCGGCCGAAATGCCGTTCTACGTGTTCATGGTGGTGCTCAACCTGATCATCATCTGGTTGATCCTGCAGGCCGCGTTCACTCTGCCCTATCTGCCGGACCGGCTGGAGAACACCGGCTGGGCCACCGCCGTGCGCAGCGCGTTCATCGGGTTACTGCTGCTGGTGCCGATCCTGGTGATCATCCGCGAGACGCAGCGGGCGTCGGTGCGCGGCACCGCGGTCGAGCTGAGCCCGCATCAGTACGGCGAGCTCTACAAGACCGCCGACGACTTCGCCCACCGGCTCGGACTGCCCCGCCGGCCGACGATCTACCTGGCCAACGGCAACGGGACGCTGAACGCGTTCGCGGCCCAGGCCACCGGCCACGACTACGTGGTGCTCTCCAACGAACTGTTCGCGAACCTGCAGCAGAACAACCGGGAGGGACTGCGATTCATTCTCGGACACGAGCTCGGGCACATCCGGCTGCACCACGTCTCGCTGTGGTACCAGCTGTCGGTCGCCTACTCGGAGAAGATCCCGGTGCTCGGCCCGACCCTGTCGCGGCTGCGGGAGTACTCGTGCGACCGGCACGGCGCGCACCTGTGCCCCAACGGCGCGTCCGGCCTGGTCCTGCTCGCCTCCGGCCGGCACACCGAGCACACCACCGACGTGCAGCAGCTGATCCGGCAGGGGCAGGCGCTGCACGGGTTCTGGGTGGAACTGGCCCAACTGCCGCAGTCACATCCGTTCACCGTACGGCGCATCGAGCGGCTCGTCCGCCTCGGGCTCCTGCAGGCCGTGGACTAGGAGGTGGACGTGATGCCCGACCCGACCTACCAGGTCCGTGTCTCCGGGGTGATCCCGGACGAACTGCTCGACGAACTGCGCGACCTCACGGTCAGCGTGGAACCGCCGGAAACCGTGCTGCACGGCAACCTGCCCGACCAGTCCGCCGTGGTCGGCCTGATCTCCCGGATCCACGGGCTGGGGCTGCGGCTGATCGAGGTCCGCCGGCTGCCGGCGGGTGACGACCAAAAAGAATGAGACCCCGATTCGGGTACGGCACGGTGCTGCTCCTGATCGTGAGCACCTACGTGCTGGCGATCTTCGCCGAGCACCGCTGGACGGTCACCGTCCTGCTCGCCGTGCAGACCGTCACGGTCTGGCAGTCGCTGCGGGTCGCCCGCGCCCGCCCCGGGCTGCGGCTGGCCGGTGCGGTCGTGTTCGTCCTCGCCCTGGTCGCGGCGGTGCTGAGCGTCCTGGACGTCGGGCCGCTCACCGCCATCGCGTTCTCCGCGGCCAGCGTGCTGTATCTGCTGGCACCGTTCGCGATCGTCCGCGACCTGGGCCGGCGGGACACCGTGGACCTGCAGACGATGCTCGGGGCGCTCGCCGCGTACCTGCTGATCGGGATGGCCTTCGGGTTCGCCTACGAGTGCCTGGCGCAACTGCAGCCCGGGCCGCTCTTCGGTGAACGCGGGGACCCGCCGTTGTCCGAGGCGCTGTTCTTCAGCTTCGTCACGGTGACCACCACCGGCTACGGCGACCTCGTCCCGGCCGGCAACCCGGCCCAGACCATCGCCGTGTTCGAAGCCCTCACCGGGCAGCTGTTCCTGGTCACGGCGGTGGCCAAGGTCGTCGAGAACTGGCGCCCGCGCAACTGGAGCCGGGGGTCATCCACCGGGGATGACGCGATCGGAGAGGAGGTCCGATGAGCATGGTGTCGCTGTTCGTCCTGGTCTTGCTGGCACTGTGCGCGGCCGGCCGGGAACGGCGGACGCGGAAGGCGTTCGCCGAGGACGGCCCGGCGTTCCGGTGCCGGGTCCGGTTCCGGCGCGGGTGGTCCCGGTGGATGTGGGCCCGCTGGACCGGTGACCTGCTGGTCATCCGGCGCGGGCCGGTGTTCGACCGCATCCGGCGGATGCCGGGCGTGGTGCTGTCCGAGGGTGTCGTCCGCCGGCACATACGCGGCCGGAACCTGATCGCGGTGCGGGTCTGCGTCGCCCCCGGCACGGTGATCGAGGTCGCCGCGGACGGCCTGGACCGGGCCGAACTGGTCGGCCCGTACGTAGCCGCGGCGTTCAGCGCGCTGACGCCGCCACGATTCCTCAAGGAGATCTGATGTCCGAGACACAGCAGCAGAACCCGGCGTACGGCGACGAGCAGCCCTACACCCCGCCCGGTTCGGCGCGCGAACCCACCGCCTGGGTCGGCGCGGTCGTCTTCGCCGGCGTGATGCTCCTGCTCACCGGCGGCTTCCAGATGATCGAGGGATTCGTCGCCCTGTTCAAGGACGACTACTTCCTGACCACCCGCAACGGCCTGGTGCTGACGTTCGACTACACCAGCTGGGGGTGGACGCACCTGCTGATCGGGGCGCTCGCGGTGCTCACCGGCATCGGCGTGTTCCTCGGCCAGATGTGGGCCCGGGTCGTCGGGATCATCGTCGCGGTGCTCAGCGCGTTCGCGAACATGATGTTCCTGCCCGCGTACCCGATCTGGTGCTCGATCGTCATCGCCACCGACATCCTGGTCATCTACGCCCTGGCCGTGCACGGCCGCGAAGTCCGCTACCGCTAGGGGGTTCCCATGACACGAACCACCGGCTGGGCCAGCCTGATCGCCGGGGTGGCCGCCCTGGTCCTCGGGATCGTCGCGTTCGCCTGGCCGTCGGCGACCCTCCACGTCGTCGGCGTCCTGTTCGGCCTGAACCTGCTGATCCTCGGCGTGGTCCGGGCCTGCCAGTTCCTGTTCACCGACGAGGAGTCCTCGGCCGGCGCCCGCATCCTCGGCGTCATCTTCGGCGTCCTCGTCGGACTGCTCGGCATCCTCTGCCTGCGCAACGTGGCCGGCTCGATCACACTGCTGCTGGTCATCGTCGCGCTCGGCTGGCTCCTCGACGGCCTCGCCGAGATCTTCACCTCGGTCGGCTCGCCGCGCAGCGGCCTGCGGATCGGGCTCGGCCTCGTCGTAGTCCTCGCCTCGATAGCCATCCTGGTCTGGCCCGGTCTCGGGCTGGCCACGTTCGTCCTGTTCGGCGCGACGACGCTGTGCTTCGTCGGGATCGGCGGGATCATCGTCGGGATCGCCGGGCTGCGCTCCCGCGACGCCCAGCCCGTCTGACCGATCCGCCCCGGCCGGGCCCGGTGCCTCGTCCCTGCGAGGCCCCGGGCCCGGCCGTCACCGGGAGTGTCGAGAAAACGCGCCTGCCGTCGGCAGCGTGCCGGCGGGTGGCCGGTAGCTGCCGCTGACAGCCGGTGATCGTCGTGACCAGCGCGCTGGTGATGCGGATGATGGTGGCGAGCCAAAGCGGCCGTGACGACGGTGCCGGGCTCGGACCGCCGACGTTGGGCGGGGGGAGTCGTACTGGGAATCGTCATGACGTTGAGGTCCGACTTCTTCTTGGTGCGGAACTGTCCTTTCCACCACGAAAGGCCACGCCGAACCCGCAATTGTGAGCCAGCACGCGAACATCCCGCCCACCGCGGCGATCTGGTACCGCAACCTGCTGCCCATCGAGCAGCTCGATGGGCTTACCTATCGGCGGACCCGGGTGTTGTAGATGGTGAGTGCCGCAGGTGGCGGCATGTAACGAGTGAATCCGGGTGGGTTACCGGGGCGGCGGGCTCGGGCGTCGCGTGGACTGGGTGGCGTGTGGAGCATCGGGAAGGTCACTGATGTCCGGACCGGGCTGCTCTGGGTGGTCTCACTGGCCGGAGGGCCGGCAGACCTGCATCGATGTGCTCTGCGCCTACCTGCGGATGCCCGCACAGGAGGGTGACGAGCCGCGTAACGCGTGCTTCCCGTTCACCGCCGCGCTGCTTTTATCTGAACAAGCGGTCCCGCCGCCGCAAGGCTCGGATGCGTCACTTCGGGCGGCCGAGGATGACGGGGCCGGGGGCCCGCTGTGTGGATCCAGCCGCTGCTGGTCGCGCTGAGGCGGCCGGGTTCGTGCGTCAGGGTCGAGATCGCTGACCGCGATCACGTCGAGCTGCCAGGGTGGTTCGGCCCAGCAGATGGTCATGCCGGGTTGCGGATCGCTCCAGATGACGGTGCTGCAGGGGACCCGAGCATGTGCGCTGGCGGGCCTGAATGCGCCGGCAATTCGGCTAGGGCGGGACTGCCCGGGTCCTCGGCAGCACATGCGCAGCGCGCCGGCGTTGGAGCGTGTCGTAATTATCGAACACCGGCACTAGGTGTCGTTAGCCGCCCCAGTTGGGGTGGTTGGCAGCTGGCGGGTCCGGGCACCAATAGATCCAGTCGGATTCTTTGTTGGCGACGAGTTTGTGGTCCTTGTATGCCGAGACCCGCGCGTAGTAGTTCCAGCACCCCGTCTCGGCAACACGGGTGGTAATTGTGGTGAACCAGTGGGATCCCATGATGGTGTGGCACTCCTGCTCCACGTTTGAGCGGACGGTCCAAAACATGGTGTCGGCCTTCATGTTCATGATGACGAGGCAGATGTTGTCGTAGTCGCCGACGTTGAAGTAGCTACCGTCGCCGTAGAAGACTTTGTCGGTGATCCGGGCAACGCCGATGGAGATCGTGGAGTTGGACGCCAGGGCAGGCGAAGCGCTGGCTGCCAAGGTGACGGCGGCTGCGGCAGCGCCTGCCGCAAGGTGACGCACGCCGGCATACCGCCAGCTGCGCGTGCCGGTCCGTACTTTGCCGGTGGGGTTGGTGTTCATGGATTCCTCCTGTGGTGTCGCCCGTCGCCGGGGTATGACGCCGATGGCGGGTCGGTGCATTGGGCGTTTGGGCTAGGCCCGGGTGGAGCTGACGGTGGCGTCGGGTGACGCCGTGATCGCCGGCCGGACTTCGACGTGGACGTTCGGGAACAAATCCACGCAGATTCCGATGACGATGAAACAGAAGATGAGGAACCGGGCTCGTCCCGACGACCGCCGACGCATGACATCTCCCTGGCTCGTGGAGTAGTTGCCGAAGCTGTAGGTCGGCCCGCGCCGTGAACCCCGCACCATAGAATGTGGCCTATGTCACATGGCCTGTCCGTGGGGTTCCGCGACGGGGCTGACCTATCAGGACATGAACGATCACCGACAAGCGCGGGAGCGTGAGCATGGCTGAAGAGGCGACAGCGCGGCATGCGCCAGACGCAGCGCCTCCTGCCTACGGGCGCCCAGCCGCGCAGGAGTTGGCGCGTCCCACCGACGGATGCCCAGCCGCCGATCAGTTGCCCCCTCATACCCACGGGCGCCCGGCCACGGAGGAGCTCGCGGATCGCCAGGTCTGGCAGAAGGCCATTGACGATGGGCTCGTCGGGCCCGACTACGAGCGCCTGATGAATGACCTGGCGGGGTATGGCTTCCGTGTCTGTCAGGCGTGGTTGGCGACCGGGATGATGTTCCGCGAGTGCGCTGCCCGCGGCCGCCCCATAGGAGCACCGCCTCCGGGGTTGACCCCCGATGACCGAACCGAACTCGCGCTGGAGACGGTCGCGTATGCCGTGCGCGACTTTAAGGCGTTCGCGCTGGAACTATCCGAGTGGGATCCTCGAAAAGGATCGTTGACTACCTACTTCATCGGGTCCTGCATCAACGCGTTTCCCAACGTGTTTCGCCGTTGGCAGCGCGAGGAGGCCTCCTGGCGACCGATCACCCGTGGTGACGGTCATGAGGACATGACGAGTTTGCCGGACGCGACGCCCGGGCCGGAGGTTCAGGTCATCGGCCAGATGGAGCTGAAACGCCGGTTAGCTGCCATGGGCGTGCGTACCGCCGTGGCCCTCGTGTTGATCAGCGAGGGGTTCAGCTACGCGGAGATCGGTGAGATCTTGGATGTGACTGGCCGGGCCGTCGAGGCACTCGTGTACCGGCATCGCCGGGAGATCCTGAAAAGGGGGAAAGGCGATGTTGCCTGACGAGGTTTTCAAGCAGTCGTCCGTCGGCCGGCTGGGCCAGGATGTTCCACAGGAACTCATCGACGAGGTGTTGCGCCGCGCGGGAATCCGACGCGCCGAGAACCCACCCGCCGAGGATAGTTTCAGCAGGCTCGCCCAGGAACTTACCGAACTTACCGACAAGCCGTTGCCCCCCCCGAGGAGTCCGGCGCGCTAAGACCTCACCCGCCGAGGACTGGCTCACAAGGTCTGCTCAGAGGCTCATCGACATCGCTGAAGCGGAGGAAGATCAGGCCGACATCGATGGCACCTGGGAAGCCCGGCGCACGGAAGCCCAGCGCGCGGAACGGGCCCGGAAGCGGGCTTGGGACCTTTTGGGTCGACAAGTGGTCACCGATCTGGGCAAAGACCCGGTGACCGGTCGCACCGTGACGCTCAAGGGCACCCCGAGGCGGGCAAATAGCTATGTTGTGGTCAGCGGTGATCAGGAGGTTCCCCTGTTCAGCCGACCCGAGGATCTCACCCTCGATCATGCGCTGCGGCTGTTGAGCCTTCCGCGGGTGCTCGCCACAGACTCCGACGGTGTCAAGGTCTTCGCGGATACCAACGATCAGTACGGGCCGCACATCTCGTACGGCGATGTCATCCGCCAGCTCAGGACCGAAGAGCAGATCTTCACCATCACTCTGCGTGAAGCGATTGCTCTGCTGAGGGGTAGGAGACAGCGGACCTCGACCGCCGTCCGCAAGTCTGACTCGTAGGGGTCAAACCGGGTTGGCTTTGACTACGCCCTCGTGGTGGTGCCCTCAGCTTGTCGTTTAGCCTCTGTCCCGCTTCCGGACGCCGCTGCGGACCAGATCGCTGACCACCACGTTGCGCGCCGACCAAGACGAGGGTGTCGGCAAGAAATGTGCCACCAAGTCCAAACGGCGGTGATCACCGTGCTTCGGGAGAGTCTGGCCGTTGAGTTGACGCCCGATCAGGTGGTCGCGGGCAGCGGGTCCAGGTCGAGCGCGGTGAATGAATCGGCAGCACCGTCTGTACTGGTCCCAGCTGATGCTCGAAGGTCACCGTCGTGCTCTTCACCAGCTCGGGCGGCACGTGCATGCCGTGCTGTTCATAGGCGCTGACCGCCGCCTGCAGCGCGTCGGCGAGGGCGGTCAGCAGGAGGTCGTCCTGAGCCTGTCCACCGTTGGTCAGCACCCGGTTGATCTCCTCCAGCAGTGATATGCAAGCTCTTTCGACGTCCGGGCCAGGCAAGGTGATGCGCTGCCTGATCTCGTGGCCCATGCGGGTGAGGTAGGAGTCGAGCGACCCATCTGAAGGAAACTCGGCCTCCTGGGCGGTGTGAGCGCGCAGCTGGTTGCGTTCGATCTGCTCGCTGAGCTGGGCCGGGTCCTGCTCGACCGGCCGCTGCGCGAGCGGCGGGCGCGGCTGCAGCAGCTGCTCGACGCAACGCCGCCGGCGCTGGTGCTGTGCCCGCAGACCACCGACGTGGCCGAGGGGCGGGCATGGATGCGGGATTGGGCAGCCACTGGAGTGGAGGGCCTGGTGGTCAAGGTGCTGGCCGGCCGATACACGCCGGGGCGGGCCGGGTGGAGCAAGTACAAGACCCGGCTGACCACCGAGGCGGTGATCGCCGGGCTCACCGGCTAGGTGAGCGCGCCGCGGTCGGTGCTGCTCGGCCGGTTCGACGAGCACGGCCGGCTGCGGTGCCCGCACCGGCCAGATCGCTGCGTTTCAGCAGGAGGATCTCGCCGGTCTGCTGTGCCCTGCTGCCGCGCCGTATCCGTGACCGGTACCGTTGCCGGGCTCCTGGTGCGGGCCGGCCGGTCTGCGGGACGCGATGCGCTATCTGCCGATCGAGCCTCTGGTGGTTGCCGAGTTCCAGGTCGACGTTGCGTTCGAGCGGGGCCGGGCCCGGCATCTGACCGCTACCTGCGCCGCCGCGGCGATCTGCAGCCGGGCGATCTGCCGTTGTGGTCACGCGACGCACTGGCGGCATGAGACCGCACTGACCTGCGGTTGCCGGGAAAGCGCGGCCAGGTTCGCTCCGGGGGTTACGCGTAGGGCAGGTGAACGTCGTCGCGGGCGCCCAAAACTTTTTCCGCGGCTTGGTAACGGTTCTCGGTCATTCGTGCCCGTAGAGAGCAAGAACGCCAGCGTGGTCGATGCTCGGCGTAGTCTCGCGCGGAGGTTGGACGTGGACGGGCACTCATGGTTGACCGTGATGGAGTGGGCAGCGCGGCTGGGAGCTTGGGCGGTGATGGTGGCCGCGCGGCAGCGGCCGGCGGATTCGCACGCTGCGGTAGTCCGCGTGCTGCGTCATCTCCCCGCGGGCGGGGAGGCCGGTGGCACCTTGCCGGGTGGCGCTAGCTGGTATGTGCGGCTCCCACCGACCGACGAGGGACGAAAGTGACGACCACTGATCGCTTCGGCGTGCAGGAGTTCGTGGTCGCCCACGAGCGGGCTCTGCTCGCCTTTGCCCAGCGCCAGCTGTCGAAGTACCGAATCCCCTCCGGCACCCTGCAGGCCGAAGACGTCGTCCAGTACACCTTCCTCGAACTTTTCGAGCGGTGGATCGAGATCCGCAAGCCCGAGCACTACATGTTCACAGTGGCTCGGCGCTACGTGCTGCGGGCCGCCCGCGAGCGACAGCATTTCACCGGGGCACCGTACGACGAGGTCTCGGCGCTCGAGCTCTCCGTACAGCCTGCTACGCCCGAAGAACAGCTTGTTGCCCGGGCCCAGACGGACCAGATCCACTGCGAACTGGGCAAGCTGACGCCACGACAGCACCACGCTGTACGCCTGCTTGTCCTGCTCGGAATGTCGAGAGCCAGCGCAGCGGCGACGATGCAGGTTGCGGAGGGCAGCCTCTCCGCTCACCGCGACCGAGGCCTGGAGAAGCTCCGCAGCGGTCTCAGTGGCTTCCTGGCCGTGATCATCGTTGTCGCCGTCGTTTTCGGTCTCTTGCCGGGGGACGGGCACGACGTTCTTGCCGCGGCGGCGAGGTGGCTCTACGAACTGCTGAGACTCCAGCCGCGTTTTCTGGGGGTGCCGGAGCCGGTGTGGTGGGTGGCGCTGGCGGCACTACAAGTGGCGGCGATGGTGCTGGTCCGTAGGCAGGTGCCGACCGCCGAACTCGCCGATACCGTCCAGGCATTGCAAGCCGCGCGTTCCAGCGGGGTCCACCTCTACGAGGTTAAGAACGACGCGGAGCGCGCCGTGCTCTTGAACTTGCTGTCCTCCATGCATCAGGCCCTCGCCCGGTTGCCGAAGAGGCAGCGGGCGAGGCTTCTCAAGGAGGCAGGCCTGCGAGACCTGGGGGACTTGGTGGGTAGCGCGCCGCATGTATCGCCGGTGAGACGCCGGGTGCGCGGGGGGAGATAGCCGGATCAGCGGTACGGGCAGTGGCCCGTACCGGCTCGAAAACGTGGAGGCCTGACCCTCACGAGTGGGGCGAGGCTGGAGGGTGCCGTCGGGCACCTGATTCCACGCGGCGCCATCTCGTCGCTTGATGCCTCCATAACTGATCTTATGGAGGCATCAATTGGGCTTTTCCGGCTCGCGGGCGCCCGCCACGCTCGACACCATGACCACCGACCCGCCGCCGGCCCTATCCGGCCGCGGCCGGTCGCCGCTGGGCCGGCTTGGCGTCATCGCCGGCTTCCTGCTGGGCACCATGGCCGCAGGCATCCTGGTCAACCTCCTCAGTGACAACCCCACCTGCGCCGCCCGCGCACTGGTCGCCGGCACCGGCCTGGCCGCCGCTGCCAGAGAGAGGCAAGAAGAGCGGTGACGTCTGAACCCCATGAGTGAGCGTCACCCTATGAGTCCGAGCCCTGCAGCCCACGCGATTCGAAGGAGTACTTCGTGCGCGACGATCCCGCCGCAGACACGGCACCCACCGCGCTCCGAACGGTCCCGCATTCTGGAGGACGAGGTCTGCAGGCGCCTCCACGGGCACGAGCGGCCGGCGTGATCGCCGGCGAGATCCTGCCCGCGATCGGAATGGGCACCTCCGTCAACGAGCTTGAGCAGCTGCGCCGCGAGTGGCGGATCGGGTACCGCTCGAAGAACACGCTGGCCGCGTACGACAGGGACCTGACCAACTGGCTGACCTTCCTCGAGCACTCCGGCATCGACCCGCTCACTGCCGCCCGTACCGTGCACGCCCACGCCTGGCTGGGCACCCTGGAAGCCGCCGGCGAGGCCCCGGCCACCCGCGGCCGCCGCCTGGCCGCGGTCAGCGCGTTCTACAGGTGGCTCATCTCCGAAGGCCACACGGAGCGGGCCAACCCGGCCGCGATCGACCCCAAGCGCAAACCCAAGCCGCCCCGCTCGCCGAAGACCGCCTCGCTCACCCGCGACCACGCCCGGGCGCTGCTCGCGGGCGCCGACGCGGACACCGGCCCGCAGGCGCTGCGCACCGCGGCGATCGTCGCCGTGCTGCTGATGTGCGGGCTGCGCGTCTCTGAACTGGTCGGCGCCGACGTCGACGAGCTCGGCCAGGACCGCGGCCACCGCGTGCTGCGCTTCACCGTCAAGGGCGACGCCGAGCACGTCGTCGCCCTGCCCGCCCCCGTGCTCGAGCGCCTGGACGCCTACCTGGCCAGCCGCGACGACCTCGGCGGCGACCGGCTGCCCGTCCCGCTCGGCGGCGCCGGCGCCCGCACCCGCCGGCCGCTGTTCGTCACCGACTCCGGCGGCCGCCTCGACCGCGGCGCCATCTGGCGGCTGCTGCGCCGGCTCGCCAAGACCGCCGGGATCACCGTCGTGATGAGCCCGCACGTACTGCGCCACACCTACGCCACCCTCGCCCGCGACGCCGGCGTCCCCCTCGACGACGTCCAAGACGGCCTCGGCCACGCCGACCCACGGACCACCCGCCGCCACGATCACGGCGGCGTACGACTCGACCGCTCACCTAGTACGGCAGCCGCCATTCGTGATCATGGCTGGAGTTCGAGGGTGAGGCGGCGGGCATAGTGGGCTCGTCTGGCTCGTGCCTGGTGACGGCG
>NZ_JBIRWQ010000041.1:0-68846 GCF_044388125.1 Actinoplanes sp. NPDC020271
GATTCACCACCGCACCATGCGAAACCCCCACACCCTTCGGCACACCCGTCGACCCCGACGTGTAAATCACGTACGCCAGAGCAGCCGGATCGACGGTGACAGCCGGTGCGGTGTCCGTGTCGCCGCGCGCGTCGTCCAGGGAGACCACCTGCGCACCGGGCATCGGCCGGTCCGCGATCACGACGTTCGCGCCGGCGTCCGCCAGCATCATGGCGACACGCTCCGCCGGCAGGTCGGGGCTGATCGGCAGGTACGCCGCACCGGCCTTCCACACGCCCAGGATCGCGGTGATCACCTCCGCGCCGCGGGGCAGGCAGATGCCGGCCACCGACTCGGCGCCCACACCGAGCGCGCGCAGGTGGTGCGCCAGCCGGTTCGCTTCCGCGTCGAGCCGCGCGTACGTCAGCTCGGTCCCGTCGGCACGCACCGCCACGCTGTCCGGCGACTCCGCCACACGCAGCTCGAAGAGCTCGACGATCGAGGCGGCCGCGGCTTTGCGCGGGACACCGGTGCCCTGCGCGAGCAGCCGGGCGTGCTCGTCGCCGTCGATCAGCGGCACCTCGTCCAGGCCGCGGTCGTCGTCCGCGTCGAGGGCGGCCAGCACCCCGGCCAGGACGGTGTGCAGCAGGCGGGCGACCAGCTCGGGCTCGATCGGCGCCACCGCCTGCACGCCGACGCTCAGCCCCGCCGCGCCCTCGTCGTTCACCGAGACCGCGAGCGGGTAGTTGGTGCGGTCCCGGCCCCCGATCTGGCGTACCCCGTCCAGGACCGGCGCGGCGCCTTCCGGCGTACGCGGGCCGGTGTACCGGTAGTTGAAGATCGCGGTGAACAGCGGCACGTCGTTGTCCAGGCCGCTCGCCTGCTGCGCGACGGCGAGCGGGGCGTGCTCGTGTTCGAGCAGCGCGGCGAGCTGGTCACGCATGACCGCCACGGCCTCCCGCACGCCGAGCCGGCCGGTGTCCACCCGGACCGGCAGGGTGTTGATGAACGGCCCGACCACGCGCTCGGCGCCCGCACCGGCGTTCATCCGGCCGAACAGCACCGTGCCGAACACCACGTCGTCGTGGTCGGCCAGCGCCGCCAGCACCCGTGCCCACGCCACGTGCAGCACCGTCGCGGCGCTCACGCCGAGCCGCTGGGCGGCCGACCTCAGCCGCGCCGCCAGCCCGGTGTCCATCGGCACGGTTGCTGACGCCACATCGCCGCCGTCACCCCGGACGGCCAGGACGCCCAGCGGCGCCGTCGGCTCGGTGACGTCGCCGAGCAGGCCGGCGAAGTACCGTTCGTGCTCGGCCCGGTCCACCCCGCCCCGGGCCTGCGCCACGAAGTTGCGGAACGGCAGCGCCGGCGCCAGCGAGGCACCGTCACCGGCCAGCACCACCCGCAGTTCCCGGATCAGCACGTCCATGCCCTGGTGGTCCATCACCATGTGGTGCATCCGGACCACGGCCCGCCAGCGGCCGTCGCCGGCCGGGAAGGCGTGCAGGTCCATCAGCGGCGCCCGGTCCAGCTTCATCGTCCGCCCGGCGGCGAGGACGGGATCCGCAGCGTCCGCGGCAGCCGGGTGCTCCACCACCGGCAGCACCGCCCGGCGGCACACGACCTGCACCGGCTCCGGCAGGCCGGCCCAGAAGAAGGCCGTGCGGTAGACGTCGTGCCGATCCACCAGGTGCTGCAACCCGGCGGCGAACGCGTCGAGCCGCTCGCGGGAGTCGAACTCCAGCAGGCGGGTGTTGAGGTAGACATCCTCGCCGTCGCCGGCCATCAGGTGGTGGAAGAGCATGCCCTCCTGCAGCGGGGCGAGCGGGTAGATGTCGGCCACGTTCGTCGTGCCGCCGGGCACCTCGGCCACCAGGCCGTCGATCTCTGCCTGCGACAGTCGGGCCAGCGGAAGCATGTCCGGGGTGATCCGGCCCGCTCCCGCGGGAATCCGGTTCTCCGGGACGGCCACGGTCTCGGCGCCGGCCGCCACGGCCAGCCCGGCCGGCGTCGGCGTCTCGAACAGCGCCCGGATCCGCACTTCGGCACCGAGCGCGGCCCGGATCTTCGACAGCAGCTGGATGGCCAGCAGCGAGTGCCCGCCGAGCTCGAAGAAGTTGTCGTCGACACCGACCGCGTCCAGGCCGAGCACCTCGGCGAAGACCGCGCAGAGGACTTCCTCGCGTACCGTGGCCGGTGCCCTTCCGGGGACCACGCTGCGGTCCGGGGCCGGCAGGGCGGCGCGGTCGAGCTTGCCGTTGCCGGTCAGCGGCAGCTGCGGCAACGTCACGAACGCCGACGGCACCAGGTATTGGGGCAACCACTGCGCCAGGAAAGCCCGCAACCCGCTTTCGCCGACGTCGCCATCCGCGACGACATAGGCGACCAGCCGTTCGTCCTGCGCGATCACCGCCGCCTGCCGGACGTCGCGATGCCCGAGCAGGACCCGCTCGACCTCGCCGGGCTCGACCCGGAAGCCGCGGATCTTCACCTGCTCGTCCGAGCGGCCGAGGAAGACCAGCTGACCGTCCGCATGACGTTTCACGAGGTCACCGGTCCGGTACATGCGCTCGCCCACGGCGAACGGACACGCCACGAACCGCTCGGCGGTCGCACCGGGCCGGTTCACGTAGCCGCGGGCGAGCGGCGCGCCGGAAACGTACAACTCGCCGGTGACCCCGGCCGGGACCGGCGACAACCCGTCGTCCAGTACGTACAGACGGGTGTTCGCGATCGGCGATCCGATCGGCACACTCGTCGCGCCGGACGTGGCCCATGCCGACAGATCGGCGGTGGTCACCCCGACGGTCGCCTCGGTGGGGCCGTAGTGGTTGAACACGCGCCGGCTGTCCGCCTGCCGCACCAGCGACGCCACCCACTCGCGCGGAGCGGCCTCGCCGCCCAGCACCAGCGACCGGGCCGGCAGCACCGCGGGGACCGACAGCGCCATGGCGTGCGACGGCACCACCTTCACGTGGTCGATGCGGTGCTCGGCCAGATATCCGGCGACCGCGTCCGCGTCGACCACCGCGGTGGCGTCCAGCACGTGCAACTGCCCACCGGTGACCAGGCTGCCGAAGACGATGGTGTTGCCCAGGTCGGTCACCTGCGGCTGCAACAGCGCGAACCGGTCGCCCTCGGACCAGCCCAGCCGCTGCGACACCGACACCACATAGTTGGTGAGCGAGCCGTGCGTGACCGCCACGCCCTTCGGGGCGCCGGTCGACCCGGACGTGTAGATCACGTACGCCAGGCCCGCCGGGTCACCCGGGTCCGCGGTGACCGGCGTGGCGGCCAGCGGCAACTCGCCGTCCAGGACTACCTCGGCGCCGCTGTCGGCGAGCAGGAAGGCGACCCGTTCCGCGGGGAACTCCGGGTCGATCGGCAGGTACGCCGCACCCGCCTTCCACACGCCCAGGATCGCCGCGATCATGTCCGTGCCACGCGGCAGGCGCAGGGCGACCAGCGACTCCGGCCCGGCCCCCCGCTCACGCAGGTGTCCGGCCACCCGACCGGAGCGCAGATCGAGTTCGGCGTACGTCATCCGGGCGCCGCCGGCCACCACCGCCACCGCGTCCGGCGTGCGCGCCGCCTGCCGGGAGAACAGTTCCAGGACCGAGGCCGCGTCCACGGCGGCCGCGGTGTCGTTCCAGCCGGACACCAGCTGGTCCCGCTCCGCCGCGTCGAGCACGCCGACCTCGTGCAGGCGCGTGTCCGGTGCCGCGGTCAGGATGTCGACGATCCGCGTCCACCGCCGCGCCAGCGACTCGGCCGTCGCCACGTCGAACAGGTCGAGCGAGACGTTCAGGCCACCCGTCAGCCCGGCCGGGGCACCGAGCTCGTCGAAGGTCTCCCGCAGCGACACCTGGAGGTCGAAGTGCACGATGCCGGACTCCGGGTCGACGACCTCGGCCTGGACGCCGGGGAGGTCGAGCCGGGCGTACTCGGTGTTCTGCAACGTCAGCATCACCTGGAACAGTGGGTGCCGGGACAGAGTCCGCTCCGGCGCCAGCTGCTCCACGAGAACCTCGAACGGCACGTCCTGATGGGTCAGGGCGCCGAGCCCCGCCTCACGGACCCGGCCCACCACGCGCCGGAATGCCGGGGCGCCGCTCAGGTCCGTACGGATGACCAGGTTGTTCACGAAGAAGCCGACCAGGTCGTTGAGCGTTTCGTCGGTGCGCCCGGCGACCGGGGTGCCGACCGGGATGTCGGTACCCGCGCCGAGCCGCGACAGCAGCACCGCCAGGGCGGCCTGCAGCACCATGAACGGGGTCGCCTCCTCGGCCCGGGCCAGTTCGACGACGCGTTGGTGCACCTCGGCCGGGATCCGCACCGGGACCCGGTGCCCGCGATGGCTCGCCGTGGCGGGACGCGGCCGGTCGGACGGCAGCGCAAGCTCCTCCGGCGCGCCGGCGAGCGCCTCCCGCCAGTAGGCGACCTGCGCCGCCAGCAGACTGTCCGGGTCGGCGGCGTCACCGAGCAGCTCTCGCTGCCACAGCGCGTAGTCGGCGTACTGCACCGGCAGCGGCTCCCACACCGGCGCGGCGCCCCGCAGCCGGGCCGCGTACGCCGCAGCCAGGTCCCGTCCCATCGAGGCGTGCGACCAGCCGTCGGTGGCGATGTGGTGCACCACCACCATCAGCACGCGCTCGTCCGCGCCGGCCTCGAACAGGGTCGCGCGGATCGGCACCTGCGCGGACAGGTCGAAGGCGTACCGGGACTCGGCGGCGATCGCGGCGGCCAGCCCGGCGGCATCGACCGGGTGGACCAGTAGCTGCCAGTCGAACTCGGTGTCGTCCAGGATCCGCTGGTACGGCTCGCCGTCGGCGACACCGAAGACGGTCCGCAGCGGCTCGTGGCGCCCGATCACGTCCCGCAGCGCCGCCTCCAGCGCACCCGTGTCCAGGTCGCCGCTGAGCCGCAGCGTGAGCGGGATGTTGTAGGTGGCGCCGGCGCCCTCCAGCCGGCCCAGGAACCAGAGCCGGCGCTGCGCGAACGACAGCGGCAACCGGGGGGTACGTGCGGTCGCCCGCACCGGCGGGCGGATCCGCTCGCGGGCCGGGGCGGTCAGCCGCGCGGCCAGTCCGGCCGGGGTCGGCGCCTCGAACAGGGTCCGTACCTTCACCTCGGCCGACAGCCGGGCCCGGATGCGCGAGAGCAGCCGGATCGCGAGCAGGGAGTGCCCGCCCAGCTCGAAGAAGCTGTCGTCCACGCCGACCGTGTCGCGGCCGAGCACCTGGGCGAAGACCTCGCAGAGCGCCGCCTCGACCGGATCGGCCGGTGCCCGCCCGGCCGGCGCGGTGATCTCCTCCGGCGCGGGCAGGGCACGCCGGTCCAGCTTCCCGGCGGCGGTCAGGGGCAGCGCTTCGAGCGTCACCACGCGAGCCGGGACCAGGTAGTCGGGCAGCCGGCCCGCCACGAACTCCCGCAGCTCCGCCTCGGCGGGTCGGTCGCCGGTGGGCACCACATAGGCGACGAGCTGTCCCTCCGGCCGGGCCACCACCGCGGCCCGCGACACGGCCGGGTGGGCGAGCAGGGTCTGCTCGACCTCGCCCGGCTCGACCCGGAAGCCGCGGATCTTCACCTGGGCGTCGGCACGGCCGAGGAAGACCAGTTGCCCGTCCGCGGTCCAGCGGACCCGGTCACCGGTCCGGTACATGCGCTCGCCGCGGCCGAAGGGGCAGGCCACGAAGCGCTCGGCGGTGAGGGCGGGGCGGCCCGCGTAGCCGCGGGCGACCCCCGCCCCGGCGATGTAGAGCTCTCCCGGCACGCCCGGCGGCATCACGTCGAGCCGGTCGTCGAGCACATAGAGGCGGGTGCCGGCGATGGGCGTGCCGATCGGGACGACCCCGGTCGCGGAGAGTTCCGCGGTCACCACGCCGATCGTCGTCTCGGTCGGCCCGTAGTGGTTGAACACGCGGCGGTTGCCGGCCGCCCGGAGCAGCTCGACGACCCACGCGGCCGGTGCCGCCTCGCCGCCCAGCACCACCGACCGGGCCGGCAGCACCGCGGCCGGGCCGTCGGCGGCGGCCAGCGCCGCCAGGTGCGAGGGCACCGCCTTGACGAAGTCGATCTCGTGGTCGCGCAGGTAGGCGGCGACCGCGGCCGGATCCGTCACGGCCGCCGGGTCCAGCACGTGCAGCTCGCCGCCGGTGGCCAGGCTGATGAACACCACCGTGTTGCCCAGATCGGTGACCTGCGGCTGGAGCAACCCGTAGCGGGCGCCGGGCGCACCCCAGCCCAGCCGGTCCGGTACCCCCGCCACGTAGGTGGCCAGCGATCCCTGCGTCACCGCGACGCCTTTCGGCGTCCCGGTCGAGCCGGAGGTGTAGATGATGTAGGCCAGAGCGGCCGGGCCGGGCGTGACCGGTCGGTGCGTGCCGTCCTCCCCCGGCAGGCCGGCGAGGTGCACGGCCGGCTGCCCGGTCAGGCCGGCGTCCGTCCGCGGATCGGTGAGCACCAGCCGGGCGCCGCTGTCGGCGAGCAGGAACGCGATGCGCTCCGCCGGCAGCCGGTCGTCGATCGGCAGGTACGCCGCCCCGGCCTGCCAGATGCCCAGGATCGCGGTGATGGTGGGCAGGCCGGCCGGCAAGCAGATCGCGACCACCGACTCCGGTCCCACCCCCGTGCCGGCGAGGTACGCGGCCACTCGCCCGGCGGCTGCCGCCAGCTCCCGGTAGGTCGTCGCCGTACCGCCGGCGACCACGGCTGTGGCGTCCGGGGTGGCGGCCGCCTGCGTCAGGAAGCGGCTGATGACGGCCGGACGCTCGCCCGGCTCCGGGGTCTGGTTCCAGCGGTGCAGCACCTGCTCGCGCTCACCGTCGCCGAGCAGGCTCACCGTGTCGACCCGGACGCCGGCGTCGGCTGTCACCACGTCCAGCACCCGGGCGAACCACCGCGTGATCCGCGCCGCCGAAAGCGGGTCGAACAGGTCGGCCGCGGCGGTGACCAGGCCGCGGATCCCCGCCGGGCGCTGGTGCTCGTCGAAGGTCTCGTCGAGCGTCAGATGCAGGTCGTAGCGCGCGGGCGACGTGGCGGCGCCGGCCAGCTCGGTGGCGGCCTCGGCCACCTGCACGCCGGGCAGCTCGAGGACGGCCGGCGCGGTGTTCTGCACGTTCAGCACCACCTGGACCAGCGGGTTGCGGCCGGCGGTCCGCTGCGGCGCGAGTTCCTCCACCAGCCGCTGGAACGGCACGTCCTGGTGCTCCAGCGCCCCCAGGTTCGCCTCGCGCACCCGGGCCAGCAGCTCACGGAACTCCGGGCCGCCGGCGAGGTCGGTACGGACGACGAGCGTGTTGACGAAGAACCCGACCAGCTCGTTCACCGCCTCATCGGTGCGCCCGGCGACCACGGTGCCGATCGGGATGTCCGTTCCGGCGCCGGCCCGGGAGAGCATCACCGCGAGGGCGGCCTGGAACACCATCGACGGCGTCACGCCCTCGGCCCGTGCCATGCCGACGAGCCGGTGGTGCAGGTCGGCGGGCACCTCGAACGGCACCCGGTGTCCTCGCTCGCCCGGCGTCGCGAGCCGCGGCCGGTCCACCGGCAGGGCCAGCTCCCCGGGGGCGCCGCTCAAGGTCCGCCGCCAGTAGGCGATCTGCTCCACCATCAGTCCGGCCGGGTCCGACTCGTCGCCGAGCAGGTCGCGCTGCCATCGGGCGTAGTCGGCGTACTGCACCGGCAGCGGCTCCCACACCGGAGCCTCGCCACGGGCCCGGGCCGTGTACGCGGCCGACACGTCCCGGCCCAGCAGCGCCATCGACCAGCCGTCGGTGGCGATGTGATGCACGACCAGCACCAGGACGAACTCGTCCGCGGCCGACTGGAGCAGGGTGGCCCGGATCGGCAGGTCGGTGGCGAGGTCGAAGGTGGTCCCGACCGCCTCGGTGACAGCCTCCGGAAGGCCGCCGGGCTCGACCCGGTGGACGGCGAGGTCCCAGGTGAGTTCACCGGGTGCGAGGATCCGCTGGTAGGGCTCGCCGTCCGCGCTCTCGAAGACGGTCCTCAGCGGCTCGTGCCGGGCCACGACATCGCGCAGGGCCGCGCCCAGGGCGGCCACGTCGAGGTCGCCGGTGAGCCGGAGCACCGCCGGGTTGTTGTAGGTGGTGGCCGGGCCGTCCAGCTGGTGCAGGAACCACAGCCGGCTCTGCGCGAAGGAGAGCGGGATCCGCTCCGGGCGCTCGCCTGCGGTCAGCGGTTCCCGAGCCCGGGTGGCGTCGCTGATCCGGGCGGCCAGCCCGGCCACGGTCGGGTTCTCGAAAAGCAGGCGCACGGGCAGGTCCACGCCGAGGACCGCGCGGATCCGGGAGAGCACCCGCACCGCGAGCAGCGAGTGACCGCCCAGTTCGAAGAAGCTGTCGTCGAGCCCTACCGACGGCACACCCAGAACGTCGGCGAACAACCCGCAGAGCAGCTCCTGGTGCACCGACACCGGTCCACGCCCCGGACCTGACGCGTAGTCCGGTGCGGGCAGCGCGGCGCGGTCCAGCTTGCCGTTCACCGTCAGGGGCAGCTCGGCGAGCACCACCACCGCCGCCGGCACCAGGTACTCCGGCAGCCGCTCGGCCGCGAACCGCCGCACCGCGCCGGCGTCAACCCCAAGATCAAGATCACGAGGGATCACGTACGCGATGAGCCGTCGATCGCCCTCGACGTCCTCGCGGACGATCACCGCCGAACGGCCGACCCCCGGACACACGTCGAGGACGGCCTCCACCTCACCCGGCTCGATCCGGAAGCCGCGGATCTTGACCTGCTCGTCGGCGCGGCCCAGGAACAGCAACTGTCCGTCACCGGTCCACCGCGCCCGGTCGCCGCTGCGGTACATCCGCTCGCCGGTTCCGAACGGGCAGGCCACGAACCGCTCACCGGTCAGCCCGGGCCGTCCCGCGTACCCGCGGGCCACCTGCGCCCCGGCGATGTAGAGCTCCCCCGCCACGCCCGGCGGGACCGGCCGGAGGCGCTCGTCCAGCACGTACAGCCGGGTGTTCGCGATCGGCCGGCCGATCGGCACCGTGCCGCCGACCTCTTGCCCGGCCGACACCTCGAAGACGCAGCAGCCGACGACCGTCTCGGTCGGGCCGTACTCGTTGACCACCACCGAGCCCGGCGCCCGGTCCAGCCACGACCGCACCAGGGCGCCCGGCAACGCCTCACCGCCGACCACCCAGGTCCGGGCGGCGCGGGCCAGGTGCTCGTCGGAGAGCGACTCCGACAGCAGCGCCAGATGCGCCGGCACCGCCTTGACCAGCCCGAACCCGCCACGCTCACGCATCAGCGCGGCCAGGCCCTCGGCGTCGCCGGACGGGCTGACGACCACCGCGGACCCGGACACCAGCGGGACGACGACGCTGGTCACGGTGAGGTCGAACGCGATCGACGAGTGCAGCGGCGCACCACCGCCACCCGGGCGCATCCGGTAGGCGCCGGCCGCCCAGGAGACGTAGTTGGCCAGGCCGCCGCGGGTCACCGCCACGCCCTTCGGCGTGCCCGTCGAGCCCGAGGTGTAGATCACGTACGCGAGCCCGGCCGGGTCCACGGCCGGCACCGGCGGCGCGGTCGCCGGCGCGGCGGCCACCTGCGCCGCCACCAACCGGTCGTCCAGCGCGACCATCCGGGTCAGGCCCGGCACCGGCAGGTCGCCCGAGGTCTCCTCGTCCGTCAGCAGCAGCACCGCCCGGCTGTCGGCGAGCGTGAAGATGATCCGCTGCACCGGGTACTGCGGATCGACCGGCAGGTAGGCGGCACCGGCCTTCCACACCGCGAGGATGGCGGTGACCAGGTCCGTCCCGGGCGGCAGGCAGAGCCCGACCACCGACTCCGCGCCGACGCCCTGCGCGACGAGGTAGTTGGCCAGGCGGTTCGCCGCGGCGTCGAGCTCGGCGTAGGTCAGCGACACGGCGCCGGTGGTCACCGCGATGGCCTGCGGGGACTGCGTCGCCCACCGCTCGAAGAGCTCCACGACGTCGCCGGCCGCCACCTCCGCCGCGGTGTCGTTCCATCCGGTCAGCACCTGCGCACGCTGCGGGGCGTCCAGCAGGTCGACGTCGTGCAGCCGCACGTCCGCGGTGGCCGACACCGTCTCGAGGACCCGCTGGTACCAGCCCGTGATCCGGTGCACGGTCGGCTCGTCGAACAGGTCCCGGGTCGCGCCGACGTGCCCGCGCAGACCGGCCGGCCGGCCGTCCCCGTCGAACTCCTCGGCGATCGACACCTCGAGGTCGAACTTCGCCGCGGCCACGGACGGCGCCTGCGGCTCGTTGCCGCCGCCGGCCCCGAGATCGGCGCGCTCGATGTTCTGGAAGGTCATCATCACCTGGAACAGCGGGTGGCGGGTCAGCGACCGGGCCGGCGCCAGCTGCTCCACCAGCCGCTCGAACGGCACGTCCTGATGCGCCAGCGCCTCCAGCGACGCCTCACGCACCCGGACGAGCACCTGGCGGAAGTCCGGGTCACCGGAGAGATCCGTACGCAGGACAAGCGTGTTGACGAAGAAGCCGACCAGATCGTCGAGCGCCTCGTCGGAACGGCCGGCCACCGCGAACCCGGTCGGGATGTCGTCACCGGCGCCGGAGCGCGACAGCATCACCGCCAACGCCGCCTGGAGCACCATGAACACCGTCACGCCCTCGGCGCGCGCGAGGTCTGCCAGCCGCTCGTGCACCGGGGCAGGCACCCTCAGCGGCACTCGGTACCCGCGGTGGCCGGCCACCACCGGGCGCGGCCGGTCCACCGGCAGGGCCAGCTCGTCCGGCGCACCGGCCAGCGCCCGCCGCCAGTACGCGATCTGCTCCGCCATCAGGCTTGCCGGGTCGGCCTCGTCGCCGAGCAGGTCGCGCTGCCACAGGGTGTAGTCCGCGTACTGCGCCGGCAGCTCGGGCCAGTCCGGCGCGGCGCCGGCGCACCGTGCCGTGTACGCCTGCCGCAGGTCCCGCCAGAGCGGGCGCATCGACCAGCCGTCGCTGGCGATGTGGTGCACCAGGACCACCAGCACGAACTCGTCCGGGCCGGTCACCACCGCCGTCACCCGGACCGGGACCTCGGCGGACAGGTCGAACACGTACGCGGAAGCCGCCGCCACCACCTGGTCCACGTCACCGGTCAGGTCCTCGACGACGTGCACGCCGGCGGAGACCGACCCGACCGGCAGAACCACCTGGCCCGGTTCACCGGCCACGGCCGGATAGACGGTCCGTAGCACCTCGTGCCGGCCGAGCAGGTCGGCGACCGCCGCCCGCAGCGCGTCGGCGTCCAGCCTTCCCGGCACGGTCATGACCAGGGGCACGTTGTAGGTGGTGCTCGGCCCCTCCAACTGGCCGAGGAACCACAGCCGCTGCTGCGCGAACGACAGCGGCACCGCCGGCGGCCGCTCCCGCACCCGGATCCCCTCGCGAGCCGCCCGGGCATCCTCGACCAGGGCGGCCAGCCCGGCCACCGTGGGCGTGTCGAACAGCGACCGCACCGGCACCTCGACGCCGAGCACCCGCCGGATGCGGCTCATCAGCCGCACGGCCAGCAGCGAGTGCCCGCCGAGGGCAAAGAAGTTGTCGTCGGCGCCGACCCGGGGCAGCCCCAGCAGGTCGGCGAACAGCCCGCACAGGATCTCCTCGCGCGCGGTCCTCGGTCCCCGGCCGGCGCCGGCCTGGTGGACGGGTGCCGGCAGGGCGTGCCGGTCCACCTTGCCGTTGGTGGTCAGCGGCAGCTCCGCGAGGATCACGACGGCCGACGGCACCATGTACTCGGGCAGGCGGGACGCCACGAACTCGCGCACCGCACGGCCGTCGAGCACCGCATCCGGCCGGGCCACGACGTAGCCGACCAGGCGACGGTCACCCGGCGTGTCCTCCCGCACGATCACCGTGGCCCCCGCGACCGCCTCGTGGGCGGTCAGGACCGTCTGGATCTCGCCCGGCTCGACGCGGAACCCGCGGATCTTCACCTGCTCGTCGGCCCGGCCGGCGAACTCGAGCATCCCGGCCGGAGTCCACCGCGCCAGGTCACCGGTGCGATACAGCCGGCCGCCGGCGCCGAACGGATCGGCCACGAACCGCTCCGCGGTCAGGTCCGCGCGGTCCCAGTAGCCGCGGGCCAGTCCGGTGCCCGCGACGTACAGTTCGCCGAGCACGCCCGGCGGCACCGGGGCCAGCCGATCGTCGAGCACGTAGGCGCGGGTGTTGTCCAGCGGGCGCCCGATCGGCACACCCGCCTGGTCGCCGTGATCCCAGCCGGTCAGGTCGGACACGACCGCCTGGGTGGCGCACAGGGTCACCTCGGTCGGGCCGTACAGGTTGCGGACCACCACGCCGGGAGCGGCCCGCACGATCGCGCGCACCGCAGCCGCCGGGACCACGTCGCCGCCGGTGCTGACCTCGCGCACCCCGCGGAAGGCTCCCGGGTCGTCCTGGGCGACGGCGCTCAGCAAACCCGCTGTCACGAACACATGGGTCAGCTCGTGCCGCTCGATCAGCGCCCGCAGCACCTCGGCGTCGAAGCGGCCCGCGGGCGCCTGCACCACCCGGGCGCCGGAGAGCAACGGCAGCCACAGCTCGTACACCGACGCGTCGAACGAGTGTGGCGCCTGCATCAGCAGCCGTGCGTCCGGTCCCACGCCCCAGCACCTGTCGCGCACCAGGTCCACGACGTTGTGATGGGTCACCGCGATGCCCTTCGCCACGCCCGTCGACCCCGAGGTGAACATCAGATACACCGGCTGCTCGGCGGCGCACGCAACAGCCACCGGACGCGGCTCGGGCAGGGCGTCCCACCAGCCCTGATCGGTCACCACCAGATCGGCCCACAACGGTGCGAGGGCCGCCCGGGGATCGTCCACGAGGACCAGATCGACCCGGGCCTGGTCCAGCATCGCGCGCATCCGCGACTCCGGCACCCCGGCGTCGACCGGCACGTACGCGGCACCGGTCTTCACGATGCCCAGCAGCACGGCGACCAGGCCGGCCGACCGGTCTATCACCACACCGATCCGGGTCTCCGGACCGGTCCCGCGGTCGAGCAGCCAGCGCGCCACCCGATCCGACCTGGCGTCCAGCTCCCGATACGACACCTGTGCGGCGCCGGTCTCCAGGGCGATCGCGTCCGGCGCCGCCGCGACCCGGGCCGCGAACAGTTCCGGCACCGACGACACCGGCAGCGGCACCGCCGTGTCGTTCCAGCTCTCCAGCGCCCGCCGCTCCCCGGCATCCAGCACGTCGACGGTGTGTACGCGTACGCCCGGCGCCGCCACCACGGTCTCGAGGACCCGCACGAAGTACCGCGCGAGCCGGGCGACCGTGGCGGCGTCGAAGAGGTCCGCCGACCCGACGAACTGCCCGGTGAGCCCGGCCGGGCGCCCGGCCTCGTCGACGTTCTCCGCCATCGTGAGTTCGACGTCGAAGCGGGCCACGGCCCGGGCGGGGGGAATCGTGGCTGCGGACACGCCGGCCAGCCGGAACGGCGCGTCGTCCTCGTTCCGCAAGCTGAGGACGACCTGGAACAGCGGGTGCCGGGCCAGCGACCGGACCGGCGCCAACTCCTCCACCAACCGCTCGAACGGCACGTCCTGATGCGCCAGCGCACCCAGCGACGCCGCACGCACCCGACCCAGCACCTGCCGGAAATCCGGATCACCCGACAGATCAGTACGGATCACCAGCGTGTTCACGAAGAACCCGACCAGATCCTCCAGAGCCGGATCGGTACGACCCGCGACCGGCGACCCGATCGGAATGTCAGCGCCCGCACCCAGCCGCGACAACATCACCGCCAGCGCGGCGTGCAGCAGCATGAACGGGGTCACGCCCTCGGTCCGCGCCAGCTCCGCCAACCGCAGGTGCGTCTCCGGCGCGATGCGCAGCGGCTCCCGATGGCCGTCGTGGCCGGCGACCGCCGGCCGAGGCCGGTCGGCCGGCAGGGCCAGTTCCTCCGGGGCGCCGGCCAGCGTCCGGCGCCAGTGGCCGACCTGCCGGGAGAGCAGGCTGTCCGGGTCGGACTCGTCGCCGAGCAGCTCCCGCTGCCACAGGGTGTAGTCGGCGTACTGCACCGGCAGCGGCTCCCACGCCGGCGCCGCGCCGGCCAGCCGTGCGGCGTACGCCGTGGCGATGTCCCGGCTCAGCGGACGGCGCGACGAGGCGTCACCGGCGATGTGGTGCACCACCAGGATCAGCACGTGCTCGTCGGGTCCGATCCGCAGCAGCCGGCCGCGCAGTGGTACCTCGGCCGCGAGGTCGAACGGCTGCTGTCCGGCCCGGGTCACCTCGACAGCCACGTCCTGCGGGCCGGCGGAGCGCACCTCCAGCCGCCAGTCCAGTTCATCGGGATCGAGGATCCGCTGGTAGGGCTCGCCGTCGCGGGCGGGGAAGACGGTGCGCAGCGACTCGTGGCGTGCCAGCACGTCCCGCATCGCCTCGTCCAGCGCGACGGTGTCGAGCCGGCCGCGCAACGTCACGGCGAACACCTCGTTGTAGGTGACGCTCGAGCCCTCCAGCTGAGCCAGGAACCACAACCGGCGCTGGGCGAAGGACAGAGGGATCATCGCGGCAACTCCTTAGGCATCGAGCCACGTCGAAGCACCGATCGCCGATCGCTGTTTTTTCAGCGATCGGCGGAGAACGGCCAGCCGATTCCAACGCACTCGAAGCAGTTCCACAATGGCGCGTAGGAAATGGCCGGGTCGCATCCCGTCCAACCGTTTGAAATGCCGGTTGGACACCAGTGCGGAATGGACGTCGCTCCAGCTCAAGGGGCAATTTGACAATTTCCGCCGGATCTCTGACAGCACTGTCGTCCAGGTGTCCAAGTGGTGGAGACGGACGGTTGGACGGCATACGAAAAAGGTGCCCCCGGCCCGCATGGCGAGCAACGGGGGCACCTTCCCGGACCGGCACGGGGAAACCGGTCAGATCGTGGCGAGCGCTTCCGACGGGGTGAGCCGGGCGGCACGCCGGGCGGGGTAGACACCAGCCACGGCGCCGATCAGGACGGAGGCGACGGCGCCACCGATGATCGCCTGGGCCGGCAGGGCGAGCGGCCAGCCCTTGACCGCCGCGAACACCATGCAGCCGACGAGCCCCAGCAGGACCCCGGCGGTCCCGCCCAGCGCCGACAGGGTGACCGACTCGGTGAGGAACTGCATCCGGATCTGTCCTCGGGTCGCACCCAGCGAACGACGCAGACCGATCTCCTGCCGACGTTCCAGCACCGAGATCACCATGATGTTGGCGACGCCGACACCGCCGGCGAGCAGGGCCACCGCGCCCAGCCCGAAGAAGAGCGCGTTGAACGCGTTGTTGGCGGCCGCCTCGGCTGTCAACGCGTCGGAGGGACGACTGACCTGCACCTCTTCGGGGTGTTCCGGGTTCACGGTCTCCCGGATGACGTTGCGTACCGACTGGACCGAGCCCTCGGTGGACCTCTCGTAGAGCGACGTCGCGTGGCCGTCGAAGCCCAGCTCGGTGGCGTACGACCAGCCGAGCAGGGCGGATCGCTCGATCTCCGGTGCCAGCGGCAGGCCGTTGGTGATCCCGACGACCAGCAGGTAGCGGCCCGCGATGTAGACGTGCGAGCCGGCCTGATCGATGCCGAGCCGCTTGGCGGCGACCGAACCGAGGACGACCGCCGGGTACTTGCTGGTGGCCGCGTTGAGGAAGACACCGGACTGCATGCTGCCGCTCAGCGACTCGAGCAGGTCGGTACGGGCGGCCTGCACCGCGATCCCGTTGGTGTTGGTCGGCTCGATGTGGTCGGTCCGGCGCACGGTCGCGTTCGTGACCGCGCCGACCGCGGACACCTTGGCGACACCGGGAATTCTGGTGACCATGCCCTCGGCGGTCTCGGGCAGAACGGCCGTCTGACCGGTCAGCGTGGCCCCGGCCGACACGGTCAGCATGTCGGTGCCCAGCTGTTTGATCTGCGCCATCAGCCCGGCCTTGCTGACCGTGCTCACACCGACCAGGCCCACCATCGCGGCGACCCCGATCGCGATGCCGATCGCCGAGAGCGCCGCGCGCATCGGCCGGCCACGAAGCCCGTCGAGCCCGACGTTGACCAGATCGGTCCCGCGGAGCCGGGCCGGATCAGGCAGAGGCACCTTGGTCATGCCGGAACCCCCACTGTCCTCGCGGCGGAATCGTGGTGGATGCGCCCGTCCCTGATCTCCAGCCGGCGCGGCAGGCTCTCCGCCACCTCGCGATCGTGGGTGATCACCACGATCGCGGTGTCGCCCCGGTTCAGCTCGTGCAGCAGCTCCAGCACGCCGGCCCCGGAGACCGAGTCCAGGTTGCCGGTCGGCTCGTCGGCGAGCACCAGGGGCGGGTCGCCGATCAGCGCACGGGCGATCGCCACCCGCTGCTTCTCCCCACCGGAGAGCTGGTGCGGCAGGTGGTCCAGGCGGTGCCCCAGGCCGACCCGCCGCAGCGCCACCTCGGCGCGGCGGCGGCGCTCCCGCGGCGGCACCGCGTGATAGAGCAGCCCGGTGGCCACGTTGCCCACCGCGGACAGGTGTGCGGTCAGGAAGAACTGCTGGAAGACGAACCCGATCCAGCGGGCCCGGATCGCGGCCAGCTGCCGGTCGGGCAGCCGCGCCACATCGTGCCCGCGCATCAGGACCTGGCCGGAGGTCGGCTTGTCCAGGGTGCCCATCAGCTGCAGCAGCGTCGACTTGCCGGATCCCGACGGGCCGACCACCGCCAGCAGTTCTCCCGCGGCGACCTCCAGCGAGACGTGCCGCAGCGCATGCACACCACCCGGGTACGTCTTCGTGACGTCACGAACCGCGAGGACCGGCGTCCCGTCGGCGCTCATGAGGGCGGCACCTGCACCTTCATGCCCTCGGACAGGTCACCGGTGACCTCGACGTTGTCCCCGTCGAAGATCCCCAGCTGCACCGCCACCGTACGCACCGTCCCGTTCGCATCGACGACGCGCACCGCATAATCCTTGTCGGTCGTGGCCAGCAACGCGTTGACCGGCACCGCCAGGACGTTCTCGCGCTCGCTGCTGGAGAAGCCGACGGTCACCGGAGCGCCGTCCAGCGTTTTCTCGCTGCTCTTCTTGTCCAGCGTGATCGTCACCAGCACGGTGGCGGTCTCCGTGCCCTGACCGGTCTGCGCCTGCGACCCGGACGCGCTGGTGGCGACCGTGCCCACGCCGGAGATCTTCCCGGCGACCTTCTTGCCGCCCGGCAGTTCGACCCGCACCTGTGCGCCCTCGCGCGCCACGGCCTGTGCCTCGTTGACCGGCACGTTGACGGAAACCACCTTGCGGGTGTCGCTGGCGGTGTAGAGCGTGCCGCCCGGCGAGCCGCCGAGCACCGCCTCCACCTTGGTCACCCGGATCGCGGCCGGCTGCACCACCGCGTCGTCCAGGCCCACCGTGCCGGTCTGTGCCCGGCCCTGGGCCTTCTGCCACTTTCTGACCGCCCGCGCGGTCGCCCAGGTGTACGTACGGTCCACGGTCACACCGTCGGCGTACCCCAGAGCCTTGAGGTTCTGCTCCAGCAGCAACACGTCGGAGCCGCTGGCGACACCCTGACTCAGGGTCCGCCACAGCGGCGCGGCACCGTAGAACAGCGGGATCGAGGTCCCGTCCACCCGGTAGGCCCGGTCACCGCGCTCGATCACGTCACCCACCTTGGGTAGCCAGGTCAGCCGTCCCGAGCCGCCGCCGAGCACCCGGAGGCTCTCGCCGTACCCCAGCGTGCCGTCGATGTCGAGGGTCTTGGTCAGGTTGGTCCGCACGACCGATGCCGTCGGCAGGCTGGAGTTGCTGGTCGTCGCCGGACTCTCGTTCTGCTGGGCTGCATACCAGCCCGCGCCCGCGCCGATGACCAGCACCGCTGCACCGCCCAGGAGGACCCCTCGCCGTCGGCCACGCCGCGGCGACGCGGCCGACCCGGCCTCAGGCTCGCCGGTCGGCGGGCCGGTCTCCGGCGGGCCCGTCTCCGGCGGCGGTGTGTCCGGCGCCCGCCCGTCGTCCCGCGCGGGAAAGGTGTCGGCATCCAGCATGTCAGCCTCCGGCCGGTGGAAGGAAAGGACAGAACACGATCGACTCGCCGCTACTTCGCCACCGCGGGAACCTGCTGGTTGCAGGTCGTATACGCGTCGACCAGCTGCTGCTGGGTGTAGGTGACGCCCTCCTCGAGGGTCACGGTCAGCTCACCCGCCGCCGGGTCCTTGGCCTTGATGCCCTCGGCCCGCAGGCAAGCCGCCAGCTTCAGGACCCGGTCCTCCTGGGCGGGGTCGATCTTTCCCTGCTTGTTCGTCGCGGGCTCCAGCCGCGCGCACGCCGACCGGGCGGCCAGCGCCTTCGGATCGGTCGTGCTCACCGTGACCAGGCCGCCGGGCGGCTCGGCCTCGCCCGGGATCGGGATGTTGATCCCGTACTGCTGCATGCACTTGGCGTACTGCGTCATCTTCTCGGTGTCCTCGGCGGACGGACCGGAACCGCCGTCGCTGCAGGCGCTCAGAGCGAAAGTCGCGACGACGGCCAGCGCGACGCTGCCAAAGAGAATCGGCTTCTTCATGACCCCAGCATCGGCAGAGCGAGGTTCCCTGAGGGTTAACGTTTGCGCGCCGATCGGCGCCGGATCAGTCCTGTGCGAGGTCACGCACCTTCGTCAGCCAGGGCAGCGCGCCGAGGATCGTCTCGTCGGCGACGCCGAAGTCGATGAGGCAGGCGATCTCGTCCACACCGGCCGCGCGAAGATCACGCGCGAAGGTCACACAGCGGTCCCAGGAGCCGAACAGAGCGGAGGTACGGAAGTAGCGCTCGAAGGCGAACGCGACCAGCTTGTCACGCGGCCCGGCACCGAGGTCCGCCCACTTGGTGCGCCAGAGGTCGATCGAGGACTCCAAGTACCGCAGGAACGGCTCCCGGATGATCGCGCGCACGGCGTCGTCGGACTCCCCCACGAAGGTGTGCAGCATGACCGTGACGACGCCGGTCGCCGGATCCAGGCCCGCCGACGCCCGCGCCTCCCGGTACGCCCGGATCCGCGGCTCGAGGTCCTCGACCCGCTGGAACAGCAGCGCGGTCAGCACGTTCATCCCGCGCGCGCCGGCGTCGGCGAAATTCTGCGGGTTGGACGCGCAGGTCAGCCACAGCCGGAGCTCCGGCTGAACCGGCCGGGGATAGGTCATGACCTCGGCCTGCGCCCCCGCGCCGTTGCGTCGTGTCACCTTCTTGCCGGCCCACAGGTCGCGCAGCGTCTCGGCGCCGTCGAGGGTGCGTTCGCGCCGGTCGGCGAACCCGTCCGGTGCGAGCACGAAGTCGTTGGGATTCCAGCCCGTCGCGCAGGCGATGTCGACCCGGCCGCCGGACAGGTTGTCGACGAACGACCAGTCCTCCACCACTGTCAGCGGGTCGTGCAGGGGCAGGACCACACTCCCGGCCCGCAGCCGGATCCGGTTCGTGACCGCGGCGAGCGCCGCGGCCGCGAGCGCCGGGTTCGGGAAGGCTCCGCCGAACGGGTGGAAATGCCGTTCGGGCACCCACAGGGCCGTGAAGCCGTTGTCGTCGGCGAACTGTGCCGAGCGACGCAGCAGCTCGTACTCGCTGGGTGGGTCGGTGGCCTCGCGATTGGCGAAGTAGAGCAGGCTGAAATCGAGTGGCATGTGCGGCAACCCCCGTCGATGGAGTGCGGTGCCGGACGGCCGCCCCGCGCGTCGGCCCGGCCGACGCGTCGCCGGGAAGCGGCAAGGCCGTGAGAGGCCTTCGGCCGAGGATGCTAGGGACACCCGGACAGGGTGGCAAGCAAGCACCAACCGTCCGGCTGCCTCGACCAGGCCGGTGGTCTCGCCGGCCTCGGCGTGCTCACGCAGGTCGCCATCGGTGTCGACGCCGGGACGCGGGATGGCGCCGGCATCCGGCTGGGGTGTTTACACCACCAGGGCCGGCCGGCGCGAACCGAGCTCGACGCCGGTCTCGGCGACCGCGCTCGCCGAGCCGGCCCGGCCGGGGCGGGTGTTCGCGACGATCAGGCCGGTGGGCATCGTGTACACCGGGGCCGGGCCAAGAGCGAAGATGACGCTTCCGGTCACGACGACCGCCAGGTTGCTGATCGGGCCGAGGATCACCGCGACGAAACCGCGCAGCCGGTGATCGCGGTCAGCGGGTCGCGCTGGGTGGCGCGCTTCGGCGCGATCGTCACAGGTCGAGCACGAGGCGGTGGCCGGGGGCGGCCCGGGAGACGCAGATGAACATGGTGTCGCCGGTCGCTCGCTCGTCCTCGGTCAGCAGGACGTCGCGATGGTCGACGGCACCGTCGAGAACGGTCGTCTCGCAGGTGCCACACGTGCCCTCCCGGCACGACGACAGGACCTGGACACCGGCCGCTTCGAGCACGTCGAGAATTGATCGATCCGCGGGCACGGTCAGTGTCCGGCCGCTGTTCCTGAGATCAACGTCGAATTCCCGATGGGGTACGGACGCAGCCGCCGACTGCGGCGCGAAGCGCTCGACGTACACGGTTGCCCGGCGCTGCTCGACCGCGCGCAACAGGCTCTCCGGGCCGCAGCAGTAGACCAGGGTGTCCAGATCGACGTCGCTGAGCAGGGCATCCAGGTCCATCAGGCCGTGCGTGTCCTCCGGGTGGAGCGCGACTCTATCGCCGTACGCGCTCATCAGCTCTTGATCGAATGGCATCGACCCACGGGTCCGGCCGGCATAGTGCAACTGCCAATCCGCCCCCGCCGCGGTCGCCTCGGCGAGCATCGGCAGGATCGGGGTGATCCCGATGCCGCCGGCCAGGAACAGGTATCGGGTTGCCGGGCGCAGCGGGAAACGGTTGCGCGGCGGGCTCACCTCGACCTGATCGTTCTCGGACAGTACGTCGTGGACGTGCCGGGATCCGCCGCGGCTCCCGGGCTCCCGGCGCACCGCGATCCGCCAGACCGAGCGGTCGCCGGGATCGCCGCACAGTGAGTACTGCCGGATCAGGCCCTCGCCGAGCATCAGGTCGATGTGCGCGCCGGGCGTCCAGGCGTCGAGGTCCCGGCCGTCCGGGTGGCGCAGTTCGAGGGCCACGACCCCGTCGGCGATCGCGGTCCGGCGGCTAACGAGCAACAGCACGCGGTGCCTCCCGGACCAGGTGCGCCGGCGGGCGCGGCAGCGGCGTGGCCGGCGGCCGGGCGGGCCCCGCGGCCGGATGGTCGGGGTGGGCCTGCAGCCAGTCCCAGAGCGCGACCGGGTCGTCCGACTCGGCCTCGGCGCGGCAGTGGCAGCGGCCGTGCAGCCGGTCCGAGCCCGGCATCCAGTCCACCCGCAGCATCCTCTCGCTCATCGCTGCGCCAGCTTGGCGATCATGCGGCGCGCGGCCAGGCCGCCGGTGTCGATGTTGATCGACAGCTCCTGGTAGCCGTCCGGCTCGCCGGCGATCACGCTCTCCAGGGTGTCGAGGGCGGCGACGTCCTGCAGCACCACGGTCCGGTTGCTCTCCGCGAGGAAGTCGCTCACTTTCTGGTCGTCGAGGGCGAAGTCGCGGGCCACGGCCCAGAAGTCGTGCGTGCTGCTCTCGGTCTCCGGGGTGATCGCGTAGACCACCTCGACGTGGAACGCGTCGGGGTCGGTGCCGTCCTCGCGCGGCAGCACGCCGGCCGGAGCGATCCGGCTGTGCAGCTTGTACAGGCACGGCGGGGTGTACTCGATGTCCTGCCAGCGGGTGATCCTGCCGGTGATGCCGGTGGACTCGGCGTAGAACGGCGGGCACGCGGCGTCGGCCATCCGCCGCGACACGTAGACGATGCCGGCCTCCTCGTCGACGCTCGTGCTGATCGGCGTCTCGGCCACCTCGGGCGTGCCGATGTAGCCGCCGTGCAGGTAGGTCTCGTGCGACAGGTCCATCAGGTTGTCGATCAGCAGGCCGGCCCGGGCGGCGAGCGGTTCCATCCCGGAGACCGCGGTCCAGCCCTCGAGGTCCAGCCACGGCGCGCGCGGGATCGGGACGTCGCCGGCCAGCGCGGGGTCGCCGATGAACACCCAGACGAACGAGTCCTGCTCGATCACCGGGTAGGTGCGCAGCCGCGCGGTCCGCGGCACCCGCGCCTGGCCGGGCACCGCCACGCAGACGCCGTCCGCGCCGTAGGTGAAGCCGTGATAGCCGCACACCACGGTGTCGCCGACCAGATGGCTCGGCTTCTCGGAGAGCGGGAACCGGCGGTGCACGCACCGGTCCGACATCGCGGTCACCGCGCCGGCCTCGGTGCGCCAGAACAGGATCGACTCGCCGCAGACGGTCCGGGAGAACTGCTCGCGCCCGACCTCGCGGCCGTAGGCGGCCACATACCACTGGTGCTGAATGAACGACGTCATCGCTGGATTGTGTGACCGGCGTCGCATTCTGCCATCGGGCCTTTCCGTAATACGGAAGACTCCGGGGATGCCTCCTCAGCGCCCGGCCACCGGGCCGGTGCTCGGCCGCGCCTTACGGATCTTCGAGGCGTTCGGGCCGCAGCACACCTCGCTGACCCTCACCGACCTGGCCCGGCGGGCCGGGCTGCCACTGTCGACAGTGCATCGGCTGGCCGCCGAGCTGCTCGCCTGGGGCGCGCTGGAACGCGACGCGGCGGGCCGCTACAACGTCGGGTTGCGGCTGTGGGAGGTCGCCGCGCTGGCGCCGCGCGGGCAGGGGCTGCGCGAACGAGCGCTGCCCTACCTGGAGGACCTGTCCCAGGTCACTCACGAGAATGTGCAGCTGGCCGTGCGCGAGGGCAGCGAGCTGGTGTTCGTCGAGCGGATCGCCGGCAGCCGGGCCGTTCCGGTCCACACCCGGGTCGGCGGTCGGTTCGCGCTGTCCGCGACGGGCGTCGGCCTTGTCCTGCTGGCGCACGCCCCGGCGGAGGTCCAGCGGGAGATCCTGGGGTCGGCGATCGAGCGGTTCACCGCGCACACGATCACCGACCCCAAGATCTTGATCAAAACCCTTGCCGACGTACGGACGAACGGGTTCGCCGTCAGCGACCGGCAGGTCACCGAGGACGCCCTGTCGGTCGCGGCCCCGGTCCGCGACCGGCACAACACGGTGATCGCCGCGGTCTCCCTGGTCGTGCGCCACGGCACGTTCTCCCCGCACGCGCTGGCCCCGCTGGTCCGCTCCAGCGCCCGCGCCATCTCCCGCGCCCTGGCCTCCGGCTGACCGGCCCATCGTGCCGCGGCAGTCCCGTCGCCGGAGTCCCGGCCCGGCCCGCAGGCGTCCTCGTCAACCTCCCGCCGAGCAGGTGACGCTTGCTCCGCCGCCTGTTCCGGTGCCCTGGAATCCGAAGCCGGCGGCCTGGCCCGGGGCCAGTTGGCCGTTGTACGACTGGTTCGCCATCGTGACCGTCCCCGTCGTACCGGTGTTGACGGCGTTCCAGACCGAAGTGATCGTGGCTCCGCCGGGCAGAGCGAGGGTGACCCGCCAGCCGTTGAGCGCGGTGCTTCCCGCGGTGACCACGACGCCGGCGACGAATCCCCCGTTCCACTGGTTCTGCACCGTATAGGCCGCTGTGCAGCCAGGGTTGCCGGACGGCGAGGAGGAGGGTGAGGGAGACGGCGAGGAGGACGGTGAGGGAGACGGTGAGGACGGCGTGCCGTCGCCGAGCGTCAGGTTCTTCTGCTGAACCTGCCATTGGCTGTGGCACAGGCCGCAGTCGGAGCCGACGAAGTTGGCGCCGGCGGTGAGGTCGCCCTTCAACCGCCACTTGAGATACAACACCGCGACCCGGCCGAACTCGCCGCCGTTGGTCTGGTCGTAGGTGCCGCCGTGCCCGACGTTCAGGTTGCCCATGAAGGCGGGCAGCGCGGACGGCAGCTTGCCCCAGTCGTCCATGGCGTTCGGGTAGGCGATGTCGCTGGGCCCGCCGATGAAGTAGGCGATCGGCTTGGTCAGCCGCCTGAGCTGGTAGTCGTCGCCGTCGTTCAGCAACCCGCTGCTGAAGATCAGCGTGGTGGTGACCCGCGAGTCGCCGGAGACGGCGTACGCCTCCAGGCCTCCGCACGACCAGCCACCGACCGCGACCTTGCTGGTGTCCAGCCGGCCGTAGTACTTGCTGCCCGGCCGGGCGTTCTCGGCGACGGCCCAGTCGATGGACTGGGTGAGCATCGAGGACGTGGTGGATCCGGAGCCGTTCGGCGCTCCGCTGGCGATGACCAGGAAGCCGTACGAGGAGATCTCCCGCAGGAAGTTGATCTGCCCGGTGCCGTTGGCCGCGCAACCTCCGTTGCCCCACACGAAGACGGGCAGGCGCTCGGACGGCAGGGCCGAAGGCCGGTAGACGGTGTGATTGACCAGACTCGACGAGGTCTCGTAGTCGGCGGGGTACGGCCCGGAACCACCGGCTGCCGCATCGGCCGGTGACGCCCCGACGGTGAACACCGCAGCGGCCGAGACGATGACGGCTGCCAGTCCGGTACCGAACTTCATCCTTGTTCTCATGTGATCCTTCCGCTCGAACGGGTCAGGTCAGGGGGACCACGCCGGCCTGAATCGGGCCGTTCTCGGCGTAATACGGGCCGGTGACGATGAACAGGAGACCGGGTCGCCGGGAGGAATCCGAACCGTCGAGCGGGATGGTCTGCCGGCTGTAGCCTCCAGGAACCGCCGAGGACACCCGAGTCCACTTGCCCGGATCGCCCCGGTGACGATTGACGAAAAGGTCCTGGTCGCTGTTCGCCGTCACCACGATCGTCCCGTGCGGACCACCGGCGTCCGACCACGACACGGCCGGCGCGGCTGACGGGACGTAGCCGTCCTGGTCGCGCAGCACGATGTCCCGGGCCGGGCCGAACGACTCCGGATCCGCCGCCAGCTTGTAATGGACGGCGTAGAAGTTGTCGCCGGAGTTGCCGCCCGCCTCGTGGGTCAGGATCCACAGGCGCTCGTGTATCCGCGCGACGGTCGTCATGCCGGGACGCTGGGCGTAATCGGTACCCACGGCGGCGTCGACGACCGGCCCCCAGGTACGCAGATTCCGGCTGCTCTGGTGGGCCAGTTTCTGCCCGTGCCGGGGATCGCGCTGATCGGAGTAGTAGCAGATGAGCCGATCGTTGTGCAGCAACAGGAACGGCTCCCAGACCGGCGTGTTGCCGTTCTCCGGAATCGGCGCGCCGCCCTCCGCGACCGTGCTCAGGAAGGTCCACGTGACACCGCGGTCGCGGCTCGCGTACAGCTGAATCCTCGTGCTGGTGAAGTCCCCGAGCGCATTGCCGGCGCACAGCAGCGTGCCCCGGGGGAAGCCGGCGAAGGCGCGCGGCAGTTCGTACAGGAACGGCTGCAGCCACACGCCCGGCGCGTCGCCGGTGCTCGGCACATTGCTCAGCGGGTGCCAGGTGTGGCCGTCGTCGTCGCTGCGGTGGACGGGGAACCCCGGCGCCCCGAACTGCTGGAAGGTCGCCAGCCAGGACCGGGAGTTCCCGAGCCGTACGGCTCGCGCGTACGCCGCCCCGGATCCCGGATCGGCGACCACCACCGGTCCGAACGGCATCACACCATGCGGTTTTCCCGGACCGGCCGGCATCGCCAGCACCGGATCCGGCACGCCCAGGGTCAGCCCGGCCAGCGCGACGGCCCCGGTGCGCAGAAACGTCCGACGCGACCGGGGAGTGACGTGGTCGCCTGCGCTTCCCCTCGGCTCGGGCACCGGCGCGGCACTCGGCCGCGGTTCATGAGGATCGTGCACGCTTTGCCTCCCGGTGGACGTTCCGGACCGCCTGTGGTGAACGGGAAAACCCGGTCGAGCGATGGCGCGCCGACCGGTGAGCACTGCGCCACCACGGTTCCGACAGCGCGAGACCATCCATATGTGTCAATCATGTTGCATGTGGGGCACGCTACTGTCAATCGATGCTCTCGCCCGGCACGGCGAGTGCGCCGGCATCCCGGGCGGAGTTCATACTCTTGATCGGCGTCGCGTCGACCACGCGCCGCCGTCACCGCCCGCTCGACGCCGGAGCAGCCAAGTGGTCAGCCCGTACGACATCGAGGAGATCTTTCCCAACGACCCGGTGAGCGTGCGCCTGCCGCGCCGGCAGCCCGGCAGCACCGCGCAGAGTCTGGCCGTGACGCTCGTCGCCGACTACACCCTGCGCACCCGGGCCTGGCTGCCGTCGGCGTCCGTCGTCGCCCTGCTGGAGGAAGCGGGGATCGGCAACGGCGCCGCCCGGACCGCCATCAGCCGGCTGTCCCGGAGCCGGATCCTGGAGAGTGCCCGGGACGGCCGCTACAGCTCCTATCGCCTCACGACGGCCGCCGCCACCGACCTGAGCGCGGGCGGCGCCTGGATAGCCCGATTCGGCACCCGCACGGAGCCCTGGGACGGCTACTGGACCCTGGTGTCCTTCTCCTTCCCCCAGGACGAGCGTGGCCGGCGACGAGTCCTCCGCGGGGAACTGAGATGGCTGGGGTTCGCACCCTTGTACGACGCGCTCTGGGTCTCTCCCGACGCACCGAACCCCGTCGTCAAACAACGGCTGACGACCACCAGCACGGGCACCATGACCATGTTCCGGGCGCGCCAGGTGGACCTCGCTCCCCCGGCCGGCCGTAACCCGATCGACGCCTGGGACCTCGCGGCGATCGCGACCCGCTACGACACCTTCATCCGCCATTGGGAGCCCCGGCTACCCCATATCCTCGCCGGACAGGTCTCCGGCGCCGCCGCCGTGCACGCCCGCACCGAGGTCATGGATGCCTATCGGCGGTTCCCCCTCATCGATCCGGAACTGCCGATCGAGCTGATGCCGGCCGACTGGCCGCGAGCGCGGGCCCGGAAGGTGTTCGTCACCGTCTACGACGGGCTCGCCGCACCCGCCCAGGACCACGTGCGGGCCCTGGTGACCCGGTTCAGCGACGCGCCTTGCGATGAGATCCGAGCCCACAGCACGGCGGAGATGGCCGATGCCGGAGAAGCCTCATGAGGTGGCATCGTCGAGGGGTCCCGCCACCACCGGCGGCACCGAGGACCCGGTGGTGTGGCGGCCGTTGGCCGATTCGCCGCCGGTGCGGCGCACGCGGGCGGTCTGGTCGGCCGACTCCCGCCGCCGCGACGTGGCGACGCTGATCGCCCACCTCGTCCCGGCCCGGCCCGGTGACGGGCCAGGATGAGGGCGAGGTCGGGGGTCTCCCGACCAGGTTGCCGAGCAGGCGACGCAGGGCCTGTCCGGCCGGGCTGGTCGCGGTGATCAGCGCGGTCGCGACGGTGGACCTCGCCGAGCCGGGTGGTCACCGGAAGGCCGCGCCCCGGCGAGCGATCACACCGGCCGTTTGTTATCGCTCTCGTGCGGCTCACGGCACCCGGCCTCCGGCCGGCCTACTCCGAGATCGCGTTCGCCGACACCGGGTTCGGTGTTCGCCGGGGTAGCCGCAGTAGCCGCACCCTGCGAGCTCCCGGTACCCGTCATCCCATGAACGAGTGATCAGCTCACCTTGTCGTTCGCGAATAGGGCGGGTTGGCGCCAGCTGAAGACATAGACATATGTCGTTTGACGTATGACGTTGTGAACGTTAACTTCACCGACACATGGCGGCCGCTGCCGGCTGCCGGTGCGGCAGCCGTTCCACCGCGGCAGGCCGGCGCTTGACGGCCGGGCCAACGCCTCCACCGGCTCACCGGCCGCGGCGCCGTGCGCAAACCCCGTCCGCCGGGACTCGTCCGGTCCCGCAAGGAGGTCCTCATGAGAATTCGGTGGGTGGTGGCAGCCGCCACCGCGTCGGTCCTGGCCACCGGTGGAATCGTCACCGCGACCGCCGCGCACGCCGCGGCCGGATGCCACGTCGACTACACGATCAGCTCCCAGTGGCCCGGCGGTTTCGGGGCCGGCGTGAGCGTCAGCAATCTGGGCGATCCGGTCGACGGCTGGCGGCTGTCCTGGACGTTCGGAGCCGGGCAGACCGTGACGCAGCTGTGGAACGGCAGCTACACACAATCCGGCGCTGCGGTGACAGTCACCAACGCGGCCTACAACGCCGGCCTCCCGACCGGCGGGAGCGTGAGTTTCGGGTTCAACGGCGCCTGGAACAACAGCAGCAACCCGATCCCGGCCGCGTTCACCCTCAACGGCGTCGCCTGCACCGGCACCGTGTCCCCGTCGCCGAGCACGACGACGCCGAGCAGCGACCCGTCGAGCACACCGCCGCCCGCACCACAGTCATGTGACATCTACGCCGCCGGCGGCACGCCGTGCATCGGGGCGCACAGCACCACCCGGGCGCTGTTCGGGGCGTACAACGGGCCGCTGTACCAGGTACAGCGCGCGTCGGACAAGGCGTACACCAATGTCGGGCTGTTGTCCGCCGGCGGGGTGGCGAACGCGGCCACGCAGGACTCGTTCTGCGCGAACACCACGTGCATCATCACCAAGATCTACGACCAGACCGCCAACCACAACGACCTGCCGATCTCGTGGGGCGGCTTCTGGAAGGGCTCCGGTCCCAACGGCGCCGACGTGGGCGCGGACGCCAAGGCCCTGCCGATCACCGTCGGCGGCCACAAGGCGTACGGCGTGAAGGTGACGCCGGGCGTCGGTTACCGGGTCGACAATGCCAAGAACGCGCCGACCGGCTCCCAGCCGGAGGGCATCTACATGATCACGTCGTCGAACTACGTGAACCAGTGGTGCTGCTTCGACTACGGCAGCGGCGAGAACTCGCACACCGACACCGGTAACGCCACGATGAACGCCATCGAGTGGGGCACCGCCTGCTGGTTCGCGGACTGGGGGAACCCGAAAAGCCCCTGCGTCGGCACCGGCCCGTGGGTCGAGGCCGACCTGGAGAACGGCATGTACCACACCAACACCGGCTCCAACAAAGACCCGAACAACTCCGGCGTGCACTTCCCCTTCGTCTCGGCCTGGGAGAAGAACAACGGCACGTCCAACTTCACCCTCAAGTACGGCAACGCGACCAGCGGCGGGCTGACCACGCCGTACTCGGGTGCGCTGCCCCGGGGTTACTCGCCGATGAAGTTGGAGAGCTCACTGCTGCTGGGCACCGGCGGCGACAACAGCCACAGCGGCCAGGGCGAGTTCTTCGAGGGCGCCATCACCGCCGGCTTCCCCACCGACGCCACCGAGAACGCGGTGCAGGCCGGCGTCGTGGCCGCCGCCTACCACTGAGGTAGCGCACCCCTGGTCCCCGACCGGCCACGGACCTGGCCGGACCACGCGGGCGGCGATCACCGTCGTCGCCGCCCGCGGGTTCGTCGTCGCCGCTCCGGCCGGGTCGCCCCCGGCAACCGGACATCCCCGATCCCCTGGAGTCCCCCATGCCCCGATCCTCCGCCGGCCGGCTCGTCGCCTGCCTCGTGATCGCCGTGCTGGCCGTCGCGGTGACCGTCACCGCGATCCTGACCCCCCGGTCCGCGTACGCCGCCGACAACCCCTATCAGCGCGGACCCGACCCGACCGTGGCGAGCGTGGCCGCCACCCGCGGCACCTTCGCCACCGCCGCGCTGACCGTGCCGGCCGGCAACGGATTCGGCGGGGGATACATCTACTACCCGACCGACACCAGCCACGGCACCTGGGGCGCGGTGGCGATCGTGCCCGGCTACTCGGCGTTGTTCGCCGACGAGGAAGCGTGGATGGGGCCGTGGCTGGCCTCGTTCGGATTCGTGGTCATCGGCGTCGAGACCGTCACCCGCTCGGACGGCGCCGACGCCCGCGCCGGCCAGCTGCTGGCCGCGCTGGACTACCTGACGCAGCGCAGCGCCGTCCGGGACCGGGTCGATGCCACCCGGCTGGCGGTGATGGGCCACTCGGCCGGTGGGGCCGGAACGATCCTCGCCGCCGAGCAACGTCCTTCGCTGAAGGCCGCCGTCGGGCTCGCACCGGGCACGCCGGGCAGCCTCAGCATGGCCACCGACCGGGTACCCACGATGGTCATCGGTGGGCAGACCGACCCGACCGTGACCCCGGCCTACCTGAACAACCTGTACGCCGGCCTGCCCGCGACGACACCCGGCGACTTCGTGCAGCTCACCGGCGCCGACCACCTGTTCTTCACCCGGGCGAACAACACGGAGATGAAAGTCCTGATCCCGTGGCTGAAGATCTTCCTGGACAACGACACCCGGTACACCCCGTTCCTGTGCCCGTCGCCGGCCGACCCGAGCGGCATCTCGCTGTACCGCAGCAAGTGCCCCTACCTGCCGCCCGGCACGACATCCCCGTCGCCGTCCTCGCCGGCACCGTCCTCCCCGTCACCGTCCTCGCCGGCACCGTCCTCCCCGTCACCGTCCGTGAGCCCGTCCACCCCGGCCGCCGGATGCACGGCCGGTTACCGGACGGTCGGCTCGTGGCCAGGTGGATTCCAGGGTGAGGTCACCGTCACCGCGAACAGCACGGCTATCAGCGGGTGGACCGTGGGCTGGACGCTCGGCAGCGGCCAGGCCGTCACCCAGGTGTGGAACGGCACGCTGACCACGAGCGGCTCGGCGGTGACCGTCCGCAACGCCTCGTACAGCGGTTCGGTGCCGGCCGGCGGCTCGGTGACCTTCGGGTTCCTCGCCACCGGCACCCCGTCCGTCCCGGCACTCACCTGCGCCGGCTGACCACCCGAACTCGCGGATCCGCAGGGAGGAATCGAATGCGAAGGATATTGCTCGCGGCACTGCTCGGGCTCGCCGGAACCGTGGCGGTCCAGGAACCGGCGCGTGCCGACACCATGCAGTTCCACGGAGTCAACTGGGCCGACCAGCGGGACAACTTCGTCAACGGGGTGCTCTACGTGTCCGGCCTCGGTTCGGGTGACACGTACGCCTCCGCGTCCGTCGTCGCCGACCGCGTGGTCGGCCAGCTGTACGCGATCACGGGCGCCGACACCGTCCGCATGCCGATCAACGAGCCGACCGTCGCGTCGTACTGGAACACCTACACCGGCGCTGTCGACCAGGCGCTCGGCAAGGGCAAGGTGATCCTGGCGTACTGGGCCGCCGCGAACGGCCGGCCGGCCGACGCCGGCGCCTACGACCGTATGTGGGACACCGTCGTCTCCCGCTACGCCGGCAACAGCAACGCCTACTTCGAGGTCATCAACGAGCCGTACGGGTATGCCACGACGGACCTGAACAACTTCTACAACTCCTGGCTGGCCCGGCACCCCGACGTGCCCCGCGGCCGGGTGATCCTGGACGGCGCCGGGCTCGCCCAGAACGTCGCCGCGGTCGGCCAGGACAGCCGGTTGAACTCGACCCTGCTCGCCGTCCACGACTACTCGTTCTTCGCCGGGTACGAGGACGAGACGTCGTGGGCGAACCACATCGCGAGTTCCATCGGCGGGTACGCCTCGCGGACGGTGGCCACCGAGTGGGGCGGCCCGATGAGTCCCGGCAGCAAGAACGGCGTCTCCTACGGCAGCATCGACTACAACGTCCCGAGCGGCTCGTTCTTCGCCGACTACATCCGCGGGGTCAGCAGCAAGCTGCGCGAGCTCGGCGTCGGTGGGGTCTACTGGCCCGGCCTGCGCGACGGTGACTGGTACAGCCTGACCCAGCGCACCGGCAGCGGTGCCGACATCAACCTGACGCTGACCAACGCGTCCGGGCTGAACCGGCTGCGCTACTCGTGGGGCATCGGCACCGGTGGCACCACCACGGTCCGCATCGTGAACGCCGCCACCGGCCGGTACGCCGACGGACTGGGCCGCACCACGGCCGGTACCGACCTCGCCCAGGGGACCGACGGCACGAGCCCGGACCAGCAATGGGTGGTCGAGAACTCCGGAACCTACGTCCGGATCAGGAACGTGCACACCGGCCTCTACTTCGACGGCATGGGCCGCGCCGGCAACGGCAGCGCAGCCGGGCAGTACAGCGGCTCGACCAGCGCCAACCAGCAGTGGAGCGTAATCACCGACGCGAACAACGTGCGGCTGCGCAACCGGGCCACCGGGCTGTACCTGGACGGGATGGGGCGGACGGCGAACGGTGCGAGCGCCGGTCAGTACGGCGACTCCACGAGCGCGAACCAGCGCTGGCGCATCGTCGCCGCGGGATGAGGTGAAGCTGACCACGTCGCAACCGAAGCAACTCGCGCCACTTCCCCCACCCGGCAGAACGTCGGCCTGACAGCGGCCACCTCCGATGTCCGGAATGGCACATGCGGGTGGCACGCATGGTGATGGCCCTTCAGGAGGAGAAGACGGTGTCAACGGCGGTGGTGGCGCGCCCGGCCGCCGTGAACGCGGCGACGGCGGCGATCGCCCGCTGTTTCGGGGCGAGGCCGCTCACTGCTGGTTCGCCTTCTCGTACAGCTCGTCGGCGACGGGTTCGAGCCAGGTGGTCGGGTCGCCGCCGTCGGGTTTCGCCTCCAGCATCGCCAGGTGGCTCATGAAGGTGTCCGCGGCGGCGCCGTGCCAGTGCTGCTCGTCCGGCGGGCAGACCACGGTCTCACCGGCGTGGATCCGCAGCACCGCGCCGTCGCGGGTGCCGACCAGGCCGACGCCTTCGGTCACGTGCAGGGTCTGGCCGACGGCGTGCGCATGCCAGTTGGTGCGGGCGCCCGGGGTGAAACGGACCAGCGCGACCGTCATCCGGGACGGGCCGGTCCCGCTGTGGATCGGAGTCATGTACACGTCGCCGGTGAACGCCTGAGCCGGTGTCTTGATCGTGGGTCGTACGGGCAGAAGTTCCATGCCCCTCAGGAAACCCGCCGGGAAATGCAGGTGGGAGGGTTTGCCATGACAGGTGATGACAGGGCCCCTCTCCCCCGCGATCGCGGCCGTAGCGTGGTCGGCATGGACACGCACGACGAGGCACGCGAGTTCCTGGCGTCACGGCGCGCCAAGATCACCCCTGAGCAGGCCGGGCTGCCGTCCTTCGGCGGCACCCGCCGCGTCGCCGGGCTGCGCCGCGCCGAGGTCGCCATGCTCGCCGGGGTCAGTCCCGACTACTACACCCGGCTGGAACGCGGCAACCTGTCCGGCGTCTCCGACAGCGTGCTGGACGCCATCGCCGGGGCCCTGCGGCTCGACGAGGCCGAGCGCTCCCACCTGTACGACCTGGCCCGCGCGGCGAACACCACGCCCCGGGCCCGGCGCCGGCCGGCCACACCGCAGATCCGGGCCGGGGTGCGCAGCCTGCTCGACGCGATGACCGACGCGCCGGCCTTCGTCCGCAACGGCCGCCTCGACATCCTGGTCGCCAACCCGCTCGGCGCGGCGCTCTACTCCCCCGCGTTCGCGAGCGCCGCCCGGCCGGTGAACCTGGCCCGGTTCTGCTTCCTCGACCCGGCCGCCGACGCCTTCTACCCCGACTGGGGCGGCGCGGCCGAGACCACCGTCGCGCTGCTGCGCACGGAAGCCGGCCGAGACCCGTACAACAAAGAGCTCAGCGACCTGATCGGTGAGCTCGCCACCCGCAGCGACGACTTCCGCACCCGCTGGGCAGCACACAATGTCCGCCTGCACCACACCGGCGTCAAACAATTCCAGCACCCCGCGGTCGGCCGGCTCGACCTCGCCTTCGAAGCCATGCCGCTGCCGGCCGACCCCGGCCTGACGCTGACCGCCTACAGCGCCGAGGCCGGCACCCCCGCCCACGACGCTCTGCGGCTGCTGGCCAGCTGGGCCGCGACCACCGTTGTTCAGCCCTGGTCGGAGCACACCAGCCATGCCGCGGGACATCAGCATCGCGGGTCAACTTGCCGAGGCCGGGGAGGTCGAGCCCGGCTCGATGACGCCTACCGGGCCGAGTACGGCCGGTCGTCGCACACGCAGGCAATGACCCCGCCGCCGGCTGCGGCCGCCACGCTGCGCGTCGACCCGGCGTGAAAGTGCCCGGTCAGGACCGGTTCTGCCAGAAGAGCCGCTCCTCCCGGCCTGGGTCGTTCACGATCCTGCAGCGTGCGTCGATCCACATCGTGGCGCGCTTCGCCGGCGTGTAGGCCGGCCAGTTCGGCAGATGCGGTGCGGCCGGGTGACCGTGGCGGGCGAAGCCGGCCCACAGTGCGCTCATGTTGCGGGAGGTCGCGAACTGGCCCGGCCGTGCGGGGTCCGGCTCGGTGTTGGCGAACTTGAGCGGGATGTCCGAGGCGTGCGGCGATCCGAGCGGAAAATCAGTTCCCGGTACGACGGTCGGGTTCTGATACGCGAGCTGGTACATGAACACCGGGGCCCGGTGCTGCGCCGCCTTCGCTTCGGCGATCGTGATGGCGTCGCGCCAGATCGGTGACGTGGTGATCGCGAAGTACAGCTGCGCGGGAGTCGCGTCGGGCCGCGAGTGCCGGAAAGTCGCGATGATCCGGTCCAGTTCGGCGCCCCGGTAGGTCTTGCCGAGTTCGCGGCGCAGGCCGGCGTCGTCGATGCGGAAGATGTCCGGTGGCCCGAAGAGGCTGAAGAACACGGTCTCGTCGCGGCAGGTGCCGACCATCAGCGGTTTGCCGGCCGACCACGGCGGGGCACCGTCGGCGAACGGGTGCCGCGGGATGATCCGGCCGTCGACGAAAGCGCCGAAGCCGGGCAGCGGGTCGGGGTCACCCCACGGCGCGACCCCGTTCGCGGCTTCGGACACCTGGATCTCCAGGAGCCGGGCGGCCGGAATGTCGTACAGCCGGGGGATGTCTTCGATCGTCAGGCCGAGCAGGTCGAGGGTGCGCCGGGCGCGGGCGGTGGCGCCGTCACGGGTCGGGAAACGCAGCGGCGCGGCGCTCTCGATCGAGGCTTTGTGGAACAGCCGCTCGGCGGACGGCATGGTGTAGACGGCGGCGGTCTTCGCGCCGCCGCCGCTCTCGCCCCAGACCATGATGTCGTCCGGGTCGCCGCCGAAGTGTTCGATGTTCTCCGCGGTCCAGCGCAGGGCGGCGAGGATGTCGAGCATGCCCTGGTTGGCGGCGTAGTCGTCGTGGGCGAGGTCGCCCAGGAACAGGTAGCCGAGCAGGCCCAGGCGGTGGTTGGACTCGACCACCACCACGTCGTAGAGCTGGGCCAGGTGGGTGCCGTCCTGACCGGTGGCCGAGCCGGAGCCGATCATGTAGCCGCCGCCGTGGTTGTAGAACATCACCGGCCGCCGCCGGCGGTCCGCGGCCGGGGTCCAGATGTTGAGGTAGAGGCAGTCCTCCGACGGTGCCGGCATCCGGCCGTTGCCGGCCGGGCCCATCTCGCCGCCGGCGACCTGGAAGGCCGGGTTCGGGAAGTCCACGGTGTCGCGCACGCCGTGCCACGGCCGCGGCGGCTGCGGGGCTTTGAAGCGCAGCCGGCCCAGCGGCGGCCTGGCGTACGGGACGCCGAGGAACTTGACGATGCCGTCCTCGCGGCGGCCGCGGACCCGGCCGTACCGGGTTGCCGCCTCGTCCCTGCCGGTGTGGCCGTGTGCCGGTGCCGCGAGCGGCATGCTCATCGCGGTGGCCACCGACAGCGAGCCGCCGATCAGCGTCCTGCGGGTCACGCGGTCGTTCATGATCAGACCTCCTGGTCAGGCGAGTGCATCGGGCTGCATTCGCGGCGTCAACGGACGGGAGTCGAGCAGGGCCGGCCTCCGCCAGGGGCTGCGGAGGCCGGGCCGGATCTCATCGGGTGGTGAAGGTGTAGGTGCCGGACGGCACCCGGTAGACGGCGTAGCCCTCCTGGCTGCGCCGATACGCGGCCCGGTGCGGGGCGCCGGTGACCCGGCCGCCCAGCGTCGGCACCCACACCTCGGCGCCGGTGTTCGGCGGGACGGTGACGGTCAGCCGCAGCCGGTCGCCGTCCCGTCTCCATTCCGAGCGGGCGGTGCCCTGCGGGGTCACGTAGTGGCCCTTGACGAACGTGAGGTCACCGACCACCTTCGGCTGGAACACCAGCTCGCGGTACGCGGTGGTGCCGTCGGCGGCGCGGATACCGGCCAGCCCGGCGTGGAACCACTCCTCGATCTGGGCGAGGATCATGTGGTTCTTCGAGTCGCCGCGGTTCCACCGCTCCCCGATGGTCGTCATACCGCCCGGGTTGGCGACGGTGGACTCCATGAAGTAGCCATAACCGGGCTGCTCGTCGCGCTGGATCAGCTCCCACAGCACGTCGTCCCGCCCACCGGCCGACAGCGCCCGCACAGTCGGTGCCATGCCGATCGTGCCACCGCTGAGGTGCGGCCCCTCGCCGGCCGGGTGGAACGTCCGGACGAGCTCCACCAGGGCGTCGAGGACCGCCTGCCGCTCCGAGTCGGGAACCAGCCCCGCGTCGAGCGCCAGCGCCTGCGCCGTCTGCGAAGCCGTGCCGTCAGCGGCGACGTAGCGCCGCCGGGCCGGGTCGTAGAAGGCGGTGTTGAACGCCGTCCTGATGTCGCCGGCCAGCGCCTCGTACCGGAGCGCGTCAGCCTGATGTCCGATCAGCCGGGCCAGCTCGGCCAGCTCGGCGATCATCGAGTAGTAGCCCCAGGTGCCGGTGATCTTTCCGGAGACCGGCTCGGCCGACACCCAGTCGGCCAGGGCCGCGTCGACGATGTTGCCCACCGCCTTCTGCCGGGCGATGTAGTCGGCGAAACGCACCATCGGCTCGTAGTGGCGGGCCGCCGTGTCGACATCGCCGTACAACCGCCGCAGGAAGCCGGGCACCAGGATGATCGCGTCACCCCAGTTGATCTCGTCGCCGAAGCGCCCGGTGTAGCCCCAGTCGTAGACCGGGGTCTTGAGCGCCACGTTGCCGAACATCGGGGTGTCGGCGAGTGACTGCCCTTCGACCAGGTGCCGCTGCTGGGTGTGCAGGAACGCGGCCACGTCGAAGTTGCGGTGGATCGAGCCCATCGGCATCGTGTAGTCCGCCGGATAGGACAGCTTCTCCCGCCCGGGGCAGTCGGTGAACACCGATTGGATGTTGGCGGCGAACGAGTACCAGGCCATCTTGTGGATCCGGTTGACCCGGGCGTTCGAGGTGGTCACCGCCCCGGCGAGCGGGGTGCCGGCCTGCACCCGCAGCCCGGTGATGGTGTCCTTGGCCGGCACGTAGTCCGCGGGCAGGCCCGTGACCTGCACCCACTGCATGCCGAAGTAGTTGAAGTCCGGCCGCCAGGTCTCGCCGCCGCGCAGCCCCGCGGTGGTGTAGGTGTTGAACAGGTCGGCGCCGCGGCTGCCGCCGCCACCCATCAGCGACGCCTGATCCACCGTGGCGTCGGCCGTCAGGGACTCGGCCGGTGACATGCGGATCGTGACACCGGCCGGCAGGCCCCTCACCCGTAGCTGCGGGAAGCCGACGATGTTCTGCCCGAAGTCGAACACCCAAGTGCCGGGCTTCGGGTTGGTCACCGCGACCGGGGTGAACCGGTCCACGATCTCGACCGGTGGCGCGGTGCGCCCGACCAGTCTCGTGGCCAGGTTCGGCGGCGGGGCGATCCCGGCGGCGATCCATCCGGTGGCCGTGCCGTCACGCCGCTTCGCGTCCGCCGACAGATCCGAGCCGGGCAGGTCCCAGCCGGGCTGCTCGCGGCGCGCGTCATGGTCGGAGCCGGCGTACCAGGCGTCGGTGACCAGCGGGCCGAGCGCGGTGCGCCACCGGCGGTCCGAGACGATCACCGTCTCCCGGCCGTCGGCGTACGTGATCTCGAGGCATGCGATGAACCGGGGTGTGACGGCCGCTCCGGCGCTGGCGTCGCCGGCCGCGATGTTGTTACCCGAGCCGGTGACCGCCGCTCCGCTCGTGTGCGGCTTCGACAGGCCGGGTGTGAAGGTGATGCTGTCGGTGCCGATCGCCGTGATCACGCGGGACTCGAGGTTGTCGCCGCCGTCACCGGTGTCGACGTTGATGGTGCCACCGACGTGATAGCCGCTGACGCTGCTGAGCGTGACGGTCGTGGACCCGGCGTCGGCGCTCGCGGCGAGCGTGCCGTTGCCTTTGAGCTGGCTCTGCCACCACGAGTACGGCGAGGTCCGCCCGACTGCCGGGTTGGTGACGGTGCGCCGGACGTAGGCGGGGCCGTTCCCGAGGCGTACGCCGATCGTGTTCTTGCCCTTGTGCAGTTGATCGGTGACGTCGTAGACCCGGTACTCGGCGGAGAGCTGGTAGTTGGCGTAACCGGGTGCCAGCACCTCGTCGGTCAGGCAGTGGCCGTTGACGGCCGGCACATGCATGCCGACGCCGGCGAGGTAGAGCCGGGCCCGCGTGATCTTGCGGCGTGCGTCGGTGGTGAACTGCCGGGCGAAGATCGGCATCGGCTGGGTCTCGGCGCGACCCGGGTATTCGATCCAGCGGGCGGCGCCCCAGTCCTCGGGGCGCAGCAGGCCGATCTCCCAGGTCGAGGCGCGGCTCCAGCCGGTGGGGCGGTGGTCGGCGTCCCAGGCGCGAACCTGCCAGCTGAGCCGCTGCCGGGAGGTGAGCGGCTGGCCGTCGTAGCGGATCCCGGACTGGAGGGCGGAGTTCACCGTGCCGGAGTCCCAGAGCAGCCGGTTGCGGCCGGCGTCGAAGACCCGGACCTGGTAGGCGGTCTGCCGGTCCGCGGCCGGTGCCGTAGTTGCGGCGAACCGCCAGCTCAGCAGCGGGGCCGGGTCGTCGAGACCGAGCGGCTGGTCGGAGCGACCGTCGACGCGCAGGCCGACCACCCGTGGGCCGGGACCATGGCCGGTGGCTTCGGCCGGGGCGGCGGTCAGCAGGGTTGCGGAGGGCACGGCGACGGACAGTCCGAGTGCGGTGCGCCGTTTCATGCGCCGGCCTTGTAGTCGGTGTCCATGTCCTTGAGCACGTCAGCGGGTTTCGCCTGGCCGCTGAAGACTTCCTGCAGACCGCTGAGCATGGTCTGCTGCACCTTGGCGTTGGGCCAGAGCTGGTCCATGAACGGCACGGTGCGGTTGTCCTTGACGAACGTGGTGAGGTCGGCCAGACCCGGGTCGACCGCGGTGCCGGCGTCCGGAAGGGTGGGCAGGCTGCCCTGTGCCTCGGTGAAGATCTTCATGCCCTCCGGGGACATGACGAAGGTGATGAACTTCAGTGCGAGGTCCTTGTTCTTGGCCTTGGCGTTGATGCCGTAACCGGCGCCGGCCGCCGCGGGCATGATGAACTGAGCCGGGTCGTCGGTGGCGGGCAGCGTCCTCATGGTGAACGTGCCGGCCGGGTTCTTCTTCTTGAGCAGTCCGATGATCCAGTTGCCCTGGATGATGCCCAGCGTCCTGCCGGTCGCGGCGAGGGTCTGGCTGGCCTCGTAGCTGGTGCCGAGGGGGTTCTTCTGGAAGCAGCCGGCCGTGTTCATCTGCTGGTACTTGTCCATCGCGGTGGTCCACGGCGACCCGGTGAAGGTGGCCTGCCCGGCGGCCATCTTGGTGTCGAAGTCCTTGTCGGCGCCGTAGACGTCGGTGGCGACCAGGGCGTACAGGGCGATCTGGGTGACCCAGTTGTCCTGGATACCCAGGGCGAACGCGGGGGTGCCCTTACCGGCCGCGGCCTGGCAGAAGCTCAGAAGGTCGGTCCAGGTCCCCGGGGCTCTCAGCCCGGACTTGGTCAGTGCCTCGTCGTTGTAGACCGCGCCGATGCCGTTGAGGCCGAACACGGCGTTGTAGGTCTTGCCCTCGTATCGGGCCACCTTTTTGAACGCGTCCGGCAGCTTGCTCGCCCAGGGCTGGTCGGACAGGTCGAGCAGGTAGCCGGGTTTGGCGATGACGTACGTGGCCCCGGGGTTGCCGTTGCCGGGCCACACGGTCATCACGTCGGGGGCGGTGCCGGAGGCCAGCTGGGTGCGGATCTGCTGCTGGTACTGGTCGGCGCCGCTGGTGCTGAGGTTGACGGTGATGCCGGGGTTGGCGGCCTTGAACGCGTCGACGACCTTCTCGATGGAGCCCTGGTCGACCGAGGCGATGGTGAGGGTCTTGTCGCCGCCACTGCCGGAGCCGGCTCTGGTGCCGCCGGAGCAGGCGGTGAGAAGGGATGCTGCCGCTATCACGGCAAGGATTTTCTTCATGATCTTCTCCTGCGTGGGAGATGTCTCAGACAGGGGTGGTGAAGGTGTCTCGGCCGGACGTCAGCCGCAGGGTGATCCCGGTGGCGGACGGCTCGGCCCGGCAAACCCCCGGCGTTTCGGCAGCGTGCACACTGCCGGGTTCGCTGGTGGGGATCAGGAGGATGGCGGTGCTGCCCGGCGGCACCGTGGCGGTCACGGTGAGCCGGTCGTCTTCGACGGACCAGCCGCAGGCCACCAGGCCGCGGGCGGTCTCCTGCTCGGCGCGGGCGCTGCACGGTCCGCAGGTCGTAGAGGTTCATCCCTTGAGTCCTCCGGCGAATCCGTTGATGATGCTGCGCTGCAGGGCCAGGTAGACGGCGAGGACCGGGATGATGCTGATCAGCAGGGCGGCGAAGATGAGGTTCCAGTCGGAGACGAACTGGCCGACGAAACCGGCCACGGCGACCGGCATGGTCTGCTGGTCGCTGCCGGACAGGTAGAGCAATGGGGTGAAGAAGTCGTTCCAGACGCTGACGGTGTTGAGCACCAGCGCGGTCACCGTGATCGGTTTGAGCATCGGCAGGATGATGTAGCGGAAGGCGCTGACCGGGCCGCAGCCGTCGATGGTGGCGGCCTCCTCGAAGTCACGCGGCAGGGCCCGCAGGAAACCGACGTACAGGAAGGTCGTGAAGGGAACCTGCAGGCCGGCGTAGAACAGCACCAGGGACCAGACCGAGCCGAGCAGCCCGAGGTCGCGGACGGTCTGGTAGAGCGGCAGGGCGGCGAGCTGGAACGGCAGGATCAGCCCGAGCATGATCAGCAGGAAGGCGCCGCGCGACCAGTGCGCGGTCGAGCGGGCCAGGGGGTATGCGGCCAGCGACGACACCACCAGCACGATCAGCACGCTGACGACGGTGACGATCACGCTGTTGAGCAGGGCGCCGCCGAGACCGCCCTCCTGCCAGGCCTGGCTGAAGTTGGCGAGGGTCGGGTGCCGGGTCGGGCTGATCGGCGAGGAGTTGTCGCCGGGGGCGCGGATCGCGAGGTTGACCAGGACGTACACCGGGAAGGCGAAGGCGATCGCCACGGCGATCATGACAAATTCCAGGGCGGCGGTACGGCGGGTGTAGCGGTTCATGACGCCGCCCTCTCGTTACGGGACAGCCCGGTGTACTGAGCCGCGGAGGCGATGGCGACGATGACGGTGAGCACGACGGCCAGGGCGATGCTGTAGCCGAACTCGCCGAGGGTGAACGCGTCCTTGTAGATCAGGGTGGAGATGGTGTCGGTGGCGTGCCCGGGTCCGCCGCCGGTCAGGGCGTACACCTGGTCGAAGAGTTTGATCCCGCCGATGATCGACAGCATCAGGTTGATCGTGATCGCGGGGGCGAGCAGCGGCCGGACGATCGACCAGAATCGGCGGATCGGGCCGCTGCCGTCGATGGCCGCGGCTTCGTAGATCTCTTTGGGGATCGATTGCAGACCGGCGACGAAGATGACCATCGAGTAGCCGGCGTACTGCCAGACCACGACCAGCACGATCATCCAGAGGGCGAGCTTCGGGTCGCCGAGCCAGTCCTGGCGCCACGAGCCCAGGCCGATCCCGTCGAGGAGGCTGTTGACCGCGCCGTCCGGGCCGAGCAGGTTGCGCCACAGGTAGGCGGTGACGATCTGGGCGATCATCGCCGGGGCGAACAGCAGCACCCGCAGAAAATTCCTCGTCCTGATCATGCTGTTGACGCCCAGGGCGAGCAGTAGCCCGAAACCGTTCTGCAGGACCGTGACGGACACCGCGATCAGCACGGTGTGCCAGATCGCCTGCCGCGCGTCGTCGTCCCCGAGCAGCTCGGTGAAGTTGTGCAGGCCGACCAGCGCGAAGCCGGGGTCGAGGCCGTCCCAGTCGGTGAAGGCGTAGTAGACGCCGCGGGCGCTGGGCACGAGCACGACGAAGGCGAACAGCAGCAGTGCCGGGACGATGAACCACCAGGGTGGCGCACTACTGCGCCGGCGGGGCCGGACCGCGACGGCGGTCCGTCCCGGGAGTCGCTCTTGCAGATCGGTCGTCACGGAGAACCCACCTTGCTGAATCGTTTCATAACGAGGCGGACAGCCGCGGCACCGGCGCCGGGTCAAGGCGGCCACCATGGCGCCGGGTGATGTGGGTAACGTTTTTCAAATGTTTCGCCGACCTTACGAGCGGGTGGCAAACAGCGTCAAGAGGTGCGTGGCCACCAATCTCGGAACCGACTGGCCACAGGCGTTGAAGAGGGCACCCTCGATCGGCGCCGAAATGATCTCTATGGTGGGTAACGTTTCACCGACCACGTGAGGGCGCATGCCCCCACAGCCCGTATCAGCCCGACGGGCACCGCATCGGGGTCACCGCGGTGCGGCTGCTGCTCGACCGCATCACCGGACCACGGCACCCGGCGCCCCAGGTCGAACTCTCCCCCACCCCGGCCATACGGGGCACGACCGCGCCGCCACGCTGATCAGTACGCTTTGCCGCATCCCGAGCCGTAAGAGGAGACCCTGGTGGACAAGCCCGCGTCCCGACGCGTCACGATCGTCGACGTCGCGCGTCACGCCCAGGTGTCGACCACGGCAGTGTCGAAGGTGCTGAACAACGCGTACGGCGCCAGCCCGGCCATGCGGGCCAGGGTGCAGCAGGCGATCGCGGAGCTCGGCTACCGCCCGTCAGCCGCCGCGCGGGGACTGCGCGGGCAGACGTACACCATCGGGGTGATGATCCCGGAGCTGCGCAACCTGTTCTTCGCCGACATCCTCGACGGGATCACCGCCCAGCTCGGCGACAGCGCCTACCAGGTGCTGATCGCGCCCGGCTGCAACGGCGAGAAGGCCGAGGCCCGGGTCATCGACGCGATGATCGACCGCAGCATGGACGGCCTGGTCCTGATCGCACCCGTCTCGGCCAAGAGCCGCCTCAACGAGGTCGCGCGCAGCACACCGACCGTGGTCGTGGGCCGGCACGGCTCCTCACCGGCCTACGACAGCGTCACCGACGACGACCTCGCCGGCGCCGCCCTGGTCGTCGACCACCTCGCCGACCTCGGGCATCGCCGGATCGCGCACATCGAGCACCACGAGACCGACCGGGTACGCCTCGCCGAGATGCCCAACGCGCAACGCGCCCGCGGCTACCGCGAGGCGATGACCGCGCGCGGGCTCGAAGCCGAGATCGACATCGCCTCGACCGCCTACACCCACGAGGGCGGCCACCTCGGCGCGAAACAGCTGCTCGCCCGGCCCCAGCGGCCGACCGCGATCTTCGCCGGCGCCGATGTCGTCGCGCTGGGGGCTCTCGAAGCGATCGCCGAGGCAGGCTTGTCGGTGCCCGGTGACATCTCAGTGGCCGGTTACGACAACAGCGCCCTGGCCGCGTTCGGGCCGATCTCGCTGACCAGCGTCGATCAGGACGGTCGGCAGATGGGCGCCAACGCGGCCCGGCTGCTCGTCGACCGGATCAGCGACCGGGGGCGCCGGACGGTCCAGGTGAAGCTGTCACCCACCCTGACCGTCCGGCGCACCACCGCCGCCGTCGACCCCGCACGGTGATCGTGTACCTGCCGCCCGCCAGGTCCAGCACCGCCATACCGACGCCGCCGCACCGATTCGCCCTTCGAACCCGGCAGCGCGTCGACCGATAGCGTGCCTTGGCGTCGAATTGCACAGAACGGCAGCACCCCGCACTGTCGATGAGCTGATTTTGAGCTGCTCACATCGGCGGCCTTGCGCTGCTCTTGTTGCCGCCTCCCTTGGACGCGAGGAGGTGTCCCACGGGCCGGCACCTGCTGTCCATCCGTTTCGGATGAGGCGCTCATCCCGGCATGTAAGAAGAAATAACCCCATGACCGGACGTTATGCCTAGAATCCACCTAGATCGGAAATAGATAGAGGTCACGGGGTTAATGCAAAACAATTTTGGTTGGTTCAGCAGTAGCCGCCGCGAGGCCGTCTGCCGAGCAAAAGCGGAACCCTGCACTGCTCGGCGGTCCACGTAAAGCGACCTGGCTCGAGCTGACGCTTCCCCGTGACCGCTTGAGGCTGTCCGGCGGCTAACCACAGGCTGATCAATGTTCGTCTCCGTGATGCGGACCTCGCGAACACAGCCACTCCAGCCTGCATACAGCTCGCAACCTGCCCAAACCGCCGCGACGTAGCGGCGCCTCCTCACCGCCGTCAGCGTCGAAGGGGTGAGGCATCCACGCGCGCCGAGATGGCGCTCGACTGCGCCGTCCCTCAGTGGGCATTGCCCTTCGGCGTATTCAAGAAAAGGAGCGGGAATGGTGGACATCTACAGTATCCGCGAGCATTTACAGAGGGCGAATCTAATTCCCGACTCCTGCCTGACCGCCTATGTTGGCGGCTCTTTCGCGCGTGGCTGGCACAACGAGGCCAGCGACATCGATGTTTATGTCATCGCCAGCGAGCCCTGGAGCAGCCCGACGGCCGTCCCGATCGGGGTGACTCTCGAGCCCGCTCATGTCCTGACCGAACGGACCCACGTGGAGGGTGTCCGATGCGATCTGGAGTACTGGACGCCAGCCCAGGTCGACCAGCTCTTCGAGCGGATGAGCTGGGACAGGCTACGCAGCGGCGCCGCCGCCTCGACGAAGCTGTCTGTCGACGAGACGTTCTTCCTGGAGCGTGTCGGTCACGCCATCGCTCTGATGGGAGAGGACCGGTTGCTCGAGCGGCAGGCCGCGCTCCGTGACTCGGCGTATGTCCCGGGCCTGGTGATCAAGGCGTTCAACATGGCCGACGGCTATGCCGAGGACGCTGCGGGCCAGTTGAACGGCGGTGATCCGTCCAGTGCGGTCCTCTCGGCCCGGCTGGCGTTCAACCACGCGGTCGAGGGACTGCTCGCGCACCACGGCGAATACGGCAACAGCCCGAAGTGGCGTGCTCGCCGATTCCGGGCGGCATCCCCGCCCGAGATGGCATTCGACGAGTACTGGGCGATCGAGACCATGCAAACCTTCATCCCTGATCGTCCGGAGGACTGGGTCGTCGAAGCGATCACCGCGAGCCGCCGGCTCCTGTCGACGGTGCCGATCCAGTGATCGACGCCAGAGTGCCGCGGGTGAGCCTCTACAGCCGGGTGCGGCGACTCGGCGGGGCGCTGGTCATCACCGGCCGGGCCGATACCGAGGAGTCGCTGGAGCTCACCGACGCCGCCGAGACCATTTGGCTGTCCATCGATGGTCGTCGCACGGTCCAGGAGATCGCCGCGCGGCTGGCCGAGCAGTACGACGAGGAGGAGGACGAGGTTGCCGACGATGTCGTCACGTTCCTGGAGCAGCTCACCGAGCGGGGACTGGTCGAATGGCCGGACGGTGGTCCGCGACAAGCCTGATGACGCGCTACAACCGGGGATGCACCGCATGACCACGATCACCCTGTCCGACCGCGCGCTGTTGCAGCTTCGCCTGGCCCCCCAACCCGTCTGGGAAGCGCTGGTCAGTGCCGAGCTGCTGGCTCGGCACCGGCGGACGTCACCGTTCCCCTATCGGGGCTGGATGCGATCGGCGCTCGCCGCCGCCCGCGGTAGTGGCGCCGAGGCTTTGATCCGTTGGGCCGGGTCCTGGCCACGGGATCAATTTCCGAACTTCTTGGTCCCACAGCCCCGTCCGGACGATCTGGATCTGGCGGAGTCCTGCCGCCGTATCGAGTCCTGGGAGCCGGAGGCGATCCGGGAGCGGCTGCGTCGCCAGTATCCGCAGGATGTTCCGGTCGCGTTCCGGCAGTTCGCCGTGGACACCGGTGCGGCGCTGCGATCGTTCCAGGAATGCCTGCGAGATTACGCCGAAGTCATCCTGAAGCCGTACTGGAGCACGATCTCCGAGACGCTGGTCGACGACCTGACCTACAGGTCCGGAGTTCTCGCGGCCGGAGGCGTCGAGGAACTGCTCGGTTCCCTGCATCATCGGGTTGATTGGACCAGTCCCGAGCTGACACTCACAGCCCCGGGTGTCGCGGGGGACACCCGAACTCCGGAACGACTGCTTCTCGTCCCGCTGATGTTCGCACGAGACGGTGTCATGGTGGTGGACCTCGACTCCGACACCACGCTGATCGGGTATCAGGCGCGCGGCGCGGCGAATCTTGCCACGAGTGCGAATGTCTCGTCGTCGACGGCCTCGGATCACGTGGTCCAGTTGCTCGGCAGGACCCGGGCCGCGGTCATGCGCGCGCTCAGCATGCCCCGTACGACCACCGCCCTGGCCAGCGAGCTCAGACTGGCGCCCAGCACGATCTCGGAACATCTGTCCGTCCTCGTGGCGTGTCGTATCGCTCTGAGGACGCGTCGTGCGAATCGCGTCTACTACGGATTGACCGAGAACGGCCTGGCTCTGCTCAGCCTGTTGATGGTCGGCCAGAGGTAAATCGTCCTCCGGGCTCGGCTGTCGCGCGGAGATCACACGGGTGTGCTGAGTGCTCCTCGCGGGTGCGGAGGCACCCAGCACACCCGGCTGTCCGAGGCGCAGGCGAACCGCGATTCGAGTGCTGCGAGTGTCCGGCCTACCGCTCCTCGCGAGGCATCTCGGCCAGGGCGTCATGAACGAGACCAGGGTCGACGTCACTGACCAGCTCGACGCCGTTCGGACCGTCCAGAACGAAGCTGAGCCCATGCGTCGCCTTCTTGTCGGCTCGCAGCAGGGGAAGGAGGTCGTCCGTTGCCAGGTCCGCGGGCAGGGCCGGGTTCAGGCCGTAGCTTCGCAGGACATCGAGGTGCTCCTGCTTGCGAGCCAGGTCGATGCGTCCCACTGCCTGTGCCAGCGCGCCGGCGAAGTAGGTGCCGATCGCGACGGCCTCCCCATGACGGATGCGGAAGTCGGTGGCCCGCTCCACGGCATGCCCGAGCGTGTGCCCATAGTTGAGTATGTGACGGAGCCCGGAGTCACGTTCATCAACGCCGACGATCGACGCCTTGAGCCGGACACTCGCCACGATCTGCTGCCCCAACGGAAGCGATCCGATTCCCGGAACACCGATGAAGTGGCAGCGCGCCAGTTCTCCGAGCCCGTTGAGCTGCTCGCGCACCGGCAGAGTCGAAAGGTAGTCGGTGTCGCACAGAACGGCACTCGGCTGCCAGTAGCTGCCGATCAGGTTCTTGCCACCGGGAAGATTTACTGCGGTTTTCCCACCGACGCTGGCATCCACCTGAGCGAGGAGCGAGGTCGGTAGATGGACGACAGGAATGCCCCGGTGATAGAGCGACGCCGCGAGTCCCGTGGTGTCGGTGATGGTGCCACCGCCGCAGGCGACCACCGCGTCCCGGCGGCCCAGGCCGAACTCGGCGAAGCTCCGGCACAGCGATTCCACCGTGGTGAGCGTCTTGGTGTGCTCACCGTCGGACAGCTGAATGACGCGAGCGGGTATTCCCGGGTCCGGTGTCCACTCGGTAGGACGAGAGCTCACGACGACAACCCGCCGCGCGTCCAGCGCACCGAGAACGTCAGGTAGTTCGTGGCGTACTCCGGGACCGATGGCAACGGTGTAGCTTCGAGCGCCGACAGTGACGGGTATCCGGTCGATGTGGATTTCGTTCACTGGAAGGAACCGGTGGCGTGCCGCCATTGATTGCGCAGATCACGGAACACCTCATGGAATTCCGGGAAAGTCTTCTTGACGCATTGCGGATCATCCAGTGTCAGGGAATCCGCGCGTAGTCCGGCGACGCTGAAAGCCATGGCAATGCGGTGATCGGCGTTGCAGTCGATCACCGCTGGACCGGGTCGGCCGGGTTGGATTTCGATCCAGTCGCGGCCCGTGGCCACCCGGATTCCCATAGCGCTCAGGTTTGTGGCGCAGGCGTCGAGGCGATCGCATTCCTTCACCCTGGTGTTGTAGACGTCCTCGATACGTACCGGACCGTCGGCGTAAGGAGCGATCGCGGCAAGTGTCGGCATGGTGTCCGAGATATCTCGCATATTGACAGTGATTCCGGAAAGCCGACCGGTTCCGGAAACAGTCGTCCGGCTTTCCTCCATTTTCACTTCCGCCCCCATCCTGCGAAGGACGTCGACAAATGCGATATCACCCTGCATGGCGCCCGTGCCGAGGCCGGGAACGGTGACTGAGTTGCCGGTGAGTGCCGCCGCAGCGAAGAAATAACTGGCGGTGGAGGCGTCGGGCTCAATGCGGTATTCACGGGCTGAATACCGTTGTGCCGGGACCGTGAAAGTATCCTGGTCCGAGGCGACGGAGACCCCGAAGTCGCGCATCATCTGGACGGTCATCTCCACATACGGCCGAGACACCATGTCGGTGACCTGGATTTCCAGTCCCTCGTCCATGGCTGGTGCGGCCATCAGAAGTGCTGTCAGGAATTGTGAGGAGACCGAGGCGTCGAGTTGTAACCGTCCGCCGCGCAGACCTGCTCCGCGGATCAGTATCGGCAAGTGGTCCTCGTGCTCTTCGAACTGCAGGTCGGATCCGAGCCGGCGTAGTGCCGCGGTGAGCGGGCCCACCGGGCGGTTGCGCATTTGCGGTGAGGCGTCGAAGCGGAATCGTCCGTGGCCGATGGCGGCCAGAGCGGGCAGGAACCGGGCGGCAGTCCCGGCGTCACGACAATAGACATCGGCGGAATCGGCAGGCGGCCCGTCCGTTCTCCCCTCGACGGCCCAGGTTTCGCCGGTCTCCTCCACGCGATAACCAAGGGTGCGCAAGCCCTGCCGGAAAGCCTGGGTGTCGTCGGAGTCCAAGGAGCCGTGCAGTAACGAGGTCCCATCTCCCAGCGCCGCGAGGAATAGGGCTCGGGCGGTGACGGACTTGGAGCCGGGGATCTGAACGTTCGTCAACGATTCCACCTTTGTCCTCTCCCGCCGATCGGGAGAACCGAAGGGAGTCTACTGACCTGCCGCTCTCCGGTCGGAAACGGGCGAGACCCGAGGCTGAAGCCGAAGTTGATCGGTCACTGCGCGTAACTGGCCAGGTTGGCCGACGTCGCGATGGCATGGGTAGTTGCAGTTGCATCAATGTGAATGCAAGATGATGCGAACTTCACGGGGTGCGCCCGAACTTCAATGTTGGGTGGACTGCTGGTGCGCGACAGGAGGCACCCATCATTCTGCAACAAATATCGCCTGATCACACGCGTTCTGGTCCGCATGCCGGGACCGATACGCCTCGTCCGCACGATGTCGCTGTCGACATCGGTGGCACCAGTTGGTCGGTGGCGACATGGAGGAATAACGGTTTACATCTCGTCGGGTCCGGGACGACCGGAACGGCGTCACCTGGAGATTTGGTAGAACTGCGGGCCACTTTTCAGCAAGCCTGTGTTTCGGCCATAACCGAATCACCCGCGCCATTGCGAGTCGGCGTCTCTTTTCCCGGTAGCGTCAACAGCAGCGGTGTCGTCGTGGCATGGCCGAACCGGCCACTCTGGATCGGGTGGCGGTTGCGTGAGGTCTTGGGCTTCCCGCCCGGCGTCGCCGCGACGATGTGCGATGACGGCGTGGCAGCGATATTGGGGGAAGGCATGCTCGGTGTCGGCCGCGGCGTGGCGGACTTCCTTCTGGTCAGTTTCGGCACCGGTATCGGCGGCGGTGTGCTTCTCGATCGCCGGGTTCGCCCGGCCGCGCACGACGCCCGGACGATCGGCCATATCAGAGCCCTGGGCACCGATCGGCTGTGCCGGTGCGGTCATCGAGGCTGCCTGCAGACAGCGCTGGAGACGTTGCCGGACGACGAGGGTCTGGCGCGGCAAGGACTCACCACCTGGCCGGACGGGATGCGCCTTGTCGACACACTGAGCGACCTGGCCAGAGTTCTCGGTGTCCCGACGGTCGTGCTGACCGGTGGACGGCTGCGCCGTTCAGCGTTGCGGCAAACACTGACGTCGGCCATGACGGCGGCGGGCCTCCGAGTCCTCGTCCCGATCGACACAGAAGGATCGGCTCTGCTGGGTGCCTTCCTGGCGAAGGAGCCACTGCCATGACGCTGACCGTGCTGTTCGACTTGGACGGAACGCTCGCCGACTCGGAGCACGTCGCCGTCGAGGCGTTCCAAGCGGCGTTCGCCGAGTGCGTGGGACCGGGACGTGCGCCCGCAGATCGCCTGCTGGCGATGGCCGGCATGCCCTTCGAACGCATCGTCGAGACCCTCGGCCTGCCGGTCGCGATGGGGCCCGCTTTCAGGCGGCACTCGGTGGCCCGGGTGCATCGCGTGCGCCTGTTTCCCGGCGTCACCGACATGCTGACCACGCTCGCCGGCCACGGTGTGGGCATGGGGATCATCACCGGGAAGGATCGCCGTCGTGCCGAACAGGTGATCGACATGACGGGACTCGGCGCCTTCTGCACGGAGCTTGTCACGCCCTCCGATCCGCCCGCTCCCAAGCCCGCTCCGGACGGCGTTCACTGGCTGATCGGCCGGCTGTCCGGCACGGCTCGCGACACTGTCCTGGTCGGGGACTCGGTCAGTGACATCCAAGCAGGACAGGGCGCGGGTGTGTACACCGTCGGCTGCACCTGGGGCGCCGGGCTGAGCGACGTTCTCCAGGCCGCACGGCCCGACGCGATGGTCGGATCCATGGCGGAACTGGAAGCAGTGCTGACGGCACGAATCCCGCAGGTCTCCCACCGGCACGGACGATGAACGCCGGCCTGCGGGTGCTGGTCGTCGGCGCGGGCGCCATCGCACAGCGAATCCATCTTCCCTATGTCGTGACCGACCCTCGCGTCGGCAAGGTGCTGGTGGCCGACCGCGACCGCGACGCCGTCGACCGTTCCGTCGAGAAGTTCGGTGTCGAGGCGTACGACGGCGATCTTGCCTCGTCCGGCGCGGATCTAGCCATCATCTGCACACCGCCTCGATCTCATGCGCCACTCATCCTCGAGGCGCTCGCCGCCGGCATGCACGTGGTGTGTGAGAAGCCGTTGGTCACCTCCCCTCGAGCGGCTGCGGAGATCGAACACATCAGCCGGCGGGTAGATCGACAGGTCTTCGCCTGCTATACCAATCGCTTCCGCGACGATGTGCGGCGTCTTCGGCGAGCGATCCGCGAGGGGATGCTCGGGCACGTCACGGAGGTGACAGCCACCTGGTCACGTCGCTCCGGCGTTCCGGGCACCACCGGCGGCTTGGAATCCGGTGTCCTCTGGGATCTCGGCGCCCATCTGGTGGACCTCGCTCTCTGGTGCACCGGCTGGTCCGGTCGAGCCGTTGCTCTCGCCACCGGAACACGACCCGATCCGGATGCCGGATCGCTGGCAGCCGGCTGGTATCAGGGCGACGACACCGTGGGACACAGGCCGGAGATGTCATACCAGGCGATCAACGCCCTGGCTCAGGTCGGGCACGGCACGATACGGATTCGCGCGTCCTGGCACGATGTCGTCGCCGCGGACCTGGTCACCGTACGAGTCGAGGGCTCCGAGGGCAGCGCCGAGCTGCGCACGGTGTTCGGGTTCAGCCCGGCGCGGCAGACCGTGACCGGACCCAGCCTGAGAGTCCTCGACCTGCGGCATGGGTGGCGAGACCTGGTACCGGACCAGTCACGAGAGCCCACCGAGTACCACCGCCAACTCGACGAGGCGTTGTGCGAGAACCCCACCGATGACCTGCGCGCAGCAGTCCGATCAGTAGCACTGTGTGATGCCTTCGCCCGGTCTCTGGACGAGGGCGGGGCAGCCACGGTCGACGTTCCCGAGGAGAATCCTTGAGCAGCTTCGCCCCGATCAAGAACTCCTCTCCGGTACGGACGCGCCCCTATCCGGCCTGGCCTCGATCCACTCCCGCGGCGCAGCAGCGACTGATGGCCGCTCTGAACAGCGGACACTGGTGGCAGTCCGGTCACGGAGCCGCCGAGGAGCTTGAGGCGCGCCTGGCCGAGGATCATCAGGCGGTCGCCTGTGTCGCTGTCGCCAACGGAACCGTCGCGCTGGAGGTGGCGCTCCGCGCTCTGCATATCGGTCCTGGTGACGAGGTTCTGGTTCCGGCCACGACATTCGTTTCCACGGCCTCAGCGGTGGTCGCGGTCGGCGCACGGCCGGTCCCCGTGGACGTGTGTGCCGAGACATGGTGCCTGGATCCGGATGCCGCCGAACCGGCGGTCACCGCACGGACTCGTGCGTTGATCGTGGTGCATCTCGCCGGACAGCCCGCCGACCTCGACGCTGCTCGAGCACTGTGCGACCGTCATGGCATCGCGCTGATCGAGGACAGCGCCCAGGCCACGACCGCAGAGTGGCGCGGTGCGCGCGTCGGGACGGCCGGCGATCTCACCACCTTCAGCTTCCAGGCCGCGAAGCTCCTTCCCGGGGGCGACGGCGGCGCTGTGGTGATTCGCGACGACCGGGCGCTGGCAGGTCGTGTTGAACTGCTGGCCAACTGCGGGCGTCCCCGCGGAAGCGGCACGTACCACTTCACGGCGATCGGGACGAACGCGCGGATCAGTGAGTTCGCGGCCGCACTCGTGCTCGGCCACCTGCCCGAGTACGAGGACCTCTGGCGTCGCAGGGACCGCAACGCCCAAGCTCTGACCGAGAGGCTCCGCGCTGTGGATCCGGGACTGGTGATCGGCACCGACCCGGCCGTGACCCGTCACGACCATTACATGTTCATGCTGCGGCTGCCGGAGCCCGCACGCGCGGCCGGTCTCACCAATACGGCAACCGCCGCGGCGCTGACCGCCCAGGGCATCCCGGTTTCGGTCATGTACCCACCGTGGTCCGACAACCCGCTGTTCGCCGTCCAGGGGGCGCGGACGCCGGTCGCCGGAGAGGCCGGAGCCGCGGGTCTGTGGCTGCATCACCGGCTGCTGCTCGACGACGATGTGGCTGACGACGTCGCGCGGGCAATGGTCCGGGTGCTCGACGTCGCTGAGGTGTGAACCCGGGTGCCCTCTTCGATGTTCTCCCTGGAGCACCTGGTCTGCGAAGTGCCGAGTCTGGATGCGGCGCCCGGATTCCGCTGGTACGAGATCGATGGCGACGACGCGGATGCCGTCCGCGCGGCCGGCGGCGGCGCCTCTGCCGGCGGCGAGGTGATCGTGGCGACAAGGCGCGAGGCCTCGGCGATCCACGAGATGCTCCCTACGGCCACGGGCGGTCCGGCGACGCACCTGCAGTTCGAGATCGGCAACGGCAAGAGCGGTCAGGCCGCGGTCGTCGCGGTGCGTGATCGTGGCCTGACGCCGATCCCGGCGTGCCATCTGGCGGCGACGCCGTCGACGTTCAGTCACCTGAGAAGGGTGGGGGAGGACCTCGCCGCGTTGGGTTCGCCGATCGTAAAGGTTGTCTTTCCGGCTTCGGAGGACAGGCATGTGCGATGGGCGGAGCAGCTACTGCAGGACTGGCCGCACGACCAGGTCGGCCTCAGCCTCACTCCGGCCGGACACCGTCAGGGACGGGTGCGTGCCGCCCTCGCCGGATCGCGATTGGTCTTCGCGCCGCTGGTGAGCACGTCCGAGCGGATGTCCGCGTTCTGGTACCGGCAACTGATCGTCTCGTCCACTCCAGGCCCGAAGGACTGCTGACTCATGCGAGACCTCGCCCTCTTGATGGTGAAGCCGGATGGGGTGCATCAACACCTCACCGGATCTGTTCTCACGTTTCTCGGTCACCGAGGCTTCACTGCGCTCGCCACGAAGGACGTTGCGCTCACTCCGCAGTTACGCGCCCAGCTCTATGCGACGACGCGTACGGGTGGCCGGCTCGACTGGGAACTCAACGCCGTGCTGTACGGCCTCGGGCCGGTTACCGCCGTACTGCTGCGCGGTCCGGCCGAAGCGGCCGGCTGCGACAGTGCGGCGGCCTACTTGTCCAGCCGGCTCAAAGGGCACTTCCTGCCCACGCGGGCCAAGCCGGACACCATCCGCGGCAGCCTCAACGCCATGAATCCCATTTTCAACCTGGTGCACGCGTCCGACGACGAGGAGGAGCTGGCGCGTGAAGTCCCGGTGCTCTTCGGATGCTCGGTGAGCGAGGCGGTGAGCTTGGGCGTGGCCGATGTTCAACATCCCGCCCGGCCCGTCGATCACTGGCGGAACGTGGGCCACACCGTCGCCGCGTTCCTCGGCGGCGAGCAGGTCGGCGATGCGACCGCGGCAACCGCTGGCCTGAGTGTTCTCGGTGATGCCGGATGGCCGATGGCCGAGCCGGATCGCCGTGCCGCCTTCGAAGCGGTCCGGGACGCCCGCCCCGCGTTGCAAGCCGCGGTACGCCGAGATCCGCGCTGCCGAGATGCCGGGCTGCCCGCGGTCATCGCGGGACATGAAGCGGATCTACCTGACTTCGCGCACTTCAGCAGCTCGGCCCAGGCACTTCCGAATCCGCCCTCGGTATGGGCGACCTACCTCGCATACACCTCTCTCCGCTATCTCGACCTCTGTCTGGAGACTCCTGCATGAGCACCAAAGTCCTTGTCGTCGGTAGCGGCATCATCGGGAAGAGCATCGCGCTACGCCTGGCCGAGTCCGGACATCGTGTGGTCTGCGTCGGCCCTGACCCGATGCGCGCCGGAACCGCGTCCACGGCCGCCGGCGCCATGCTCGGTGTCCTGGGTGAGGTGACCGATGACGCGTCGTCCGGCCTGGATGCCGCCGAGCTGCGGTTCCGGTTCGAAGCGGGGCGCCGTTACCCGGAGTTTCTGGACAGGATCGCGCGTCGCTCGGGTGTCCAGGTCCCGCTGACCTACGGGACCGTGATCATCGCGACCGGTGCGAACGTCGCCGACGCCGCGAATCTGCGGGCCATCGAGAAGGCCGCCGATAAACTCGGGTTACGACACGAGCGGACTGTCGCGGATCACCGGGTCGGCGTGCGCCCGGCGGTGGGTCATGAACCGACCGCGGCGACATTCCTGCCGGACGAGGGTTTCGTCGACACCGGCCGGCTGATGGACGCTCTCCACCAGGCGCTGGCCGCGTCGCCCGAGGTGACGCTCATCGACGCCGAGGTGGCCGCGGTGGAGACCGACGGGTCGGTGGCCATGGGAGCGCGCCTCGACGACGGCACGGTCGTCTCGGCGGACCACGTGGTCCTCGCCAACGGGGTCGGCGTCCAACCTCTGTTGGACGCCTTGGGCCTGGTCGTGGGCACGCTCCCCAGACTGCTTCCGGGTAAGGGCGTGAGTCTGCTGGTGGAAGGGGTGACGGACCCGTTTCCGTACGTGATCCGAACCCCGAACCGGGACTTCGCGTGCGGAAGCCATGTCGTTCCGCGTGGCTCGGGCACTCTCTACGTGGGTGCCACCAACCGTGTGTCGGCCACACCCGGCAGTTCGCAGGGGGTGACGCCCGGCGAGGTGCACGCCCTGCTGCACAGCGTCATGCACGAGGTCAACGTCGGGATCAGGGTGGCTTTACTCGCCTCCACGCGATACGGCCTGCGGCCACTGAGCAGCGACCGTTATCCGTTGATCGGTTCGACGGCCCTGTCCGGCCTGTCGATCGCGACCGGAACATACCGCAACGGAATCCTGATGGCGCCGCTGGTGGCCGACATCATCCACGAGCACCTCACGTCGTCGACGCCCACGCTGACCAACCCGTTCAGCCCGTCGGCGTCGTTCCGGACCCGGCCGGCAAGCCCGCGGACCGAGGACGTCCTCGATGAAGGCCTGCGTCACCTGGTCTCCTTCCTTCTCGAGCCTGGTGGTTCCATGCCGTATGACCGGCGTCGCGAGCTGCTGGCGTTCCTGTCGGAGCTGTCGCATCTGGCTTTCGTGGATTCCCCGGAGACCAAGGACAGGCGGGCCAGGATTCAGCAGACGCTGGCCGACTACCCGGTCGCGGAGATGGTTCCCCAATTGTTCTATGAGCTCTCGGGCCCGAAGTCCTGAGATGAGACGGACCGAGTTCGACACTGCCACCTTGAGCCTGGACAAGGTTTCCCTGGGCGGGCGGTCGCACCGCGGGCATCGTGGTCGCACGTCTGATGGCACCACGGTGATGGTCAAGACGGGAGGGGACGCGGCGCGGCTCGCCTATGAGTTCGACATCCTGCGAGCGCTGGAGTCCGTGAACGTGTTGGCCCCGTCGCCGATCGCTCTGACGCGCATCGGTCGGGAGCCGGCGCTCGTGGTGTCCTGGATCGACGGCATCCCTCCGACTGGTGCGGCCGCCTGGCGGCGGCTCGGCGCCAGCCTGGCCCGGTTGCACAGCTTGCCGCCCACGCCGACGACCCGGGTGCAGCCGAATCTCCGCATCTCCGAGCTTCCGGATTCCGTCCGATCCGCTCTGGGCGCGGCGACGACGACGATCCTGACCACGCCCATGCCGGGGAGCGACACGGTGTTCAGCCACGGCGATGCCGGCCCGGAGAACTTCCTCGATCACAGCGACGGCGGCGCATTGATAGATTTCGAGTCGTCTTGCCGGCAGCCCGCCGGCTCCGATCTTGGGCGCTGCCTCTTCCTGATCGCGGACACTGCGCCGGGCGAAGCCCACAACGCTGCCGTTGCGCTGCTCGAAGGCTACGGCGCGGGTGTCCTCTCTCCGGCGGACCTCTTCGGATGGGCGGCTCGCGAGGGACTGCGCATCGCGGACTGGCGCCATCGTCATGCGGGCCGCCCGAACGTTCCGAGCTGGCAGCGAGCCACAGCCACGGCGGCTCTCTGCTGGTCGCAAACCGGCCGACATGAGGGACCCGAATGTTGATCGAGGTAAGCGGTCCCGATGGATCGGGCAAGTCGACTCTGGTCGACGGCATCCGGGCGCGGATCCGCGAGTCCGGTGGGATTTCCTATGAGCGCACGCTGCGTTCCGAGGGCCGGGTCGTCCTGGAGATGGTGGAGAACAGCACCGCCGATGCGGCCAGCCGCTTCTCGCCGCGCGAGGTGGAGATCGCTGTGCTGCTCGACGCCGTCAGCCAGTCGGCGGCCGAGCTGACCAAGTATCAGGGCGCGTCGACGACGCACGTCCTGGTTCAGCAACATCGGTGCGCATTGCTGGCGCGACTGCACCGCCGAGGGCTCGCCGGCCACCCCGAACTGCTCGCTCTGCTCGACCACCTCACGGTTCCGGACCTGTCACTGCGACTACAGGTGTCGGGCAGCACGTGTATGGCCCGGATCCGCAATCGCCGCAAGGGCGACGGCCTGCTCGCGCGTGCCTCGCCGGAGGCGGAGATGAGCTCGTTGGTGCGATCGTTCGACGCTGCCGCGTTGACGCTGGGGTACCCCCAAGTGCCAATCGACGGGGAGAGAGCCGCTGATGAGACTCTCGAGACGGCTTGGCGGCATGTCGCCGAGCTGCTCGTCATTCCGGCCATCCGGTGAGGTACGGGTCGAACGTCACCTGGCGGAACTGCTTGACAGCGATCCCTCCTATTCCCGTGTCGGACAGCGGTGGATTCCGCGCGCTTGTCACCGTCCGTCGCATTCGGTCAGGACCGAATGTGTGGAGAAGGTCCTCGATCGATGTTTGACTGTGACTACGGCGCAAGCCTTACCCGCCCGACCGGACACGGAAAGGTGGGGAACCCAATTTTTGCTTCCGGAGGTGAATCAGCATGAAGAAGTACTCGAAGCCCGCCGCTCGCCCGGTGACCATCTCGTCGGTCCTGCGCAACAACCACTGATGATGTGTCCGGGTGCTTCCCGTCATGCGACGGGAAGCACCCGGACATCGTTGCCGTCGATGCGCTGCCGATCGCGCGCCGACGATCTCGGTAGACAAGTGGACCGTGCCCCTAGGTGGCGTGTTACTGACAGGAGTGGATCACCTCATGTGCGGACTTGCCGGAGTGGCGAGATTCGGCGGCGGAATGCTCTCGTCGGAGTCCGACGCGCTGCTTGCCGCAATGACCCGGCGGGTTGCGCATCGCGGGCCGGACGAGCAGGTCACATGGCGTGGAGGGGCGGTCGGCCTGGGTTTCACGCGTTTGGCTCTGGTCGCGCCGGACGCCGGTGATCAGCCGCTCTGGACCGATGACGGTTCGATCGTCGTCATCGCGAACGGCGAGGTCTACAACCACCGGCAGCTCGAGCAGACGCTTCCCTCGGGAACGCACATGCGCACCGGGTCCGATTGTGAGGTGCTCGGCTACCTCTATCGGGAACGAGGAATGAAGTTCCTCGACGATGTCAACGGCATGTTCGCCATCGTGCTCCACGACGTACGCCGGAATCGCCTGGTGCTGGCCCGCGACCGATTCGGCATCAAGCCACTGTATTTCCACCGCAACAATGATCGGATAGTTTTCGCATCCGAGATGAAGGCTCTCTTCGCGGATTCGGCAACGCCGCGATCGGTGGACTGGCAGGCGAGCCTGGGCAGCCCGATCCTCCAGAGCGCTCCGGTTTTGAATTCGACCGGGCCGGTCACCTGGTTCACCGGAATCGAGTATGTGGCCCCGGGCACCATCGTCGAGATCGACCTCGCTGACGGAAGAACCACGACACATTCCTACTGGACGTTTCCGGGCAGCGCGGAGCCGCTTTCCTTGTCGGACGAGGAAGCCACCGAGGAATACGGCAGGCTCCTCGCCGCTGCCGTGGCGGACTGCGCCACTGCCGACGCCGAGTTGGGTATGTTCCTCAGCGGCGGCGTCGACTCGGCGGCGGTTGCCGCGCTGGCGTCGCGGACGACCACGTTGCACACCTTCACGATTCTGAACCCGAGCACCGTCGAGAACGGCGACTCGTATTACGCGGACCTGATCGCGCGGCAGTACGGCTTCACCAACCACCAGGTCTACCTGCCTCGGCAGCATCACGCCACCGTCGATGAGTGGCGTCGCCATCTCTGGCTGCTGGAGACGCCGATGGCCGGCCCGGACTCGTACCTCAAGCAAGAGATGCATCGGTATGCGCGCACTGTTCGTCCCGATCTCAAGGGCATGCTGCTCGGGGCCGCGAGCGACGAGTTCAACGGCGGTTACTCCACCGACTACGCCGGCGGCGGCGACTGGACCGACTTCACGACGAACCTCACCGGTATGGCGCGGCGCGGGCAGGACCAGTACGACCCTTCCAGGGCGAACTGGAACGAGGCCATGCAGGCGGCGGTGATCCGGAACCCCACCGACCGGGGCGCAGGCGACGATTACCTCACCTATCTTCGGTACGAGTACCAGAAGGTGCAGCAGTACAACGTGTGGATCGAGGATCGGGCGGCGGCGGGAAGCGGGATCGAGGCACGGGTTCCCTTCCTCGATCATCGTCTGGTCGAGTTCGTCACCGCGATCCCGCCGCACCAGCGGCGCCGGCTCCTGTGGGACAAGCGGATCCTGCGCGACGCCGTACGCGACGTCCTTCCCGTCGAGGTCTCGGAACGGGAGAAGGTTCCCTTCGTCTACGGGGAGGGAGTGCAGCACACCTACCGTTCGGTGGTCCGGCTGCTGACCCAATCCGGTCGCGCCTTGGTCGATCAGGCCCTCTCAACCGATGGCGCCCGCGAGCATATCGAGGGGAAGACTCTGCACCGGCTTCTCGACCGGATGGCCGGTGGCGAGCAGCTCGAGGTCGCCAACCTGGCGTTGCGACTGGTCAACCTCGGACTGCTCGACGCCATGGTGGCTGATCTGCCGCCGGCTGTCATCGACCAACCGGTACCGGCCGTGCTCACCGCCTGGCCGGACAGCGATTTCGCCGCCGACGGCGGTCAGGGCATCACCTCCCGAATCCTGGAGCTGCCCACCGCGGACCTGAACACGGTTCCGGTCTGGTCGGACGACGTGTTGCTCGTCGACGCCATCGACGGATCAGGGCAGCGGTTCGTCGCGGTCAACGGTGTCATCGAATTCGTCATCAACGACGAGAACAAGCATTGGCGTGACTTCGTCGCTGTCGTGGACGGTGACAAAACGGTAGGAGAGCTACTGAACGCCGTCGGGGCGGACTACGCCGCCGTTGCCGAGCCGCTGGGCCGGGTCCTCGACCTCGGTCTGCTCCGGATGACGAGCACCGAACCGGCCGACCAGAGCTCGGAACTCCTGTCGGTTGCCGGGTATGGCAGCACCGCGCCAGTGTCCGCCTGACCCAGGGGATCCCGATGAACACCGACTTCGTCCGACTCGCCGTCCGTTCCGCAGAACAGGCGGCGCAGGGATCGAAGGGCCTGGGTGCGGTCGCCGCCTCCGCGGGGTATCGGTCTCGGTTCAAGAACTGGGATCGGACTGCGTCCGTACGAAGTCGGCCGCTGCGTGAGGTGACGGCGGCAGACACAGATCTCCTGTACTTTCCGCCGGAAATGGTTCCGGTCTGGTCCCATCCGCTGGTCGCGGATCTCGGCGCGGACGCTCAGAACCGGGTGCTGGTCCATGCGCTCTATCAGTACCTGCATTTCACTTCCGAACTCGAGGACCTCGCTGTCATCCCGGTCGCGATGGACCTGAGCCGGGGTCGATCAGGCATCGAGATACCGGCCGGCATGCGTCGGGACGCTTTCAAAATCGTCACCGATGAGGCCTGGCACGCGCAGTTCTCGTTCGAACTGACCGACCAGATCGTCCGGGACAGCGCCGAGGAGAGCCCGCCCTACGGCGAGCCACTGTTCGTGTCGCGTCTGGAAGCCGTCGCGCGACAGTTGAAGACGAACGTTCCGGCCCTGGGCAGGCTGCTGTTCGCTGTCGTCAGCGAAACTCTCATCTCCTCGCTGCTCGCCGAGATCCCTCATGATCGGCGTCTGCCTCTCGCGGTCCGGCAGACGGTGGCCGACCACGCCATTGACGAAGGTCGTCATCACGCCTACTTCCACGACGTCCTGAGGATTCTCTGGCGGGCCCTGAGCACTAACGAGCGAATGCATGTCGGCCCGTGGCTGCCCACCATCATCCAAGCGTTCCTGGAGCCGGACTACGCGGCCACGGCGGATTCCCTCGCCCTGCTCGGCCTGACCTCGGAACAGATCGAGGCCGTACTGGTCGACAGCTATCCGCGGGACGGAGTGCTCGCGACGGTGGCCGCGTCGGCCCGCCCCACGATCGCCTACTTCGAGGAGGTCGGGGCGTTGAGCGACAGTGCGACCGCTGAAGCCTTCGCTCCGCTGCTGTCAGCGCGAGGTCATTGACGTGATGCGTTATCCGTGACAGGGAAAGTTAGGACTGCGATGGCGGATTTGGAAGGCGACGTGCCCGAGCGCCGTTCGTCACGCGACTTCTGGAAATTCTGGGCGGCCTCGGCCGTCAGCACCACCGGAGACGGTGTGACATCGGTGGCGCTGCCATTGGTCGCCGTTTACCTGCTCAACGCCTCCAACTTCGAGGTCGGCCTGATCACCGCCGCCAACTATGCGGCGATCGTGCTCGTCGGTCTGCCGGCCGGTGTGCTCGTCCAACGATTTCCGTTACGCGTCACACAGATCTCGATGGATGTCTTCCGCGCCCTGCTCGTCCTCAGCATCCCGGTCGCGGCCTGGCTCGGTGGTCTCTCCCTCTACCAGCTACTCCTGGTCGCCTTCCTCGTCGGTCTCGCCAACAACATCTTCGGAGTGGCTAATTCGACCGTCATTCCCTACATCGTGCCCAGGGCCGAACTCACCCGGCGTAACGGGCTTCTCTCCGGCACGATGGCGACTACGCAGCTCGTTGGACCGGCCGTCGCCGGTGTGCTCGTCCAGGCCATCGGCGCGGCGTCCGCGATCGTCGTCGACGCCTTCTCCTATCTGACCTCGACTCTGCTGCTCGGTTCCATGTCCAAGCCGGATACGCGCGACCGTCACGTCGACGAAACGGGATTCTGGCAACGGATCGCGGCCGGCCTCCGATTCGTGGTGCGTCATCCTGCGATCCGGCCGAACCTTTTCTCAGCGACCGCTCTGAACTTCGCCAACGGCGCGCTGATGGCCGTCACTCCGACATACCTCGTGCGCACCCTCCACCTCCCGGTCGGTGTCGTGGGTCTCGTGATGGCGGTCGACGCGCTGGGCGCGGTCATCGCCGCGGCTCTCGTCGCAAGACTGGTGGATCGGTACGGAGAGACCAGAGTTCTCCTGCTGGCGGTTCTCGGAGGTCCAGCGGTGGGACTTCTGATGCCGGGTGCAGCCGGACCGGCAGCAGTGCTGATCTTCGCGGCCGGGATGTGCGGACTTTCCGCGGGCGTCACCATCTCGAGTGTCATCACGCGTACTCATCGGCAGAAAGTGACACCACCGCACCTGCTGTCGCGGGTCATGGCCTCGGTCCGGTTCGTCTCCTGGAGTGCCACCCCGTTCGGTGCGCTGCTGGCCGGCGCGGCTGCTCAAACCTGGAACCCACGAGCCGGCCTGGTCATCGCCGGTCTTGCCGCGTTGCTCGCACCGGTCGCCGTCTGGAGCAGCCGGATCCGGCAGACGAGTCGCATGGAGGACCTGACGCCTGCAGAGGCCGTCCGATGACGGATTCTGCCCCCACCGTGCCGGATTCCGCAGCCGGCCACGACTTGATCGGTGCGGCATTGCCCGCGCTGGCACTTCCCGCCAGCGACGGCTGCCTCGTCGATCTCGGCGCGCTCGGTCCCGGGCGGACGGTGATCTACCTGTACCCGTTGACCGGGCGTCCTGGCGTCCCGCAACCCGCCGGGTTCGAGGGTTATCCCGGTGCTCGTGGTTGTACTGCCGAATCTCGTGACTTTCGCGATCACTACACCGATTTGCGAAACGCCGGCATATCACGGATCTTCGGTCTGTCCGGACAGGACTCGTCGTACCAGCAAGAGGTCGTCGAACGGCTGCGTCTACCGTTTGTGTTGCTCTCCGACTCCGCGTTCCGGCTGGCGGACGACCTCGGCCTTCCGACTTTCGTCGTCGACGGCGGCCTGCGCTTCCACACCCGCACGACGCTGATCGTCCACGCCAATCACGTCGAGCACGTCTTCAGCCCGGTAGAGGCTCCCGAGGCTCACGCTCAGCAAGTCCTCGACTGGGTGCGATCCCACTTGTGATCTCGTCCACCCTGCCGACGCCCACGCCGAATCGTCCGGGACTGTAAAAGAAGAACGGCTCTGGCGCAGATACGGTGGTCGGGTGACCACCATCCTTTGTGATCATTCGCGTACGCGATCATGATGCCCGTGCGATGTAATCGGGACCATCTTCCCGCAGTTGTCTTCGCTGGTCATTGAGCAGGTCATCGATCTTGGGACGACGGTGGGCGTCGTGGCCCGACCGCCCGTAGCGGCTGCGGCCTGCCCGGACTGCGGGCAGCTCAGCGAGCGAGTACACGCCCATCACCAGCGACGCCTGGCGGATCTGCCGGTCGGTGGTCGTGCCGTTGTCGTGCACCTGCGCGTTCAGCGCCTGGTCTGTGGCGTTGTCCTGCCCGCGGCGGACCTTCCGCGAGCAGGTGCCGGCGTTGACTCAGCGGTGGGCGCGGCGGACTCGGCAGTTGACTGCCCTGGTCGCTGACCTGGCCGTCGTCGCCGCGGGCCGGGCCGGTGCGGGCGTGCTGACCCGGGTCGGTGCGGGCGTGCTGACCCGGGTCGGTGCGGGCGTGCTGACCCGGGTCGGTGCGGGCGTGCTGACCCGGGTCGGTGCCCGGGTATCGCGCAGCACGGTGCTGCGGGTGCTGGTGGCGGCGCCGATTCCCGAGCTGCCGGTGCCGTCTGTGCTGAGCGTGGACGACTTTGCGCTGCGTCGGGGCCGCCGGTATGCGACGTTGCTGATCGACGCGGTCACCCATCGCCGCGTCGACGTGCTGCCCGACCGCAAAGCCGACACCATGGCTGCGTGGCTGCGCGACCATCCAGGCGTGCAAGTGGTATGCCGCGACGGGTCGGCAGCCTATGCCGAGGCGATCCGCACCGCAGCACCCCAGGCAGTGCAGGTCAGCGACCGCTGGCATCTGTGGACGAACCTGGCCAAGGCCGTCGAGAAGACCGCGATCGCCCACAGCGGCTGCTGGCGTGACGGCCCGGTCCAGCCGGACCAGCCACTGAATGAGCGCACCCGCGACCGCCACCGAGCCGTGCACACGCTCCTCGATCAAGGCCACGGCCTGCTGGAATGCGCCCGCCGGTTGGGCTGGGCGCTGAACACCGTGAAGAGTTACGCCCGCGCGACCTCAGCTGAAGAGTTGAAACGCCCGCCGCGCTACCGCGCGACGCTGGTCGATCCGTTCCGGGATCACCTTCGCCGCCGCCGGGCTGAACAGCCCGGCATGGCGGTAACCCGGCTGCTGGCCGAGATCCGCGAGCTCGGCTACACCGGCAGCGCGAATCTGCTGGTCCGCTACCTCAACCAGAGCCGCGCGGACGCGCTGCACACGCCGCCCTCGCCGCGCCGGCCGGTCTCCTGGCTGATGACCAGACCCACCGATTTACCCGCCCACCACCAGCAACAACTATCCGATCTCCGCGCATCCTGCGCCCATGTGAGTGTCCTCGCCGAACGCGTGCAACAGTTCGCCGACCTGCTCACCGGCCGCCGCGGCGAAGACCTCGGCGCCTGGATGGCCAGCGTCGACGGCGACGACCTGCCCGCCCTGCACGGATTCGTCCACGGCCTGCGCAGAGACCTACCCGCCGTCGTGGCCGGCCTGACCCTGCCCTACAGCAACGGCCCGATCGAAGGCGCCAACACCAAGGTCAAATACCTGAAACGGCAGATGTACGGCGGCGCCGGCTTCGCCCTCCTACGCCAACGGATCCTGCTCGCACAGGCCGAACACCTCGACCACCGTTTCTGCGCCAGAGCCGTTTTCCTTAACACTCCCGCGGAGACCTGATCTATCGCGGAAGCAGGTCTTCAACGGCGGTCAAGGGAACGGCCACGAATCCTTGGGGCGCGAGATGGGCGTATTGACCGCTGCCGGGCACTTCGGTGAGGGGCCCTCGGTATGGTGTGCCACGAAGCTGACCGATGGAGAAGCCTCCCCAGCAACCTGCTGATATAAAAATTACCTTGTCGCCGACAAGTGGCAGCTGACGCAAGGTGGCGCCGAGGGGTCCTCCGTTCATCTTCTGGGGGGTGTAGACACCGAAGAAGGTGTTGCCGGGACCCCATAGTGGCCCATCGGGGCCGCCATCCACTACGCCAGGCTTGGGCTTGTGCTCCGGCACGCTAACCCAGGCCTTGGTGGCGTCGGCGATCTTCGGACCTGACAAGGTTTTGATATCGGTGATGACGACTTCGTGGTTGATGTAGCCGTCCAGGCCGGTGCGCCCGCTCAGTGTGCCTACACCGGTGATCACTGAGCTTCCTCGCGCGCGGGACAACCAATCGTCCAACGGGGTGCAGCCATCGGCTCCGGCCGCCAAACCCGGCTGGTTGGCCGAAGGGTGACTCCCCGATGGTGGACCCATAGTGAACCAGGCTCCCACACCTGCCGCGATGATCGCCGCTACGGCGAGGCTGCTGATGATGCCTTGTCGGCGGCGGCGCCGGCGCTGCCTTTTGGCGTTCAGGCCGTCCAGCACGCTATCGGGATCAGGGTCGTGGCGTGACAGTGCGGTGCGGAGTTCGTTGACGTCCACGGATCAGCCTCGTTCTGCGGATATGGCGGCCAGGCGCAGAGCCGCTCGGGCGTGGGATAGGTGAGACCGCACAGTGCCGGGTGTGCAGGAGAGGGTGGCGGCGATGTCGTCGTCTGTCTGGTCGAGCACGTACCGCAGGACGACGGCGGTGCGTTGTTGCGGTGTGAGCTGGGTGAGCAAGCGTTCCATGGCGTCGCGGGATGCGACGGTGGTCTGCGGATCCTCGCCGCTGGTCCGGTCGAGCAGACTTAGATCTGACGTCGGTTCGGTGCGCCGGCGCTGCGCTTTGCGATGCTCGGACAGATAAACGTTGACGACCATGCGGCGGACGTACGCGGCTGGATGGTCCATGCGTGCGATACGGCGCCACCGTGTCGACGCGAGCAGTAGGGCGTCTGACAGGACGTCCTCGGCGAGATGGCGATCGCCGGTCAGCGCTCCGGCAAGGCGGGCGAGGCCGGCCATCTCGGCGTTGAGGAACTCGTCAAACGTCACGGTGATCCTTCGCTCAAGCGGGCGTGCGGCGGGGCGGAGCGATTCCTGGAGCTTGCTTCGGCGTACGGCTTCAGGTTGAGAACGTCGCTGGCCCCTCCGATTGTGGAAGCAGGGATCCGACGAACTGCTCGTCCTCGGGGTAAAGGTCGCCGCCTCGACGGTGTGGGAGATCCTCCACGACGCCGGCGTCGACCCGGCACCCGACCGCACGAACAACACCCGGGCGACATTCCTACGCTCCCGGGCCCAGGCCCTGATCGCCGCGGACCTCTTCGAAACCGTGACACTGACCGGTGCCCACCGTTACGTGCTGGCGGTCATCGAACACGCCACCCGCCGCGTCCGGGTCCTCGGCGTCACGCCACATCCGACCGCCGCGTGGGTCGTGCAGGTCGCCCGGAACCTGATCATGGACCTCGAGGACACCGGCTGCCAGGTCAAACACCTGATCCGCGATCGGGACGGCAAGTACCCGGCCTTTGTTCGACACGATCCTCGCGGATGCCGGCATCGAGGTAGTGCTCACCGGGATCGGGATGCCCCGCATGAACTCGATCGTGGAACCGTGGATCCAATCATGCCGGCACGAGCTGCTCGACCGGACCCTGATCTTCAATCAGGCGCATCTGCTGCATGCTCTGCGTGAGTACGAACGCCACCACAATCAGCACCGGCCGCACCGAGGCATCGCGAACGCCCGGCCCCTGCGAGCACTACCCGACCCGACCACCGAGCGAGCCGACCTCGCGCGTCTGTGCATCCACCGGCATGATCGACTCGGCGGCATCCTCCACGAATACGAGCATGCTGCTTGACCAGCACGGATGGCATTATCGGCACCCGCAACCACCCACCGGGAGGTCTGCAGATCAGAACCGACCCACGCAAGCCGGGAAAGCGCAGCTCAACGACTCGCCGGCTGCCTCTGCCGCGCCGCACCCAGGGTATCTGGCGGCACGGCTGCAGCGGAACGGCGAAACGGTCACCGTCACCGACCCAGCCGACTTCGCGCAGATCATCCGACGCCGCCTGTTCACTCGCACGAGCATCGACGCCGCCGCGCGCGCCGCGGCGGGCGCCTACGTGGACACGGCCAACGACGTGTGGATCACTCACGTCTACAGCAAGCTCGGTTCTGGTCGATCGTTGAGCCGCCTCGTCGATCGCGTGATCGAAACGTATCCGTTTCACCCCGATCTCTTTGAACTCGTCGCCAAGGAGTGGTCGAAGGTCCAGGCCTTCCAGCGAGTACGCTCGACCGTTGCCATCTTCGCGCGGACGGCGCTGTACTGGATCAACGAACACAAGGAAGGCCGCTGGGCGCCTGACCTCATCGGTCCTGGCGACATCCCGGTGCACACCGACTCCCTTGAGGCGCTGCTGTCCTCCGGGATCCTTGCAGGCAACGTGCGCGCCATTCAGGGCTTCCGGGCCGTCGCCAACACCGATGTCGTCCGGTCAAGCGGTGGAAGCGGGACGGCGTTCAACCTTGATGCCGTGCTGGAAACCAACGGCGTCAATGCGGGTCAGCCCGCCCCTGCAGTCCGCATGGCGACCGCATGTTTTGCCTACAGTCTGGTTCCCCGAGCCCAAGGCGCACGTGGCGCTACGAAAGCCGAGTTGATCGCGGCGCTTTCCGGGCCCGGCGTTCCCTATCCAGCCGCCGAAGAGGTGTTCAACGCCCTTATCGCCGGTCCCGTCCAAGGCGGCCTCGGCGCGCTAGAGCACACCCGGCCAGCCAACAGCAAGGGCACCGATCGATTCTACCTGTCGATCAAGCAAACGCTCGGCATGTATCACTCGAGCGCCATGACGATGACGAGCAACGAGATCGCCCTCGACCGCATATGGAAACGCGCTCAAGATTTGGCCAGCAAGGCACCGTTCAGCGGCCAGCATTTCGTGGAAGCGACCGGCGACCACAGCACTGCTTCTGCAGCGGCGATCGCTGCAGAAGACGGACCGGAAAACCGCCTACTCGTGCTCGACCCGCGCCAGTGGACCCTACTGAACGGTAAGGACACGTCTACGCGATCCGACCTCGACGTGGCGTTCGGTGTCAAGCCGGGATTAGCTCCGACGTTCGCCGCTTCGATGGTCGCCGTTCTGGTGAACACTCAACGCCGCGCAAGAGCTCGTGACCGCGCCAAGGATGTGCTGGCATGGGAAAGGGTCGTCGACCAGCTCGACCCGTCCGATGAGGATCGTACAGAGGCACGCATCCGCCGGGATGCCGCTCGGAACAAGTTAGACGCCGAGATCAAATGGGCGTACCAGCACTACGCCTACCTGCTCCGAACATCGAACGGGCTAGCCGTGCAATACAAGAGCATCGCGGATGGCAAGACCGCCCTGGCCGGTAGAGACGTATGGGACGAACTTGTCGCGACGGGCCGGGCAGTGGCCCCTGGTGCACTCGCCTCAGAGTACGTCAGCCAGCTCATCGCCTCCGGCGGGTTCGGTCGTCACCTCACACCGAAGGAATTGTTCGCGCTGCCCTACAGCAACCCGGAATGGCCGTTGATAGCCGATCCCGATGATTTACGCCAAGCACTGTTCCAAGTAGCAACCAGCAAGGAATGGATGTTGGCAGACAGCGACGGCAACGAGGTTCGACCCTCGAGTCCCAGTCAGATTCAGCCAGCATCGATGCAGCAACTGCTGCGGCCTCGACCGACAACGACGCCAGCCGCCACCGTGCCCTCGCAGCGTAATACACAAGAGCACGCTTTACCTCCGCAGCACGCACGGACGCCGAGCAGTTCTACAGGGGCGCGGGCGAGTCACTCTGGCCCGGTTCATCACCACGCTGTCCAGCGACCTCAACGACGCCGTCAAACAGCGGCGGCTCCCTCACAGCCCAGCCAGGTACGCAGGGCTGCCCCGGCCACCCCGCCGGAACCTCACCTGCTGGACCACCCGGCAAGCCGAAGGCTTCCTGCGCACCTGCCACCGCATCGACGATCCACTGGCCGACCTGTTCGAGCTGATGATCTGTACCGGCATGCGCAAAGGCGAAGTCCTGGGCCTCCACTGGGTTGACGTCGACCTCGACAAGCGGGTCCTGTTCGTCCGGCACACGCTCGTCAGCATCAACAACTCGCGGTCGATGCTCAGCGACCCTAAGTGGTCCGAGCCGTAAGTCCTTCGGGGGTTATGCGGCCAGGGCGAGTGCGGCAGGCTGGTGATCGCAGCCGGCGGGTTGCTGGAGGTTCT
>NZ_JBIRWQ010000042.1:0-53403 GCF_044388125.1 Actinoplanes sp. NPDC020271
CCAACATCGCCCGCGCCATACGCCAAGCCAACCGTCGCTCACACGACCTGATCACCGCCGTGACCAGCAGTTACCCGACAACGCAATGACCCTGGAACGATGCCGGCCAGCCACACGGCGACTGCGGCCACCGCGGCCTCGGTCGCGACGGCAACGTTGCCCCAGACAACGCCATTGACATTGGCTACGGCGTTGGCGGTGACAAGGACATTGAGCCCGACCTTCAAAGAACCCCGCGCGGCATCGGCCTGGGCGGTCACATTCTTCCCTCCGGAACGGGCCTGGAGGCGCTGAACGTAGGTCTGAATATCCTGGGAAAGGCGCACCAGAGCAGCCTGGATAAGCTCCGGGTCCTTGCTCTGGACATCGACCGTCACCTTCTCGTGGTATTGACTGTCGATGCTCTTCAGCAATACGAGCAGGGCACGGATGTCGTCCTCGGAGGCGCCCTTCACCTGGGCTGGCGGAACGAACTTGGCGGCCACGTCGGGGTGCTCCGCGGCGGCCCGCCCGGTTCCGAAGGCGAACAGAGCCAGGATCTCTTCGTCGCTGTAGGGGAGTTTGGCCTGGCCGGCGTCGGCTGAGGTGGTGGTAGCCGAGCTCGGTGAAGGCTCGCCCTGGGCGTGGGCAGCCGCAGGGCTGAAAGACAGGACCATCGCCGCGGAAGTGACTGCCGCCACGGTCTTGAGGTATCGCGTTCGCGACACGACTTCTCCGATCTCATGAAGGAAACAACGGACATAGGGGTTTCGAGAAAGCTCGGAAGATATGCACACGTCGCCGAGAATGGCGACGGGCAGCCTGATTTTCCCCAGCGTATAAGCGCTGAGGAACCGGCACGTCCGCGCGAACATGCTCGAAAAGGTTTCTGCCGGGTGGCGAACTATTCCAGGTTCTGGAGTCTCTGGATGTCCAGACCCGCCCGTTGCCCGTCGCGATTCCGCGATACCGACGGTGAATCGATGTTACGACAGCCCACAGTTGGCGTTCCTTCCCGCTTCCCCGTTTCCCCCGTGCTACCCCAGGAAGGACACCGGCATCAGCAGAAATGAAGGCGGCGCAGGGACGGAACTCTCCTCGAAGAAAGAGCCCACAATGCTGGCCGGTCATCCGTGATGATGATCGATGCCCCCGGAGCGACGCCAATGTAGCACGGGGTTTCTGACTCGACCAGATCATGCGATCAAGGCGAAAAAGCCCTTGAAAATGTCGGTTTTGCGACCGATTTATCCACGTTGGAACCACGCCGAGCAGAGCCCTTCTGCCCATTCGCGACGGCCCGTTCAGCAGGCCGCTGATGCCGCCGGCTCGGTCCACGAACAGGACCACCAGTGGGCTGACGACCTGCCCGCAAACTCATTGCACCGACTCACCATCCGGCAGATTCCGCACGAGGAACACGACCCAGCCCGGCCCCGATGCTTCCCCCGATCGCCGCATTGGCGGAGCCGATGAAGACTGGCTGTGAGTCAGCTGATAAATGGCCTGTAACTACCACCCATGACAAATATCATGGTTGCCCGCCGGCCAGCTCCTTCGTAGCGTCGACACGGATCGCGAATTGACGGGGGTTAATCGTGACGATTCCTTTGGGCGTGCTGCTCGGCAGCCGCCGGGCTTTCGCCTGCCAACTTCTGGGCCGGCTCAACCGCGGTCGGCTGCCGGCGCCGTACGGTCGAGGCCGATCACCCGTGTAGCAGTGAGGTTCCGCCCCGGGACCGGACATCAGGGTGTTATGCCGCGAGGGGGATGGCTGGACGGCAGCAGACACGGGTCTCAGGCGGTGTGCGTAGCCCGTTGATCGAGTGCAGCCGCTGTCCGTTGCCGTGGTTGATCGGCGTCGGTTCGCCGTGGCCGGGCAGGGGTCGACGATGATCGTGCCGCCGATGATCGGCCGAACTGCACACCAGCGCAGACGAGATCGCCGACGTACGGCAACATCTCGCTTCGGCCGCGGCCCATGGCTGTTGTCTGTGCTGCCGACGGGCTATTGCGGTTTGGTCGGGAGTTCGATGACGAAGGTGGTGCCAGGGCCGGGGTGATCGGCCAGGTGGATGGAGCCATGGTGTCGTTCGATGATGGTCCGGACGATGACCAGGCCGAGGCCGGTGCCGGGGATGCGCCGCTCGAGGGCGGTGGAGGCGCGGTAGAAGCGGCGGAACAGCCGGGGTCGTTCGGCAGCGGGGATACCGATGCCGGTGTCGGCGATGCTCCAGGTGATGCGCTGACCGCTGTCGTCAGTCGTAGCGGTGACGGTGATGGTGCCGCCGGCGGGTGTGTATTTGATGGCGTTCGACAGCAGGTTGTCGGCGACCTGGCGCAGCCTGCCCGGGTCGGCGTGCAGATCCAGCCGTTGCGGGAGCCGGAGCGAGACGATGAGGTTCTTGTCCGATGGTGTGATCGCCTCCAGCGCCTGGCGGATGATGTCGCACAGGTCGGTGTCGGTGGGGTCGATGGCCAGGTTGCCGGATTCGAGCCGGGCCAGGTCGAGCAGGTCGTCGGCCATGACTGACAGGCGTTCGGCGTTGCGGGCGATGAGTTGCAGGTAGTGTCGCTGCTCGTCGGGGGCAAGGCCATCGAGTTCGCTGGTGAGCATGGCGGCGGTGCCGGTGATCGCGGCGAGCGGGTTGCGCAGCTCGTGGGTGACCATGGCGAGGAATTCGTCTTTGGTACGGGCCAGCTCGATGGCCAGTTCTTCGGCACGGCGCCGTTCCACATATTGCCCGATCTGGGCGGCGAGGCCGTTGAGCAGGCCGATCAGGGTGTTTTCGGGATCTTCGACGCGGTCGCCGTAGACGCACAGAGCGCCGAGGATGTGGGTGCCGGTGCGCAGCGGAACGCCGACGGCCACACGTAGCCCGATCCGGGCGGCGGCGCGGCTGCGCAGGGAGCCGGTGTCCGCGGCCAGGTCCGAGATCCAGTGCGGTGCAGCGTCGGCGCAGATGCGGCCGGGCAAGGCCATGCCCGGTTCAAGGACGTCGATGGCGAAGTCCCGCAGCCGGCGGCCGGGCTCGACGTGACGGGCAAGGCAGGTCAGCAGTTGCCGATCGTCGTCGACGATCCACAGTTCGGTCACCGGCCAGCCCATCTTCACGCCGAGGGCCTCGACCACACGGGCGGCGGCGGCGGTGCTGGAGTCGGATTCGGCGAGGCTCCGGGCGACGGCGACTTCCGCTGCGGCGAACAGGCCGGCTCGTTGCGCGGTGGTTACGTCGTGGGCAAAGACGTGGAACACCCGGCCGGTGGGCTCCTCGGTGGCCGTCAATGTCATTTCGATCGGCACCTCGTGACCGTCGGCGTGCCAGGCCGACCACTGCAACCGCCGGCCGCGGGTCTGCCCCGGCAGGCCGAGGGCCAGCGTCGCCAGTTCGACTCGCCCCGTCTCCCGTGCTTGGGGCCGGACGATCAGCTCCTCTACCGATCGACCGCACGCCTGAGCCGGGGTGTAACCGAACGTCGTCTCGGCGGCCGGATTCCAGGCCACCACCCGCCCGGAGGCGTCGAAGGCCAGATAGGCGTCCAGCGCGGCAGCGAGCACCGCCGACTGGCGTAACGGCCCGGGGTTCGTACTGCCGGCCCGTTCGGATCCTGCTGGCATCGTTTCCCCTGACGGATTCGCTGCGATCAGCCGATTGCCCTGATTCGGGGATACAAAGTGGCGCGGTACATTCCAGGCTAACCCGAGGACCTACGCCGTCGGCCCTGTTCACGCGGTACTGGTTTCAGCGCTCACGTTGCCATCGCCGGCGAGTTTCCTGCAGCTCGCACGGTGCTCAAGGGCCGCCGACCGGCCTGCTGCCCGGAGGAGCCATGTTGGCGCGCCGGATCTGCGGGTAGATCTTCGACATGACTGCGCATGATGAAACCTCCAGCCGGCAACGGACTGCGGCCGCGATGCACGACACCGCGGAACGTCTGGAAGTGGCCGAAGCGATTCTGCACCGCAGCGCGGAGGAGTCACCGGATCCGGCCGCCGCCACTCGGTTGCACTCACTCGGCGACCAGGTGACCGCGCAGGCAAAGAACATCGGTCGGCGCGCAGATCAGATCGAGCAGCCGAGCGTCGAGCGCGATCACGCGCCGGGCCGCTCCAGGTGATGCGGGTGGGGCAGCGCTCACTGTAGTCGCCGTTGGGAACGCGGCGGACTGCTCCGCAGTGGCGCCGGGTGAGGGCCGGGGTTGAACGGCAAACTGACGGTAGCGCAGGTGTGGTGGTCCGGTGCCGGAGCCAGGCGTCGAAGTCGGCCGGGGCGCCGGGCGCCGCCCGATGCCAGGCCACGCCGGTCCCGTCCGCGCCGGTCGCCCTCTTACAGCAGCGTCGAGCAGGTCAGCAACTTGACGGCATCGTCGTGCCGGCCATCACGGCGAAGGGGTTGCGTAGCCGGTGCATGGCCGTCTCGCCGCGGTCCGCAGCACGAGGGACCGGACCCGGATCCGCGGCGGCCGGAGCGAGAAACGAGGCACAGGCCCGGATGCCGTCACCAGCAGCGGCCGGTCGGCTGAAACGCGGGAAACCAGCGCGGGCACCCTGCCCGAGCGGGGTGGTGACAACCGTGGTCATGTAAATACTCCCGGGGACGGCACGGCAACAAAGCACGTGCGGCAGGTCACGGAACATCATCAGAATGGACCGAGAAAGAACAAGCAGGAAATACTGAAAGGCGGCCCGCTGAACCAGTCGGGCCGCCGTTCGGGGATCGCAGGTCAGAGCGAGCGAATATTCTCCGCCTGCAGGCCCTTCTGCCCCTGGGAGATGTCGAATTCGACGCGCTGGTTCTCCTCAAGGCTGCGGAAGCCGCTGGCCGAGATCGCGGAGAAGTGGGCGAAGACGTCGGCGCCGCCGCCGTCCTGGGTGATGAAGCCGAAGCCCTTGTCGCCGTTGAACCACTTCACGGTACCTGTCGTCATGTCTGCTCCTTCGCAGGCCTGCAGGGGCCGCACCGTGCGGACCCTGACGCCGCCGCGTTGATCACCCGCGCCGGAACCGACACGAAAAACGAAAAGCGCCTGCATGGATCACAAAATCCATGAGGCGCCGAAAAACGTCTAAGGAAATCAAAACTGCAACCGGGCAACCGTAGCACAGAGATCGCCGACCGCCACCGGGATTCCGCACGAACCCGGACGCCACGTTTTTCGAACTCCCCGGTTTTCGCTGTTTCCGGGCCGGTCCGCGAGGATTGGCCGGTGGATGTCGAGTCGGTACTGGTGTTCGTCCTCGCCGCTGTCGCCGTGGTCGCCGTGGTGCGGTGGGTCGCGGCCCGGACCGGGCTGCCCGCCGCGGCCCTGCTGCCGCTCATCGGCATCGGCTACGCCCTGCTGCCCGGCCCCGACATCGCCCTCGAGCCGCACATCATCCTCACCCTCGTCCTGCCGCCGTTGCTCTACAGCGCCGCCCTGGACTCCTCGATGCTCGCGATCCGCCGCAATCTGACGACGGTGGTGAGCCTGTCGGTCGTTCTGGTCCTGCTCACGGCCCTGCTGATCGGCCTGGGCTTCGCCTGGCTGGTCCCGGGGGCGACCCTGGCCGCCGGTGTCGCGGTCGGCGCGGCCGTCGCACCACCGGACCCGGTGGCCGCACTGGCCGTCGGCCGCAAGGCCGGGCTGCCGCCACGCATCATCACGGTGATCCAGGGTGAGGGGCTGCTCAACGACGCCACCGCGTTGACCATCCTGGGCGTCGCGGTCGCGGCGGCAACCGGTGACGGCTTCTCCGCGCCCATCGCGCTGGGCCGATTCCTGATCGTCGCCACGGGTGGCGCCGTCGTCGGGGTGATGATCGCTTTCTTGGTGCGTCTGCTGTCGCGGCCGCTGAGCGCGGATCCGCTGCTGGCCAACGCGGTCTCGCTGGCCACCCCGTTCGGCGCCTACCTGCTGGCCGAGCAGATACACGTCTCCGGTGTGCTGGCGGTGGTCGTCGCCGGGCTGATCGTCGGGCACCACACACCACGATCGGCCTCCGGCGCCGGGCGTCTGCAGACCAGCGCCGTCTGGAGACTGGTCGACTTCCTGCTCGAAGGCCTGATCTTCCTGCTGATCGGCCAGCAACTCCCGCAAGTCATCGACGGGCTCGCGGGGTACGACACCGCAACCGTCGTGGCCGCGGTCGCCGTCACCGTGGGTGTCGTCCTGCTGCTGCGACCACTGTGGCTGCTGCTGACTCTGATCCTGCCGGCAGCACTGTTGCGCGCACGCTCCCGCGGGGGCCGCCCTCCGGCGACGGAACCCGCACGATGGTCGGCACGGGAGGTCGCCGTGCTCAGCTGGGCCGGCACCCGGGGAGTGATCAGCCTCGCCGCGATCTTCACCCTGCCCCTGACCACCGATACCGGGGCCGGCTTCCCCGCCCGGGACCTGCTGCTGTTCTGCGCCTTCGTCGTCGTGCTCGTCACCCTCGTCGGGCAGGGCCTCAGCTTCGCCCCGATCGTCGGCCTGCTCGGGCTACGCGCGGACGACAACGACCAGGCCCAACTGCGTAACGAAGCCCGATCGGCGTCCGTACGGGCAGCCCTCACCGCACTCGACGAACTGGAGGAACAGGAACACGACGACATCAGCACCCCCGTGATCGAGACGATGCGCGAGCAACTGCGTGCCCGGCTCGACCGCTACCAGGACCGGATCGTGCTCCTGCGTGCCAACGACGACACGACCGGTACGCCGATCTCACCGCAATACGAGGCCGCGCTGCACGTACGTCGTGTTGCACTCGACGCCCAACGCGACGAACTGCTGTGCTGGCGCGACGCCGGACGGTTGCCCGACGAGGGCCTCCGAGTCCTGGAGCGCGAACTCGATCACGAGGAGCGGTTGCTCCCTGACCGACCGACCCGCAGGTGAACCTGGATACGGCCGGTCCGGTCGACCTCTCGTCCGCACCCTCGCGGTGCGTTTCGGAACCCGGGCCGTGAGAGGTGGCCGCTGCTGGACCAGGTCAGCCGCCTGATCCGTCGGGCGGCGGCGCCACTCCGGTGATGGCCTGCATCTCCCGTCCGATCATCTCCACCAAGGGCACGTCGTCGCGGTTGGTGAGGATGACACCGGCCCAGCCGGTATCCGGGTAGACGTTCCAGTTGGCGCCGACACCGGGGTTCCCGCCGCCGCGTCCGTATGTCCACTGGCCGCCGACGATCATGGCCGGAGGCCCGTAGGTGCTGAATCCCGCCGGGCCAAGCGGATTCTTGGCTGCGGTGAGCACATCCGCCCAAGGCCGGTCCAGGACCGTGCCGTCAGTCAACGCGTGCGCGAACCGGACCAGGTCCGGGGCGGTGGCGAAGCCGCTGTCACCGGGGGCATCGATGTAGGTGCGGCCAGGGTTCTTGCCCAGCGTCTCCATACGCGGACTGCTCTTGTCGAGATTGCGGACGGCGTCCACCTGGCTGCCGTCAGCCAGCGTCATGTACGGGTGAGCGATGTTCGCGTCGGTGAGCCACTGTGGTCTGGTGTGGAACGCCGACCCGGTCATGCCGCAGCGCTGGAAAATCTGTTCCTCGACGTAGTCCCAGTACGTCATGCCGGCCACGGCCTCCACGATCAGCGCGGCGATGGTGACCTCCGCCTCCGCGTGGTCGGTGTCGGGCAGGCCCGGCACGCCGGCCGGACTCGCCTGCCGGGCCCTTCGCCGGTAGTACGCGTGCACCTCGTCGCGGCTGTGGAAGACACGGCGGACGTCCTCGGCCGGAGACTTCAGCCCGGACATGCCGGAGAGCAGATGGTGAATGGTCACCCGCTCGGCGACGTCCCGGGGGAAACCAGTCAGGTGCTCACCCACCGTATCTGCCAGCCGCAGCTTGCCCTGCTGCGCCAGCTGGAGGATCGCCACCGCATGGAACGGCTTGCCCGCCGAGCTGAGGCTGAACGCCGTGCCCTCACGGTTCCGGACCCCCTTCTCCCTGTCGGCCATGCCATAACTGCGCGACAGCACCGTCCGGCCGCGGTGGGACAGCAGTACTACACCGGAGAACTTGCCCGCGGCGGCCAGTTGCGCCACGTACCGGTCGTAGGCTCCTCCGGGCAGAGTGTCCGGCGGGATCCTGTCGGGCCCCGATGAGCCGGCCGGGAGCCGGTCTGTGTGACCGGCGCGGGCGCGCACCAGCGGCACACCGGCGATCGCGGCGCCGCCCCACTGCAGCATCCGCCGGCGGGCGACACCGCGTACGGAATCCGATTTCAAGATCATCTTCCCTCCTTGGTCGGCAGGCCTGGGCGCAGGAGAATGCGCAGAGGTCATGCGACGATCCAAAAGGGAGCGCCGTTGCAGCGGCGTATGCACTCTCCTTACGCCCGCGATACACACCGCGACTGGCTCGTCAGGAAACGGCGACGGTCCTCACCTCGGCAGATGGATGAGTTCTCACCGAGTCGGCCACCGCACATCTGCCCGAGACCTCGGCCGCCTGTGGGGCCGGCCCAAGGCAATCACCGGCGACTTCCATCGCTTCCTGCGAGGCGCACATGGGCAGTGACCTCGGCGCGGAATCGATGATTTCACCGGCCGAGCCGGACGTAGTTCTCGTCATAGGGCTTGGCGATGTCGGCCAGGACGGCATCCGGGGTCTTGTTGCCGTTGATGAGGTCCTGGATCGCCACGCCGAGGACGTCGTAGTAGCCCGGCGCCGGCCAGTCCGGGTAGAAGGCCAGACCGTCCTCGGCCTCGATGGTGGCGAAGCGGGTCATCAGCTCCTTGTTCTTCTCGGCCGACGGCGGGGGCAGGTCGGCGCGGACCGGGACCCCGCCCGACTCGCCGAGCAGGCTCTGGATCCTCGGCTTCATGGTGATGTCGATGAAGTCGTACGCGAGGGACTTGTCCTTGGCCTTGGCCGGCACGACCCAAAGGTTGCCGCTGGAACCCGGGTGCAGCGTGTTGCCGGGGAACAGGAACGTACCCCATTGGAAGTCCTTGATGTCCCGCACGAAGTCGCCGTACATCCAGCTGCCGACGATGACCATCGGGAAGCGCTGCTTGGTGAAGGCCAGGTTCATGTCCTCGGCCTTGACCCGGGCCGCGTTCTTGGCGATGTAGCCCTTGCGTACCCAGGTGGCGAAGGTGCTGGCCCCGAACCGGAATTCGGGGCCGGTGAAGTCGACCTTGCCGTTGTAGAGCTGGTACTTGTCGACGAAGGTGCGGTCCGCCTTGGAGAGCACCAGCTCGTAGAAGATCTGCTGGGCCGGGTACTCGGCGCCGCCGACCGACAGGGGCGTGACGCCGGCCTTGACGAACGTGTCCATGGCCTGCTGCAGCTCGGCGAATGTGGCCGGGACCTTGACCTTGTACTTGGCGAACAGGTCCTTGTTGTAGTAGACCATCACGAACTCGGCGTAGTTGGGGATGCCGTAGACGGCGCCGCTGCCCATGATGCCGGCGCTGTCGTAACGGGTGGTGGTCTGCAGGCTTGGGGTGAGCAGCTTGTCCCAGCCTCGCTTGGCCGACTCGCTGGTGAGGTCGGTGAGCAGGCCCTGGTCGGCGAGCAGGCCGGCGGTCGAGTTGCCCTTGTTGTACTCCAGGACGGTGGGCGGGTCGTCGGCGTTCAGGGCGATGGCCGCGTTCTGCCGGATCTGCTCGAACGTCTTCTGCTCGAACCGGACGGTCACCCCGGGATGGGATTCCTTGAACTGCTTGATCGCCTCGGTCCAGGCGAGGCCCATCGCGCTCTCCGGGCGTTCGTAGTGCCACACGGTAAGGGTCTGTGCCCCGGCCGCCCCACCCGGGCCGGCGTTGTTCCCGCAGGCGGCGAGCGCCGCGACGGTCAGCAGGATCGCCAGCCCGGACACCAAGCGCAAACGTCTGACCCGCATGTTCTTCCCCCCATGGCCGCTGTTCCCCCAGTCTGGCAAGGCTGAGGGCCGACTATCAGGAAGCCGGGGAAATCGCCGTGAGACGGTGCATATCGGCGGGGGCCGGGCGGCCGAAGTAGTAGCCCTGGAACAGCCTGCAGCCGAGCCGTTCCAGCTCCTCGGCCTGCCCGGCGTTTTCCACGCCCTCGGCGATCACCAGCAGGCCGAGCGTCTGGGCCACCCCGATGATCATCTGGACGATCGAGGTGGCCTCCGGGTCCCGGCCGAGCCCGTCCACGAACGAGCGGTCGATCTTGAGGGCCTGAACCGGGAACCGGCGCAGGTGGGCGAGGGACGAGTAGCCGGTGCCGAAATCGTCGAGCGCCAGCCGGACTCCGAGGTCCCGCAGCGCCTCGAAGGCCTTGGTCACCTGGGCGATGTCGGCGGCCAGGGCGGACTCGGTGATCTCCAGCCACAGCGCCGCGGGATCGATGCCGGTGCTGTTCAGCACGCCCGCGACGGTCTCGACGAACGTCGGGTGCTCGAACTGCAGCGCGGACACGTTGACCGACATCCGCAGCAGCTCGCCGTCGGCCCGGCCGGCCTGCCACTCGGCCAGCTGCCGGCACGCCTGCGCCAGCACCGAAGCGCCGAGCGCCACGATCAGGCCGCTCTCCTCGGCGACCGGGATGAACTCGTCCGGCGACACCAGCCCGCGGGTCGGGTGCTGCCAGCGGACCAGCGCCTCGAAACCGGCGGTCCGCCCGCTGCCGGCCTCGACGATCGGCTGGTAGAAAACCACCAGCTCGTCGTCGTGGATGGCGCGGCGCAGATCCTGCTCGGTGCGCACCCGGCGCTCCAGGGCCGAGCTGAGCCGTTCGTCGAAGATCTCCACCCGGCCGCGGCCGCGCTGCTTGGCCTGATACATCGCCACGTCGGCGTCGCGCAGCAGCTCATCCGCGGTGACCGGGTTGCCGGCCGCCACGAACGCGATGCCGATGCTCGCGCCGATGGTGATGTCCCGGTGCCCGCCCTTGATCTCGACGCGGATCGGCTCGCTGATGCCGGCCACCACCCGTTCGGCCGCCGCCACCGCCGCGCCGACCTCGGGGACCTCCTCGCTGATCACCACGAACTCGTCGCCGGCCAGCCGCGCGACCGTGTCGGTGGCGCGCAACCCACGGATCAGCCGCTCGGCCACCGCGCGCAGCACCGCGTCACCGGCGTCGTGCCCGAGCGAGTCGTTGACCAGCTTGAACCGGTCGAGGTCGATGAACAGCACGGCCATCAGGTCGGATCGATGCCGGACCCGCAGCAGGGCCTGCTCGAGGCGGTCCAGCACGGCGGCGCGGTTGGGCAGGTTGGTGAGCGTGTCCCTGCTGGCCAGGCGGGCCAGGCGCCCGGTCGCGACCTCGGTGGTGGTGATCGTCTCGTTCAGCGCCTTGGCGATATAGCTGAGCTCGTCCTGGGTGCTGACCTGGACGCGAGCGCTGAGGTCGCCGCCGGCCACCGCGCGCAGCGCCTCGACGATACGGCCCACCGGGGTGGCGACCGAGAAGTAGAAGCCGGCGAACAGGTAGACCGCCAGCAGCGAGGCCAGCCCGAGCCAGAGCCGCACCTCGCGGATGCGGGCGGTGGACTGCCCGATCCGGGTCTGCAGCAGGCGGTCGAGCGTGGTGACCGCGACCGAGGCGTAGTTGTTGGTAGCCACCCGGACCGCGTCGGCCGAGTGGGACGGGAACTGCTCCAGCGACTTGTGCTCGACGGCGAACGCCAGCCGCTCGCCCATCGCCGCGGTCACCGCCTTCAGCTCGCGGGACTGCCCACGGATCGAGGCGACCGCCTCGTCGTCGCCGGCCGAGGCCGCCACGGCGTCCGCCGCCCGGGTCAGGTGGTCGCTGCTGGTGGTCACGATGCCGAAGTACTGGCCCAGCTCCATGAAGGTGGTCAGCTGGTCGCCGGTCTGCTCCTGGACGGTCACCTCGAGCAGGTCGGCGATCCGGCCGGCGACGTCGCACAGTGAGGGCAGCCAGTCCTGCAGCATCCGGGCGATGTAGTTGGAGTCGAGGTCAGGATCGTGGATCAGCCCCGATCGGTCACCGATCGTGACGATCAGCGCGAGGGTCGAGTCGGAGGCGGCCTGGTACTCCTGGAACTGGACGGACTTCGCCTGATCGCTGGCCTTCAGCGCGGCGACGATGGCCTCCCGGGTGCGCGCCCACTCGGCGTGCACCTCCCACGCGCCGTGGGTCTGATGGTCCACCTCGTCGACTCGGGCCACGTCGGCGTCCAGGTTCACCGACAGGTCGAAGCCCTCGGAGACCGCCGACCGCCGGGCCTGCACCAGGTCGCCCGACATCACCAGCAGCGTCCGCAGGTAGCGCAAGCCCTCCTGCTCGCGCACGGTCGCATCGATCTTCTCCCGCTGCACGTGAACGTACTGGTTGACCGTCACCACCAGCGGCACCAGCAGAACCAGGCCGACCAGCAGGAACTTCTGGGCGTAGCGGAGCCGGCCGATCAGCTGGGCGGCCGGCCACAGCAGCAGCGACAGCGCGGCCCGCAGCCGAGCACCCACGCCCATCGCTTCCCCGAATCCCCGTCACCCGGTGTTCTCCCCTTTACCTTCGGATCGCGAGGTGCGGGCCTGAGAGGACCGCGACTTCCGGTTCCCGTACGCGTCGGCCTGCACGCGGTACACCCCCGCGTACCGGCCGCCGGCCGCGAGCAGCGCGGCGTGGGTGCCCCGCTGCCAGGACGTGGAGGACAGCGGTGAGCGGACAGTCGGCGGCCTGGGGAGAAACCCACAGAGCGTCATACATGGGCGCGAATCAGCGCCATCGTCAGGATGAAGCTGCCTGGGACAACGCCTGATCCGTGGCGAGGTACACCCGGTCCCGGCCGTCTGCCTTGGCCCGGTAGAGCGCTTTGTCGGCAGCAGCAAGCAAGTCGACCGGCGTCGTAGCAGACCAACGGTAGACGGCGGCCACTCCGGCGCTGAATGTCGCAGGGGTGGAACATCTGCTCAGTGCCGCGCGCCATTCGTCGGCTCGGTCTCGCGCCCGATCCGCTGTGACGCCCGGAAGGACGACGACGAACTCCTCGCCGCCGTAACGGGCGACCACGTCACCGGGCCGACATCCTGAGGTCAGAACCTCTGCGACGTTGACCAGCAGCCGGTCACCGGCTGCATGGCCGAAGGTGTCGTTGACGTGTTTGAAGTGGTCGAGGTCGACCATGACGATGCTCGTCGGCGCAGCGGTTTCGCAGGTCTCGGCGGGGGCCGCGGCCAGATCTGCCTCCAGGACGCGCATCAGGTATCGGCGGTTGTACAGTCCGGTGAGCTCGTCACGGACGGCCTGCTCCGCCAACTCCCTGCGGAGACTTTCCACGACCTTCAACTGCTCCTGCAGATTGGCGTTGGCCACATCCAGGGAGCGTTTCTGCTCCTCCAGCTCGGAGATGTCGCGGATGACCACGACCCGGCCCGCTGCCTGGCCCTGCCGATCGGTCAAGGCGGCCGACCGGACGTCCAGGTCGAGGTGCCCTGCGCTGGTTTCGAGCGAATGCTTGCCGTCGGTCAGGAGCATTCCCGGATGCCGCTGCGGTGTCAGTGCTCGTAACGGAAGGCCCGCAAGGTCGCCGGGAAGGTCGGTCCGGCCTCGCCGGATCAGGTGCTCGGCTGCCGGGTTGTAGTCGAGCACTCGGTCCTCGAGGTCGAGAACCAGCAGCGCGTCGGCGACCTGGTCGAAGACCGACGACCGTGCCAGCGGTGCCAGACGCAGTATTCCCTGCCGGAACACCGCCCACCAGTAGATGATGCCGATGAGAGCGAAACCGAGGACGGACAGGTCGACTGAGCTGCCGCGAGCCAGGAGCACCAGCGTCGCGATGTTGCACACGGTCGACGGCACCGCACCCAGCAGCACCGTGCCGAGTTGCTGGCGGTACAGCAACCTGGCGGTGCGCCTCGCCTTGACCACGTGCGCCAGCCCGGCAGTGATCAGCACGTAGCTGTAGAGCGTGTGGGCCCAGAACAGGGGACCCGGTGCCATCACCACCATCGGTGGTTCCACCCGGACCGAGGACGCGAGCAGACCGTGCCACGGGTTGGTCAGGGCCGCGGCGGTGACCAACGCCGGCTCGATCAGCAGCAGCGCTGTGCGTCTGCGCCAAAGGACGTACTCCCGGTCGACGATGACCCGGCAGAGCAGGTAGCAGCCGGTTACCGTGACACCGACACCGGGGTACAGCAGGGACAGCACACTGGTCTTCAGGGCAGTCGGTATCAGGATCACGCTGAGGAACTGCGAACCCGCCCAGAGTGCGAGGCCGAGCATGGTGAGGGCCAGCGCCACAGCGGCAGGCGTCTTTGCGCGCCGGCGCCCCGCCGACCAGCCGACCAGTCCGCAGGTCAGCATGCCGACCAGTGGTATCAACGCCAACGGGTGCCACCCGAACAACGTCGTCGCCTCCCGCAGGTTCATCCGGCCGCGAAGCACTCTTTACTCACATCGGCAACGTGATCCGCGGCCTGAGCACTACGAACGGGGCTGCGAACAGCTCACCTGTCGATCAGTGAGCGTGCGGTCGGCATGCGAGACAGGCGTCGTCTCCGGACCGGGCGTGCCTCCAGACCGCCGTTGCTGCGGCTTTGCGGGCCGCCCTGAAGGTGTCTCGATCGCTCATGAGTGACGATGGCAATCTGACGCGGGGTCTGAGATCCTCGTCAAGACAATCAGCGAGCGTTCGATGTGCTGCGTGGTTGAGGGATTGATGGCGTTGGGCTCCTCTGCTGTGACTGGAGCGCCGATGCCGTACGCCGAGGGTGGGCTGGACCGGGCGAGCGCCCGCCGGGGTGACCCGGACTGGCTGGCCGGCCTCCGAGATCGTCCGAACGTCAAGGTGGTGCCGATCTGGCAGGACGACTGCGTGGTGCACGGTGACCCGTCGCGGGCCGTCATCGCGTCCGGCGCGGTGGTGCGGCCGTTGCTCGACGCCGACGAGATCCTTGACGCCCGGTGGTTCACCCGGGCCGAACTCGCCGAGAAGGCCGCTGCCGGTGACCTCGGCCGCATCGACTCCATCGACCGGGTGCTGCTGCACTCATGGCTCGAGCACGACTGACCGCACCGCCGGCGCCGGCACTCCCCCGTTGTCCGGCACGTTGCATCGGCTCGCGATCGTCGTGTTCGCCGCCAACTACAGAAACCTGGCGAGTCGGCAGTGAACAGCAAACTGCTGCCGCTCTGGTCAGGTAGATGTGGCAGCAGCTCCGGTCAGTCGCAGTGGCGCCGGACTGCTTCCGGCCGGCAGAGTTGTGACGCCTCCCTCACGAATCCGCTCGTCGGATACAACCGGTCCGGCCAGGAGCGGAACCGAAACAGGCGCTCATGTCGGTATCGGGTGCGGAGCCGGCGCGACGAAGTCAGACGTCTTGGGTCCAGACGCCTTGCGGGTGCTCGCCGGGCGTGAGCCAGAGCTGTGGCTGGGAGAGGTTGCCGGTTTCCTCAGGAAATCTGCCGTCCCGGTCGGGCCAGACGACCTGGAGAAACGGGATGGGCGGTTGCCGGTAGAACCAGATGCCGTGACCGAAGAAGGCTCGATACCAGGCCGGTTCGATGGTCCTGAGACGGATCGGGTAATCCTTGACGACGTCGTCATGGGTCTGGCCGTCGGCGAGACCGTCCCGTTTGCCGAGGATGTTCAGACAGGACTGCATGACGCTCAGGTCGAGGCCGAACATGGCCAGTTCCGGACCGCCCCGGCTGTGCCAGCGACCGATCGTGTACGACCAGCCCGGCCCGAGCTCATCCGCCGGGACGCCGGTGACGCTCCACCCGAACTGCTCCACGTTGCCGATCACGCCGCGGTCGGCCGCGTCGTAGTCGCCGCGATCGCCGTGGTCCTTGCAGATCACACAATGACAAATCCGTGAAGCTTCGAGCACAGATCCAGCGTATGTGATCGGTTACGGCACCCGGGCGGCGGCCTGGGCAGGTACGAATCGAGCGTGATGACCGCTGCCGTCGCGGTCGTTGATGATCTCGGCGGTCGCGGATCGTTGATGGGAATCCATGCCGATGATGACGTGCCCCGTGCCTGTTCTCCTCGATCGAACCGGGGGTTGAATCCGGCCAGGAGGGCAGCACTACGTTGAGCTGGGCAGTCCCCTCTTGAGCCTCTCCGCGCCGCGGTGACCGGCAGGACGCATGCCATGAGCGAGTCACACCGACAGCGGCGGACAGCCGCAATACGAGCGATCCCGCCGGTCACTTCGACCGAGCCTGGCCGGGCTGCGGTCGTACCGCCAGTGGATGACCAGCCGATGAGCGGACATTGGCAAGAGGTCGCTCTCGCCGTCATGACATGCCGTGCTGCGGAACAGGACCCTGGCTCCGGAGGCTCTCTAGGTGCGTGGTCCGCGGCGGATCACGGCTCGGAGCGTGTCGATCCAGTCGCCGTCGGGGCCGATACCCTCTACCAGCCAGGTGGCGCCGGCGGACGCGTACTCGTCGGCGGGGATGCCGTCCGCGTGAAGGGCGACCACGTCCCACGCCGGCGGGCGTTCGATGCCGTCGAGATAGGCGGCGAGACTGTCGGGGGTCAGCGTCTCGGTGCCGGAGAGGGGAACGAACCCGTCCCACCCGACGGCACGCTCCAGCGGGCGGCGGTGCGGGCTTTCGCCCGCTACCCAAATCGGCGGGCGGGGCTGCTGAACCGGGCGCGGAAGCATCTCGGTGCGTACGGTGAAGTGCTTCCCGTCGTGATCGACCGGCCCCCGCAGGAGGCCGTCGAGAACCGTCAGGCCTTCATCGAGTACGGCCGCGCGGTGGCGCGCCTCTCCCCGCTCCCCGAAGGCCTCGAACTCGGCGTCCGCCGGCGCGCCCAGTCCCACGCCGAGAACGGCGCGCCCGCCGCTGAGGTGGTCGAGGGTGGTGAGTTCCTTAGCGACCTTCCACGGCCGCCGCCGGGCCAGCGGCGTGACCATGGTGCCCAGGAGCACCCGTTCGGTGCTGGTCGCGGCGGCGCCGAGCAGCACCCAGGGGTCGTGCACGTCGAGTCGCAGCTCGGGCTCCCAGGTCATGTGGTCCCAGAAGAAGACCCCGTCCCAGCCCGCCTGCTCCGCATCGACGGCAAGCGCGACCAGCGTCGCCGGTGGCGCGAACGGGGGCAGGTTGATCGCGAACCGCATGTTGCCTTTCCTTCCGCCGGCCCTGCACTCGTGACTACATGGTCAGGCTATTCCAGTCTGCTGTGGACGGCCGCTTGTGCGGCCGGCAAGTGGGTCCTGACAGCGCCTCGCCCAAGTACCGACCTGCATTGCCTGAAGTTCCCGGAAAGGCATCGAACGACAGCCGAACAGACCCGAGCCGGACCACCACTCCCAGGCGGCCGGCGAGCTGACTCGCCTACCGCTGACGCTCACTACCCGACGAAGCAATTGACGCACCACCGGCACCGCTCGGATCAGCACACTCCTCGGTCTTTCCAGGATGCGCCTCAGAAACCCGAACCGGGGCAACCACACGTCCACCCGGTAAACGCCGGTCCAGCCCCCACAACGTCACCCCGAACAAAACGGCGATCAGCACCACGAACGCCATATTGCGAATCGCCGCGCCGTAACCAATTTCAGTCACGCTGGCAAAGGGATACGGATACCAATCAGTGACCGCACCGTGGGCAAACGTGTAACCGATCCACAAGACCGGCCACACCACCGTCCAACCCAGCGTACGGCCGTCCATCCGCGCCCGGGGCCCGAACAACAGCCAGCCCAGCAGCGCCCACCACGGCGCCACGTAGTGAAAGCCCAGGTTCGACCACCAACCGGCACCAGTCGGATTGGTCGTGCCGGCCAGCACCGTCGCATACACCAGACCGGTGATGATGATGCCCAGCATCGCGTCCAGACGGATCACCCGCCACAGCCGCCCGTCCCGCTCTGGATTCACCGCCAGCGTGACCGTCACGATCAGCAGCAGGATGTTGCTCTGAATCGTGAAGAAACTGAACAGGCGAACGAACCGCGTCACCACCGGCTCCACCACACCGTCCGGGCCGGGCGAACCCTGCGCCGTCAGCACGATCTGGGTCAGCAGCGAGCCCACCACGACGGCGGCGAGCAGCCCATGCCAAAGGCGGGCGTAGACACGAGATCGGTTCATCCCGGTAGTAAAGCTTGATCTTGATGATCGCGCCACAACCGCCCCGGGCCCAGCCGAGCGTCTCAGTCCGCCTGCCCGAGCGGAACCGGTTTCACCTTCCCCGGCCCGAAAGGCCCAGGATGAACCACGATCCGCTGGACAGGCAGACCATCACGCCGGGCCAAGGCCCGACCCATCGTCGACGCGATCAGCTCGCGGCGGGCTTGTCGGTCACGGTTGCGGCCTGCTCCGGCTTACGACTGGCTTTCGCGTACGCCAAGCCGGCCAGCACCAGCGCGATGAGTCCCGCGATGAGCCCGGCCAGGCCCAGCCCCGAGCCGCTGCCCGAGTCGTCGGAAGCCTCGGCGGCAGCGGGAGCTGCGGCGGCCGCCGCCGGAGCCGCACTGGCGGCGGCGGCCGGGACGATCTTCAGGACCGGAGCGGGGCTGTCCGGCTCGGAGCCGTCCGTGGCCGGCTCGTCGATCCAGCGGACCACGTTGCCGTCGGAGTAGGTCTGCAGCGCCTTGAAGATCAGCTGACCCGACTCCGGCAGCGCGCCCATCGACACGTCGAACTCCTGGAATTCGCCCGGCTTGATCTCCGAGCCCTTGGCCGCGGTCCAGGTGATCTTCGAGACCGCCTCGGTGATCTCGGTGTCGTGCGCCTTGATCGGGGTGGCCAGCTTGGTCTTCTCGGCCACGGCGGTCCAGCCCGGGACCGGTTTGACGGAGACCGACGCGACCGGCTGGTCCGCGGGGAGGTTCACCTCGAGCTTGGTGGTGGAGGCGCTGTCCGACTCGTTCGGCACACGGAACGAGACCTTCGCGTAGCTGCCCGCGGTGGCGGTGCTCGGGTTGACCGTCACGTGCGCGGAGGCCGGACCGGCGATCGCGAGGGTCAGCAAACCGGCCGCGGCGGCCACCACCGCGGAACGCTTGAGCAGCGACATTGTTGGGGGAACCTTCCGTCGTTTCGTCGCCCGCTGCCGGGCACTCCCCGTTGGTCGGCCCGATGATGCGAGAAGTTCCCGACGATCGCCGACTTTCCGGCGCCGCTCACTCTTTCGTGATCATGGCAGCGGATTCCGCCTCCCGGAGGCGGCCCGGCCTCGTTTCCGCACCCCGGCGCCGGGGCGCCCCACCGTCGCCCTTGGGCAGGCGGACCTCAACGCGCAAACCCGGCTCCGCATCACCCAGCGTGACCGATCCGCCGTGCCGCCGCACCAGCTCCTGCACGATCGCCAGCCCCAGCCCGGAGCCACCGGCATCGCGCGCCCGGCCGTCGTCCAACCTGGTGAACCGGTCGAACACCCGCTCCCGGTCCCCCACCGGAATCCCCGGCCCGTCATCGGTGACGACAACCAAAAGATCACATTCAGCTTCCGCCGTACGGACGGTGACCGTCGACCGCCGATGCCGGCACGCGTTGTCCAGCAGGTTCGCCACTACGCGCGCCAGCGCGTCGGGATCGGCCACCAGCGGCAAGGGACCGGTCGCATCCTCGTGCCGCACCCCCGGGTAGCGTGCCGCCACCTCCCCCACGAGTTGCCCCAGGTCGACCTGTTCCATCCGCCGGGAGACGGCCCGGCCGCCCCCGTCGTCGGACCGGGCCAGCAGCAACAGGTCGTCGACGAGCCGGGACAGCCGTTGCACGTCGGCGAGCAGGTCGTCGGTGAGCGCCGGCCAGTCCGTGTCGTCGGGCAGCCGCTGCGCCACCTCCAACTCGGTGCGCATGTTGGTGAGCGGGCTGCGCAGCTCGTGGGCCGCGTCGGCGACGAACGCCCGTTGCCGCGCCCGTGCGGTGTCCAGCCGTTGCAGCATGTCGTTGAGGGTGACGGCCAGCCGCCGGACCTCGTCGTGCGAGTCGGGCACCGGCAGCCGGCCCGCCCGCGTACCTCCGGTGATCTCCTCGGCACCGGCCCGCAGCGCGTCGACCGGCCGCAGCGCCGCGCCCAGCGTCCGCCACAACCCGGCCGCCAGCAAGGCCACCAACAGCGGAAACGCGATCAGTAGGGTGACCTGCAGCAGGTGCAGGCTCTGGCTCTGCTGGCTCGTGGAACGCGCGACCAGGATCTGCAGCGGCTGGGTCGCCGGGCCGGCGGTGTCCTTGACGACCCAGGCCTCCCCGTCGAAGCCGATCCGCTCCCCTGGGATCATGATGCCGTCGCCGTCGCGCAGGCCGGTCAGCTCGCCGTCGTACAGAATCGGCACCAGCCGGTCCGCGGTGGCGGAAACCGCCCGCACCCGGTTCTGCTCGTCGATGACCTGCACCTGGACCCCGGGTGTCACCTGGATCGGATCGGTGAGCTGCCCCTGGTCGACCAAGCGGGCCACGCCGCGTGCCGTCTCCAGCGCCTCGGCGTTCACCGCCCGTCCCTGGGCGAAGGTGAGCACCGCGACGAGCAGCACGCCGCCCGCCGCCAGCCCGAGCACCAGCGCCGCCGCCGAGATCAGCAGCAGGCGCGCCCGCAGACTCAGCTCCCGCAGCCGTCTCCGCATCCGCTCCCCTCCTCCGCCACTTCCCCGCCACCCGCCTGGAACCGCCGCCCCGCCGTCTCTCAAGCCTGCGTCGGCTCCGGAGATCCCGGTTTGCCGGCCGCCTCGGCCGCGACCAGCCGGTAGCCAGCGCCGCGCACCGTCTCCAGGCGATCCCGGCCGATCTTGCGACGCAGGTAGCCGATGTACACCTCGACCGCGTTCGGCGCGGTGTCCAGCGCGGCGTCCCACACGTGGTCGAGCAGTTCGGTCTTGGAGACCACCTCGCCGGGGCGCCGGATCAGATACTCCAGCAGCGCGAACTCGCGGGTCGTCAGCGTGACCTCGGTGCCGGCCACCAGCACGCGCTTCTCCGCCGGGTCGAGCTCGACGTCGCCACAGGCGAGAACGACCGGCCGGGCCTGAGTACCGCGGCGGAGCAGCGCCCGCAGACGAGCGAGGAGCACGACGTACGAGAACGGTTTGGTCAGATAGTCGTCGGCGCCGCAGTCCAGACCGTCGGCCTGGTCATACTCCCCGTCCTTGGCGGAGAGCATGAGCACCGGCAGCCAGTGCCGTTCCGCCCGCAGCTGCCGCACCACGCGATAACCGGAGAGCCGTGGCAGCATGACGTCGAGAATCATCGCGTCATATCCACCGTGCCGGGCCATCTCCAGCCCGTCCTGCCCGTCGTGGGCCACGTCCACCGCGAACCCCTCGGCCTGCAGACCGCGTCGCAGCGCGGCAGCCAGCCGTTCCTCGTCCTCAACCACCAGCAACCGCACCCGCTCACCTTGTCACGCCGTCGTTGATCCTCGATACCGTCTCTCAGTCGCCTCTCAGCCCCGTCCTCCTTCCGGCCCGACCCCCAGGCATCGCGGGTCTTCCCCTACGGGTCCTTCTCAGGCTTGTCACAGCGGTGGCAGAGCAGGATTGATGCATACCAACGGGAGGTGGACATCGTGTCTGTGTGGAAGTCCAGGCCGGCCCTGCGCTGGCTGGTACCGGGGGCCACCGCGGTTGTCGTCATCGGGGGCGGCGCGGCGGCCGGCACGATCGTGGCCAGTGCTGACCCGTCGCTGCCGGACCGCAGCGCGGCCCAGTTGCTGGTGGATCTGCAGAGCGCCAACCCTGCCGGCCTTTCCGGCACCGTGGTGCAGAGCGCCGACCTCGGCCTGCCCGGCATCGCCGGGCTGGCGAGCAATCTCGGCGGCGCCTCGGCCTCGGGTAACGGCCTGACCAGCCTGATCGCCGGAAGCAACACCGCCCGCGTCTGGTACGCGGGGGAGGACAAAGTACGTTTTGCCCTGCAGGGGACGCAGGGTGAGACCGACGTGATCCGCAACGGCGCGGACGTGTGGCAGTGGAGCAGCTCGGACAACACGGGCAAGCACCTGAAGCTGCCGGCCGACACCGGATCGAAGACCGGCAGGGCGCTGCCCGGCTCGGTGCCGTCGACGCCGCAGGAGGCGGCCGACGCGGCCCTCGCCGCGATCGACCCGACGACCAAGGTGCAGACGACCGGTGCCGCCGAGGTGGCCGGGCGCGACGCATACGAGCTGGTGCTGAGCCCGAAGGACTCCGACTCGCTGGTCGGGCAGGTGCGGCTGGCGATCGACGCCGAGCAGCACATCCCGCTGCGGGTGGAGGTTTACGCCAAGGGGGCGGCGAAGCCGGCCGTCCGGGTCGCCTTCGACTCGATCAGCTTCAGCGTGCCGGACGCCGAGCAGTTCACCTTCAACCCGCCGCCGGGTGCGAAGGTCGACGAGCCGGGCACGCCGTCCGCCGATTCGAACAAGACGAAGGGCGCGCCGAAGCACTCGTCCGCCGCGCCGGCCAAGCCCTCCGCGAAGGGCGAGGAGCCGAAGATCATCGGTAAGGGCTGGACCACCGTCGTCTCCGCGAAGGTGCCAGCCGGGACGCTCGGCGAGCTGACCGACGCCAGCAAGGGCACCGGCGACCAGGCCAAGGCGGCGCAGGCCCTGCTGGGCACGCTGCCCGAGGTCAGTGGCTCGTGGGGTAAGGGACGTCTGTTGAGCGGCTCGCTCTTCAGCGTGCTGATCACCGACGACGGCCGGGTGCTGGCGGGTCTGGTGACTCCGGAGGCGCTGTACAAGGTCGCCTGACCTCCATCCGAAAATAGTTCTAGAACTCTGCCGCCCAGCATGGCATGCTTGGGCGGCAGAGTTCTATAACTTTTGGGAGCGGTGATGTCAGCGTCCACGGTTTCAGCAGTCCCGGCCATGAGCCCGCCGGCCACGGGCGGACGGTTCGGCGAGTTCGGCGGGCGCTATGTGCCCGAGTCCCTGGTCCCGGCCTGCGCCGCCCTGGAGGCGGCGTTCCGCGAGGCCTGGGCCGATCCGGCCTTCCACCAGGAGTTGTGCCGCCTCCGCGCGGAATATGCGGGGCGCCCCACCGCCCTCACCCCGGCCTTCAACCTCTCCGCCGACCTCGGCATCACGCTGCTGCTCAAGCGGGAGGATCTGGCCCACACCGGCTCACACAAGATCAATAACGTCCTCGGCCAGGCGCTGCTCGCGCGCCGGATGGGCAAGACCCGCCTGATCGCCGAGACCGGGGCCGGTCAGCACGGCGTCGCCACCGCCACCGCGGCAGCCCTCTTCGGCATGCGCGCCACCGTTTACATGGGCAAGCGTGACATCGAGCGGCAGCGGCTCAACGTCTTCCGGATGGAATTGCTCGGCGCCGAGGTGATCCCGGTGACCAGCGGCAGCCGCACCCTGAAGGACGCGACCAACGAGGCGATGCGCGCCTGGGTCGCCGCCGTCGACGACGCGCATTTCTGCCTGGGCTCGGTCGCTGGCCCGCACCCCTATCCGTGGCTGGTCCGCGAGCTGCAGCGGGTGATCGGCGAAGAGGCGCGGGCACAGACGCCGGCCGTGCCCGACGTGGTGGTGGCCTGCGTGGGCGGCGGGTCGAACGCGGCCGGCACCTTCGCCGGTTTCGTGGACACCCCGGCCCGGCTGATCGGCGTCGAGGCGTCCGGTGGCGCCGCGATGACCAACGGCTCACCCGGGGTCGTGCACGGCTATCGGTCGATGGTCCTGCAGGATGCGGACGGCCAGGTGCTGGAGGCCGAGTCGATCGCCGCCGGGCTCGACTATCCCGGCATCGGCCCCGAGCACGCCCACCTGGGCGCGACCGGCCGGGCGGAATATCGCACGGTCACCGATGCCGAGGTGCTCGACGCGGTGGTGCGGCTGGCCCGCAGCGAGGGGATCATCTGCGCGCTGGAGTCGGCGCACGCGGTGGCCTGGGTCCTGCGCGCGGCCGGCACACCCGACCTGCCGACCGGGTCGACGGTGCTGCTCACGCTCTCCGGGCGCGGCGACAAGGACATGGCGACGCTGGCGGGTGAGATCCGGTGAAGCGGCTCAACCCCTACCTGACCGGCGGCATCACGCCCGACTGGATCGACTACCTGCTGGCCTTCCAGGAAGCGGGCGCCGACGCGGTGGAGATCGGCCTGCCGTTCTCCGACCCCATGATGGACGGCGCGACCATCCAGCAGGCCTCCGAGCAGGCGTTGCGCCGGGGCGCCACCGTCGATTCGATCCTGGCCGACCTCGCCGCCGCCCGAGCGCGGATCAGGATTCCGCTGATCGCCATGACGTACGCCAATCTGGTCCTTCGCGACGGGCCGGAAGCCTTCTGCCGACGGCTCGCCCAGGCCGGGGTCAGCGGGTTGATCGTGCCGGACGTGCCGGTCGACGAGGCCGACCGGCTCGAAGCCGCCACCACGGCCGCCGGCATCGACCTGGTTCTGCTGGCCGCGCCGGTCACCGAGCCCGACCGGCTGGCCGAGATCGGCCGGCGCAGCCGTGGCTTCGTGTATGCGGTGAGCGTCATGGACACCACCGGCGAGCGCGACGCGCTGGCCGCGACCGCCGCGCCCCTCGCCCGCCGGATCAAGGAGGTCACCGACCTGCCGGTGCTCATCGGGTTCGGCATCTCCAACCTCGAGCAGGCCGCCACCGCCGCCCGCGCAGGGGACGGCGTGGTGATCGGCGCCGCCCTGATGCGTAGGGTTCTGGACGGCGCGTCACCCGATGACCTGCGAACCGAGGTCGCCGCGTTCCGTGCCGCTCTCGACCGGCTCGACCAGGAGACGACCGTTGTCCACGCGCACCCCGAAGTATCAGGTGATCGCCGATGACCTGACCAACAAGATCAAGGCCGGTGAGCTGCCGCCCGGGTCCGCGCTGCCCCCGCAGAAAGAGCTGAGCACGCGGTACGGCGTAACGCTGGCAACGCTGCGACAGGCGCTCAAGCAGTTGCAGGACGAGGGGCTGCTGTCGCAGGAGGCCGGCCGGGGCACGTTCGTGTTCCCCCGCGCGAAGTACCAGCTCACGTCGCTGCACGGGTTCGCCGAGGATCTACGGGACCAGGGTCAGACGGTGACCACGGAGATCCTCGACCAGACGGTCGGCACGCCGACGGACTGGGCTGCCACGCTTCTCGGCGACGAGCCGGCACTGCGGCTGGAGCGGGTGCGGCTCGTCGCTGGGCGGCCCGCGGTGCACCAGACCTCCTGGGTCCGCGGCACGAGCCTGGCCTCGGCCGACTTCAGCGACACGTCGCTGTATGCGGCGTTGATCGAGCTGGGCCACTTCGTGCACCGCGCGTCCGAGGTGGTCCGGCCCGGACTGCTCGAGGAGCCGGTGGCCGGCCTGCTCCGACGACCGGCGGGCGAGCCGGTGCTGCTGTCGGAGCGGGTGACGTACGCGCTGGACATGCGGGTGCTGGTGGTGGACCGCGCCACCATGCTCGGTTCGGCGATGGAGATCCGGACCGAGCGGGCGGCCAGCGGCCTCTCCGTCCACTGGAGTCGCATCACCGCCTGACCGTCGGCTGAGGTGCGGCGAGGCCGGCCTGGTGGTCAGTCGGGCAGCGGTGCTGTCAGCCGCTCCCGAACGGCGGCGATGTCGTCATCCGGGAGGCCGCAGTGAGCGAGGTAGGCGGGAACGCCGCCGTAGCGGGTGGTCGCGTGCGCCAGCGTGTTGAGCATCGCCTCCGGAACGGTCCCGGGTGTGCGGGCGAAGTCAGCCGCGATGTCCTCCGGGCCTACGCCGGCCACCGCGAGCAGCAGCGCGGCCAGTGCCCCGGTGCGGTCCCGGCCACCCCGGCAGTGGATCACAACGGCGCCCGGCGGGGCGGCGGCGATCTCGTGGAACGCCCGCGCGAACCTGACGGTGTTGTGATCCAGCATCGGCGCATACGAGTCCGGGGGCGGCTCGTAGCCGAGCGGATCCGCGAGCAGCGGCACATGGCGGTAGAACGGGTCACCGGCGAACGGGCTGGGATCGGCGGCGCACTCGCGTGACCTGCGCAGATCGAGGATTCGGGCGACACCCTGGGCGCGGATCGCGTCGGCTGTGGCCGCGGTGAGACGACCGTGGCTGTCCGATCGGATCAGTGCGCCGGGGCGGATCCGGCGACCGTCGGTGGTGGGGATGTCGCCGAGGTCACGGGCGTTCTCACAGTCCGGCCAGTCCACGATCATCCGCCCAGCCTAGGTCCGTTCCGAGCCGCGGGGCCCACCCCAGCCGGCTCAAGCCGCAGGGCCCGGCCGATCCGAGCCGCCGGGGGGCTCCCTCCGACTGGCTCGAGCCGCAGGGGCCGGCTCCGACTGTTTCGAGCCACGGGGAGGCGGCTTCTCCGGCTGGTTCGAGCCACGGGGAGGCAGCCTCTCCGGCTGGTTCGAGCCACGGGGCCGCCTCCGACCGGTTCCGCCGTCGGCCCCAGCCGGTCTGGGCCGCCTCCGATCGATGCGAGCCGCAGGGCCCGCCCCCAATGGGCATTCTGACAGCTGAACCCATGATCATGCGGACCGCCTGTGGACGAACCAACAGTGTGGACAACCGTTCGGGCGGCCACGACCCGGCGATACAGTGATTGGGACGCACGAAGATCGCGAGACGGCAACGATATGCGAGACTGCGGCGCGTTGATCACCACCACCTGGGCAAAATGCCCCAGAATGCCCGGCGTGACCGTTGAGGAAGTAACGGAGCAGGTCCGCCTGCTGGCCGGGCTGGGAGCGGGTGGCCAGCTCGTCTACGAGACCGTGCTGACCCGAACCGTCGAGCCGGGTCTGCACATGATCATGGCCACGCCGGCGTTCGTGGAGGGGATCGCCGCCGGGGACCAGATCCGGGTCCAGGCCGGCGGTGGTTTCGAGGTGGTGCGCCGGGGCGGCAACATCTGCCTGCTCGTGGTGCCCGACGCCGCGCCCGGGCCCGACGATCTGTCGCCGCTGCGGGACGCCTTCGAGGAGCTGGGCGGGATCGTCGAGCTGCCCCCGGATCGCCGGTTCATCGTGATCACCGTGCCGGCCGCAGCCGGGTTCGACGCGGTGGAAGCGGCGATCGACGCCTGGACCGCGCCGCGGGGGCATCACTGGGAATACGGCAATGTCTACGACACCGACGGAAATCCGCTGAACTGGTGGCTTTCCGATAAGCCCCGTTGAGTTGATGCGGGCGGCCGACCGCAGCCGCCCGGCCGGCTCGGACTACCGCCGCAGCACCGGCTCCTCGACCGGCATCCGCGGGTGCGGCGCGGTCCCCGTGTCCGGGCTCACGTCCAGCACCGGCAGGATCTCCGCGTCCGGCACGGCCACCGTCCGGCTCGACGGATAGAACGGGCGCATCAGCGCGTACGCGATGAGCAGCAACGCCACCGCCGCGATCGCGTCCAGCCAGTAGTGGTTCCCGGTCGTGACCACGACCAGCAGCGTGATCACCGGGTGCAGCAGCCAGAGTCCCCGCCAGCGGGCCGAGGTCGCCGTGATCAGCGTGATCGCGACCACGACGGCCCATCCCACGTGCAGGGAGGGCATCGCCGCGTACTGGTTCGAGAGCTGATCAGTTTCGGGCGCACCGTACACCGCGGGCCCGTAGATGCGGCCCAGGTCGAGCATTCCGGTGTCGGTGAGCATCCGCGGTGGCGCCAGCGGGAAACCGAAGTGCACGAGCAGCGCCGTGCCGGTCAGCAGGGCGAGCACGTTACGGGTCCAGCGGTAGTGCGCGGGGCGGCGGACGTAGAGCCAGATCAGGCAGATCACGGTGGCCGGGAAGTGCACGTACGCGTAATAGCAGTTCGCGACCTCGACCAGCCAGTGCCATGACATCAGCCGGTTCTGCACACTCAGTTCGCCCGGAAGATGTAACCAGTGTTCCAGATCCCACACTTTGTGCGCATTGTCGAACGCCTCACCGACGTGCCCGGTCGCCGCGATCCGGCCGATCTTGTAGACCAGGAACATGACCGCGACCAGACCGAGCTCGCGAAGCGCGGAAATCCAGCGGGACCGCGTGGAGGCGGGTGGGACGTCGACGCTCACACAAGCTCCTCGATGAGCCGGCCGGCGCACGGGGGAAGGCACACCGGCACGATAAAAAGCTAGAAATGGCCACATCACGTGACACCGCGCCACTCTAGTGATGAGTGGCAACACCGGCCCTGACCTGCGGCAGCCCCGGGCCGATGGCCGCGGGGTGACGGCCGATCAAGCGGAGCTTGAATGAACCATGACGCACAGCATCCGGCGATCTTGCCACATGGGCAAGTTTTAGCGCGAATTTAGTGATGTAACGCGCATCCGAAACGCACCCGAAATGATCAGTGCACTCACAGCGGCCACGGCCAGTGCGAGCGGGAGCCACCGGGCGCTCATGGCATACCAGACGAGAAGCGGGACGGACACGCCGGCCGCGACCAACTCGGTGACCACCAGACGTCGTGGCAGCAGCGCCAGGCACCGCCACGGCATCCGGCCCGCGGGCAGCAGGACACGGGCCGTGAAGGTCAGCATGACCACCGCCACGACCAGGGCGATCCCCTGCGCGAACAGGCCCGCGAGACTCCACCAGGGCGTCGCGAGGCGCACCGCCAGCGTCAGCGGCACTCCGACCGCCAGGCCGCGTCGCAGCCCGGCCAGCACGCCCAGGATCGGCCACGCGAGGGCTTCGGCGCGCAGCCGGGCCGGATGGTCGACGGCCAGGTCCCGCAGCCCGCGCATGGCCTCACCGACGTGCAGCCGCTCCGCGTTGAGCAGGGCGATCAGCCAGCGGCCGCCGGGATGCTCCGGGTCCTCGGCCAGCGCCGCCCGGGTGGCTCGCGCCGCGGCCCGGCGGCGGCCGGCGACACGTTCCACCTCGGCGAGCGTGAGCAGGCTGGGCACCGACCGCGGGTCGAACGCCAGGGCCTGCCGGGCCGCGGCGCGGGCCCGGCCGAAGTCCCGGCCTGCGGCATGGGCCCGGGCCAGGACCCGGTGGACTTCCGGTTCGGCCGGCCGCAGACGCGCCGCTTCACTCGCGGCCTCGACCGCTTCCCGCGTACGCGACAAGGCGATCAGATTCTCGGCCCGTTCCGCATGAGCCCCGGCGGATCCGGGTCCCGCCTCGATCGCGGCCTCCGCGGCGGCGAGGGCGTCGCCGTGCCGCCCGTCGAGCCGCAGCACCGCCGCGAGCAGCGCGAGCATGTCCGGATCGCCGGGCCGGTTCAGCAGGCCGAGGCGAAGCTCGGCTTCGGCCTGATCGAAACGGCCCAGCTCGACGAGCAGTCGCGCGCGCGACGCCGCCGTCACAGCGCCGTCACCGAGATTTGCGCTTCTTGAGGTATGCGGCCAGGTCGTCGTACTCGCCGCTCTGATTGGCGAACATGGCGACGTTACGGGCGGTGGTGAACCAGGCGTCGGTCGACGGGCGGACCTCGCGGGCCGCGTTCAGCATGTCCGACTGGTTGATCATGCGGATCTCGCCGGTGGCGATCGAGTCGCGCATCGCGTATTCGGCGGCGGTCTCGCAGAGGTGCGCCAGGTCGGCGCCGGAGAAGTTCTCGGTGGCCGCGGCGACCGCCGCCAGGTCGACGCCCGCGACCGGACGATCGCGCAGGTGGTACTCGATGATCGCGGCCCGCGCCGGACCGTCCGGCGGCAGCACCAGCACGGTGCGGTCGAGCCGGCCCGGCCGCCGCAGCGCGCTGTCGACATCCCACGGCGCGTTCGTCGCGGCCAGCACGAAGACGCCCTCGTTGCCGCCCTGCACCCCGTCCAGCTCGGTGAGCAGCTGGTTGACCACAGTGCGCATCGCCGACGAGTTCAGCTGGCTGCGCTTGTGCCCGAGCGCGTCGATCTCGTCCAGGAACAGGACGCACGGCGCGTGGCCGCGCGCCGACTCGAACAGGTCGTGCAAGTTCTTCTCGGAACTGCCGATCCACATGTTCAGCACATCGGTGATCGACAGCGAGATGAACGCGGCACCCATCTCCCCCGCGACCGCCCGCGCCAGGAACGTCTTCCCGCAGCCGGGCGGCCCGTAGAGCAGCAGGCCACCACGCAGGCTCTTGCCGAACAGGCTGCGCAGCTTCGGATTGCGCAGCGGGCCGAGGAAGGAGACCTCGAGCCGCTTCTTGACCTCGGCCATGCCACCGACGTCGGCGAGGGTCACGGTGGACCGCTCGACGTCGAACGACCGGTCCTCGTGGCCCGTCACCGGCTCGGGCTCGTCCCCGGCCTTGGCGAACCGGGGCGGCACGACATCGCCGAACTCCTGCTCCATCGCGGCCCAGTCCACGCCACCCGCCTGCCCCGCCGGCCGATCTCCCGCCGGCCGATCCCCCGGCGACCCGGAACCAGCCGGCCCGGAACCAGCCGGCCCGGAACCAGCCGGCCCGGAACCAGCCGGCCCGGAACCAGCCGGGTCGGAACCAGCCGGGTCGGACTTCGCCGGACCGCCCGGCTGCGCCGGGTCCGACGTGCCCGTCGAGTGGCCGGGATCCGCAGAGCCGGCCGGCTGGGCGCCGGGTTGACCCGCGGGCTTCGGCGGGGCCAGCGCGGACACCATCAGCCCCCGCGCGGCCTCGTTGCCCGGCTCACGGCTCAGCACCTGAGCAGCATGCTCGATCGCCTCCGCCCCACGCCCGGCCGCGACCAGCAACTCGGCCAGATGCAGCCGCAACGGCAGGTCGTCGGGGCGGGCCTGCACCGCCGCGGTGAGGCTGTCGATCAAGGCGTCGCTCATGAAACGCGATTATGCCCGCGTCGCCCGCGCTACGGCCGCTCGCCCTTTCCCCACCGGCCGCGCCGACCGTCTCGGGCGCGGCCGCACCGAGCAGCAGCGTGTAGCCTGCGGCAACCGCCGGAAGCACCCGTCAGCCATCGGTCACCGTCCGGAAGAACGTGATCACGTCCGCCGCGAAGAGCTCCGGCACCCCCAACGCGGCGCCATGCCCGCCACGAGGGAACTCCGTCCACTGCCGGATGTCATCCCGCCTCTCGACGAACGGCCGGATCGGCTGGGTGACGTCACCCGGGAGGGACGCGATGGACTCGGCTACGCCACCCGGGCAGAGGGACGCGGGCAGAGCCGGCACGCAGCGCGCGGGACCCGGGCGCGGGCCGGCGGGGTGGTGCTCCCCGGCGTACGCGGGGAGGGGTTGCAAAAAGGCCGCCCCCGGCGGACCGGGAGCGGCCTTTCCACCTTGAGCGCGGATCAGCCCGGCCGGCGATAGCCGGCGATGGGGCCGCGATCGATGGTCGCCATGCGCACGAAGTCGCCCGTGTGCGGCGCGTGCACCACCATGCCCTTGCCGATGTAGATGGCGACATGGTGCACGTCGGAGTAGTAGAAGACCAGGTCACCGGGCTTCAACTCGCTCCGGCTCACCGACTTCCCGGAACTCCACTGGTCCTTCGTGTAGTGCTCGAGGTGCACGCCTACCGAAGCCCACGCCTCCTTCGTCAGACCCGAGCAGTCGTAGCTGTTCGGGCCCTCGGAACCGAAGACGTAGGGCTTGCCGATGAGGTCGCACGCCTTCTGCGCCGCACGGCCGCCCTTGTCGTTGGTGTACTCGGCCGGGCACAGACCGGTCTTGTACGGCCCGGCGTCCGCCCCGTTGTAGGAGGTCTGCCGGAGCTTCTGCAGGCTGTTGATCTTCTTCTCGATCGCCGTCCTCTTCGTCTTGAGGTCGGTGTCACGGGTGGAGATCTCGGTGGCCAGGGCGTCCACCTTGGCCTTGTCGGCGGCGTACTTGTCGCGGAGTTTGACGACGTCACTGATCGACGCCTGCCGGTTGGCCGCCAGTTGCTCGAGGAGCGAGAGCTTCTCGGTCAAACTGCTCGGCGAGCCACTGAGCAGCGCACCGACCGCGGTCGGCGGACCCTGCATGTAGGCGTCGGCCGCCATGTTCCGCACCTCACCCATGGCCGCGTCGACCTGCTTCTGCAGCGGGGCGAGCGTCGTGGCCAGCTGCTTCTGCTGCTTCTGCAGCTTCAGCAGTTTCCCGTGCACGTCGTTGTAGTCCTCGATGACGGGCTCGAGCTCGTTCCACTGCTTGTCGATCTGGGCTTCGACGTCCGATGTCGGATCGGCGTGAGCGACAACAGGTCCGGTGACAACAAACCCGGCAGCGATGACGGCGCAGACGAGACTGCGCAGCACACCCCGCGCGCCTATCCGTTTCACGTAGGTGCGTTGTCCTTTCTTCCTCTCGGCCGCCGACCGGGTTAGCTGACGGGTTCGGGCGGGAAGCACGCCCGGCCGCTCAACGAGCGGCTTCACCCCGAGGAACCTGGGTCCCCGGCTCGCCTTTACGGCGATTAGGCGGTGGCTCGTCAGATCGGCCGGTTGGACGATGGGGGGCTGTCGAACCGGGGACCACCGTACTCGGATCATGCAGGCAAATGAAGGTCGCGTCCGGAGGGAAACTACCCGCACCAGTGCGAGCACTCACAGTGAGCGGAACGGCCACGCGTCCAGGGCCTGCGCGAGCCAGGGCACGATCAGGATCACCGTGGGTAGCACCAGGAGGCCGACGGCGGCGAGCCCGGCGAGGGCCGACAGACCGGTCGAACCGGCGGCCGGGCCGGTCAGCCGGTCAAGTCGGCGGCGGCGGGATTCACCCGCGGGGTCGGCCGGGGCTTCCTCCGCAAGGGGGACGGCGTCGGAGAGCCGGGCCAGCGCGGCGCGCAGCGGGGCCGGCCCGGTGCGGCGCCGGGCGGCATCGTCGGCCACCATCTCCAGGAGCAGGTACACGGCGTCGAGTGGCGCCCGGGACCGCAGCGGGCGCGGCACCGCCTGGTAGAAGGCGGTGAACGACTCCATCACCAGTTCGTGTTTGTGCCGCAGGTGCGCCTGTTCGTGGGCGAGCACCGCGTCGACCTGCTCCCGGTCGAGGATCTGGAGCACCGCGTCGCTGAGCACGACCCGCGGCTCGCGGCCGGGCACGCAGTAGGCCAGCGGCAACGCGCCGTCCAGCACCCGCACCTCGCCGCCGCCCAGCTCCTGGTGGCGTTCGGCCCGGTCGAGCAGGTCGGCGAGCATCCGGTGCCGTTCGCGCCGGGCGCGGGCCCGCACGCTCACCCGGATCAGCGAGATCAGCAGCCGGATCACGATGGTGGCCGCGACGGCCAGGGAGAAGACCAGCGACGCGACGACCCATGGGTGGTCGGCGCCGGCCGCGCGGGTCAGCTCCTCCGGGGCGGCGAGCACCACACCGAGGGCGCAGAGCACCGCGGTGAGGGTGAGCGCCTGCCAGAGCAGGACGGCGGCGACCGGTGCACGGTCGGGCCAGCGGGCGCCGGCGAGGACACCCGGGACGACCAGCGACAGGGTCAGCCCGAGAGCGCCTAACAGAAGTGCGGTCACGTCTCTTTCGGTGTGGCATCCAGGGCGGCTTGGATCGCGCCGGGCGGCAGCTGACCGAGGAAGTATGCCAGCGCGGCGTCCTGATCGGGAGTGCCGCTGAGTGCGTCGAACATCAGGGCGGCGGTCATCTCGGCGCGGGACTGGGCCGGCGCGTACTTGTAAGCGCGGTCCTCCATGGTCCGCACGACCAGTTTCTTCTTGGCGAGACGGTCGAGCACCGTCATCACGGTGGTGTACGCCAGATCACGGTCGGCGAGTATGCCCAGATAAACCTGCCGGACCGTCAAAGGGACGGGCGAAGCCCACAGCTGATCCATGACCTCACGTTCGAGTCCGCCAAGTGCCATGTGACCCATCCTACTAGGGCCGGTCGTACTACGTCTCGTAGTATCTACTACGAAGAGTCGTAGAGGGGGACACCCGATGGACGTGCTCGACCTGACCCGGCTGCAGTTCGCGGTCGTGACGATCTATCACTACCTGTTCGTGCCGCTGTCGATCAGCCTGTCGGCGGTCGCGGCCGGTCTGCACCTGACCTGGATGCGCACCGGCTCCGAGCGGTTCCTGAACCTGACCAAGTTCGTCGGCAAGCTGCTGATCGTCACGTTCGCGGTCGGCGTGGTCACCGGCCTGGTGCAGGAGTTCCAGTTCGGGCTCGGCTGGAGCGCGTTCGCCAAGTTCTACGGCGACGTGTTCGGCCCGACCCTCGCGATCGAGGGGATGCTCGCGTTCTTCCTGGAGGCGACGTTCCTCGCGTTGTGGTACTTCGGGTGGGGCCGTCTGCCCCGCCGCCTGCACGCCGCCACGATCGTCGTCGTCGCGGTCGGGACGCTGCTCTCGGCGTACATCATTCTTGCGGCCAATTCCTTCATGCAGAACCCGGTCGCCTACGCATTGGACGCGGAGACCGGCCGGGCCCACCTGACCAGCTTCGGTGAGCTGCTCACCAACGAAGTGGTGCTCGCCGCCTTCCCGCACACGACGGCCGGGGCGGCGATGGCCGGTGGCGGCCTGCTCCTGGCGATCGGGGTGTGGCGGCTCGCCGCCGACGGCGCGTTCCGCACGCTCGCCCGGCTCGGCGCGTGGCTGATGCTGATCGGTGGCGCGATGACCGCCATCACCGGCGACCACCTCGGCAAGGTGATGACCGCGGTGCAGCCGATGAAGATGGCCGCGGCCGAGGCGCTCTACGAGACGACGACCGGAGCGCCGTTCTCGGTCTTCGCGCTCGGCAAGCTCGGCCACGAGAAGCCGTTCCTCACCGTGGAGATCCCGCACCTGTTGTCGTTCCTGGGCACCGGCTCGTTCGACGGAACCGTGCAGGGCATCGACGACCTCCAGGCGCAGTATGTCGCTCAGTTCGGCCCAGGCAGCTACGTGCCGATGATCCCGGTCGCGTTCTGGACGTTCCGCCTGATGATCGGCGCCGGCGTGGCCGGGATGGCCCTCGCGGCGTACTACCTCTGGGCCTCGTCCTCCTCCCGCCGCTTCCGGATCCCCTTGCTCCCCGAGTTCCTGCAGATGGGCGCCGGCGTGCCGACCTGGATCAAGCGGATCCTGCTGCTCTCGCCACTGCTGCCGGCCGCCGCGAACACGTTCGGCTGGGTCTTCACCGAGACCGCGCGGCAGCCGTGGCTCGCGTTCGGCATCTCCAAGGTCTCCGACGGCATCTCCCCCGGGCTCACCGGCGCCGAGGTCATCGCGTCGCTGGCCGGGTTCACGCTGATCTACGGGCTGCTCGCGGTCGCCTGGTACAAGCTCGTCGTCCACCTCAGCCGCAAGCCTCTGGCCGAGGTTCCGGACAGAGCACCCGCCGCCGAGCCGGTTCCCGCCTACTAGGAGTCCAGGAAAGATGATCACCTTCTGGTTCGCGATCCTCGTCCTCGCCTGGGTGCTCTACTTCGTCCTTGAGGGCTTCGACTTCGGCGTCGGCGTGCTCGCCCCGTTCCTCGGGCGCGACGAGCACGAGCGCGGCGCGGCGATCCGCACCATCGGCCCGTTCTGGGACGGCAACGAGGTGTGGCTGGTCGCCGCGATCGGCGTCACGTTCGCCGCCTTCCCCGACTGGTACGCGGTGCTGCTCTCGGCGCTCTACCTGCCGATGGTCGCCATCCTGCTGCTGCTCGCGGTGCGCGGCGTCGCCCTCGAGTTCCGCGGCAAACACGACTCCCCCGCCTGGCGCCGCCGCTGCGACTGGCTCCTCTCCGGCTCGTCCGCCGGCGTGGTGCTGCTCTGGGGCGCGCAACTCGGCATCTTCGTGCACGGCCTCGCTCTCAACGCCGACGGCGCTGTGATCGGAAACGGACTCAGCCGCAGCCTCTCTCCGCTCCTCACCCCCGCCGCCGGGCTCGGGGCGCTCGGCGCGCTGCTCGCGACGGTGCTGCTCGGCGCGACCTTCCTGGCCCTGCGCACCACCGGCCCGGTCCGCCGCCGCGCAGTGTCGCTGGCCCGCAACGGCGGGAACCTCGGCACGGTCGGCCTGCTGCTCGCCGGCGTCGCCACCGGCTCCCGGATCACGCTGGTCGCCGCGGTCGTCTGCTTCGTCGCCGGGATGCTCGCCCGCCGCGGCTGGGAGGGCAGCGCGTTCACCACGGTCGCGGCCGGCGTCGCCGGTGCGGTGGTCACCGTCTTCACCGCGCACGGGTCGGTCGTGCTGCGCAGCACCCTCGACCCGCTGTGGTCGCTGACCCGCGCCGAGGCCGCGGCCAGCCCGTCCGCACTTCGGCTGATCACGATCGCCGGCGTGCTCATCCTGCCCGGGGTGCTCGCCTATCAGGCCTGGTCGTACTGGGTGTTCCGGCGCCGCATCGCCAGCGAACGGATCGCGTCGTGATTCCGCTCCCGGGTCTGCGCCGGCTCGGCTTCGGCGCCGCGCGCTTCGCACCGGCGGGCGGGTTCACTTCCGGTCATTTCCAACCCCTTTCCCGTACGGGATCAGCACCGTCCCCGTCCGCCCACGTCCCGCCGTCCGCCGTCGGCGTGCCGGCCGCTCCGGGGACCGACAGCCCCGGTACCGACGGTCCTGGGAGCGGCGCTCCTACGGTCGACGGTCCTACAGCGCACGGTCCTACCGCGCACGGTCCTACCGCGCACGGTCCTACAGCGCACGGTCCTACAGCGCACGGTCCTACAGCACACGGTCCTGGGAGTGACGGTCGTATGGCAGACGGTCCTGCGGGCGGCAGTCCTATGAAGGACGGTCCTGGGCGCGGTGGTGGGCGGCGCGTCGTGAGAGGGCCGATCGATCCGCAGCTGCTGCGTCACGCCCGCAGCTCGCGCGGCGGAGTGGCGCTGCTCGCAGTGATCGGGATCGGACAAGCGGCGGCGACGCTCGCCATTGCCGTCGCGCTCACCTGGATCGTCGCCCCGTCGTCGTTCTTCCTCGGCGGGCCACGTACCCCGGCGATCGCACTGCTGGCCGGGGCGTTCGCCGCCCGGGGCCTGCTCTCCTGGGCCGAACAGGTCGCCGCCCGCCGGACGGCCGCGCGCGTCACCGACGAGCTGCGGCGTTCGCTGCTGACCGCGGTCGTCCGGCGCGGCCCGGCGTGGGTCGCGTCCTACGGCGCCGGCCGCCTCACGACGGTGCTCGGCACCGGGCTCGACGCGCTGCGCCCGTGGTTCTCCGGGTACCTTCCGTCGCTGGTCCTCGGCGTACTGCTCCCACCCGCGGTGATCGCCGTGATGCTCCTCGCCGATCCGGCCTCCGCGGTGATCGCGCTCCTGACACTCCCGCTGATCCCGCTGCTCGGTGCGCTGATCGGCTGGGCCACGCAGGCGCGTGCCCGGCAGCGATGGGCGGCCGACGCCCGGCTGGCCGGTCACTTCCTCGACGTCGTACGCGGTCTCGGAACCCTCAAGATGTACGGGCGTGCCGAACGCCAGATCGCGGTCATCGCCGACCTGAGCGACCGCCATCGCCGGGCCACCCTGCGGGTGCTCCGCGTCGCGTTCCTCTCCTCGACCGCCCTCGACCTGGTCGGCACCCTGTCGGTCGGGCTGGTCGCGGTCCAGGCCGGCATCCGCGTGGCCGGCGGCTCGATGTCGCTGGCCCCGGCGCTGCTCGTGATCCTGCTGGCGCCCGAGGTCTACCGCCCGTTGCGGGAGATGGCCGCGCGCTACCACGCCGCCACCGACGCCACCGCCGTGATAGCCGACGTCGACGAGATCCTGGCCTCGACAACCACCGCGAGCGCCGGCTGGGCAGTCGCAGCTGAGACTGCGGACCGGATGTCGGCGGAGCCGGGTTCGGCCGAGCGGGAACGGTGTGCCGAGTCTCCGGGCGGGGAATGGGCGGCGCTCGCGGAGGCTGCCCGGTGGGGAGTCCTCGCGGCGGGGGTGCGCGCTTCCTATCCCGGCGCGGGCGGTGAGGCGCTGCGGCTGGACGAGCTGGCGGTCCGGGCCGGGGAGGTCGTGGCGCTGCGCGGGCCGTCGGGCGCCGGGAAGAGTACGGCGCTGCGGGTGTTCGCGGGGATCCATCCGGCCGAGTCGGGGGCGGTCGCCGTCGGGCGGGCGTTCCACCTGTCGCAGCGTCCGGCGCTGCCGCACGCCCGGACCGTCGGTGAGGCGTTCGCGGCGGACGCCACCGCGGACGAGATCCGGTCCGCACTGCACATGGTCGGGCTGGACGGCGAGGTCGGTGCGGATACGCCGCTCGGCGAGCACGGCAACGGCATCTCGGCCGGTCAGCGGCAGCGTCTGGCCCTGGCTGCGCTGCTGCACCGGGCCGGGCGGGCCGCGGCCCTGAGCCGGCGCGCCGCCGAACGGCCGCAGCGCGGCGAGCCCGGGCCCAAACGGCGTCCGCTCCCCGTGGTCACGCTCCTGCTGGACGAGCCCACCGCACATCTGGACCCGGCGGCGGAACGCTTGGTGGTAGCCCGGCTGCGGGAGTTCGCCCAGCGCGGCTGCGCTGTCCTGGTGGTGGCCCACCGACCGGCTCTGCTGGCGGCCGCCGACCGCGTCGTCGACCTGGAAGCCCCGGCCGGCCGTGTGATGGAGATGCTCCCGGCGGATGAAAACCCGCCGGCGACAGTGGCGAACGACGTGACCGAGGGTGCCGAAGCGGACTCGAGCCCCTGGTGGCGGCGGGGATGGGTGGCGGTTGCGCTCGGGGCGGGTGCGGTACTCGGCGGGATTCTGCTGACCGGGTCGGCGGCCTGGCTGCTCGTGCGGGCGGCCGGCCTGCCGCCGGTGCTGACGCTCTCCGCCGCGGTGGTGCTGGTCCGTGGGAGTGCGGTGGCGCGGCCGCTGCTGCGGTACCTGGAGCGGCTCGTCGCGCACGACGTGGCGTTCGCGCAGTTGGGGAGGCGCCGGGCGGCTGTGTACGCCGAGCTGGTCCCCCGGGTGCCCGGGGCTCGTCTGCACCGGCGCGGGGATCTGCTGACCCGGCTGGTCGACGACGTGGACGCCCGGGTGGACGGGCTGCTCCGGGGCCGGCTGCCGGCGATCACGGCGGGCGTGGTGGTCGCGGTCGCCGGGGCCGCGGCGGCCGGGATCGTGCCCGGGGTGGCGGGGGCGCTGGCGCTCGGCGTGCTGATCTCCGGGGTTGTCGCCCCGATGGTCGCGTCGTGGCAGGTCGACCGGCAGGACGCGGCGACCGGGGTGGCGCGGGCGGCACTGCGGGACGCGATGGTCGAGACCGTGGACGGGGTCGAGGAGCTGGGAGCTGGGGGCGGGCGTTCCGGCGTACCGGAAGAGCGGAGCCGGACCCTCGCGGAGTTGGAGGCGCGGGCGGCGCGGATGTCGGGGTCGGCGGCGGGGGTTGCCCATCTCGGCTGGGCGGTGGCGGCGGCCGGGACCGCGCTGGCGCTCGGGGGCGCCGGGGTGTCCGCGGAGTGGAGCGCGGTGGTGCTGCTCGGCGTGATCGCGCTCGGCGAGTCGGTGGTGGCGCTGCCGGACGCGGCGATCGCCCGCCGCCAGGCCGCCGGGGCCGAACGCCGGGTCGCCGCCCTGACCGCGGAAGGCCCGGTCGACGGAGTGGCGGCCGGCGCCGAGAGCCGCCCTACGGCAGCGGGAACATCCGAAGCGGCCACAGCCGCGCGACGGGCGGAAACGACGACGGGCGCGACTCCGGACGGAGCGGTGATCGTTTCGGGACTCGTGGCGGGGTGGGATCCGGCGTGTGAGCCGGCCCTCGACGGCCTCGACCTCACCCTGCGTCCCGGGGCGAAGGTCGCGGTGACGGGCCGCTCCGGGTCGGGCAAGTCGACGCTGGGCGCGGTGCTCGGCGGGCTGCTCGCGCCGCGCGCCGGGCACGTCCGGGTCGGTGGGAGGGTGGTGCTCGTCGGGGATGAGACCGGACACGTGTTCGCCTCGACCGTACGGGAAAATCTGCGTCTCGCGTCGCCGGTGGCGACCGATCCGGATCTTGTCGCCGCTCTGCGGCGGGTCGGGCTCGGATCGTGGCTGGCCGGGCTGCCGCAGGGGCTGGACACCTGGCTCGGGACCGGGGGCAGCACCATGTCGGGTGGGCAGCGGCGGCGGTTCGCGACGGCGCGGGCACTGCTGGCCGACCCGGCGCTGCTGATCCTGGACGAGCCGACGGAGGGGATCGACGAGGCGGGGGCGCACGCGCTGATGGCGGATCTGCTGGACGCGGCGTCGGGGCGTACGGTGCTGGTCTTCGCGCATCGGGCCGAGGGTCTTCAGCTCGTGGACGAAATCTGCGAACTGTCCGAGGGACGCCTAAATGTCGGAGTCCTCTAGTCTAGGGATCATGGCACGTACGCCGGTCCCGGGCACCCGCGACACGATTCTCACCGCGGCCGCCGGGCTCTTCTACCGGTACGGCGTCCGAGCGGTCGGCATGGCCCAGGTCGTCGAGGTCGCCGGGTGCGGCAAAAACCTGCTCTACCGGCACTTCCCGAGCAAGGCGGAGCTGGCCGCGGCCTACCTGCGGCTCGCCCGCCGGGAACGGGAACAGGCCGCCGCGGAGGCGCTGCGCTGGGCGCACGGGCCGGCCGGGCAGCTGATCGCACTGGTCAGTGAGATCGCCGAGAACACGCGGCGGCCCGGCTGGCGCGGGTGCGCGTTCCGGAACTATCTGACCGAGTTCCCGGGTGCGGACGACGAGCCGGCTCGGGTCGCGCGGGGGTATCTGGCCGACAGTCGCGCGCTGGTGGACCGGCTGGTGGCCGAGTTCGGCGGGGACGACCTGCTGGCCGATCGCATCTGGCTGATCGTGGACGGGCTGCACAGCGGACCGGCCGAGCAGGCCCAGGTCGCCGTCAACTGGGTCACCGAGCTGGTCTCGGCCCGTCAGGTGCGGTAGGCCGCGACGGTGGACTGCAGTTCGGAGGCGGTCCGGGCCAGTTCCGCCGCGGTGTGCTGCGTCTCGGTGGCTCCGGCCGTGACCTGCTGCGCCGCCTGCGCCACCCCCGCGATCGTCCCCGCGATCGCGGACGATCCTTCCGCTGCCTGACCGACGCTGCGGGCGATCTCCGCGGTCGTGGCGGTCTGTTCCTCCACGGCGGCGGCAATCGTCGTCGCGTACTCGTTGATGGTGGCGATCACCGCCGCTATCCGCTGGATCGCCTCGACCGCGCCCTCGGACTCCACCTGGATCGCCGCGACCTGCGCGGTGATCTCCTGCGTGGCCCGTGCGGTCTCCTGCGCGAGGTCCTTCACCTCGGACGCGACCACCGCGAACCCCTTGCCCATCTCACCGGCCCGGGCGGCTTCGATCGTCGCGTTCAGGGCGAGCAGGTTGGTCTGCTCGGCGATCGACGTGATCAGTGCGACCACCGTGCTGATCTGCGCCGACGCCTCCCCGAGCCGGGACACGCTGGTGTTGGTCTCGGCCGCCGTCCGGGCCGCTTCGGCCGCGACACCGGCCGCCTCGTTGGCACTGTTGGCGATCTCCCGGATCGAGACGCCCATCTCGTCGGCCCCGGCGGAGACCGCCTGCACGCCGTCACTGACCCGCCCGGCCGATTCCGACACCGTGCTGACCTGAGCCGACGTCTCCTCCGCGGAGACCGACAGCTGCCCGGAGACGGCCGACAACTCCTCGGAGGCGGAGGCGAGCACGTCCGCGCTGCTCCGCACCCGCCCGACCATCCGGTCCATGGCCTCGGCGGTGTGGTTGAGGGCGTCGGCCATCTGCCCGACCTCGTCGCGGCCGCTCACGTCGGCGCGCGCGGTCAGGTCACCGCCGCGGATCCGGTCCAGCACCGACACGCAAACCGACAGCGGCCGTACGATCATCCGGCTCACCACCACCGCGAGCACCACACCGAGCAACGCGCTGAGCGTCAGCATCAGCATCACGCGCCACTTGGTCGACTGGTAGCGGCTCTCGGCACTGTCCTCCTGCGCCGCGGTCGCGGCCACGGTCAGGTCGGCCAGGTTGGTCAGTCGCGCCCGTACCTCGGTCATCGGCGGGGTGACCTGCTGTGACCGGACGGCGGTGATCCGGGCCCGGCTGCCGGTCGCGGCCAGCGGCAGCAGGGTGCCGGTGAGCACCTGCTGGTACTGGGCCCAGGCGGCCCGGAACGCGGTCAGCGCTGCCGCGGCGGCCGCGTCGGGGGAGAAACTTTCGTACTTGGACGCGTACTGGGAAATCTGATCTTCGGCCTTGGTCAGTGCGGACTCGGCGGTCTCGTGGGCGGTCGCGTCGGTGGCCAGCAGGTCGTCGTCGACCGCCAGCCAGGCCCGGTTGACGGCGCTGCGCAGGTTGCCGATCGCCTCCAACTCGAGGCTGTGCTGATAACCGGTTTTGACCATGCCGTTGGTCGCGCCGAGGCTGCCCATCGCGAACAGTCCGTCGGTGACGCTGAGCAGGGCCACCACCAGCACCGCGACCATGATCTTCGTGCCGACGCGGCGGTCGGACAACAGGCTCACCAGCCCACGGTCTCACGGGCCGAGGTGGTCCCGGGCACGGTCTGACGTTCCCGCCCCGACCAGCGCTGTTAGGGTCGCCCGTTGTGAGCGACAACAGTGCCCGGGTCATCGCCGGCCGGCCCTACGACTTCTCCCGCCAGGCCGTCGTGATGGCGATCGTCAACCGGACGCCGGATTCGTTCCACGACAAGGGCCGCACGTTCGCGCTGGAGAAGGCGACCGCGGCGGTCCAGCACGCGGCGTCCGAGGGCGCCGACTGGATCGACATCGGCGGGGTGCCGTTCGCGCCGGGGCCGGAGGTCTCCGCCGCCGAGGAACTCGACCGGGTCCTGCCGATCGTCGAAGCCGCCCGGGATCTGGCCGTCGTCTCGGTCGACACGTTCCGGCCGGAGGTCGCCGCCGAGGTGATCAAGCACGGGGCCGGGGTCGTCAACGACACGTCCGGGCTGCGGGACCCGGCGATGGCCGACGTGGTCGCCGGAACCGACGCCCAGCTGGTCATCTGCCACAGCCTGGCCGCGCCGCGCACGCACTACCCGAGCCCGCGGTACCAGGACGTCACGCTGGAGGTCGCCGCGTTCCTGCGGGAGAAGGTCGAACTTGCGCTCTCCCGCGGCGTGCGACCGGATCAGATCATCATCGATCCCGGTCACGACCTGAACAAGAACACGCTGCACTCGCTCGAACTGACCCGCCGGCTCGACGAGATCGCCGCCATCGGCTACCCGATGCTGGCAGCGCTCAGCAACAAGGACTTCATCGGCGAGACGCTCGGCCGGCCCCAGCAGGAACGCCTCGCCGGCACGCTCGCCACCGTCGTCTTCAGCCTGCTGCGCGGGGCGCGGATCATGCGCGTGCACGACGTCCGCGCGGCTCACGACGCCATCCGGATGACCGAGGCGATGCTGGGCTGGCGCGCGCCCGCCTACCTCGAACACAACATCTGAAGACCTTTTCCCGTACGGGCGTGGACCGCCGCCGTGCGGACCAGCCGGAAGGCCGGCCCGCAGGCAGCGGATCCCGCCGTGCGCCGCCGGATCAGGCGCGACGCGGGAGGGCGAGCGCGACCACGGCCCCCACCGCGATCACCGCCGCCCCGGTGAGCACGGCCGGACGCGTACCGTCGATGAACGAGTCGAAGCTGGTGAACCCGCCGAGAGAGCTGAAGATCGAGGAGAGCGCCGCGACGCCGGCCGCCACCCCGAACTCCCGAATGGTGTTGTTGGTGCCCGACGCCACGCCCTGGGAGTCGACGTCGACGCTGGCCAGGACCATCGTGCTGACCGGGGCGAAGGTCAGGCCCATGCCGATGCCGGCGAGCACGAAGGCCCCGATCAGCGAGGTGTAGGAAGCGGTCAGCGACAGCCCGAGCGCCATCCACAGCAGGCCGCCCGCCAGGAACACCTGACCGGCGAAGATCAGGTTTCGCTGGCCGATCCGACCGGCGAACAGGCCGGCCAGCGGCGCGACGATCATCGGCGCCGCGGTCCACGGCAGCGTCCGCAGGCCGGACTGCAACGGGCTCAGCCCCTGCACCACCTGGAAGAACTGCGCGAGCAGGAAGACCGAGCCGAACGCGCCGGCCGAGAACGTCAGCGTCACCACGTTGACCAGGCTGAACCCGCGGTCGCGGAACAGTCGCAGCGGCAGCATCGGGGCCGGGTTGCGCGCCTGCCAGGCGACGAACCCGGCGAGCAGCACGACGGCGGTGCCGAGCATGACCGGCACCCGCCCGGAGGTCCAGCCGCGGTCCGGCCCGTCGACGACACCCCAGATGAGCAGCAGCATCCCGCCGGCGGAGAGGACCAGGCCGAGCGGGTCGAGCTTGCGCCCGTCGCCGCGGCTCTCGTCGAGCACGGTGGCGGCCAGCACCACCGCGATCACGCCGACCGGAACGTTCAGCCAGAAGATCCACGACCAGTGCAGACCGTCGACGACCGCGCCGCCGACCACCGGGCCGACCGCGACGCCGAGGCCGGTGATGCCGCCCCAGATGCCGACGGCCGCGTTCCGGAAGTTGTCGGGCACCGCCCGGGCCAGCAAGGTCAGTGCCAGTGGCGTGATCGCGGCGCCGCCCAGCCCCTGGATCGCCCGGGCCGCGGTGAGCTGCCAGGCCTCGGTGCTGAGCGCGGCCGCGGCGGAGGCGAGCGTGAAGACGATGATGCCGCCGATGAACATCCGGCGCCGGCCGAGCCGGTCGCCGAGCGCGGCCGCGGTGAGCAGGAACGCCGCGAACGGCAGCGTGTACGCGTTGACGAACCACTGCAGGTCGGTGATCGACGCGTGCAGTTCGGTGCGGATGACCGGCAGCGCCGTGCTGACCACCAGGTTGTCCAGCGACACCATGAACGTCGGGATGCCGACGGCGGCGAGCACGGCCGCGATCGGACGGGTTCTTCGTTGTGCCGGCCGTTCCACAGCGAGCGTTGCCACGACTCCCCCAAGAAGTTGTTATCGACTGATAACCAAGAAGGTAAGCATCAACTGATAACCTGTCAACATGACTCGGAGCCGCCTCACCGCCTCGGAACGCCAGGAGCAGATCGTCCAAGCCGCCCTCGTCGCGTTCGCCCAGGGCGGATATGCCGGCACCAGCACCGACCAGGTGGCGCGACTGTCCGGCGTGTCACAGCCGTACGTGATCCGCATCTTCGGCTCGAAGCAGGAACTCTTCCTCGCCACGTTGCGCTACGCCAGCGGGCGCATCGAAGCGCTGTGGCGCGCCGCCGCCGGACGCGAGCCGACCCTGCAGAGCCTCGGCCTCGCCTACAGCGACCTGCTCGCCGAGCGCGAACTCCTCGCCGTCCTCCTGCACGGCTACGCCGCCGCCGAGGACCCGGTCGTCGGCGACGCCGTTCGCACCTGTTACGGCAACCTCTACCAGACCGTCCGCGACCTGACCGGCGCCTCCCCCGAGGACGTGCGCGACTTCTTCGCCATGGGCATGCTGATCACGGTGCTCGGCGCGATGCGCGTCATGGGCCCCGACCCGGTCCCCACCCAGCCGTGGATGAGTTCCCTGCTGAGCACGTTCCCCGGACAAAACCCTTCCCCGGGTACGCCGTGAGCCCACCCCCACCCGCAACCCTCGCCGCCCCGTGACACCGCCGGTCGCCTCCGATCCGGGCGATCCGCCCCGGTCCACCAGCACGCGACGGCGACCAGAGGTGCTTCACCCCGCTCGTCACACACCCCACGCCCAGCCGGCCTCGCCGGGCTGGGCAGCGGGGGCGCTTCGACGCGCTCGTCGCACACCTGAGGAATCAGCCGGCCGCGCTCGGCCGGGGACCAGAGATGTCTCGACGAGGCAGGCGGACGCGCCCGCACGGAGGACCGGGCCGGCGGGCGGAGATGGTTCGACGCAGGGGGTGCGGTCACGGGGCAGGCGGTGACCGGTGGAAACAATCGGGGTGGGGATGTTGCATCTACGCAACATGGCTGCAACGATGACCTTCGATACCGGGATTCGTGGTCAGCGCGGGACCACCGGCTACGTCCGGCCGGCGGAACCCCAACCTCGCGCACGCCACGACCCGGAGAGCATTGCCGCCCGCCACCCCCGGCGGAGCGAAGACAGCGTGTGCCGGACCTCCGACCGGCACACGCTGTGCACTCTCAGGGAACGACGAGGAAGTCGGTGACGAAGGCGGCAACCTCGCCCGACTCGGTGCGCCCCACGTAGGTCGGGTAGTAACCGTCGCCCCATCCCGACTCCACCATGATCACGTTGGCCCCGGAGTCCTCGTCGACGACCTGGTCGAAGTGGCCGGGCACCGGCTCCTCGGGGAACTCGTCGGGATCGAACGCCTCCTCGAAGTCCTCCGAGTCCCACTCGGCGAGAAGCCGGGACACGCCGAGGTCGGCGAACGCACCGGCGCCGGTGTCCACCCCGTAGCCGAAGAACTCGCCCGGCTCCAGCTGATCCGGCTCGTCGCTGTCGACGAGCGCCAGCTCCCACGAGACGACCGGCTCGTCCCGAACGACCAGTTGCAGCGCGGCGACCCGCCGCTGCCACTCCCGGTCCTCCTTCTCCAGGACCGTGACCCACGCGGTGACCCGGTAATCCCCCGGCGCCAGGGTGACGGAGAACGGCTCGTCCTCCTCGTCGGTGACGCCCGGGTCGAAGGCGGCGAGCCGGCCGGTGGGCAGCTTGAGGACGCCGAGCGGGTGCGGCTCGACGACGTAGGTCACGTCGTCCTGGACGTAACGGGAACCGGCCTGGAGCAGGCGGTCGAGATCAGGCATGCGGGCAAGGTACCGGACCCGTACGACAAGACCTATCCGATGTGCACCCACACGTCGTCGAGGCTGCCGTGGAACTGGTCGTTGTCCGGGCCGACGCCCTTGCCGCCGACGGTCAGCGGGGAGTCGGTGTCGACCGCGAGCCCGACCGGCACCGGCACACTGGCCTGCAGTACGTCGTCGACCAGCAAGGACAGCGTCGGACCGCTGCGCCGGCACTCCAAGCTGTGCCAGCTGCCGTCGGCGACGGAGACGCGGCTGCGGGCCAGATGGACCTTCCCGTCCCCGAGGCCGCAACTGGGCCTGCCGGAGATGCCGTCGATCTGCAGCTTGTACTGGCCTCCGCCCGAGGAGTAACCCTTCTGCAGCACGTTCTCGCCGCGGGACGTCTCCGCCGGGGTCAGGAGCACTCCCGCGCCGTACCGGATGGGCCGGTTCCCGGGGTTGAGGTCGGGGGTCGATCCGCCCTGCAGGACCATGCGCGGGCAGGCGGCGCCGGTGCATTTCGCCGGGAACCGCAGCGCCTGGCCGAGGCCGTGGGCGATCAGTTCCGGTCCGCCGCCGTTGCGGGTGACCAACCGCAGCAGGTGACCGCGCCCCGATCCGTCGTCGAACGTGCCGTCCATGATCGTGGTGTCGAAGTTGTACGACGCCACGTATTCCGACCGCAGCTGAACACTTTCGGCCAGCCGGAGGACACCGAACTCGGCGTAGCGTCGCCGCGGCAGCCCGCCGACCACGGTGAAGTCACCGACCGCGCTGACCGACCCGAGCTCCGGGCTGGCGGCCAGCGACCGGGTGCCGGCCACCCCGTTGGCCTGCGGCGCCCAGGCCAGCAGGTTGCCCTGTTCGTCGACGGCGGCCAGTTTCCCGCGACTCACCGAGCCGTCCGTGCAGCTGCCCTTGACCCCGTTGTTCGTGGTGGTGCAGGCGCTGTCGAAGTGGCCGCCGACGTAGATCGTCCCGCCCAGCGCGGTGATCGCCTGCGCGTCGCCGTCGAAGACCCGGGTCCAGCGGGTGGCGCCGTCCCGGGTGTACGACACGGCCCGCCCACCCAGCCCGCCGAGTGCCGCGTACACCCCGTCGGCGGCGGCGGCCAGCGCGAACACCTGCGACACCGGTCTCGGCAGGAACCTGAGGTCGAGCACCCCGGTGACCGGGTCGACGGCGGTGAGCCGCAGGGTCGAGCGCGCCCCGTTCGTCCGGTGGAAACTGCCGCCCAGGTAGATCCGATCAGTTCCGGACGCGAGCGCGTGCACGGTGTCGTCGGTCGCCGGCGCCCACGGGTCGAGCGCCCCGGTGGCGGCGTCGAACGCGGCCAGGTTGGCCCGCGGCACCCCGTCGACCGCCGTGATCCGCCCACCCAGGTAGACCCGGCCGTGCCCGGCGGCGAGCGCGTTCGGCTGCCCCAGGATCGTGTGCCGCAGCGGGGTGAGCACACCGTCGGCCGCGCCCAGCCCGGCGATCGCGTCCCGGGTCTCGCCGTTGACCCGGTCGAAGTCACCGGCGGCGTAGACCGTGTCACCGTTCACGGCGAGCGCGCGGACGTTCGCGTCCGCGGCCGGCTTCCAGTCGAGCAGGGCTCCGGTGCGCGAGTCGAACGCGGCCAGCCGGGTACGTGCGAAGGTGCGGCCACCCGCGGTCGCCTTGGTGAAACTCCCACCGACGTAGACGGTGCTGCCGCGGTAGGCCACCGCGTACACCGAGCCGTTGAAGGAGGGTGAGGTCACCGGGCTCGGCGAGACGATCTCGGCGTGGGCCGTGCCACCGGACGCGGCCAGGACGGTCGCGATGCCGGCGATAAAGGCACGTTTATGAAGATTGGCCACATCGGTAGATAACTTCTAAGCTGCCCAAAGGTCGCGGGGCCAACTATGCTGCCGCGTACTGGAATCGAGAAAGGGGAATGCCGTGCCGCTGCTGCGCCGTCGCATCACCGTGCCCGTCACCCTGCTCGCCGTCGCCGCGTTCGCCGCGGGCTGCGAGATCAAGGTGGACCCGGGCTCGGTCTCCGCGCCGTTCAGCGTCGCGCCGATCCCCTCCGCCTCGGCCGGCCAGCCGAAATACGTGTGCACCGCGATCTACAAGATCCTCACCGACGGCGCGGTGAAGGCCGCGGCTTACGCGACCGGCACCGACGACGCCGCCAAGGACGGGCTGCGCAAGACCTTCGGCGAGATGGCGACCCAGGTCACCGAGGCCGGCGCGAAGAGCGACGTGCCCACCCAGAAGACCGCGGCCGACCAGATCGCCGCACGCTTGACGGCGGCCAGCACGGCGACGGATCCGCAGGCCTTCCTGAACGGCGACTTCACCACGATCAGCCAGACGATCGACGACACCTGCCCCTGAGCGAAGGGGCCCGGTAGAACGAGCACGCGGGTTTCCGGTTCAATCTCCGCATGTCACCTGCATCATCGTTGACCGATCTGATCGGGCGGTACCTGCCGCCGGCCACCGAGGATTGTCCGACCTTCACCGAGAACTCCCGGTTCGAGCCGATCATCGACGGTGTCACCTACTTCACCGAGCTGGCCGCGCACATGGACGCCCTCGCGCCCGGCGACGCCGTCTACATCGCCGGCTACCAGGCCGACCCGCAGCTCGACCTGACCGGGCGCAGCGCCGGCGAGGTGGGCTACCGGCCGTTCACCGACGTGCTCGCCGAGAAGGCGGCGGACGGTGTCGACGTGCGGATCGTGTTGAGCGCCGCCGAGTACTCCGGGGGTTCGCCGTGGCTGCCGGTCGGCCCGTTCCTGGCCAACACCCTGGCCGCGCGGGTGATCCGGGCGTGGCGGCCGTCGACCCGGGACACCGGTCCGACGCTGGACGATCGGGTGCTGCTGGACTGGTCCGGTCCGTTGCTCGGCTCCAACCACCAGAAGCTGGTGGTGTTCAGCCACGACGGGGTGCTCACCGCGTACGTCGGTGGTCTCGATCTTTCCCCGAGCCGTTTCGACCACAACCCGCATCGCCGTCTGCGCCTCGGCGTGCACCGGTGGGGCTGGCACGACGCGGCGGCGCGCCTGCACGGGCCGGCGGCCGTCCGGGTCCGGGAGACGTTCCGGTTCCGGTGGCAGAACACCGCTGCTCTGCCGCCGCGGTTCATCGCCAAGACGCTCGCGCCGGGGCATTTCCTCATGTCCGGCGAACGCACCGTGATCAACCCGCCGGACGCGCCGCTCGCGCTGCCACCCGTGCCGGAGCAGCCGGAACATCCTGCGGAGGGCACCGCGGTGCAGGTGGTCCGTTCCTACCGGCCGTGGCGTCTCTACCGCCACCGCGCGTGGCACCGGATGCGGCGGGCCAACGTGGTCCGGGCCGGCATCCAGGAGGTCTATCACGCGATGGCCACCGCGATCGGCGCGGCCGAGAAGTACATCTACCTCGAGGACCAGTACTTCCACGAGGCGCCCGGCGGCGATCCCCGGTTCCAGCTCTACGACGGCCTGCGGTCGGCGGCCCGCCGCGGCGTCAAGATCATCCTGGTCGGCTCCGGCCGCAAGGACCCGGCCGACGGCGGCAGCAGCACCGTGCGCCCGGTGATCACCCACGATCTGCGCCGGCGGGTCCTGGACCGCCTGCCCGCCACCGACCGCCGCAACGTGGTGATGTACCGGATCGACAACCTGACCGTGCACACCAAACTCATGCTGGTCGATGACGTCTTCGCCAGCATCGGCTCGGCGAACTTCTTCAGCCGCTCGATGGTCGGCACCGACAGCGAGATCACCTCGACGTTCGTCACCACCGGCAATCTCGTCCGTGACCTGCGAGTCCGCTTGTGGGCCGAGCACCTGCGCACCGACCTCGGCGCCCGCCTCACCCCGTCGCTCGCCGACCTCGACCTCGCCCTGGGCATCTGGCGTCGTGCCTGGCTGCCGCCGGGCCACCCGCCGGAGACGTGGCGCCGCCCGGACCTGCCCGCCGGTTTCGCCCCGGCCGAGTGGGCCCTGACGCCGGCCCGCTACTCAACCGCGGTCCTGCGCCGCGAGAGACGACGCTGAAAGATCACCTTCTTCATGTCCCACGTCCGCTGTGGTCCGGACCGTCGCTCCCGCGGGGACCCTTCCGGTCTGAGCAGGGGCGCGGGGCGCCCCTGAACGCTCAGACCGCAAGGGCGGCGTCCGTGGGTGGTCGCGGTCGACCCGCAAAACCTCAGACGACCAGGCTCAGGAGCATCACGCAGGCGAAACCGACCACCGAGATGATCGTCTCCATCACCGACCAGGTCTTGATGGTCTGCCCGACGGTCATCCCGAAGTACTCCTTGACCAGCCAGAAGCCGGCGTCGTTGACGTGCGAGAAGAACAGCGACCCGGACCCGATCGCCAGCACCAGCAGCGACACCGTCGGCTTGTCCAGCGTGGCGGCGAGCGGCGCGACGATGCCGGCCGCCGTGATCGTGGCGACCGTGGCCGAGCCGGTCGCGACCCGGATCCCGACCGCGACCAGGAAGCCCAGCAGCAGCGCGTTGATGCTGGCGTCCTTGGCCGCGTCCGCGATCACGTTCCCGACCCCGGTGTCGACCAGCACCTGCTTGAACCCGCCGCCCGCGGCCACGATCAACAGGATCGCGGCGATCGGCGGCAGCGACCCACCGACCACGGAGGACGTCTCGCGGCGGTCGAACCCGGCCCGGTGACCGAGCGACCACATCGCCAGCAGCACCCCGAAGAGCAGGGCGACCACCGGCGTACCGAGAACTTCGAGGACCGACCGCACGTCGTTGCCCTCGGCCAGGGTGAGCTCGGCGACGGCCCGGGCCAGCATCAGCACGATCGGCAGCAGCACGGTCAGGACCGCCGGCCAGAACCCCGGGTTGCGGTGGCGCCCCTCGGCACTGTCCGGCACACCGTCCTCGTCACGGTCGGTGACGCCCTTGGTCTCGGCCGAACCGCCGGTCCCGATCGCGACCGCCTCCCGCGACGGCACGGCCACCGGCACCCGGGCGGCGATGAAGTTACCGAAGAGCGGACCGGCGACGATCACCGTCGGGATCGCGCAGATCAGGCCGAACATCAGCGTCAGCCCGAGATCGGCGTGCAGGCTGTCGATCGCGACCAGCGGCCCCGGGTGCGGCGGCACCAGACCGTGCAGCACGGAGAGGCCGGCCAGCGCCGGGATGCCGACCCGCAACAACCCGATGTCGGTGCGGCGCGCGACCAGCAGCACGATCGGAACCAGCAGCACCACGCCGATCTCGAAGAACAGCGGCAGCCCGACCAGCGCCGCGACCCCGGCCATGGCCCACGGCAGCGCCGAACCGGACACGCCGTCGACGATCCGCTGGACGATCCCGTCCGCGCCACCGGACTCGGTGAGCAGCGCCCCGATCATCGAACCGAGCGCGATCAGCACCCCGACGCTGCCGACCGTACTGCCCAGCCCCGTGGTGAACGACGTGACGATCTTCGCGGGGACGGCGCCGGCGGCCAGGCCGAGCGCGGCGCTGCCGAGGATCAACGCCAGGAACGGGTGGAACTTCGCCCACGCGATCAGTAGGACGACGACCGCGATGCCGAGCACCGCGGCGACGACGAGTTGAGTGGTACCCGCATCGGTGATGGTCGACATGCCGCGCGCTTACCCATCCCCACCACTTTTCAAGCCTAAATCCGCCTCTTCCCGTACGCCCAGCGCCCGCCCCGCCCCGCCCCTGATGAGCGCCCATACCCCGGACACCTTCCGGAGCGGGCAGCCGCCCCGCCCGGTCGGCGACCTCGCCCCGGGGTTCGGCGAGACGCGACCCGGGGTCCCGGCCGGGCCGGGGCGCTCGGCTCGCGTCCGTCACGGAGGGGCGTGGGAAGTTCGGGGGCGCCCGGAGGCCGGGGCGGGGCGGATGCCGGGTGGGGCGGGCTTGGGGGCGTACGGGAAGAGGGGTTTGCGGGGGTTGGGGGTCTCAGGCGGCGAGGTTGGACTTGACGGTTCGGGTGAGGTCGTCGCCTAGGATCTCCGGGGCGCCGGTGGCCACCGCGTCCAGCGCGAGTTTCGCGACCAGGGCGGGATCGGTCTTCTGGTCGGCGGGGACGGACGCGGCCATGTCGGTGTCCATGTAGCCGACGTGCAGCGCGGTCACCGTGATCCCCTTCGGGGCGAGCTGTTCACGGGTCGCGTTGGTGAGCGCCCACGCCGCGGCCTTCGTCGCCGAGTACGACCCGAGCGCGCCCGGGTGGTACCAGGACAGCACGGAGAGCACGTTCAGCACCGCTCCCCCGCCGTTCGACTCGATGACCGGCGCGAACGCCTCGGTGACGGCGAGCGGGCCGAAGTAGTTGGTCTCCATCTCGGCGCGGATCAGCGCGAGGTCGCCGCCGAGCAGCGGCTGCCCGGTGGAGGAGCCGGCGTTGTTGATCACGAGGGTGGCGTCCGCGGCGACGGCGGCGGCTTCGGCGATCGACTCGGGGTCGGTGACGTCGAGGCGCAGCGGGATCGCGCCGGGAAGGTCGACGGAGTTCACGTCGCGGGCCGCGGCGTAGACCTTGGCGCCGCGTTGCAGCAACTGGGAGGCGAGGTGGCGGCCGAGGCCCCGGTTGGCTCCGGTGACGACGGCTACGGCGGTGGTGAGTTCCATGCGAATTAGATTACGAGCATCATCTAAAGCGCACAAGGTAATAGATGACACACGCCATCTATAGTTGAGCGCATGGGACGGGTATCGCAGGCGCAGGCGAAAGAGAACCGGGAGCGGATCGTCGCGACGGCGGCCCGGCTGTTCCGGGAGAAGGGCATCGCCGGAGTCAGCGTCGCCGACGTGAGCGCGGCCGCCGGGCTGACCCACGGCGGCTTCTACAAGCAGTTCGAGTCGAAGGAAGCGCTGGTCACCGAGGCCATCGCGTACGCCTTCGCCGAGCAGTCGGCCCGCCTGGAGGCGGATCCCGCCCTGCTCGACGGCTACCTGACGGCGGAGCACCGGGACGCGGCCGGCGTCGGCTGCCCGACCGCCGGGTTCGCCGGTGACGTCGCGCGCGCGGCCGGCGGGGAGGCGGCCCGGCAGTCCTACGCCGACGGCGTCGCCGCCTACGCCCGGTTGCTGGGCACCGACGGCGAACCGGACCTGGCCGCGGTCAGCATGATGGTCGGCGCGCTGATCCTGTCCCGCGCCACCGCCGGAACCGAGATCTCCGAGCAGCTCCTGGCCGCGGCCAAGCAGTCGCTAGCTGTGATGTCCAGCCAGGTTGTTCAACCGGGTGATCGGCGTGGTCTTGCCGATGGCGGTGTGGGGCCGATGATGGTTGTAATCGTGTAAGA
>NZ_JBIRWQ010000043.1:0-25907 GCF_044388125.1 Actinoplanes sp. NPDC020271
CGAAAGGGTTGATTCGGGCGTATCGGCCAGCCGTAGCCGAGATTGCGTGTTCTCAACCCTCCGATAACTCACCTAACGTTATTAAAACGTCCAGTTAGACCGCGTCCGGCCGGACGCGGTCTAACCGGTAAGGGCCCGCAGCGCCCGCTGGCGGGCGACCACCAGCACGCGGTCACCCCCGGCGAGCACCCGCCGCGGGTCCGGCCGCCAGTCGATCCACTCCTGGCCGGCGGCCGACATCCCGATCACCCGCGCCTGCCCGGGCTCGTCGACGTCGCTGAGCAGCGCACCGTCCAGTTCGGACCCGTCGAGCACGGTGACCGTGCCGACCAGCAGCACGTGCCGGTCGACCGGGATGCTCGCGTGCACGTTGCGTTCCACCAGGGCTGAGGCGAACACCGGCGCGCAGAGCCGGGACACGCTGCGGGACGTGCTGATGTCGAAGGCCGCCCCGATCCGCTGCGCGAAGTCGTCGTCGAAGAGCCGCAGCACCACCCGCAGGTCGTCACGGATGGCCCGGGCGTGCAGTGCCGCCTGCAGGTTCACCGGGTCGTTGGTGGAGACCACGACCAGTGCGCGGCAGGTCGCGAGCTGCGCCGCCTGCAATGTCTCCTCCCGGGAGGCGTCGCCGACGATCACCGGGATGCCGCGGCGCTGGGCGGACTTCACGCCGCGCGCGCCGGCGTGCCGATCGATCGCCACCACCCGCACGCCGAGGTCGTGCAGCTGTCGCAGCACCTGGGTGCCGACGTTGCCGAGCCCGACCAGCACGACGTGGTCGCGCAACTGCCCGGTGAGCCGCCCCTGGCTGAGCGCGAGCCGCGCGTTCACCATGCCGTCGACCACGGCCGCCGTGATCAGCGGGAGCAGGGCCAGCCCGGCGACGGTCAGCACCAGCTGGGCGGCCTGCGCGACGGCGTTGCGCTTGTCCTCCACATCGGACGCGCCGACCGCGGTCATCAGCGTGACGTAGATCGACTGCCAGAGGTTGTGGTGGGTGTCGTCCCAGACGTTCAGCACCGCGCCGGCCAGCACCGTCGTCACCAGGGTGATCAGGACGGCGACGCCGAGCTTGCGGTTGAGCGCGGCCCGCAGCGCGCGGGCGAACGCGGTGAACGGGCGGCGCCGGCGGCCGGAGCGGGCCAGCAGGCGACGGGTCACGTCGCCCTCGGCCGAGGTCCCGACCGCTTGGGCCAGCACCAGATCGTCGGCCCCGGCTGCGCTCGACGCCGGCTCGGCCGGGAGCACGGTCACCTCGTCGCCGGTCGCGGTGGCCAGGGTGACCATCACGCGGTGGGCCGGCACGTCGGCGCGGTGGGCGACGTAAAGCGTACGGTCGCCGTGGCGGAAGTGGGTCGGCGCGACCTCGCCGAGCGCCGCCGCGACGAACGCCGGCCCGGCCATCTGCGCGTCGGAGAGCACCACGCTGTCGGGGAAGATCCGGCTCACGCTGCCGGCCAGTCCGGTGGCGAACATCCGGACCACGACCCGCAGCTTCTCCTCCACTTCGCGGGCGCAGAGCGCGGCGTGCAGGTTGACCATGTCGTCCGGCATGACGAGGGCGAGCGCGGCCGCCCCGGCCAGCCCGGCGTCGCGGAACGTCTGCTCGTCGAGCCGCTCGGCGTGCCGCAGCTCGACGCCGCGCGCTTCCAGGGTCCGCAGATCCGGGACATCGGCGCGGATCTTGTGCGGAGTGATCACGGTGAGCCTGATCCGATGGCGGGAATTCGCCAACTCCTCGGCGAGTGTCCACACCAGGGCATCGGCGCCGCAGACGACCAGGTGGGGACGGTTGTCAGCGTCGGAAGGGATCAAGGCACTCACGTTCACGAATCGTAGTCAGCCGTTACCGCCTGGTGGGGACGCCCGTTGCCCCATCCGACACCATTCGTCCGAGTTGGTGGGTATTCCAGCAATTCATCGTCCGAAGTGGTCGGGAGAAAATCAGTGCGTAAGTTGTGGTATGCCGGAGCCGGAGTGATCGCCGGTGGGCTCCTCTTCCTCGGGGCCGCGCCCGCCCAGGCGTCCCCCCAGCGGCCCGGAGCGGCCGATGCGGTCACGCCGTACACCAGCGCGATCGGCAACGTGCTGGCCGACACCAACGGTCTGCGCCTGTCCAGCCCGATCGGCACCGACCCGCTGGGCCGCGAGCCGCTGCTCACCGTGTCCCGCGGCGACCAGCAGCTCTTCCCGGTCAAGGCGGGCCGCACCAACCGGCCCGAGGACCGCCCGGAGAGCAGCCGGTTGAGCACCCTCCCGGCCGCCGACGTGGTCGGGACCGAGATGCCGAAGACGGCCGGCGTCCCGCTCACCGACACGAACACCGGCTCGGTACGCCTGCCGCTGGTCGGCCGCCTGCCGATCGTCGGCGGTCTCCTCCCGGACGGCAGCCGCACGACGGAGAGCGCACCGGCCCGGACCGGGCTCGTGCAGGACCTGACCGGGATGCCGCTCGGCGGTTCGCCGGTCGCCGCGGCCGACCTGCTCCCGGAGGCGGACGCCACGGGCAGCCCCGCGCCGGGGGCCTCGCCGTACTCGTCGACCGCGGCCCGGCCCGGCATGGTCTCGCCGTCCGCGGACGTCCCGTCCGTGGTGACCCCGTCCGCCGTCATGCCGTCCGCCGAGGCGCCGGTCTCCGTCGCGCCGTCGTCGGTCGCCCCGTCCTCGGTGGCCCCGGCCTCGGCTGCCCCGGCCTCGGCTGCCCCGGCCTCGGCTGCCCCGGCCTCGGCCGCGCCCTCCGAGGCGCCGTACACCAAGGCGTCGGACGACCCGCGTCTGCTCGAGGAGCCGGTCGAGGGCCTGACGACCCGCTGAGCCACCCCGGACCAGGAGCGCGTGCCCGGCCGGGCGCGCGCTCCTCGGCGTTTCAGCACCTTTCAGCCGGGCAAACTGCGTCGATGCAGACCTTTCTGCCGTACCCGGACTTCCTGGCGAGCGCGAAGGTCCTGGACCAGAAACGGCTCGGCAAACAGCGGGTGGAGACGATCCAGGTGCTGCGCGGGCTGACCGTGCCCGGCTACGGATGGCGGCACCACCCGGCGGTGCGGATGTGGCGCGGGTACGAGGAGGCCCTGGTCCGTTACGGCCTGGCGATGTGCGAGGTGTGGACGGCCACCGGTCACGCCGACACGTGCGCCGGGACGCTCGTCGCTGACCTGCGGGAACGTACCGGGATCGGCACTGTCCGGACCCAGCCGGAGCTGGCCCGGGTCGTCGCGCTGCCGGCCTGGCTCGGCGACGAGGAACTGCACCGCAGCCACCGGTCGGCGCTGATCCGCAAGGACCCGGACTTCTACCGCCCGATCTTCGGGGACGTGCCGGACCACCTGCCCTACGTCTGGCCCGGCGACTCGGCCAGCAGATCCCAGCTCAGCAGCGTGAACGTGGTCTGATCGGAGGCGCCGGCCGACCGGTAGGTGGCCTGCGCGGCGACGTTGTCCAGCTCGGTCGCCACCCACATGCCGTAACACCCGTTCTTCCGGGCCAGCTCGGCCAGCGCCCCGACCAGCGCCGACCCGATTCCCTGGAGCCGGGCGATCGGCGCGACGGCCAGCTCGTAGATCAACATCTCGGTGCCCTTGTCCGGGTGCGTCGTCTCGACGCCGGAGATCATCCCGACCGGCCGGTCCGCGTCGTCGTAGGCCAAGAGCAGATGGTGCGTCGGGTCGCTGAGGAACCGCCGGGTCGCCTCGGGCAGCAGCGGCTCGTCGAAGAGATCGGCCGCTCGGTCGATCTCCTCCGCGGCGGTCACGCGTTCGATGCGCATGGCGACACCCTAGCCACGGGTAAGTCCGGCGTCAGCACCATTTCTGCTCGTGAGCGGCCGGGGATGGCGCGCACCGGCTCGGTAGCATGGCGGGCCGGAACCACGACGGTGGAGGCGACGACGATGCCCGGCTCCGAGCCCCAAAATCAAGACCAGGACAATTTGGCGTACGCCACGGGCACCGCCGCTGCCGCGGCCCCGGCACCCACCCCGCCGACCGTGCCGCACACCCCGGAGTACGCGACGCCCGTCGACCCCTGGGCCGAAGGTGAGGCGCAGGCCCGGGCCTCGGGCACCCCGCTGCCGTACTCGATGGACCCGCCGGCCGCGACCGTGCCCGCCTACCTTCCGGCCGAGCCCGGGGGCGGCCCCGCGTCGTACCGGAAAAGGCTCTGGATCTGGGGTGGCAGCGCCCTCGCGGTGGCCGTGGCCCTCGGCGTGACCGCCGCCCTCGTGCTCCGGCCGGACTTCCCGGCTCTCGACTTCCAGCCGCTGCAAGAAGTCACCCGGCTGCAGCCGGTCGCGCCGATCACGTCCGGCTGGTCGGACGCCGAGGTGCTCGGCGACCGCGCCTACTTCGCCGGCGTCGACGCGCAGGGCCAGGTCGGTGTGACCGCCTTCGACATCGACGCGAAGCGCGCCGCGTGGACCAGCCAGCCGGCCGGTGTCGCGCGCGGCTGGGCCCAGATGATCGCCCTGCCGGACGCCGTCGCGCTGATCTCCGACCCGGATTACACGACGAGCCGCGCACGCCTGGTGATCCTCGACGGCAAAACCGGAAAACTGCGCTGGGAGTACGGTCTGGGCAGCTCCGACACCGTGCACTTCGGCAACGGCGTGGTCCTGGTCGTGGACCGTCAGCAGGGTGCGCTGCACGGTCTCGACCTCGCCACCGGCGAGGAGCGCTGGCAGTCCGCCAACCCGGACGGCTCGGCCTCCAGCACCGTCCTCGACGTGACCACGCCCGCCGGCCTGACCGGCCCGGCCGGCTCCCGCGGACGACCGTTCGAACCCGAGCTGACCGATGACGATCAGGTTGTGCAGATCGCCGGCGACCGTTCGGCACGGGTGATCGACCTCGGCACCGGCACGGTCGGCAAACCCCGCGCCGACGTGGCCTACACCAGCGACAAGATGGTCGCGCACGATGGCCGGCTCTTCGTCGAGGAGTCCGGCACCGACCGGCTGCTCGCCTACGACCTGGCCGAACTCGCCACCGCCGAACCCGCCATCCTCTACACCGCGCCCAAGGACGCCCAGGTCGACGCGCTGACGCCGTGCGGCGGCGAACGGATCTGCTTCGTCGAGACGGCCGGCTACGCCCGGGACAAGGCGCAGGTCGTCGCATACGACCTGAAGAAGCACCGGGAAGCGTGGCGCCGGCCCGCAGCCGGTGCGGAGACACTGGTCCCGGTCGGTGACGCGGTGCTCGCCGTCGCGGACGACACCACGACCCTCTTCGACGTGAACGGCGAACCGGTCTGGTCCGCGACACCCGGCGCCGCGGTACGCCTCGACGCCGGCAACGTCCTGCAGTTCTCCGACACCCTGTCCACCTCGGTCGGCGACCGGACACTGGTCGGCGTGCACCCCGGCGACGAGCCGGTCCAGCTCGGGTTGCTGCGGGACGTGCGCAGCGGCACCTGCGCGTGGAACGCGTCCGTGCTGGCCTGCGTCGCCGAGAAAGACTTCGTCGTCACCCGCTTCGCCGGCTGAAGCCCAGGCACCCGCGCGCCGGACCATCGGCCCGCGACCGCCGCACTCCCCGGCCCGCGCACGCGGCTCGCGGTCATCGGCCGGCTCTGCGGGGTGTCGGCCGGGCCGGGCAACACCCCGCAGAACCAGCCGGGAGCAGACGCGAAAAGGGCCGCCCGTCGCCGGGCGGCCCTTTCGTTCAGACGCTGGTTCAGATGCGGATGCCGGAGCCGGCGTTGAAGACGTGGATCGCCTCCGGGTTCGGCTTGACGTAGACGGTCTCACCCATCGACGGCATGAAACGACGCTCGGTCCGGACCACGAAGCGCTCCTGAGCGCCTTCCAGGTCCGAGTGACCGTAGACGTTCGCGTCCGAGCCGAGGTCCTCGACCAGGTCGACGACGATCGGCAGCGCGCCGACCTGGTCGGTCACGATCTCCGCGGCCTCCGGACGGAAACCGACGGTGACCTTGCCGTCACCACCGGACGCCGCGGCGACCTGCTCGCGGGTCAGCGGAACGGCCAGCGAACCGAAGTGCGCGCCGGCCTCGCTCAGCTTGACCGTCTTGATGTTCATGGCCGGAGAGCCCATGAAGCCGGCGACGAAGACGTTGCCGGGGGTGTCGTAGAGCGCCCGCGGGGTGTCCACCTGCTGCAGCACGCCGTCCAGCATGACCGCGACCCGGTGACCCATCGTCATGGCCTCGACCTGGTCGTGCGTGACGTAGACGGTGGTGACACCGAGCTTCGCCTGCAGCGTGGCGATCTGCGAACGGGTCTGGACGCGGAGCTTCGCGTCAAGGTTCGACAGCGGCTCGTCCATGAGGAACACCTGCGGCTGACGGACGATCGCGCGACCCATCGCGACACGCTGACGCTGACCACCGGAGAGCGCCTTCGGCTTACGGGACAGGTACTCCTCGAGCTGAAGCAGGCCGGCGGCCTCCTTCACCGCGCGGTCGATCTCCGCCTTCGGGGTCTTGCGCAGCTTCAGGGCGAACGCCATGTTCTCGTACACCGTCATGTGCGGGTAGAGCGCGTAGTTCTGGAACACCATCGCGATGTCACGGGACTTCGGCGGGAGGTGCGTGACGTCCTTGTCGTTGATCAGGATGCGGCCGCGGTCGACATCCTCCAGGCCGGCGAGCATGCGCAGGCTGGTGGACTTACCACAACCGGACGGGCCGACCAGGACGAGGAACTCGCCGTCGCCGATCTCGAGGTTCAGCTCGTTGACCGCGGGACGCTCAGAGCCCGGGTAGATCCGGGAGGCCTTCTCGTACGTGACGGTAGCCATGGTGAATCGACTTCCTTTCCACCGGCAGGAACGTGCCGGACGATCCGAGTAGAAGGAACAGCCCCGCCACCGTATTTGGTTTTAACAGTCCTGCCAAGATGGCGATCCGTTTTGAGGACGTTATGCTGAGCTCCGCGCCTCCATAGCTCAGTTGGCTAGAGCACCCGTCTTGTAAACGGGAGGTCCTCGGTTCGAGCCCGAGTGGGGGCTCAAGGACGGGTGTCTGTGTCCGCGGGGAGCGCGGACCGGGGTCTTTCGCTTTGCTAGCCCGGGGGCCGAGCCCCCGGACCCCCGCGTTACGGTCGGCTGCGGGTGGGCTTTGGCTTGGCTCAAACCCACAGACCTCGCGTTGCTTCGGCTGCGGGTGGGCTTTAACCCAGGAACCTCGCGTTGCTTCGGCTGCGGGTGGGCTTGGCTTGGCTTCAACCCAGGGACCTTGCGTTGCTTCGGCTGCGGGGGCTTTGGCTTGGCTTGAACCCACGGACGCTCGCGTTGCTTTGGCTGCGGGGGCTTTGGCTTGGCTTGAACCCACAGGATTTTCGTTGCTTGGCTGTGGGTGGGCTTTGGCTCGGGACCCGAAACGGCCATCCCCGTGAACGGCCGTTTCGGGTTGAGGGTGCTGGCGTGCCACCGGGTCGTCGTGGCGCTCCGCTGTGGAGAAACCTAAAAGATTCATGCCGGTCAGGTCGGCTCCCCGACGGTCGTGGCACGAATCCGGGAGGCAGTCCGGGTTTGTGTTATCCGGGGGCCTCCGGGGCGCTCTCCTGTAGGGCAGGGGCACGCCGACGAGGGACGGTAGAAGTGGGCAGAGTGGCAAGGCCGGGCACGAAGTGGACCCGGAGCGTCGCCGCGCTGGCGACAGCGCTGCTGGTCGCATCCCTGGTGGGGTGCTCGACCGGCGGTGAGGGGGCGACGGTCCCGGTGGCCGAGGCGACGACGCCGGCCGTCACGACCACCGGCGAGTCGGCGCCCGCGCCGGTGTCACCCAGCGCGGTCACGCCGAGCAGCGCCAAGCCGTCGCCGGCGAAGACCTCGAAGGCGCCGGCGAAGAGTACCGTCCCGGTGCACGCCGCCGGTGCGCACACGGTGACGATCGTGAACGCCACCCAGCAGACGCTCTGGGTCGCGGCCACCCAGCAGAAGGAGCACCCGATCGCGAAGACGCGGTGGACGCTCGCCCCGGGCGAGTCCACCAGCGTGAAACTGCCGACCGGGTGGGGTGGCCGGATCTGGGCGCGGGCCGGCTGCAGGACCGACGGGAGTGGGCGGAACGTCTGCCTCTCCGGGTACTGCGCCGACAGCGAGAAGTGCGTGCAGCCCGACCCGGCGCCGACCACGCTGGCCGAGTTCGCCCTCGACGCATGGGGTGGCATGGACTTCTACGACGTGAGCATGGTCGACGGCTCGAACCTGCCGATGTGGATCAATATCTTCCACACCGTCACCAAGGATCCGGTGAGCGCCGAGGGCTGCTCCCAGCAGGGCTGCGCCAAGCCGGTCGACTGCCCGGCCGCGATGCGGGTGACCACGGGCGGATCGACCGTGGCCTGCAAGAACCCGTGCACGGCGTTCAACACCGACGAGACCTGCTGCCGGGGCGCCTGGGCCGGGCGGGAGAAGTGCGTGCCGTCCAAGTGGAAGGTCGACTACACGCAGGTGTTCAAGAAGGCGGAGCCGTACGCGTACTCGTACGCCTTCGACGACTCGGCCACGATGTCCTGCAAGGGCGCCTGCGACTACCGGGTCACGTTCGGGCTGAGTCCCTCGGCATGAAAGACGGCCACCCTCCGTACGAGGATGGCCGTCTCTTGATCGTGAATCAGTTGTCGCTGGGCGAAGTGACGTGGCAGCTGGTGCCGACCGCGGTCGTCGATCCGGCCGGCCTCGCACCGGCCGGATCGACGCAGGTCAGGCCAGCGAGCGGCGGCGGGACACCTCGGCCAGCGTGACCGCGGCAGCGACGCTGGCGTTCAGCGACTCGACGTCGGAGGCCATCGGGATGCTCACCCGCAGGTCACACGTCTCCCCGACCAGGCGGGACAGACCGCGGCCCTCGGAGCCGACGACCACCAGCAGCGGACCGACCGCGGCTTCGAGCTGGTAGAGGTCGGTCTCGCCGTCCGCGTCCAGGCCGATCGCGGTGAAGCCCTGCTTCTGCGCCGACTTGATCGCTCGGGTCAGGTTGACCACCTGCGAGACCGGCACCCGGGCGGCCGCACCGGCGCTGGTGCGCCACGCGGTCGCGGTGATGCCGGCGGCCCGCCGCTCGGTCATGAAGACGCCGTGCCCGCCGAACGCGGCCACCGACCGGATCACCGCGCCCACGTTGCGCGGGTCGGTGATCCCGTCCAGAGCGACGAGCAGCGGCGCGGTCTGCTCCAGAGCGGCGGCGACCAGGTCGTCGAAGTTCTCGTAGGCGAACGGCGGAACCTGCAGGCCGATGCCCTGGTGCAGGACTCCGCCGGTCAGCCGGTCCAGCTCGTTGCGGCTGATCTCCAGGATCGGGATGCCCCGGTCGCCGGAGGTCCGGACGGCCTCGGCCACCCGCTCGTCGATGTCGATGCCCTGCGCCACGTAGAGCGCCGTCGCCGGCACCAGCGCACGCAGCGCCTCGACCACCGGGTTGCGGCCGAGCAGCAGCTCGGGCCCTTCCTTGGTCGGGTTGGACCGGCGCCCGGGCGCAACCCGCGGGCCACGCGGACCGGCCGCCCGGCCGCCGCTGCCACGAGTGGTCTGGGTCCGGGTGATGCCGGGGGCGCGACCGCCGCCACGACCCCACGTGGTGTCCTTCGTGCCGGGCTGGCCGACCTTGGGCGCGCGGCCCTCGGCGGCCGCGGCGCGGCGCTCCTTGTCCTGCTTGCGCGCGGTCTTCTCGGGCAGTTTCTCGGTGCCCGAGTAACCCTTGTGCCAGGGGCGCTCGTCGGCGGGCAGCGTCTTGCCCCGGCCCTTGAGACTGGCACGGTTCTTGCCGCCGGAGCCGCCCGACGCCCCCTTCTTCGAGGTCGTCCGCTTACTCGCGTTGAATGAATTACCCGGCATCAGTGCTGCTCTCCTACCGTCCAGCGCGGACCGGCCGGAGTGTCCTCCACCTGAATACCCGCGTTCTTGAGCTGGTCCCGCATCTGATCGGCGGCCGCCCAGTCCTTCCGTGCACGGGCCTGCGCCCGCTGTTCCATCGCCAGCGCGACGAGACCGTCGACCACCGGCTTCAAATCGTTGCCGCCCTCGCCGCCGCCCCAGCCCTCGTCGAGCGGGTCGAGGCCGAGCACGCCGAGCATGGCCCGGACCGCGGTCAGCGCGCCGCGGATGGCCGGCTCGTCCCCGGCGGCCAGGGCGGTGTTGCCCTCGCGGATCGTGTCGTGCACGACCGCGAGCGCGGCCGAAGTGTTCAGGTCGTCGTTCATCGCCTCGGCGAACGCCGGCGGGACCGCCTTGGGGCGGCCCGGGCCGACGACCTCGGCGGCGCGGTGGACGAAGCCCTCGATCCGCTTGTACGCCACGGCGGCCTCTTGCAGCGCCTCGTCGGTGTAGTCGATGCGGGAGCGGTAGTGCGGGCTGCCCAGGTAGTAGCGCAGCTCGACCGGGCGGATCCCGGACCCGACCACGGCTTCCAGGTCGATGACGTTGCCCAGCGACTTGCTCATCTTGGACTTGCCCAGGTTGAGCAGGGCGTGGTGCACCCAGAACCGGGAGAAGCCGAGGCCGGCCGCCTTGGACTGGGCCAGCTCGTTCTCGTGGTGCGGGAAGGTCAGGTCGAGACCGCCGCCGTGGATGTCGAACTCGTCACCGAGGTAGCGACGGGCCATCGCGGAGCACTCGATGTGCCAGCCGGGACGGCCGCGGCCCCACGGTGACGGCCAGTACGCATCCTGCGGCTCGTCGGCCTTGACGCCTTTCCAGAGCGCGAAGTCGCGCGGGTCGCGCTTGTCCCGTTCCGGCGCGTCCTCGGCGGGGCGCATGTCGTCGGGCTTCTGGCCGGAGAGCGCACCGTATTCCGGGAAGGAGCGGACGTCGAAGTAGACGTCGCCGTTGCCGCCCGCGGCCGGATAGGCGTGCCCGCCCTCGATCAGCGCGGTGATCAGGTCGTGCATCTCGGTGATGTGCCCGGTGGCCAGCGGCTCGTAGGTGGGCGGCAACACGTTCAGAGCGTGGTAGTCGCGGTCGAGCAGCAAGCGGTTCTCGTAGGCGATCGCCCAGTACGGCCGGTTCTGCTCCAGCGACTTCTGCAGGATCTTGTCGTCCACGTCGGTGACGTTGCGGATGAACGTCACCTCCAGGCCGGTGTGCAGCAGCCAGCGGCGCAGCACGTCGTAGTTCACGGCCGAGCGGAGGTGGCCGATGTGCGGGGAGGACTGCACGGTGACGCCACACAGGTAGATCCCCACCTGACCGGGCGTCGACGGGACGAAGTCCCTGACCGATCGGGTCGCGGTGTCATACAAGCGCAGAGTCACCGTACAAGGGTACCGACCGGGGCGATCGAATGACCGCCCCGGTCGTCCGACACTTCAACGCCCTACTCAGCGGCCGCCGACCGCCGCGTACGCGTCGACGATGCCGTAGCCGTAGAACCCGTTGAAGTTCCTCCCGCCCTCACAGAGCGCGTCCCACTCGGCCGACCGCCCCTCCTGGGCGTAGCTGACCAGACGCGGCGTCGGGCACTCGTGCTCGGCCGCCGTGCGGTAGAGGATCTGCTCGACCAGGTCCGGCGCGAGGGTCTTGCCGCCCCGGCGAAGGTCCGGGACGCCGTACCGGCTGACGATCAGGGCGCCGACCCCGGCCGCGTGCGGCGTGGCCATCGAGGTGCCCTGCAGGTACGTGTAGTAGCCGCACTTGCCGACCTTGGTGCAGTCCTTGAAGGCCAGGCCCTCGCCGGCCGCCGTGATGTTGCCGGCCTCGTCGGCCAGCCCTTCCTCCTGCAGCACCTTCAGCGGGTAGGTGGAGAGGATGCGGTTGCCCGGCGTGTTGTAGGTGTCGGTGCCGAAGCCGTCGCGAGCGAACCCGCCCGGCGCCGCGACCGAGATCTGCTCCAGGCCGTAGTTGGAGTAGTCCGCCTTGCGGGTGGACGGGCCGACCGCGGAGACGCCGATCACGTGCGGGCCCTCGACCGGCAGGTCCCAGCAGGACGAGTTGTCGATCGGCCGCGAGTACGGGTCGCCGCCGTAGTCCGGGCTGGAGACGTCGGTGCGCGGCTTGCCCAGGTCCTCGTGGTTGTTGCCGAGCGCGCCGAACATGGTCACCCCGCGGGCGTGGGCATAGTTCAGCGCCCGCTTCATGCCCGTGATGATCGCCTTCTGCTCGGCCTGCTGCTCGGGGTTGTCGGCCGGGTTGGCCGTGCAGTTGTAGAGCCACGGGTCGACGTAGAACGACATGTTGACCACGTCGATGCCCTTGTCACCGGCGTAGGTCAGGGCGTTGACGACCGGGTCGAGGAAGAAGTACCCGGAGTCCTGGCCGCCCTTGAGCTCAACCAGGCTGACGTCCGGCGCGACGCCGGAGACGCCGACGCCGTTGAGCGCGGCGCCGATCGTGCCGGCCACGTGCGTGCCGTGCCCGCCGTCGTCGGTGCCGGCCGGGTCGAGGCAACTCGCCACCTCACACGGGCCGTCGATGTCGACGATGTCGGGCGCGAAGTTCTTGGAGAGCCGACGGTTGAAGTTGGCCGCGAGGTCCGGGTTCGAGGCGTCCAGGCCGGTGTCGAGCACGCCGACTGTGACGGCCTTGTCGCCCTTCTCGATCTTGCGAGCCTTGTCCGCCTTGATCATGGACAGGCCCCAGAGCTTGTCGTCCAGCGGGTCGGCCTTGGCCGGGCCGTGGCCGCCCTTGCCGCCCTTGGACGTCAGACCCTTCTCGACCTTCTCCACGCCGTTCGGCGAATACCCGATGGCCTTGCGCTCGCTCGCGCCGATCAGCTCGGCCGAGGCCGTCGCCTTGCTCTCGAACTTCGCGTCGGTCGAGGTCACCCGGTAGACGCCGACGGCGTCGTTACCGCTGACGACGGTGCCGCCGGCGGCCTTGATCGCCGCCGTCGCATCCGTGGCGGAGACTCCGTCGGCGGCCACGACCGTGTAGTCGGTGACGGCCGTCGGCTCCGCCTGGGCGGAGCCTGGGACCGTGGTAAGGAACGCCAGACCCGTCAAGGTGACGACGGCTCCGACAGTGAGGCGTCTTCTCATGGAATGCGCTTCCTCCCCCAAAGAAATAGATCTCCGCATCCCATCGAGAAAGGTCGCTGAGCGCAAGGTCGAGGGCTGTCTATTTTACGGGCGTGTCATCTTCAGAACATCGAGCGCCTGGTCGAGCTGCTCCTCGGTTAGGGTGCCCGAGCTGACGTGCCCGCGTTCGATGACCACGTCGCGAATCGTCCGATCGGTGGCGAGCGCCTGCTTCGCGATGGCGGCCGCCTCGTCGTACCCCAGGAAGCGGTTGAGGGGTGTGACGATCGACGGCGAACCCTCGGCGTAACCCCGGGCGACGTCCTCGTTCGCCTCCAGGCCGATGACGCAGCGGTCGGCGAAGAGCCGGGCCACCGCGGCCAGGAGCCGGATCGACTCGAGCACGTTGCGGGCCATCACCGGGAGCATCACGTTCAGCTCGAAGTCACCCTGGGTGCCGGCGAACGCGACCGTCGCGTCGTTGCCGATCACCTGCGCGGCGACCTGCCGGACCGCCTCGGGCACCACCGGGTTGACCTTGCCCGGCATGATCGACGAGCCCGGCTGCAGGTCGGGCAGACGCAGCTCGCGCAGCCCGGCGCGCGGGCCGGAGCCCATCCAGCGGATGTCGTTGGCGATCTTGTAGAGGCCGGCCGCCACCACCCGCAGCTGCCCGGACGCCTCCACCAGCGCGTCGCGTGCGCCCTGCGCCTCGAAGTGGTCGCGCGCCTCGCTCAGCGGCAGGCCGGTCTGCTGCCGGAGCAGCTCGATCACCTTCGGCGCGAACCCGGGCGGGGTGTTCACCCCGGTGCCCACGGCGGTGCCGCCCAGCGGCAGCTCCCCGAGCCGGGGCAGGGTCGCGGTGAGCCGCTCGACACCGTTGGTGACCTGCCGGGCGTACCCGGAAAATTCTTGTCCGAGAGTGACCGGGGTGGCGTCCATCAGGTGCGTGCGGCCGCTCTTGACCACACCCGACCAGCTCTCCGCCTTCGCCCGCAGCGCGCCGGCCAGGTGGTCCAGAGCCGGGATCAGGGTGTTGGCGACCGCCTCGGTGGCGGCCAGGTGGATCGACGAGGGGAACACGTCGTTGCTGGACTGGGACGCGTTGACGTGGTCGTTCGGGTGCACCGGCCGGCCCAGTGCCCGGGACGCCAGGGTGGCGATCACCTCGTTGGCGTTCATGTTCGACGAGGTGCCCGAGCCGGTCTGGAAGACGTCGATCGGGAACTGGTCGTCGTAACCGCCGTCGGCCACGTGCGCGGCCGCGGTTGCGATGCTGTCCGCCAACTCCTTGTCGAGCACCCCCAACTCCGCGTTGACCTGCGCCGCCGCGCCCTTGATCCGGGCCAGGGCGTGGATGTGCGACGGCTCCAGGCCGCGCCCGGAGATGGGGAAGTTCTCCACCGCGCGCTGGGTCTGCGCCCGCCAGAGGGCGTCGGCGGGGACACGCACCTCGCCCATCGTGTCGCGTTCGATCCGGTAACCACTCACATCGTTCGTCACCGGACCATCCTCCCTCTGATCACCGCGCGGCGGATGTGATCCCGATCCGATCGTCGATCCGGGACCGGGGCGGTGGCACGCCCATCCGCTCGAACAGTTCACCGGCCTCGGCCCGGAGCCGCCCGGCCTCCGGGTCCCCCGGCTCCAGGCAGGCGGCGAGGCCGCTGAGGGCCCGCGCGACGTGGTACGGCGACTGCAGCCGTCGCGCGATGCCGAGTGCCGTCCGATACATCGCACGGGCGGCCGGCACATCCCCGGACGCGTGCAGGGTCGTCGCGAGGTCGCAGCGGTAGACCGACTCGTGCAGCGGATCGTTGACGGGCGCGATGGCCCGCAGCGCCCGGTGGTGCTCGGCGATCGCCTCGGGATAGCGGCCCTCGATCCGGTGCAGCCACGCGCGGTCGTTACCGGCGTCGGCCAGACCGGCCTGGTAACCGGCCCGCTCCATCACCCGCACGGCCACGTCGATGTACCGGTGGGCGGTCGCCGGCGTCATCGTGCCGTGCCGTACGCGCAGCCGCTGCAGCAGTAGCAGCGCGCTGCCGATCATGCCGTCGTTCCGGTCGTCGATCGTCGAGGCCAGCCAGGCCCGGGCGTGCCGCAGCGCCTCCTCGTAGCGCCCCAGCTGGGTGAGGGTGTTGACCAGCAGAGCCGACATGTTGATCATGTCGCTGCGCTCCGGGAGGCGGGCCCGCAGCTGCATCCGGCGCGCCTGCCGCAGCACCTGGACCGCCTCCACGAGACGGCCCTGGGTGTAGTAGATGTTGCCCAGATTGGCCAAGCCCTGCGCGCTGGCGCCGAGCTCGCCGAGCTCGGTGCGCAGCCGGATGGACATCCGCAGGAAGCCCGCGGCCTTGTCGATCTGGCCGCCCCGGCCGTACGCCGAGGCGAGATAGTTCGCCGCGGTGGCGATCGCGGACCGGTCGCCGGACGCCTCGGCCGCGGGCAGCGCCAGCAGGTGCAGCTCCCGGACGTCGTCGGTGTAGCCCCGGTAGAACAACGGGTACCAGGCCGCGCGCGGGATCCGCCAGGCGTAGTCGGTGCGGCCCGCGGCCATCGCCGCGGCGACGAAGTTGATCAGGTTCGGACGTTCACGCTCGAGTCGCGCGACCGGGTCCGGCACCCGCAGATCGGCTCGGGCCGGGCCGGGCGACCGGAGATCCCGCTGCAGGACCGGCCGGTAGCTGCCGAGGTTCGCGGCCGCCACGGCGTGCAGCTGGAAGTCGAGCACCGCGACAAGGGCGGCCGACCGGTCCTCCTCCGGCAGCTCGGCGGCGAGCGTCCGGGCGAACTCCCGCATCAGATCGTGCATGCGGAACAGGCCGGGCTCCGGCTCCTCGATCAGGTGCACGTCGACCAGGTCGTCCAGCATGTCGGCGGCGGCACCCTCGGCCAGATCGGCCAGCGCGGCCACCGCGAGCACGTCGAACTCCACCCCGGGGAACACCCCGAGCAGCCGGAACACGCGCCGCAGCGGCTCCCGGAGCTGCCGGTAGGTCAGCGTGAACGCCCGCGTCACGGTCCGGTCCTCGGCCGCCAGCTCGGGCAGCGCCGCCTCGCCCAGCCGCCGCAGCAGGTCGGACACGCGCCAGCGCGGACGGTGCGCGAGGCGGGCACCGGCCAGCCGGACCGCCAGCGGCAGGAACCCGCAGCGGCGGACCACCTCGGCCGACGCCGCCGGCTCGGCCCGCACCCGCTCCCCGGCGATCCGTTCCAGCAGCGCCACCGCCTCCTCCGGGGAGAGCATCGGCAGCGACTCGACCCGGACCCCGTCGAGCCCGGACAACCGCCGCCGGCTGGTGACCAGCGCCAGGCTGCCCGGCGCGGTCGGCAGCAGCTCGGCCACCTGATCGCTGGCGGCCGCGTTGTCCAGCACGACCAGCGCCCGGCGGCGGGACAGCTCGGTCCGCCACCGGCCGATCCGGTCCACCGGCGCGGCCGGGATCTCAGCCGCGCTGAGCCCGAGCTGGCGCAGCAGCACCAGCAGCGCCTCGGCCGGCTCGACCGGGTCGCGCTCGCTGTGGCCCTGCAGGTCGACGTAGAGGTGCGCGTCCGGGTAGCGGTCACCGGCGAGCGCGGCCACGTGCAGGGCCAGCGTCGTCTTGCCGCTGCCGGCCATCCCGTCGATCACCGCCACCATCGGGCCGGTCGCGCCGGAGATCTCGGCCGCCAGCCGCTCGACCTGCTCGGCGCGGCCGGTGAAGTCGCCGACGGTACGCGGGAGGCACCGCACCTGGCCGGCCTCCCGGGTCTGCGCGCCGACCTCCCCGTTGAGCACCTCGCGATGCCGTTTCTGCAGCTCCTCGCCGGGTTCGATGCCCAGCTCGTCGGCGAGCAGCTGGCGCGCCCGGCGGAACTCGGCGAGCGCGTCCGCCTGCCGGCCGGACCGGGCCAGGGCCAGCATCAGCTGCCCGCGCAGCCGCTCCCGCAGCGGGAACCGCTCGACGAAGACGCCCAGTTCACCGGCGAGCTCCCGCTCGTTGCCGGCGTCCAGTTCGAGGTCGGCCCAGTCCTCGACGGCGAGGGCGTACCGCTCGTCGAGCGCGGCGGCGGCCTGCCGCAGCGCCGGGACGTCCAGCTCGGCGCAGGCCGGGCCGCGCCACACGGCCAGCGCCGAGCGGAACTGCGCCCGGTCGCCGGACGCCCGGGCCCGCTCCACCGAACGGGCGAAAACCTCCGAGTCCAGATCATCCGGGCCGACCCGGATGCCATAACCCGCTCGATCGGTAAGGATCGCCCCGTCCGGTAGGATTCGTCGCAAACGCGATATACATGACTGCAGTTGCCCGCGGGCGGTCACCGGCGGGGCACTGCCCCACAACGCGTCGATGAGCTCACCCGCGCCGACGATCCGATTCGGATTGACGAGCAGCATCGCGAGCACGACTCGGTCACGACCCGCCGTGACGGCCACGGACTGTCCGGCCACGGTGACGGACAGTGGGCCCAGGATGCGGTAGCGCACAGTAGTCACCCCGTTCCCTGTGCGGGCATCGAGACTAACCGACCGGCGAGAGTGGATCGACAGCGGAACGAGAGTGGGTTACCGCAGAGTCACCTCAGAGCCGTTCCGCCGCCGATGCTTCCACATCGCCCCCAGAACGCGACGGGGCGGCCAGAGCTTTTGATCACGGGGGCGTTCAGCCCGCTCACGGTTACCGTGAGCGGGCTGTTCGTATTTCCGGCGATCACTCTCGGTTGGACGCGAGCCGGAACGGAACGTACCGTCGGGCGGGGCTCATCACCCCCGCGCTCTGCCCCCGACGAAGAGGATCGACGACATGCGACCCGCCATCCTGGCCGTGCTTGCCGGCGGCGTGCTGCTGACCGGTGCCGCCTGCGAGAGCGATGCGCAGGTTTACAACGCCGGCGCCCCGGCGCCGTCCGCCACCACGTCCCCGCCGCCGGACTACTCGGCCGACACCGCGCTGATCTGCGGGAAGCTGGACAAGATCTTCACCGGTGAGCTGGACGACTTCGGCACCGCGATCGGCAAGATGATCGCGTACAAGGAGGCGAAGCAGACCGACGACGTCGTCAAGGCGGAGAAGTCGGCCGCGGCCGAGCTGCAGTCGGCCGGTGCGCAGATCCGCAAGGAGACCAGCGTCGCGCAGAATCCCGAGCTGAAGCAGGCGGGCGAGACGTCCGCCGTGAAGTTCGAGACGAGCGCCAAGGACCTCAAGTACATCAAGAACATCAAGACCACCGCGGACCTCGACAAGACGCTGAAACCCCAGCTCGCCGAGTGGCTGAGCCCCGTCGCCGGCTACTGCGCCTGACCCCCGAGGATCAACTTCAAGATCTTCCTGTCCTCGGTCCGCCGGGGTACAGACCGTCGCTCCCGCGGGGACCCTTCCGGGCCGAGCAGGGCGCGGGGCGCCCAGAACGCTCAGCCCTCCAGGGCGACGTCCGTGGGTGGGCACGGTCAGAGCAACGAACCCGTCCACCAGGCGAGCAGCCCGCGCAGTCCCACCGCCCGCAGCCCGCGAGCTCCGCCCGAACCGCAGGCGGAGCTCGCGTGGGTACGGGCGGGCGTGGGTCGTGTCGCCTGTGGACGGGCGGCGAAAATGCCGTACCGGAAATCTTTCAGCGCTTGCCGATGCTCAGCATCGGTTTGGTGACCTCGGCGAAGAAGTCGTTGCCCTTGTCGTCGACGACGATGAACGCGGGGAAGTCCTCGACCTCGATCTTCCAGACCGCCTCCATGCCGAGCTCGGGGAACTCCAGCACCTCGACGTGGCGGATGCAGTCCTGCGCGAGGCGGGCCGCGGGGCCGCCGATCGACCCGAGGTAGAAGCCGCCGTGGGTCTTGCAGGCGTTGGTGACCTGCTGTGACCGGTTGCCCTTGGCCAGCATCACCATCGAGCCGCCCGCAGCCTGGAACTTCTCCACATAGGAGTCCATCCGCCCGGCCGTGGTCGGGCCGAACGAGCCGGACGCGTAACCCTCCGGGGTCTTGGCCGGGCCGGCGTAGTAGACCGCGTGATCGCGCAGGTAATCCGGCATCGGCTCGCCCGCGTCCAACCGCTCGGCGATCTTGGCGTGCGCGATGTCGCGCGCCACGACCAGCGGGCCGGTCAGCGACAGGCGGGTCTTCACCGGGTACTTGCTGAGCTCCGCACGGATGTCGGCCATCGGGCGGTTGAGGTCGATCCGGACGACCGGTTCCTCGGTGAGGTCGACGTCGGGCAGGAAGCGCGCCGGGTCGGTCTCCAGCCGCTCCAGCCACACGCCGGACGGCGTGATCTTGGCGACCGCCTGCCGGTCGGCCGAGCAGGAGACCGCGATCGCGACCGGGCAGGACGCGCCGTGCCGGGGCAGCCGGACCACCCGCACGTCGTGGCAGAAGTACCGCCCGCCGAACTGGGCGCCGATCCCGAAGTCGCGGGTCAGCTCCAGCACCGCGGCCTCCAGCTCGAGGTCGCGGAAGCCGTGCGCGAGCATCGAGCCGGCGGTGGGCAGGTTGTCCAGGTACTTCGCGCTGGCCAGTTTCGCCGTCTTCAGCGCGTGCTCGGCACTGGTGCCGCCGATCACGATCGCCAGGTGGTACGGCGGGCAGGCCGACGTGCCGATCAGCCGCAGCTTCTCGTCCAGGAACTGCATCATCCGCTGCGGGTTGAGCAGCGCCTTCGTCTCCTGGTAGAGGTAAGACTTGTTGGCCGAGCCACCGCCCTTGGCCATGAACAGGAACTTGTACGCGTCCGGGTGCCCGTTCGGGTCCTCGGCGTAGAGCTCGATCTGGGCCGGCAGGTTCGACCCGGTGTTCTTCTCGTCCCACATGGTCAGCGGGGCGAGCTGCGAGTAACGCAGGTTGAGCCGCGTGTACGCCTGGTAGACGCCGAGCGCGATGGCTTCCTCGTCGAGCCCGTCGGTGAGCACATGCCGGCCGCGCTTGCCCATCACGATCGCGGTGCCGGTGTCCTGACACATCGGAAGCACGCCGCCGGCCGCGATGTTCGCGTTGCGCAGCAGGTCCAGGGCGACGAACCGGTCGTTCGGCGACGCCTTGGGGTCATCGATGATCGCGCGCAGCTGGGCCAGGTGCGCCGGCCGCAGGTAGTGGGCGATGTCGTGCATCGCCTCGGCGGTCAGCTGGGTCAGCGCCGCCGGCTCGACGGTCAGGAAACGGCGGCCGCCCGGACCCTCCACGACGTCCACGCCCTCGTCGGTGACCAGGCGATACTCAGTGGTGTCGCCGCCGGTCGGCAAGAGCGGCGAGTAGGTGAAAGCGGCGCCTCTGCTCATGAGCGGCAAGCCTAGGCCAGCGGCCCGGGGCGATGCGAACCCGCACCCGGCATACGCGCCTGTCGGCGTGTCAGCTGTAGGGCAAATAGGCCATGTCACGCCCGGAAACCAAGATCAAACCACCTGGTGCGGCGGTGAAGACCTTCGACTCCGTGCGCACTTCCGCCTTTACCGTCCCATTGGTCGGATTCAGCGCGGTCACCCGTCCGGGAGAGACGACGATCACCGCGTACGGCGTGACCATCGCCCCCGCCTTCTCCCGCCCGTTCTGCCCCCATACCGCCTTGCCCCGCGCGAACGACCAGCCGCGCAGCGTGTCACCGGTGCGGATGACGGCATACCGGTCGTCGACGGCCAGCACCTCGGCCGACTTGTCGCCGTACCAGAGGATGCGTCCGTCCGACGCGTTGATCAGCTCCTGCCGGCCGTACGGATCGACGCCGAGCACCACGTCGTACCCACCGGCCGGGTCGCGGTCCTGCTTGCAGTCGCTCTCCGCGGTCCGCAGGTTGAGCCCGTCCCGCTTCCAGACCGTGCGGTTGTTCGGCGGCGAGGTGGCCACCACGCCGTAGTAACAGGTGCCGTCCTTGGCGGTCCCGGTGATCGTCAGCACCCGGCCACCGACCACGGCGATCCGCTGGTCCGGGCCGCTCTGCAGGGTCTGGACGAGCTTGCCGGTAGCCGTGTCGATCACCCGCACCTTCCCGTTGTCCGGCAGCCCCAGCAGCCCGGGCATCATCGCCGGCCCGGCCGCGTCGTCGTCCACGTCGCCGGTGCCGAGCCGGCGGGAGTCGGGCAGGTCCGGGTTCGCCGCGTGCAGCACGAAACCGATCCCGCCGGCCTCGGCCGACCACAGTCGCGTCCCGGCCCGCGGATCCCACGCGGTCAGCCGGCAGTCGTCGCCCGCGCAGTGCAGGTCGACGATCCCGTTCTGGTACGCCCACACCGCGCTCGCCTCGGTGTCCGACCGTTTCACCGTGCCGGTCCGCGCGTCCAGCACCTGATAACCCTTGGTGAGCAGCCGTCCGGTGACCACCACCGCGTCGCTGCCCTGCCCGGCGGTCACGGCCCAGTCCGCGTCGGACTGCCACGTCTTCACCGCCGTGGTCAGGTTGTACGCCTCCACCGACGTCCGGTACTCGACCACCACCGACTCGCCGACCACCGAGATGCTCTGCGGCGTGCCGCCGAGCCGCTGCTGCCAGCGGGTGCCGGGCGCGACCGGCCCGCTCGTGCTGACCCACTCCCACAGCTGTGGGAACGGGTTCCACACCCCGGTCGAGGCCAGCACGGTGACCGTGACGGCAGCGACCAGCGTGACTCCCTTCCAGGTGCCCGAGGCCATGCGCGCACACTAATGACCTCGATCCACAAGCCCCGCGAGCGTAGAAAGCCCGTGTCGTGGGCTTATATCCGAGTTGCGGCCTTGGTGAGTGGCACCGTCCGGTACGGGATCAGCTCGGCCAGCGCGATGATCGTGTGCGCCCGCGTGATCCCCTCGTAGCCCACGATCTGATCGATCACCCGCTGCAGGTCGGCGTTCGAGCGGGCCACGATCCGGCACAACAGGTCGCCGCTGCCGGTGATCGTGTGCGCCTCCAGGACCTCGGGAATCTCGGCCAGATGGCCGGCCACCGCGTCGTGCCCGTACCGCTGACTGATCTCCAGGGTCACGAAGCTCATCACCCCGAAGCCGATCATCGCCGGTACGACCTCGGGCCCGAACCCCTTGATCGCCCCGCGGGCGGTCAGCTTGTCGAGCCGCGCCTGGACCGTGCCGCGGGCCACCGAGAGCCGCCGGGAGAGCTCGAGCACACCGATCCGCGGCTCGGCCGCGAGCAACTCGATCAGCCGCGCGTCGAGCTCGTCGAGCTGCACAGAATGCTCGGTCATCCCGGGTTACCTCTCTACGTATTGCACAGATTGACCAGCGCTTTCGGCGACTCTTGCCCATCGGTGTGACCTGCGTCAACCTCGGCCGAGGACGCGCCGCTCACGAGGCGGTACCCGTAGTGACCGGAGGGACGATGCAACCCGAGACCCGCACCCCCGATGCCTTCCCCGTCAAGGGCGTCGACCACCTGCGCTTCCTGGTCGGCAACGCCCGGCAGGCCGCCCACTTCTACTCCACCGCGTTCGGCATGCGCTGCGTCGCGTACCGCGGCCCCGAGCAGGGCTTCCGCGACCACGCCGAGTACGTGATGGTCAGCGGGGGCGCCAAGTTCGTGCTGACCGGCATGGTGCACGCCGGAGCCCCCGGCGCCGAGCACGTGACGAAGCACGGCGACGGCATCTCGGACATCGCCATCGAGGTCCCGGACGTCGACGCGGCGTACCGGCACGCCACCTCGACCGGCGCCCGCGGGGTGACCGAACCGCACGACCTCAAGGACGAGAACGGCACCGTGCGGATGGCGGCGATCGCGACGTACGGCGACACCGTCCACTCCCTGATCGACCGCTCCGGATACGACGGCCCGTTCCTGCCCGGCTTCGTGGCCCGGGAACCGATCGTCGCCGTCCGCCCGAAGCGCTTCTTCCAAGCCGTCGACCACGTCGTCGGCAACGTAGAGCTCGGCAAGATGGACGAGTGGGTCGAGTTCTACCGCCGGGTCATGGGCTTCACCAACATGGCCGAGTTCATCGGCGACGACATCGCCACCGACTACTCCGCGCTGATGTCCAAGGTCGTCGCGGACGGCACCCGCAAGGTCAAGTTCCCGCTGAACGAGCCGGCCATCTCGCAGCGCAAGTCGCAGATCGACGAGTACCTGGAGTTCTACGGCGGCCCGGGCGCCCAGCACGTCGCCCTCGCCACCAACGATATCCTGACCACGGTCGACGCGATGCGCGGGGCCGGCGTGGAGTTCCTCAACACACCGGACTCGTACTACGACGACCCGGAGCTGCGCGCCCGGATCGGCCAGGTCCGCGTGCCGATCGAGGAGCTGAAGAAGCGGCGCATCCTGGTCGACCGGGACGAGGACGGATACCTGTTGCAGATCTTCACGGCCCCGGTGCAGGACCGCCCCACCGTATTCTTCGAGTTGATCGAGCGGCACGGCTCCCTCGGTTTCGGCAAGGGCAACTTCAAGGCGCTCTTCGAGGCCATCGAGCGGGAGCAGGAGCGGCGCGGCAACCTGTGACGTCCGTCAGGACGCTGGGCGCGCAGGGAACCGTCAGGCATACGTGGTAAAGGTTTGCGCATGAGTTCCCTTCCCGCGGGTTGGTACAAGGACCCGGCTGACACCAGCACCCAGCGTTACTGGGACGGTGAGGGCTGGCTGGGCAAAGCCATCCCGGCCGACGCGGTCCCGCCGGACGGGCCGCCGCCGGTGGAGGCGGAGCCCCCGGCGACACCGCCGCCGGCCCAACTGCCCCAGCCCGGGCAGTACCCGCCGCCGCAGCAGGGCTGGGCCTCGCCCGGGGCTCAGCCTCCCGCGGGCTGGCACCAGCCACCGGCACCCCCACCGGGCTGGCAGCAGCCGCCCCCCGGCTGGCAGCAGCCTCCCGCGGGCTGGCAGCAGCCTCCCGCGGGCTGGCAGCAGCCGCCGCCGAGCTGGCAGCAGCCCCCGGCGACGTTCCAGCCGCCCCCGGCGGGCTATCAGCAACCGCATCCCGGCTGGCACCAGCCGCCGATGCCGCACCCGCAGGCCTGGCCGCAGCCACCGCACGCCTACCTCTACCCGGCGCCGGAGGCGCGCCCGCACGGCCTGGCCCTGGCCGGCCTGGGTCAGCGCCTGGTCGCCCGGCTGATCGACATCGTCGTCGTCCTGCTGATCAACGTGGTGGTCAACGGCTGGTTCGCCTACCAGTGGTGGCAGGACTTCGACCCGATCTTCACGCACTACATGGACCAGGTCCGGGCGAACGTCGAGCCCGACATGATCGAGCCCACCGCCCGGATGTCCACGCTGCAGATGGCGATCATCCTGATCGCGACCCTGCTCTGGATGCTCTACGAGGTGCCGGCGATCGCGGGCCGCGGCCAGACCCTGGGCAAGATGATCGTCGGGATCAAGGTGGTCGGGGTGCACAGCACCGCCCCGATCGGGTTCCGGCGCGCGCTCGGCCGCTGGGCCCCGCTCGGCGCGTGGACCCTGCTCTGGTGGTGCCTGGTCGGGTTCGTGATGCAGTTCCTCTACTCGCTCTCCCCCACGTTCGACCAGCGGCTGCGGCAGGGCTGGCACGACAGGTCGGCGTCCACCGTCGTCGTCGCGGTCCCGCACGGCGCCGCCCAACCGACCGTCGAGGCCGCGCCGCGCGGCGACAACCCAGGAGGACCCGAATGACCCGCCTCACCCGCGCCGACCTGGACGCGCTGCCGGCGTACGTGCCCGGCAAGAACGTTGCCGACCTGGTCCGCGAGCTCGGCATCGCCGAGGCGATCAAGCTGGCCAGCAACGAGGTGCCGTACGGGCCGCTGCCCGGCGTGGTCGAGGCGGTCACCGAGGCGGCCCGGGAGATGCACCGCTACCCGGATCTGGGCGCTCTGCAGCTGCGCGACGCGCTCGCCGGGCGTTACGGGGTGGCCGCCGACCGCGTCGTCACCGGCTGCGGGTCCGTCGCGCTGGCCGAGATCCTGGTCAAGGCCACCTGCATGCCGGGCGACGAGGTCGTCTACGCCTGGCGCTCCTTCGAGGCGTACCCGATCATTGCGGCCGGCGCCGGCGCGACCAGCGTCCGCGTGCCGAACACCGGCGACCACGGGCACGACCTCACCGCGATGGCCGCGGCGATCACCGACCGGACGCGCCTGATCTTCGTGTGCAACCCGAACAACCCGACCGGCACCGCGCTGCGCAAGCCGGAGCTGGACCGCTTCCTCGCGTCGGTGCCGTCGGACGTGCTGGTGGTGCTCGACGAGGCGTACCGGGAGCTGGTCACCGACCCCGAGGTGCCGGACGCGCTGGAGACGTACGCGGACCGTCACAACGTCGTCGTCCTGCGCACCATGAGCAAGGCCTGGGGCCTGGCCGGCCTGCGGATGGGTTACCTGGTCGCCCAGCCGGAGGTGGCCGCGGCCGTGCGCAAGGTGCTGACCCCGTTCTCCACCAGCCTGGTGGCGCAGGCCGCGGCCCTCGCCGCGCTCGCCCAGGAGGACGAGGTGGTCCGCCGCTGCGGCCTGGTCACGGCCGAGCGCGAGCGGGTCACCGAAGGGCTGCGCAAACTCTCCGTCGACGTGCCGGACAGCCAGGCCAACTTCGTGTGGCTGCCGCTCGGCGACCGGTCCGCGGCGTTCGGCGCGGCCTGCGAGAGCCGTGGCGTGATCGTGCGCCCGTTCCAGCCGGACGGTGTGCGCGTCACGATCGGCACCCGGGAAGAGAACGACATGTTCCTGGCGGCGGCGGAGGCAGCGCTCAACGCCTGACCACCATCTGCGACAAGCCTGGCCGGTCCGCGAATCCGCCGCGGGCCGGCCAGGCTTTTCCTTGCGGCCGGTTACGACGTTAGCGGCTCCGGCCTGCAGTTTCGTCCTCTACATTCCGCATTGGCCCCGAACGAGTGGCCTTTGCGACCCCTACGCCGTGCCCTGCCGGTCACCCGGCTGCGACATGGCCCAGCCGGTGGCCGACGACGGTCCGGCCACGCCGGTCAGTGCGCCGCGCCGACCTCGCCCCAGACCCGGTGGTGACCGACGACGGCCCAGCCACGCCGGTCAGTGCGCCGCGCCGACCTCGCCCCAGACCCGGTGGTGACCGACGACGGCCCAGCCACGCCGGTCAGTGCGCCGCGCCGACCTCGG
>NZ_JBIRWQ010000043.1:26003-47665 GCF_044388125.1 Actinoplanes sp. NPDC020271
TCGGCCGAGACCCGGTGGTGGTCGTCGGCGCTCATCCGGCTCGGGAACACCTCCCGCGAGGTCAGCACCAGAATCCCGGCGACCATCGCGAACAGCCCGGCCAGCAGCGGCAGCACGCCCAGCCGGCCGGCCGTCACGAACCGCTCCCCGACGAACGCGCCGCCGCCGATACCGATCTGGAACGCCACCACGTACACCGCCGAGGCCGCGTCCCGCGCGGTCGGCGCCACCCGCATCGGGGTCGCGCCGAGGAAGACCGGGATCGCCGTGAACGCCCCACCCCACAGCAGCGTCGCCAGGATCGTCGGCACGGTCCCGAGCACCGGGGCGAGCAGCACCACCGACACCGTCTGCACGCTGATCAGGATCAGCAGGACCGGGCCGGGGCGACGGTCGACGTACCGCCCGACCACGAAGTTGGCGAGCAGTCCGACCGCGCCGTACCCGAGCAGCAGCACGCTCAGCCCGGCCCCGTCCAGCCCGGCGTCCCGGCGCACCAGCGGCGCGATGTACGTGTACGCCGCGAAATGCCCGATCACCAGCACCGCGGTCACCGCGCACAGCCGCGTCACCCGCCCGTCCCGCAGGATCCGCACCGCGTTGCGCAGCCGCTCCCCGGCCGGCGTAGCCATGTCCCGGGGCAGCGGTGGCAGTTTCGGCAGCACCGCGAGCAGCAGCGCCACGCACACCGCCCCGCCGACCGCCATCAGCCCGATCGCCACCCGCCAGCCCAGCCATTGCCCGAGCGCCGTACCCAGTGGCACGCCCAGCACGATCGCGAGCGAGTTCCCGATGAACGTCATCGCGGTGGCCTTGCCGATCTGGTCGGGTGGCGCGAGCCGCGCGATGATCGGCCCGATCACCGACCAGAACACGCCGTGGGCGAGCGCGCAGACGAGCCGGGCCAGGGCCAGCACGAGGAAGGTCGGGGCGAACGTGGCGGCCGCCTGGGAGACGGCGAAAATCGCTACGGTTGCGGCGAGCAGGGTGTGCCGGGGCACGCGCATGGTCAGTGCGGTGAGCGGGATTGTGCTCAGCGCGGCGACCACGGCATAGCTGGTCAGCAGCAGGCCCACCTGGGCTTCGGTGACGTGCAGGCCGGTCGAGATCTGCGGCAGCAGCCCGACCGGCAGGGTTTCGGCAGTGACGTAGAAGAAGGTGGATGCTCCGAGAACGACCAGCGCGGGGCGGTGGAAACTCACCTCCGCAGAATAAGCTCCGAGCAAGAGCATAAAAAGGGGAACGGATGTGACGACGCGCTCCACCGAACTTCTCCGGGTGGTGCACCGCAGCCCCGGCGTCACCCGAGCCGACGCCGCCCGGCTCCTCGGCATCGGCACCGGCGCCGCCACCGAACTGGTCACCAAGCTGAGCCGCGCGGCGCTCCTGATCCAGGGCCCGGCCGCACCGAGCGGCGCCCGCGGCCGGCCGACCACCGTGCTGCTTCCGCACCCGGAAGGCCCGCTCGTGCTGGCCGTCGCCATCACCCACGAGATCTGGCGGGTCGAGGTGGTCGAACTCGGCGGCGCCACCCACCCCGGTCCACGCGGCCGGCACGCGGGCGCCGCCTGGCCCGAGGTCCGCTCGGCGGTGCGGGCCGCCATCGAAGAACTTCGCCTGCAGTACGGCCACCGCCTGCGCGCCGCCGGTGTCTCCGCCCCCGGCACGGTCTCCCGCGACCTGCGCCTGGACGCGGTCGGCCCCGGCTGGCACAACGTGGAGCTGACCGCTCTCTGGCCGGACGCCGACGTCTTCGTCGCCGGCAACGACGCCACCCTGGCCGCCACCGCCGAAGCCCACCGCGGCGCCGCCGTCGACGCCGCGGTCGCCCTGCACCTGCGCATCGAAGCCGGCCTGGGCGGCGCCGTCGTCGAAGACGGCCGCCCGGTCATCGGCGCCCGAGGAGCTGCGGGTGAGTTCGGTCACATGCCGTTCGGCGACCCGGCAGTCCGTTGCCCGTGCGGCGCCCATGGCTGCTGGGGCATCGCGGTCGACGGCAACGAACTGGCCCGCCTCCTCGGCGACCCCACACCCGTCGACACGCTCTCCTACGCCCGCCGCGTGATCACCTCAGCGGCCGAACTCCTCGCCGGCGCTCCGGCCGGCCCGGTGCCGCCCCCGGTCGCCGCCGTCCGAGCCGTGGCGGCGAACCTCGGCCGCGGCACAGCCGGCCTGGTCAACGGCCTCGACGCGGACCTGGTCACGCTCGGCGGCCTCGGCGCCGACCTGCTCGCCACCGTCCCGGAGGAGATCCACGCCGCCTACCGCGACGGGCTGATGTCGATCCACCGGGAGTCGCCGCCACCGATCGTCCCGGCCGCGCTGGGCGACAACGGGCCGATCTCCGGCGCGGCCGAGGAGGCGTGGGCCGCCCTCTTGCCGCGTCTGGCGTAGCAAGCGCCCCGCGCCCACCAAACAGCCAGCGCCCACCAAACAGCCCCCACCCACCACCGGGGGGCGAACCCACGACCATTGTCGCGCGACCGCCCAAGATCCCGCTCCGGCCTGTGGACAGCCCCGCAGTGTGGACAACCGCAGTCGATCAGCAAACTCTGCTAAGACGCGTTCGGCCCGGCAGCACACGCTGCCGGGCCGAACGCGACACGAACCTTAGATCGAGACGAGCAGAACCGGGCTGCTCGTGAAGTAGTGCGTCGGCGAGTCCTGATCCTTCGACCCGCCCTTACGCAACCGCTCGATCGCCATGTAGTGCTCGGACACCTGCACCGCGCCCACGTTCCAGTTGATCTTTTCCAGCTTGGACGTCCCGAGCCGGAACCGGTACTGCCGGATCCCGGTGGCCGGGTTCAGCGCGACCAGGTCGTTCTTCGGCGTCAGCAGCAGCAGACGTCCGGGCGGGCCACCGAGCACCCGGGCCTGCCCGTTCCACGACCACAGCTTGGTGCCGTCGTCCTGGTAGCCGGTCACCACCCGGCCCTGGACGCCGACGACGATGCCGGCCGCGACGGTTGTCGCGGGGTCGTCGAGCGCCACGGTGCGGCGCGGTTTGGGCAGCGGGGTCCGCCAGCCCTTGCCGGTCCCGTCCCGGAAGCCGAGGCAGTTGGAGGTGGCCACCGGGCAGCCGACCGCGGTGTACGGCCCGGTCGGCCAGTCGGCGACCGGTTGCCCGCTGTTGAGGTCGTAGGAGCCGGTGGCGCACACATACACCCCGCCGGCCGTGGTGAAGCCGTCCGTGCACCCGGCCGGAGCGGTGGCGCGCCAGCGCTCGGCGCCGGTGCTCACGGCGTACGCAATGATCTGTTGACCGGCGGTGAGCAGCACGGTGCCGGAGGAGACCCGCAGAGCCGGTGGATCCCACACCGTCGCGGCACCGGTGCGGTAACCGTCGTAGTCCGGCGCGTCCGGGCCCTTGGCCCGCCAGGTGATCTGGCCGGTACGCCCGTCGAGCGCCACCAGCTCACCGTCGGACCACTGCGTGATCACCGTCGTGTCGTCCGTGACGACGCCGCTGAGCTGGGCCGGCCAGCGTCGCAGCGACCACCGCGTGGTGTTGACGCCATGGGCGTAGATGGGGTCGTCGGCGCGGACCTGGTGCTTCGCGGCGTAGATCCGCAGCCGATCCTGGAAGATCAGCGGAGCCACGGTGATCTTGGCGAACGCGCCGCGCTGGGCGATGACCAGCGGCGGATAGGCAGTTTTCGCGGTCGCCAGCACTTCAGCGGGCTTCAGGATCCGCCAGCCGACCAGAACCGTGGCCAGCAGCAGAAGCACCGCCGCTGACGCTCGCAGCAGCACTCGTGTCACAGCGGGGAGTATGTCAGGCCCGGTCGAGGCCGATCACTCGTACCCACCGTTGATCAATCCGAGACGGACCAATTCGGTCAGTGGCTCGACGACATTCGCCGCGCCGAAGCCCGCGAACAGCGGCCGTGGGGTCTCTCGCCTCGACCGGGCCGGCTCGACGAGCGGCACCGGATGCGTCGCCGCCAGCGCTTCGGCAACCTCGGCGACCTCGGCGCCATCGACCGCGAGCAGTGTCGCGACCAGCACATTCAGGAAGCCGTGGTGGGTGAAACCGGTCTCCGGGTCGGTGTGCCGGGTGGCGTGCCGCAGACCGGCCGCAAGTTTGAACGGCAGCTCCCGGTCGCGGCAGGCGCAGATCACCGCGGCCAGCTCGACCGGGGTCGGGAAGAGCTCAGCGGCCAGCCCGCCGACGCGGAACTTCGGGGCGATCGACTGGCCCTCGCGCCGGGCCTCGGCCAGCGTGTCCAGAGCGCCGATCAGCCCCCAGCTCAGCGGGATCTCGGCCCACACGTGGAAGCTCTCCCGCGCCGCGAACGTGCGCAGCAGCGCCAGGCCGGGCTGCGGGTCCTCGCCGCGCCGGGCGACCGCCGCCTCGACGTGCTCGATCACCATGCCCGCGGAGCGCAGTTTCTCCACGGTCGCGGGCAGCGTGCCGGCCGGGATGTCGCCGATCAGCGCCCCCACGAGCCGGGGCACCGGCTCGGAGCCCACCACCGACGCCGGGACCAGCAGGGCGCCGATCAAATCCGCGTACCACGCCGAGGCGTGCTCGTGGAACTTCGCCTCGGCCTCGGCCAGGCCGGTCGGGCTGGGCGGCAACAGGGACGCGTCATCGACGAGCCCGGCATACAGCGGAGGCACCATCGTCGACACGATCCGAACCTAACGGACCACGCGTGAGCCGGACAACAGGGCGAGTCACACCGCCCAGACCGCCGTCTCGATCGTCAAGCCCGTGGGCAGCGGTTTCTCCGTCGGAAAGACGGGGATCCGGAAGGCCACGACATGCTTCGGGTCAGCCGCCAGGCGCATGCAGTACGCCTTCCCGGCCGCCAATTCCATATATTGCGGTTGATACGTGACGCCGTTGACCTCAGCGCACGCCTCCGGCCCGGCGAACGGATCACCGGCCGCGCGGGCCACCACCGAGCGCTTCTCCAGCGGGTCGGCGCTCCAGACCCGCTGGTCGTCGCCCGAGCAGTGCTGCACGGTGTCGCCCTTGCCCGGGGTCGAGCAGATCAGCGACACGTCCCCGGTCCACGCGTCCGGGCCGGGGCGTACCGGGTCCAGCAGCAGCACCGCGGTCTGCGGGTACTTGTCGCCCGCCGGCAGCGTCAACTCCAGCCGCTGGACGGCGGCACCGAGCGCGGCCTGCGGCGACCTCACCTCCGCGGCCGGCTCCGCGGCCGGTTTGTGCGACCGGTAGAGCAGCACCCCGGTCGTCGCCGCGGCGAGCGTCATGATCACCAGGCCGGCCGCGAAATAGGTGCGGCCGAGCGTCTCCGCCCGGAACAGCACGACCAGGACGACGGCCAGCGCCACCAGCGCCAGCACGGCAATCAGAAGATCGGCCATGCGGTCAAAATACGGGGACGTCGTCTATGCCGCTGCTCGGGTCGCGGTCGCGCAGGGTCCGCCGTACCTCAATCGCGTCGTGAAGCCCGGCCATCGGCAACCGCACCGTCGAGCGGACCTCGAGCCCGTCATGGCCGGGTGGCTCTGCCGCTCAACGGCGGCCGAGCACGACCAGCAGATCGGCGACGACCGCGAGGACCATTCCCGCGATGAGCGTCGGCAGGCCACCGACCACGGCGTAGGCCACGAGGAACAGCGGTGCGGCGAAAGTCGCATACAGCGCCACGGCCAGCCCACGCTCCCCGGCACGCAGCCGGGCCAGCACGAGACCGGCCGGCTCGGTGAGACGACTGCGGAACCAGAGGATGACCGCGGCGAACACCAGCACCCCGACGAGACCGGCCCACACCCGCGAGATGCCGGAGCTGACCAGCGTCATCGCGGCGGTGACCACGGCCGCCACCAGGGTGCCGTTGGCGCCGTAGCGGATTGTCTCGCGCACCGCGTCGGCCGAGTCCGCGGAGACGTCCAGCACCGGCTTGCGCGGGCGGCTGACCGCCGGCGGCTCCGACCAGTTCGACGGCGCCGGCGCCGGGTTCGGCGGCTCCGACCAGTTCGACGACGTCGGCGCCGGGTTCGGCGGCTCGACCGGGAACCCGTCCGGATCGGTCAGCGGCGCGCCGAGCGACGCCTCCTCGGCCAACTCCTCCAGCGCCCGAGCCCAGCGGCGCCGCTCCAGGCGGACAATGCCGACATCCTGCCCGGCGTCACCGATCGCCGAATCAAGATCCAGAGCTTCCGCGTACGCCCGTTGGGCCAGATCGAAGAGCCGCAGCCGCGCCGCCACCACGGCCAGCACGAGATGCGCCTCGGCCTCGGCCGGCGCGACCCGCACGCCGTTCCACGCGGCGTTCAGCGCCTCCTGCCCATTGCGCGACTCACTCAGCAGCGCGGCACCGGTGCGCTGCGCGTACGCATCCTCGGGCCACGCCCGCAGGATCTCGCCCGCGACCTGGGCGGCCTCGCCGTAACGCCGGCTGTCGGTCAACGCCATCGCCCGCACCACCAGCGGCGACAGCGTGCCCGGCTGAGCCCTGGCGGCCCGCTCGGCGGCAGCCAGCGCCTCGACCGGCTGCTCGGCGGCCAGGTGGATCCGGGCCAGCGTGGCCAGCAGGGCCGACTCGTCCGGAGCACCCCGCAGCCCAGCGGCGACCTCCTCGGCGGCCTCGTCGTAGCGGCCGAGGTCGGCGAGAAGCAGCGCACGCTGGCGATGCTCCTCCGGCGTGGTGTCAGGCTCCAAGGGGGCGGGCACAGTCGGAGCGTAGGCGGTCTACCTGTAGATCACATGGGTCGGGGTGAGCCGGCACACCACGCGCACGGTCTCCGGGCCGTCCCCGGACCACGGCTCGTTCGCATACTTGTAGCTCAGCATGCTGATCAGATCGTCCTGATCGTCGCTGAGCGTGACCGTCCCCTCGACCGTGCAGTAGGACGACGGCTGTGCGGGGTCGAAAGCGCAGATCGAGGCCCGCGGGTCGCGCTCCATGTTCCGGGCCTTCTGCCGCCCACGGACCGTGGAGAAGAGAATGTCGTCGCCTTCGCGCTTGACCCAGATGACCGTCGACTGCGGCGAGCCGTCCGTGTTGATCGTGCTGAGCACCGCGTAGGTGGGATTGTCGATCAACCTACGAGCGGCATCGGGCAGGACGACAGTCATGATCGTCATCATGCCCGAGAATCAGCACTGCCCTTCCGTGACAGTTGACACTCCGGACAGGCGCGACCGCGTCACCCCGCGTGAAAACGGGCCTGCGCAGCAGTAACCGTGTCACCCCGGTTCGTAGCGGGCGCCCCTACGTGTCGGGCATCTCCACATCACCGCGTGACGGGCATCCCGCTTCACGCGCGGCGAGCATTTCCGCCTCACGGAGTGGCGGGCATCCCCGCCTCACGAGGTGGCGGGCATCCCCGCCTCACGAGGTGGCGGGCATCTCCGCGTAGACCATTGCCACCGCGAAGCCGGCCAGCCCCTCGCCCCGCCCGGTGAGCCCCAACCCGTCCGTCGTGGTCCCGGACACCGTCACCGGCGCACCGATCGCCGCGGAAAGGACCTTCTCGGCCTCCGCGCGGCGCTTGCCGATCTTCGGCCGGTTGCCGACCGCCTGCACCGACACGTTCCCGATCGCGAACCCGGCCGCCCGCACCAACCGTGCCGCCTCCGCGAGCAGGGTGACCCCGGCGGCCCCGGCCCACTCCGGGCGGCTCGTGCCGAAGTTGCTGCCCAGATCGCCCAGCCCGGCCGCGGAGAGAAGAGCGTCACAGACGGCGTGTGCGACGACATCGGCGTCCGAGTGCCCGGCCAGTCCCGGCTCGCCGGGCCACTCCAGCCCGGCCACCCAGCAGGCCCGATCAGCGTCGAATGCGTGCACGTCCGTGCCGATGCCCACCCGCGGAATGATCACCCGCTCACCCTAACCGCCCGCCGGCGCGACCAACCGCGTCGGTCCGACGGCCATCGCAGGTCAGACAGCCGACACGGGCCAGGCAGCCGGGCCAGGCAGCCGGGCCAGGCAGCCGGGCCAGGCAGCCGGTGGCCGTCAGACAGCCGGCCGGGTCAGACGGCCGGTGCGGGCAGACGGCCGGTGCGGGTCAGACGAGCGGCCCCGGTCGGGCGGGCGGCGTTTCAGGGTCGGGCATGGCCAGAAGATGTGTCGCGAGCGCCAGATCCAACGGCCGAGTGATCTTCAACGCGAGATCCGACCCCGGAACGCACCGGACCGGAATCCCGAGCTTCTCGACGGCGCCTGCATCGTCGGTGTGCGAATCCGCGGCCGCCTCGTGCGCGGCCCGCAGCACCGCGGCGCGGAAGCCCTGCGGAGTCTGCACCGCGCGCAGCACCGAACGATCGACCGTGCCGAGCACGACGTCGTCGGCGGAAACTTCCTTGATCGTGTCCACCACCGGGAGAACCGGGATCACCGCGTCGGCGCCGCCTCGGACCGCCGCCGCCACCCGCTCGGTCACCGAGGGTGGGGTCAGGCAACGGGCCGCATCGTGCACCAGCACGATCGGCACCTCGTCCGGAACCACGGCGAGCGCGGCCGCCACCGACTCCTGCCGCTCGGCGCCACCGGCGACGACGGTGACCGACGCGACCGGCGCGAGCAGAGCCTGCACCGCGGCGACATCGGCACGGGGCGCGGCCACCACGATCATCCGGACCGAGGGAGCGGCGGCCAGCCGGCGCACCGCATGGACAAGCAGCGGCTCGCCCTCGAGCAGCCGCAGAGCTTTGGGCGCACCCGGACCGAGCCGCAACCCGGCACCAGCGGCCGGAACGACGACCGCGACGTCACCGCGAGCATTGAGCTGCGCGGTCACGTCGCGGTCGGCGTTCACGGTGCTGTGAAGGGTGCGATCAGGCCTCGGTGAGGACCTTGTCGAGCAGAACCTCAGCCTCGTCCTTGGTGCTCTTCTCAGCGAGGGCCACCTCGCCGACCAGGATGTCGCGGGCCTTCGCGAGCATGCGCTTCTCGCCTGCCGAGAGACCGCGCTCCCGCTCGCGACGCCAGAGGTCACGAACAACCTCGGCAACCTTGAGCGGGTTACCGGAAGCGAGCTTCTCCAGGTTGGCCTTGTAACGCCGCGACCAGTTGGTCGGCTCCTCGGTGTGCGGAGCGCGGAGGACGTCGAAGACCTTACCCAGGCCTTCCTCGCCAACCACTTCGCGCACGCCGACTTCCTCGGCATTCTCAGCGGGCACCCGAACCGTCAGATCGCCCTGGGCGACACGCAGAACGAGATACTGCCTTTCAACGCCCTTGATGACCCTAGTCTCGATTGCCTCGATGAGTGCGGCCCCGTGGTGGGGGTAAACAACGGTCTCGCCGACACTGAAAACCATAGGTTCGAAACCCCTTTCGCTGTGTCTAGGGTAACACGCTCAGGCGACGGTGTCTTGCCCTGGCGGTCACTGTTAGTGCAGCTCAGGGGCCCTGTGACGGGGCTTTCTACCGCTTGACAGCAGCGCCGGAAGCTGCCTAAGTAACGCAAAGTGACCGAGACGTCACTGGACTCGCCGATGAGTCGGAAATTCCGGACCTGATGGCTTTGCGAGATCAAGCGTATCGCTGAGGTCCACGCCGCCCCACCACTGGCGATGCGGCGTAGCGTGCGAGACGCTGGACGGAAGTTCCCCGACCGAAGCAAGATCTGGTCGGCCAGGGGGGAGGTGAGTCATGGCAGGCGCGAGCGACAACGGCGGCTGGCCGCCCGACGGCGGTTCCCCAGGTGAACTGCCCGACCTCCCTGAGGAGTGGGGCGTCATCGTCATCCCGGACGATCTGTCCGAGCTCTCCGACGAGGTGGAAGCGATCCGGGCAGAGCTGCATCTGTCCCCGCCGGCGAGCGGTCTTCAGCGATTCCTGCGCAGGCCAGGGATGCGGTGGCTGCGCAAGGCAGGCACGTTGATGCTGCGTGCGCCGGTCCTGATCATCTCGATGGCGGTCCTGGTCACCGTCGCCAGCCTGTTCGCCTCGGCGTGGCCCGGGCCGGCCCGCGAGCCGGCCACCCAGCGCACCTCCGGCTCGACCCCGGCGCCGGTCAAGACGCTGCCGGCGCTAGAGCTGATCGACGCCGAGGGCCAGGTCGTGCCGGTCAACGGACAGTTGCCCGTGGTGATCCTGCTGATCGACGGTTGCGACTGTGAAGCGCTGATCGCGGAAACGGTCGCCGCGGTGAAATCGAAGATCGCGGTGCTCGCCGTGTCCCGGTCCACGCCGTCGGTCCCCGCCTCGCACAGCCAGGTCACCACCGCCCGGCCCCCGCGGTCGGATGGGAAGAATGTGCGCTACCTGCGTGATCCGACTGGCAGCCTGCGCGAGCAACTCGGCCTCACCACGCAGGACGGGACGGCCGCGGCGATCCTCGTCACCAGCACCGGCGACATCCTGCGCAAGATCCCCCACGTCGTCTCGGTCGACACGCTCCAGCCCGACCTGGACCGTCTCTGACCTGGAAAGTCGCCCGACCGGCCCGGAAAGCACAACCCGCCGGCCCGACGATCAGCTCGTGGCGGCGCGCTGCACGGTGTAACGGAAGACGACCGGGCCGTGCTCGTCGGCCACGATCCGAAGACGCAACTGGCTGCCGACGCCGACGCTGAAGACCTCCGGCGTGCGTGTCCCGGAACACGACAGCCCCCGCCCCGACTCGTCGTCGCCGAAGCTGACCCGGACCCGGCTGCCGTCCGGCCCCGCGCACACCACCGCGACCTGGAACGCGCCCCCGTCCAGGTCGGCGCTCTTCTCATAGCTGCCCGAGGCGGGCACCACGAGGGTGTCGGTCAGCTCCTGCTCACCGGTCTCGGGCAGGAGCTGCTCGGCGGTGAGCCGCCAGGCCAGCAGCCGCGGGTCGGAGTCGTCCCGCGGAGCCGCCCGCCACCACCACACGCCGCCCGCCACCAGGATCAGCGCGGCCAGCACGACCAGGATCGCCCCGCGCCCCCGTTCGCTCACGCCGCTCCCATCCCGCCCACCGGCCCGGCACCCTCCGTGCCGTCGCACTCACTCCGCGACTGTAGAGAACTCGAGCAGCGCGCCGTAGAGCGTCAGCCCCGGACCGAACGCCAGCATGACCACCCGCTGGGGCGGCCGCGCCTCACGACGCAGGGCGTCGAGGGCCAGGAGCACGGTCGGTGACGAACAATTCCCGTACGCCGCGAGCACGCCCCGCGACGCCGCCAGCGCCCGGTCGTCGAGTCCCAGCCGCTCCTGCACGACGTCCAGGATCTTCGGCCCGCCCGGGTGCACGGCCCACCCGTCCACCTCCCCGATCGTCAGCCGGTGCCGTTTCAGCAGGTCCTCCACGAGCGCCCGGACGTGCAGGGACAGCACCGACGGCACCTCGGGCGACAGCCCCATCCGGAAGCCGAGGTCGGTCACCTCCCAGGTCATGTGGCCGGCCGTGGTGCTGTCGGTGACCGCAGCGACCTCGCGGACCGCATAACCCGGGCGGCCGGACGACGCCGGGACGAGCACCGCCGCGACGGCCGCGTCGGAGAAGAGCGCGTGCGACACGATCTGCTGCACGTCCGGCGGGCCGCTGCCGGCCGGCTGCATGTGCAGGCTGGTCAGCTCGGCGCAGAGCAGCAGCGCAGGCCGCCCGCGGGCCACCACGAAGTCGCTGACCGTACCGAGACCCGGCAACGCTGCGTAACAGCCCATATGGCCGACGAAGAGCCGCTGCACGTTCGGTGACATGTCGAGATCCCGGGCGAGGAGGATGTCGAGCCCGGGCGTGCCGTACCCCGTGCAGGAGCAGACCGCGAAGAGCCCCACCTCGGAGGCGTCGAGACCGGCGTCGGTCAGCGCCCGGCCGACCGCGGCGCTGCCCAGCGGAACCGCTTCCGCCTGGAACCGGCGCATCCGGCGCTCGGTCGACCAGCCGGAGACGTCCTCCTTCAACGGGCTCACCGCGGCCTGCCGGGTGACCACCCCCGAGTTCGCGAAGATCCGCTTGGCCAGGCCACGTCGGCCGTTCACGTAGTGCTGGGCGAAGAAGCCGTCCCAGAGCTCGCCCTGCTCGGTGGAGGGCGGCAACGCCACGCCCAGCCCGCTGATCACCGCTCCCGTCGCGGTCACCCCTGCCGCCGCGCTTCCGCAGCCGTCACGGATGCCACGGAAGCAGGCGCCGCGGGAGCAGCCGCCGCAGCGCTCGGCTCCGGTGCGCTTGGCTCCGGCACGGTGGCTCCCCGCTCGCTCGGCTCCGGCACGGTGGCTCCCGGTTCGGTGGGCTCGGATGCAGCGGAGGAGGCCGTGGAATTCGGCCCGGCGTGAGCGAGCGCAGGCTTGTGACCGACACCCTGATAGAGGACGGCGGTGGAGAACGTCGGGACCACTCGCCCGAGTGGCCGCCCGTCCGGCACCCGGCGCAGCGCCAGCCACCGCACCATCCCCGGCAGGCTCGGCCGCACCCCGCGGACGGCCAGGCGGACACCGTGCCGGGCGAACTCGGCCCGCAGCCGCGCCGGCGAGACGAACAGCGCCGGGTCGTGCAGGCCCACCGGCGCCAGCCCGGACCACTCGCCCAGGGTCACGGTGACGAACCGGCTGAGAGCGGTGTCGTTCACCGTGTCCAGCACGACCCGGCCGCCCGGGCGCAGCACCCGGCAGAGCTCGGCGACCGTGCCGCTCAGGTCGGTGACGTGCTCCAGGATCTCGCCCGCGACCACGACGTCGACCGAGCCGTCGGCCAGCGGCAGGGCCGTGACGTCGCCGGTCAGCGGCGTGACGCCGCGCTCGGCGGCCACGGTCAGCCCGGGAATCCGCAGGTCGACGCCGACGTGCCGGTAACCCAGCGCGCTCACGTGCGGCGCGAGGAGCCCGCCCCCGCACCCCGCGTCCAGCAGCACCCGGCCGGGCTCGGCAGGCCGCGGGATCAGCTCGGCACGGGCCGCGGCCAGCCAGTGCAGCAGCTCGAACCCGCCGCCGGGCCGCCACCACTCGGCCGCGAGGGTGTCGTACTGGCACGGATCGTTACGCCGGATCGACAGCATGTGATCGAGCCTGGCACGGTTGCGCCCGCCCCACCACCGGAGACGATCCACCTGTGGGAAACCCGTCGTCGCGGCCGCGCGTCACTTCCGCCTGTGGACGACGCCGATCTCTGTCGTACCCGTCTGGCAGCGTGGCCTCATGCACCGCAGACTGCTTGGCATGTCCCGTGCGGTGGCGTTGCTGCGCTCGTCCCATCCGGAACCGGGCGCCGCCGTCACCGTGGTGATGACGCTGCTCGCGTTCGGCGCCGGTCATCGCGGCTGGCGCCTGCTCTGCGTGTTCCTCGCGGTCGGGGCGAGCCAGCTCGCGGTCGGCTGGGTCAACGACTGGCTGGACGCCGAGCGCGACCTGCGGGCCGGTCGGCGGGACAAGCCCATCACGAAGGGGGCGGTCTCACGACGTACCGTGGGAATCTCGGGTTTGATCGCGGCTCTGGCCGCACCTCTCGCGGCAGCTCCGCTGGGCGCGGCCGCGAGCGTGACCATCGCCGTCGCCGCGGTCTTCGGGCTGCTCTACGACTGGCCGCTGAAGTCGACGGCGTTCTCCGTGGTGCCCTACCTGGTGGCGTTCGGGCTGCTCCCGGCGTTCGTGGTGGTGGCCCTGCCGGGGCGTCCGGCCCCGCCGTTCTGGCTGGTCGCGGCCGCGGCGCTGCTCGGGGCGGGCGCGCATTTCGCGAATGTGCTGCCCGACCTGGCCGACGACGCGGCGACCGGGGTGCGTGGGCTGCCGCATCGGATCGGCGCGGCGGGTTCCCGGCTGGCGGCCGCGGCGCTGCTGCTGGCCGCGACGGCCACCCTGGTCCTGGGACCTCCGGGAGCTCCGTCGTGGTCCGGCTGGGCGGCCGGCGCGGCCGCCGTCGTGGTGCTGCCGATCGGCTGGTACGCGGCCCGGCGCGCTCATGGCCGGCCGGTCGCGCTGTTCCGTGCGGTGATCGTCGTCGCGCTGATCGACGTCCTGCTGTTGATCTTCAGTGGGCCCGTGGTGTGATCCACTCCGGCCGGATGGATGGGTCGGCGCACGCGGCCGTTTGCCGCCCACTAGGCTGATCTCACACCTTGGTGTCGCTATTTGGAGGATCGTGATGCGCTCGCTGGGAACCCGTCGCGCCGCCCTGGTCGCGGGTGTCGCCACCGTCGGTGTCATCGCGCTGGCCGGTTGCTCGGCCGGTCAGGTTGCCGAGACCGCCATGCTCGACACGCCGATCGCCGGCATCAACGCGAACTCTGCCGATGGCAGCGTGGCCGTGCGCGACGCCCAGGTGGAGTACAACGGCGTCGAGGGCTACGAGAAGGGCGAGAACGCTCCGCTCCAGCTGAGCCTCTTCAACCAGTCCCCGAAAGACGTCACGATCTCGATCGCGAGCACGCCGCTGGAGCAGCCGCAGGTCGTCTCCGCGACCCAGGTCGGCTTCGTCTCCACGGCGGCTGGCGCGTCCGCCTCAGCGCCCGCCGCGGCTGCCTCGTCCGCCCCGGCGGCGGCTCCGTCCGTGACGCCCTCCGGCGCGCTGCCGGGCGCCTCGGGCGCCCCGTCCTCGGCCTCGTCGGCTCCGGCTGCCCCCACGGTGGCCCCGGCGCAGATCACCATCAAGGCCCTCGGCTCGGCGGTGTTCAAGCCGTCCGACGTGAAGAAGCTGCAGGCTGTCGGCCTGAGCGACGACCTCAAGCCGGGCCAGAGCGTGAACCTCGTCTTTCACTTCAGCAACGGCTCGCCGGATCTGGTCATCCAGGCGCCGGTCGCGGTCCCGCTGAGCCCCGCCTCCCGCGCGCCGGGCCTGTCGGGCGACCACACCGAAGAATGACGTTGTCGTACCCGGCGGCTAACTTTGCCGGGTGACGACCTCTCGGACGAGTTCCAAGGCGGCCCGCCCGGCTTACGTGTGCGACGCGTGTGGCCATCAGCCGCCGAAATGGCTGGGCCGGTGCCCGGAGTGCGGTGAGTGGGGCTCGATCATCGAGTCCACGGTCACCGTCGGGGTCTCCGGCCGGGTGGTCAGCTCGCGCATGCCGTCCGAGGCGGCCAAGCCGATCTCACAGATCAGTGCCGCGGCCGCGTTAGCCGTGCCGTCCGGGGTCAGCGAGCTCGACCGGGTGCTCGGCGGTGGCCTGGTCCCCGGCGCGGTGGTGCTGCTCGCCGGGGAGCCGGGTGTGGGCAAGTCGACACTGCTGCTCGACGTGGCCCAGCAGTGGGCGGCCGGCTCCGGCTCCCCGTCGCTGGTGGTCAGCGGTGAGGAGTCGGTGAGCCAGGTCCGGCTGCGGGCCGAGCGGCTCGGCGCGCTGCACGAGCGCCTCTTCCTGGCCGCTGAGAACGATTTGGGCACGGTCATCGGTCACCTCGACGCGGTCAAGCCCGGCCTGCTCGTGCTCGACTCGGTGCAGACCTTCTCGGCGCCCGGCACCGAGGGCGTGCCCGGCGGGGTCACGCAGGTCCGCGCGGTGACCGCGGCGCTGGTCTCGATCGCCAAGGAGCGTGGCATCGCCACCGTCCTGGTCGGTCACGTCACCAAGGACGGTCAGGTCGCGGGCCCGCGCGTGCTGGAGCACCTGGTCGACGTGGTGCTGCACTTCGAGGGCGACAAGCATTCGTCGTTGCGTCTGGTCCGCGGCGTGAAGAACCGGTTCGGCGCGGCCGACGAGGTGGGCTGTTTCGAGATGCACGAGGGCGGCATCACCAGCCTGCCCGACCCGTCCGGCCTGTTCCTGACCCGCTATCAGGAGCCGGTGCCGGGCACCTGCGTGACGGTCGCGATGGAGGGCCGGCGGGCGCTGGTCACCGAGGTGCAGGCGCTGATCGGCGCCGAGGTGCAGGGTTCCCCGCGGCGGACGGTGTCCGGCCTCGACAGCGCCCGGCTGGCGATGGTGCTGGCGGTGCTGGAGCGGCGCACCAAGCAGTTGAAGCTCTACAACCGTGAGGTGTTCGCGGCCACGGTCGGCGGCATCCGGCTGACCGAGCCCTCGGCCGACCTGGCGATGGCCTTGGCGGTCGCTTCCGGCGGGCTCGATCTGGCGATGGCGCCGACCCTGGTGGCGATCGGCGAGGTCGGCCTGACCGGGGAGATCCGCCGGGTGAGCGCGATCGGCCGGCGGCTGGCCGAGGCGGCGCGGCTCGGTTTCAAGGTGGCGCTGGTGCCGCCGGGCAGCACGAACAGCGGCGAGGGCGTCGCGCCCAAGGGCATGCAGGTGATCGAGGTCGGTGACCTGCGGTCGGCGTTGCAGAGCGCCGCGCGGGCCTCGGCCGAGCACAACAAGGGGTGACCCAGAGTGACGAATCATCACGCTACGGAGCATTCATCGAACCATGCCTCGTTGCTCTGTTTCGCAGTTCGTAGACTGTACCGGTGCCGCTCGACCGCGATGGTTCCAAGTCCGCCGCCAGTTCAACGCCGCGCCCCGGCGTCAACGGTGCGGGCCACCGCGCGGTGGCCCCGCTGACCGGCGTCGGCCTCACCGGGGGCGCCAGTGATCCGATCCGGGCCAACCTTGCTCTGATGGCGCCCGGCACCGCCCTGCGTGACGGTCTGGAGCGCATCCTCCGGGGCCGCACCGGCGCCCTGATCGTCCTGGGCTACGACTCGGTCGTGGAGACGATCTGCACCGGCGGTTTCCCGCTCGACGTGGAGTTCTCCGCGACCCGCCTGCGTGAGCTGTGCAAGATGGACGGCGCCGTGGTGCTCTCCAGCGACGGCACACGCATCGTCCGCGCCGCCGTGCACCTGATGCCCGACCCGTCGATCCCGTCGGAGGAGTCGGGCACCCGGCACCGCACCGCCGAGCGGGTCGCCAAGCAGTCCGGCTTCCCGGTGATCTCGGTGAGCCAGTCGATGCACATCATCGGGCTGTATGTGAACGGTCAGCGGCATGTGCTGGACGACTCGGCCGCCATCCTGTCCCGGGCCAATCAGGCACTGGCCACGCTGGAGCGTTACAAGCTCCGGCTGGACGAGGTGTCCGGCACGCTCTCCGCGCTGGAGATCGAGGATCTGGTCACCGTCCGCGACGCCGTCTCCGTGGTGCAGCGGCTGGAGATGGTCCGCCGGATCGCCGACGAGATCTCGGGTTATGTGGTGGAGCTCGGCACCGACGGCCGGCTGCTCGCCTTGCAGCTCGACGAGCTGATGGCCGGCGTCGACGCGGACCGCACGCTCGTCATCCGGGACTATCTGCCCACCGGGCGCAAGGCCCGCACACTCGACGAGGCGCTGGTCGAGCTGGATCTGCTCACCGCCACCGAGATGATCGACCTGGTCGCGGTGGCCAAGGCGATCGGCTACCCGGGCGCCTCCGACGCTCTGGACGCCGCGGTGTCGCCGCGCGGCTTCCGGCTGCTGGCCAAGGTGCCGCGGCTGCCGGCCCAGATCGTCGACCGGCTGGTGGATCACTTCGGGAGCCTGCAGCGGCTGCTGGGCGCGACGGTGGAGGATCTGCAGGCCGTCGAAGGGGTGGGGGATGCCCGGGCGCGTGGTGTGCGCGAGGGGCTGTCCCGGCTGGCCGAGGCTTCGATCCTGGAGCGCTACGTCTGACCGGTTCCGGCGCCTGATCCCGAACACCTCGCCGGCCCGAGCCAAGTCGGCGCGGCCGGTGTTGAGGGGCGTCTGAAGGCACCCGAAACACCCCGCACGCCCAGCCGAGACCGCGCGGCTGGTGCTCGGAGGTGCAACGGCCCGCCCGGAAGGCGCCTCACGACCAGCCGAAGCCCAGCGGTTTGCCGGGCGGTCAGAGGGGGTGGGCGATGTCGTTCGCGTGGTCGGTGATCGACGCGCCGGTCACCGTGGCGGTGAGCGGCAGAATCTCCAGGCACCGCCGGATCGCCGGCGCCATCACCGGGTTCGGCACCCGCATCGAGATCGTGCAGTGCGGCACCCACAGCCCCGGCCGGTAGTGTTCCCAGACCTCCACCCCGCCCGCTGACAGCCGGTCCAGTACTGCCCGGTGGTGTTCCATCAGTTCGGGGGTCATGGTCACCCCGAGCCACAGGACGCGGCCGACGAACTGGCCGGCGAAGTCCATCCGCAGGCTCAGCCCACGCCCGACGTTCATGCCGTGGAGGGCTTCGGCGGCGGCGTCCGGGTCGATGGTCCGGGCCGCCGCCAGGGACACGTGCGGGCGGTGCTTCTGGTGCAGCGAGCCGAGGGTGGGGATGCCTTCCTGTTCGAGGGCACGCCACAGCGTCCGGACCCGCCGGGTGGCGTCGGTGTCCAGGTAGAGCTCGAGTGCCGCGACCAACCTCAGGAGATGGTCAGGACGACCGGGTCGCTCTTGATCGTGTCGAGGCGGCCGCGCAGTTCGTACTGCCCGGCGTTGGGGGCCGGACCGGACGCCGCCGAGCCGTTGCACGTCGTGGACTGGTGACCGTTCCAGGTGATGTTGTAGGCCCGCTGCTCACCGGGCTTGAACGTCTGCACGTCGCTGCCCGTCGCGGTGCTGCACTTGTCGGAAGACCAGTACTTCTGCGCACCCTGCTCGATGTAGAGCTCTTGCGGGTCGGCGCCGACGTCACGCGTACACGCCCGGGATCCGATGTTCTTGATCTGCAGGGTGATGGCCAGGCTCGCGCCTTTTTTGACCGTGGCGGTGGCCGGCACCGGGATCACCGAGATCTCCGCGTCGGTGCAGGCGCTGCCCTGCTGGCCGTTGACGTTGGTGTTGGTCCCGCCGGTGGCCGCCGGGTTGTTCGGCGGCAGCAGGCCGTTGTCACCGCCGGTCCCCTGCGACTGCACCGGGTCAGGGTTGGCCTGACCCCCCGGTGGAGCCGTCTCGAGCAGGTCGTTGTCGTCCGGCGCCGCGGACCCGCTCGGCGCGGCGGCCGTCGCGGAGGCGGGTGCCGGCGTCGGCAGCGACGTCGACGCGTTCTTGGTGTTCGGGGTCTTGTCGTCGTCGTGGCTGCACGCCACGAACAGCGCGATGATGCCCAGCAGCAGAGCGCCGAGCACGACCGCACGCCGCCGCCAGTAGACCGCGGAAGGGAGGGAACCAACCGTCGCACGCATGATGTGGCCCACGGTAAACCCGGACACCCTTCACCATTGCGCGCGACGCGCCGGACATCCGACACCAACTGAGGGACAGTTCGTTAGAGATAGACCTTGCGCTGGAAAAATCGCGTGCGCACCGGCCACCTGATCGAGGAAGAACTTTCTTACGCAGTGATCGATCTCATGCCGGCACCGCCGGACCGAGGACGCTGATGGCGGAATCGCCGGCCCGCCTACAGTAAGTCCTGCTATGACTCTCGCCGACGAAGTAATCAGCTGGTACGACGTCAACGCCCGGGACCTGCCGTGGCGGCAGCCGGAGACCACCCCGTGGGGTGTCCTGGTCAGTGAGGTGATGCTGCAGCAGACACCTGTCGTCCGGGTCGAGCCGGCCTGGCGTTCGTGGATGACCCGCTGGCCCACGCCGGCCGCGCTCGCCGCCGATCCGCAGTCGGAGGCGATCCGGATGTGGGGCCGCCTCGGGTACCCCAGACGGGCGATGCGACTGCACGCCTGCGCGCTGGCGATCGTCGAGCGGCACGGCGGCCGGGTGCCGGACGATCTGGATCAGCTGCTGGCGCTGCCCGGGGTGGGCACGTACACCGGGCGGGCGGTCGCGACCTTCGCCTACGGTCAGCGGCACCCGGTCGTCGACACCAACGTGCGCCGGGTCGTCTCCCGGGTCGTCGAGGGCAAGCCCGACGCCGGTCCGGCCACCACCGCGGCCGACCTGGTCGCGATGGAGGAACTGCTGCCCGAGGAGCCGGCTCGCGCGGCCCGGGCCAGCATCGCGTTCATGGAGCTCGGCGCGATCGTCTGCACGGCCCGCGCGCCGAAGTGCGTGGACTGCCCGTTCCACGCGGTCTGCGCGTGGCGGCTCACCGGCGAGCCGCTGCCGGAGGGGCCGAGCCGCAAGCCGCAGCGCTACGCGGGCACCGACCGCCAGGTCCGCGGCCTGCTCCTGGAGGTGCTGCGGCACGCCACCGGCCCGGTCCCCCGCCAACGCCTGGACCTGGTCTGGAACGACGAGGTGCAGCGCGCCCGCGCCCTGAGCGGTCTCGTCGAGGACGGCCTGGTGGAGTCCTTCGGCTCGGAAGAATTCGTGCTCGCCGGTGACGCCCCGAAAGGCGAAGTTCAACCCCTTTAGCCGGTACGACGGCGGCCCGTCCCGCCGTCCCCCGGAAGAGTCCCCCGCCGATCCCCGCCCCGGCGGCGACGAAACCCCCGAGCCCAGCCCAGTCCCCCCACCGGGGAGGGGTCACGGGCCGGGCGCCGCGCCGCCGCCGGAGGGGTCACGCGCCCAGCGCCGCCCCGATCGCCGCCGGCAGTGGATACACCCGCTCGACCGGCAGCAACGCCGACGCCCCGTCCTCGTCCCCGTCGTCGAGCCGCGCGCGGATCTCCCGTGCCGGCTCGGTCACGTCCGTGATCCCGGTGATCCACTCGTCGACGTACCGGGCCACTGCCACGCCTCCGATTCCCATCTGCAGCGACCGGTAGGGCAACTCCCGCAACCGCAGATCCCGCTCCGGGTCCCACTGCACCCGGACCGGCGCCCGTTTCAGGGCCCGCTGCCAGTCGGCGCGGTTCGCATACGCTCCCGGCTGGTAGTGGCTGAGCATGGCGTTGGCCAGCGCCCACTCGAAGCCCGCCCGGGTGATCGAGACCGCCAGCACCCGCTCCTGGCCCTCTTTGGTGGCCCAGCCGCAGCGGTACATCATCCACAGGAACGACGGCTTGACCCAGGTCATCCGCTCCCGTTTGAACGGCGGAACGAACCGCCCGGCCCGCAACGCCGGCTCGGCGATGGCCGGCGAGTACGCCTGGTAGACCGTGATCGTGGCGTCGTCGTAAACCGCTCGGATCTCGTGCATGTCCACATGCTCCGCGATCAGATCTGCTGAAGCCACCCGATAAAGAACAGCGCCCCGGCCGCACCGGAGACGATCGCCACCGGCAACACCCACACGCCGCCGGGCGCACCGGCCAGCCGTCCCGTCCAGCGCCGGTGCAGGGCCGCGATCCCGGTCATCATGGCCAGCCCGATCACGGCGAGGGCGGCGCCGATCAGGGCGTGGGCGGTCCACGCACCGGCCCGGCTGGGGCCGCCCCACGCGGTGTCGTAGGGCCCCGAGTCCACCCAGCCGTAGCCGAGGCCACGAATCGGGAAGATCACCTCGAAGCCGAGCGGGATCAGGGCCAGCAGGCCCAGCAGCAGACCCATGCCCGCGTTCGTGGCCGCCGGCAGGAACCGGCCGGGCAGTTCCGGGACCGGGCCGAGCCGGCTCTGCCAGGCGGTGGCGAGCCGCGCCGACGCCGGCGCGCGACCGGCCAGGGCGAGCCCGAGCGCGGCCGTGCTGACCAGGGCGAGCCCGGCGCAGTAGAGGACAGGTTGACCGATCCGGTTCGGATTCATGGATCGCAAGCTATGAACCAGGCCGGGCCGGACGCGTCACACCGTGGTGCTCATCGTCGTGTCATACCCCGGTATGACGCGCAACGGCCCGGCCTCCACAGAGGAAGCCGGGCCGTGTTGCCGTGCTGGTGGTGGGTCAGACCCGCCGGTGGATCACTCCTCGCCGGTGGTGGCGCCGAGGTCGGCCGGCACCGTCTCCGGCACCGCGCCCGCCTTCTCGGCACCGCGGAAGACCAGCTTGGACTTCTCCACGTTCTCCGGGTCGCCCTCGCAGTCCACGACGACGATCTGGCCGGGGCGCAGCTCGTTGAAGAGGATCTGCTCGGAGAGGGTGTCCTCCAGGTCGCGCTGGATCGTGCGGCGCAGCGGCCGGGCACCCAGG
>NZ_JBIRWQ010000044.1:0-46328 GCF_044388125.1 Actinoplanes sp. NPDC020271
GAGCGGATGTATCGCACGGGTGATCTGGTGCGGTGGACGGCTGATGGTGAGGTGGTGTTCGTCGGTCGGGTTGATGATCAGGTGAAGGTGCGGGGCTTTCGGGTCGAGCCGGGTGAGGTGCAGGCGGTTCTGCTGGCTCATCCGCAGGTGGTGCGGGCGGCGGTGGTGGCGCGGGAGAATGTCCTTGTTGCGTATGTCGTCGCGGCGGGGCCTCTTGGTGATGTGCGGGAGTTCGCCCGGCAGCGGTTGCCGGAGTACATGGTGCCGTCGCAGGTGGTGGAGCTGGCTGAACTACCGCTGACCCCCGCCGGCAAACTCGACCGGACCGCGCTACCCGCACCCGGCCAGAGTCGTGCCGGCGCCGCACGGCCACCCGGGACGCCCCAGGAAGAACTGCTGTGCGACGCCTTCGCCGACATCCTGGCCCTGGACTCGGTCGGCGCGGACGACAACTTCTTCGACCTGGGCGGGGACTCGCTGCTCGCGGTTCGGCTGATCTCCCGGATCCGCGCCGTCCACGGCGCCGAACTCGACATCCGTCACCTCTTCGACACACCCACGGTCGCGCAGCTCGCGCACCGGCTGGACGTGCCGGCGCCGGCACGGCCCGCTCTGCGGCCGATGGCCCGGGAGGGAATCCGATGAGATACGACATGAGCGACGCACCCGACCTGGTGACCTTGATCCGTCAGCACGTCGCCGAGCGGCCGCAGGCCCCCGTCGTCGGCTTCCTGGCCGACCCGGACGACATCCGCGGTGGGGTCGTCTCGTGGACCTACGAGCAGCTCGACCGGGCGGCGCGCGGGTACGCGGCCTGGATGCAGGAGCGGCTGCCCCGCGGATCACGGGTGTTGCTGCTGCATCCCAACGGGCTGGACTTCGTCGCCGCGTTCTACGGCTGCATCTACGCCGCGATGATCGCCGTGCCGGCGCCGCTGCCCGGCCGGCACCGCCACCACCGGCACCGCGTCGCCACGATCAGCACCGACGCGGACGTCAGCGCGGTCCTCACCACGTCGGCGCATCTGGGCGAGGTCCGCCTCTGGGCCGAGGCCTCCGGACTGGGTCACCTGCCGATCGCGTCCGGGGACGAGCCGGGATTCGGCAACCCGGCGGGCTGGACCGCGGTGCCGCCGGACCGTGCGGCCCCCGCGCTGCTGCAGTACACCTCCGGGTCCACGGGCGATCCGAAGGGTGTCGTGGTCACCCACGACAACATCCTCTACAACCTGCGCTCCTGCGCCCGGGGGCTGGACTGGCCCGAGCAGTGGCGGGTCGGTGGCTGGGTTCCCCTCTATCACGATCTGGCGATGCAGGGCCTGCTCAACATGACCGTCCTGCGCGGCTCGTACGTCCTGCTGATGGAGCCGATCTCGTTCGTGCGGCATCCGGTGCGCTGGCTGCGGACGATGGCCGAGCACGACCTCCAGGTGACCTTCGCGCCCAACTTCGCCTACGAGCTGTGCACCGAGCGGATCAGCGACGACGAGGTGGCCACGCTCGACCTCTCCGGCTGGAGGATCGCCGGCAACGCCTCGGAACCGGTGAACCCGGCGGTTTTGAAGGCGTTCGCCGGGAAGTTCGCGCCCGCCGGGTTCCGCCCGGAGGTCTTCGCGCCGATCTACGGGATGGCCGAGGCCACCGGCTACATCGCCGGCGAAGTGGGCCGCGAGCCGGTGGTCCGGGTCGCCGGGCTCGCGCCGGGAGATCCGGTACGCGAGATCACCGGATGCGGCACCCCGAACGAGGCGTGCGAGATCCGCGTGGTGGACCCGGAGAGCCGGCACGTGCGTCCCGGCGGGCAGGTGGGAGAGATCTGGGTACGCGGCCGCAGTGTGGCCCCCGGCTACTGGAACCGTACGGACGCGGCGTTCGACGCGGTGACCGCGGACGGCGAGGGCGGCTTCCTGCGTACCGGTGATCTCGGGATGTTGGCGGACGGCGAGCTGTACGTGTACGGCCGGCTCAAGGAGACGCTGATCGTGCGCGGCCGCAACCTCTACCCGCAGGACGTCGAGCAGGAACTGCGCGCCCAGCATCCGGAACTCGGCCGGTGCGGCGCCGTGTTCTCGGGACAGCCGGCCGGAGCCGGCGACGCGCAGGGCGTGATCGTGACCCACGAGGTGACGAACGTGGCCCGGGACCGGCTGCCGGAACTCGCCGCCGAACTGCGGCACACCGTCGGGCGCGAATTCGGCGTCCAAGTGTCCACCGTGGTGCTGCTGCGCCCGGGAGCGGTGCTGCGCACCACCAGCGGAAAGATCCGGCGTTCGGCCATGCGCGAACTGTTCCACGAGGGACGACTCGCCGCCCTCTACCAGCATCCCCCGGTGCCGCAGGACACCCTCCCGTCCACACGCTGACCGTCGACCGGAACCCAGAACGAGGAGACTCCATGTCCGCGACCGCAGTCGCCCGGATCCAGTCCGAGCTGCAGGAGTGGCTGTGCCGGCATCTCGCCGCCCAGCTGCGCCTGCCGTACGAGTCGATCGACCCCGCCGAGCGGATGTCGGCCTACGGGCTCGACTCCGTGCGGGCCGTCGCCGTCCTGGTCGAGACGGAGGAGTATGCCGGCTTCCCGATCGACCCCGAAGCCCTGTGGGACTACCCCACCGTGGAGACGTTCGCGCGCTTCCTCGCCGAGCAGATGGCCGACCGCCCGGAATACTCCGAAAAATTGAATGGCTGAATCCTGTCCAACTGACCTTGTTGAACAGTTGAACAGCGCACTGATTGACGCTCTTGATGGACTCAGCGCCCCGGGTCATAGTGGATCCGGTCAGCCCAATCGCCGAAAAGTGAGGACACTTCCGTGCCGAATCCGTTCGAAGATCCTGACGCCAATTACCTCGTTCTCGTCAACGACGAGGGACAGCATTCGCTGTGGCCGGTATTCATCGACGTGCCCGAGGGCTGGACGACCGTGTTCGGTGAGGCGCCGCGTGCCGACTGCATGGAATACATCGAGAAGTCGTGGACCGACCTGCGGCCCAAGAGCCTGATCGCGGCCATGGAAGGCACGAAGTAACCATCGACCGGCATGGCGAGGATGTGATGGGAACACTCTCCGGGTCGGGCCGTGCCTGGCGGCCCCACGAGATCATCAGCGATGGTCCGGGCGCTCCGGACCTCGTCGGCCGGCTCGACGCTCTGGGGCAGGACGAGCTGACCGAGCTGCTCACCGAGCGGAAGGCGCTCGTCTTCCGGGGGTTCGATGTCCCGCCGGACGGCATCGAACCGGTCCTCGACCGGTTGGTGCCCGGCCGCCTGCCCTACGTGCACGGCAACTCGCCGCGGACTCGGGTGACCGGCAACCTCTACACCTCCACCGAGTACCCGCAGCAGTACACCATCTCCATGCACAACGAGCTGAGCTACGCCCACCGCTGGCCGGTGCGGCTCGCCTTCTACTGCGAGAAGGCCGCCGACAGAGGGGGTGCGACCAGCGTGCTCGACGGTGCCCTCTGGCTCGAGTCGCTGGACGCCGAGGTCCGCGACGCCTTCGCCGGTGGCATCCGCTACGTGCAGAATCTGCATGACGGGTACGGCTTCGGCAAGAGCTGGCAGGACACGTTTGAGACCAGCGATCGTGGGGCGGTCGACGCGTTCCTGCGGGACTCCCAGGCGGAGTGGGAATGGGGGCCCGACGGTCTGCGGGTGACGCAGTTGCGGCCGGCGACGGTGAAGCACCCGGTCACCGGTGCCGAGGTCTGGTTCAACCAAGCGGACCAGTGGCATCCGGCGGGCCTCGGCGACAAGACGTCGGCGGAACTCTACGACATCCTGTCGCCGGAGGAGTTCCCGCAGTACGTGACGTTCGCGGACGGCGCCCCGATCCCCGACGCCTACATCGAGCAGATCCTCGGCCGGGGGCTGGAGAACGCCGTCGACGTCGACTGGCATACGGGCGACGTGCTGCTCATCGACAACGTCCTGACCGCGCACGGCCGCCGGCCGTTCGAAGGAACCCGCCGGGTGTTGGTGGCGATGTCCGGCTGACCGCCGGGCCACGAGAGATCGACAGGAAGGGCGCGGACACTGTCGGCGCCCTTCCTGCATGCCCGCGCACCGGCCATTTCAGAGGAGCCCGATCCCATGTCGTTCGTGCACAGCAACGGAGTCCGGCTCTGGTACCAGCGGGCGGGACGGGGTGAGCCGGTTCTGCTCATCATGGGCTCGGGCGCCGCCGGCCACGTCTGGGACATGTATCAGACGCCGGCGCTGCGACAGGCCGGCTACCAGACCGTGATCTTCAACAACCGTGGGGTGGCGCCGTCGGACGCGCCCGGTGGCAGGTATGCCTTCGCCGAGCTGGTGGACGACACGCGGGGGCTCATCGAGGCGCTGGGGCTGGCTCCGTGCCGCATCGTCGGCACCTCGCTGGGCGCGATGATCGCGCAGGAGCTGGCCGTCACGGCACCGCACCTGGTGCGTTCAGCGGTGTTGATGGCCACCCGGGCCCGTTCGGACACCCTGCGCCGCGCGCTGTCGCTGGCCGATCGGCGGTTGCGGGAGAGCGGCATCGAACTGCCGGCCGGTTTCGACGCGATCCACTCGGTGTTGCGGATGCTGTCACCCCGGACGTTCGACGACGAGGCTGCGGTGGCGAACTGGCTGGAGCTGTTCGAGCTGGGATCGGGCGCAGACAGCCCGACGGGTCAGGCGTGGATCGACACCGACACGGATCGCCGCCCGCGGCTGCGCGGGATCACCGCCCCATGCCGGGTGATCTCCTTCACCGACGACGTGGTCGCGCCGCCCCACCTGGTCGCCGAGGTGGCGGATGCCATCCCGGACAGTGACCTGGTGGAGATCCCGGGCTGCGGCCACCTGGGACACCTGGAACGTCCCGAGCTCGTCAACGCGGCGATCGTCGAGTTCTTCGACAAACACTGAGGCCTCGGCGGATCAGCTCGCCCGGTCGGCTTCCCGCCGGCGCTCGATCGCCTCGTACAGCGCCTTGATGTTGTTGCTGCCGAAGGTCCGCGCGCCGCGCCGCTCGATCAGCTCGTAGAACAGCGTCCGCCGGTCGTGGCGTGACTCGGTGAAGATCTGCAGCATCACGCCGTCGTAGTCACGGTCCGCGAGGATGTTCAGGTTCCTCAGCGTCGTCACCGGCACGCCGACGTCACCGAGCCGCTCCGGCAGGGCCGCGTAGTACTCGGCCGGTGTGCCGAGGAATCGGACGCCCCGGCCGGTGCAGTCCCGGACGCTCGCGGCGATGTCGCCGGTCAGGAAGGCGACGTGCTGCACCCCCGGCCCGGCGTTGTCCCGGACGAACGCGTCGATCTGGCCGGGCGCGCGGGTCGTGTCCGGTTCGATGATGGTCAGCGTGACGCCCCGCGAGGAGCTCTGCACCACCTTGGAGTCCATGGCCTGGCTGCCCACCACGATCCGTTCCTTGAAGGTCTGCTCCCAGCCGAAGACCTGTTGATACCAGCGGATGGTGTCGGTGAGAGTGCCGGCCGGCACACAGACCGCCAGGTGATCGATGGTCTGCAACAGCCCGGTGGTGCTCGCCGGCTCGCCGGTCTCCTCGATCTGGCCGGGGGCGAACAGGCCGTTCGCCCGGTTGCGGGAGACCAGGCAGTGCTCGACGTCGCCGAACCCGCGGACCGAGGCGAACGTGACCCGGTCGCCGTCACGGTCCAGGACGACCGGGGCGGCGGCCGGCTCGGCGCCGAGCCGCACGGCCTCGGTGAAAGCGGCGGCGGCGTCGTCGACGGCGAGCCCGACGACCGCTACGCCCGCACCGTGCCGGCGGACGTACTCGCCGGCACGGTGGGCCGGGGTCAGCGCGGCAGTCACGACCAGGGTGATGTCGTGCTGGCGGAGCAGGACGGACCGCCGGTCGGTCAGGCCGGTCTCGGGGCCGCCCTGTCCGGCCACCGAGAATCCGAAGAGCCCGGCGAGTTCGTCGGCTGCCTTCTCGGCGTCCTCGACATAGATTTCCAGGTGGTCGATCGTACGAGTGTCCATGGCACGCCTCTGCAAGGTAGCGGGGTCAGTGGTGTCGGGAGCGGTGTGGCGCGGTCAGCCGGCCGCGGTCTCCCAGAACAAGCCGTCGGCCGAGGCGACCAGCCCGCCCTTGAACAGCGGCGTCTCGTCGCCGGCGTGCTCACCGAGCTGCGCCCGGGTCTGCACCGAGGCGCCCTCCTGCATCGCCTGGCGCACGACCGAGGACTTGAACAGCGGGGTCATGCTGGCCTCGTTCTGGCTGACCAGCGTGTCGACGGCGGTGGCGAACTCCCGCGAGCGCTGCTGGAACCGCACGGTCGCGGAGTCGGCGCCGGTCAGTTCGAGGTCCGTGGTGGACATGCCGGCCACCAGCTCGACGAACGACTCCAACTCGGTGCGGGCGCCCGTGTTGATGACCTTCTTGGCCGACCAGAAGTACGAGTTCTCATCCACGTGCATGTCGTAGAACGACACCAGGAACTCGTAGAACACGCTGTACTCGCGCCGGTAGCGTGCCTCGAACTCGTCGAAGGCGGACTTCTCGTCGACCTTCCCGGCCAGCACGCTGTTGATCGACCGGGACGCGAGCAGGGCGCTGTAAGTGGCCAGGTGCACGCCGGAGGAGAACACCGGGTCCACGAAGCAGGCGGCGTCGCCGATCAGCGCCATGCCGGGACGCCAGAAAACCGTGTTGAGGTACGAGTAGTCCTTGCGTACCCGCAGCTTGCCGTACTGGCCCTCGGTCACCCGGGTGGCGCCGGCCAGGTAGTCGCGGATCAGCGGGCACTCGTCGATGAGGCCGCGGAGCGCGACCTCGGGGTCGCCCTGGATCCGCGCGGCCTCTTCTCGCCGGACAACGGCGCCGACGCTGGTCAGCGTGTCGCTGAGTGGGATGTACCAGAACCAGCCGCTGCCGAAGGCGGCCGACAGGATGTTGCCGGAGTAGGGCGCCGGCAGCCGCTTGCCGCCCTCGAAGTAGCCGAACAGGGCCACACTGCGGAAGAACTCCGAGTACTCCCGGCGGCCACCGGCGAATCCGTGGAGACGGCCGGTGTTGCCGGAGGCGTCGACCACGTACCGCGCCGCGACGCGGTGCTGGTTGCCACCGGCGTCGGAGTAGACCGCGCCGGTCACCCGCCGCTCGTCGTCCTCGACGACCGCGGTGACCGTGCAACTCTGCCGCACCTCGACGCCGTTGCGGACCGCGTTGTCGAGCAGGATCTTGTCGAACCTGCTCCGCTCGACCTGGTAGGCGAAGGAGGTCTGCCCGGTGATCTTCGGTGATACGGAGAAGGCGAAGTTCCACGGGACGTCGTTCGTGCCCCACCGGAAGGTGCCGCCGCGCTTCTTCGGGAAGCCGGCCTCGGCCAGTTCGTCCGTCACCCCGAGCAGCCGGCAGATGCCGTGCACGGTGGAGGGCAGCAGCGACTCGCCGATCTGGTACCGCGGGAAGGTCTCCTTCTCCACGAGGAGCACGCGATGGCCCTGCTTCGCCACGAGCGTCGCGAGCGTTGAACCGGCCGGACCGGCGCCCACCACCACCACGTCGAAATCGTCCTGCTGCACTGTGTCCATGGAATGCCCTTCAGAAGCGCGGATTCGGTCGTCGCTACTGCCGGAAAATCGCGTTCAACGTCGGCAAAAATGCGAAATAGGACCCCGATCAACGTACGTCCTCGAAGTCTCCGCTTTTGTATTCAAGCCCATTCTGGCGCTGAGGATCGCATGAGCACGGCAACGTCGACAATGTTGTCCAATATTTCGTTACGACCGTTACGCGTCCAACCCGATCACTTTTCCGGTTGGACAACGCCGAGCCCGGTTGGCTACTCTAATCGGATATTAGGGAGGAAGGCAGACATCGCACCGGCGAATCGGACGACCATTTTTCGGTATTTCTGTCGTCTTTGCCGGGTGTTTCGGTCATCCAGGGTGAAGAGAACATCTCAGGCTAGGGGTTAGGGGGTTCGGCCATCCATCGGGACAGGGGTTACCCATCGCTTCCGGCCGATGTTAGCTTTCGACGGTTGAAATGAATCAATAACCGGTGCAGCGCACTTTCAAAAAGCGCACCGGCCAGCTTCGAACGCGGGGAGAAGAGTCATGGTCACTGGCTGATTCTGATCGTTTCATCCGCCCGGGCTACGCGGCCGGACCTCTGCCGAGGTTTCCCGGACTCGCGTCCGACTCGTATTTCACACGAGATCAACGGGCTGTTCTGCGCTGCATGAACCTCGGACCGGGGCCGGTGGGTGGCAATCAGTTGTTCCGCCCGCCGTGGTCGCGTCCGGTGGATCCGCCGAAACCGGTCACTGACATCCGTACGCCTCCGGCCGCCCGGAAAAGCTGTCCCGGCCGGCGTGCGGTGCCGACCTGCGGCCGGCAGGGGAATGAGCGACCGAGCCGGTGTGCCGTCGGGCCCGGCTCCATCGAGGCCGAAGACCTGACTCACGTGTGTGTCAGTGACGATCCGGCGCGCGCGTGGTGAACTGAGGAGCTCCATTGACACCTGAAGAAGAGGACATCAAACGACAGCCCGTCGTCGCCATGGAGATCGGCTCGCTCAGCGTGAGCGGGTCACCCCGGCTCGCCGGCGCGGACCCGGTGCATGTCGAGGCCATCGTCGCTGTGCAGGGTGACCTGCCACCGATCCTCGTGCACCGGCAGACGATGCGCGTGATCGACGGCGCCCACCGGATCCAGGCGGCGTTGCGGCGCGGCGAGACGACGATCGCCGGGCGCTTCTTCGACGGCCCCGAGGACGAGGCTTTCGTACTGTCGGTGTGGCTCAACGTCTCGCACGGCCTGCCACTGGCCCTGGCCGACCGCAAGCGGGCCGCGGAACGCATCGCCGTCTCGCATCCGCAGTGGTCGCATCGCCGGGTCGCCGCGGTGACCGGCATCTCCCCGGGCACCGTCGCCGAGATCCGCCGGCGGGTGACCGGTGCCGCGGCGCCCGGCGAGGGCCGCATCGGCCAGGACGGCCGGGTGCGCCCGCTGGACAGCAGCGCGGGACGCCTGCTCGCCGGCCGGTTGATGACCGAGAACCCCAGCCTGTCCCTCCGGCAGGTCGCCAAGGCCGCGGCCATCTCCCCGGAGACGGCCCGCGATGTCCGTAACCGCCTGCTCAGCGGAGCCGAGTTGGTGCCGGCCCGGCGGGTGCGCGGCGCGGCCCAGCCGGCGGCGCGGAACACGGACCGGGATCGGCGTGCGCTGAACCTGGTCCGCCCCGGCGACCGGCCGGAGCCGATGCTCGACCGGTCCGCCGTCGTCGAACGGCTCATCGGTGACCCGGCGCTGCGCTACACCGACTCCGGCCGTAACCTGCTGCGGCTCCTCATGCTGCACGCGCGCTGGACGAAGGAGTGGGACACCATCGTCGACAACGTGCCGCCGCACTGCACCGACGTGGTGACCGACCTGGCCCGCCAGTTCGCCGACCTGTGGGCCGATTTCGCCACCCGGGTCGGCCCGGGAGCTTCGGTGGCCAGCTGACCGCGCCGCGCGCACGCCGGCCGGCGCTGGAACGACCCGGCAGCCGGACCGCCGGACACGGTGGTCCGGCATTCCCGATGTCCGGAGAAGGAAGTGTTCGACCGCGCACCGGAAATCGATCGGCGAACCTGCCCTCGCGTCGGATCGCCATAGATCCGGGAGGGAACATGATCGGCATCTCGACGCCCGCCCGCCCCCTGATCCGGCTGACGCTTCAGCGGTTGGAAAAAGCCGCTCCGAGAATGACGAGAATGGTCGTCGCGGGCCCCGCCCTCGCTCACTGGAACGCGGGCCCTTTCACGGACACGTACGTGCGCATAGTCTTCCCGAGGCCAGGGGTGGCCTACCCGGACGACCTCGACATGAGCCGGATCCGTACCGCGTTGCCCCGTGCGGCGTGGCCGCGCTTCCGGACCTACACGGTGCGCTCCTTCGACCGCGCCGCGGCCGAACTGTCGATCGACATCTTCGACCACGGCTGCCCCGGGCTCACCCCGTCCTGGCTGGCCACCCTGCGCCGCGGTGACCCGGTGCTGCTGTGCGATCCGCGCGGCCGGTACCGGCCCCGCGCCGAGGCGGACTGGCACCTGCTGGCGGGCGACGCGGTCGCGCTGCCGGCGATCGCCGTGACGCTCGAGGCGATGGCGCCGGGCACGCGGGTGACGGTGCTGGCCGAGGTCGGCGACGCCCGGGAGGAACAGCCGCTGCCCACCGCCGCGAACGCGGAGATCCGGTGGGTCCACCGGTCCCGCGGTCAGAGCCTCACCGAAGCCGTCCGGTCGCTGGCCTTCGAACCCGGTGTGGTGCAGGCTTTCGTGCACGGAGAGGGCGGCGCCATGCGGGGACTGCGCCGGTTCCTGCTGGAGGAGCGCGGCGTCGCGAGGGCGTTGCTCTCGATCTCCGGTTATTGGCGCCGTGGGCTCAACGACGAACAGTGGCGTCAGGTGAAGGCCACCGAGGCGGACCGGTGAGGGCACCCGCCGAGCCGTTCAGCCGGGATGTCCAACCGACGGCCTCCGACGGTTGGACAGCAGATCCGGAATCCATTCACATCGTCGACAACGGGAGCTCCCTTGACCGAGAAAAGCGTCGTGGAATCGTCGTCGCTGCACAGGTCGGAACTGCACACGAGTATCTCCGACCCCGTCCTGGACACCATGAACTTCCTCAACGAGATCACGCTGCGCTACCCGGAGGCGATCTCCTTCGCGCCGGGCCGCCCGTACGACGGCTTCTTCGAAACCGACGAGGTCCTCGCCCACCTCCGCCGCTATCTCGATCACCTGGCTGACCGGGGGGCATCGCCGGCGCAGGTGCGCACCGCGGTCTACCAGTACGGCCCGACCGCCGGCCAGATCCGCGAGATCATCGCTGACTCCCTGCGGCGCGACGAGGGCATAGACGTGCCGCCCGAGTCCATCGTGGTCACCGTCGGTGCCCAGGAGGCCATGCTGCTGGTCGTCCGCGCGCTCATCCGCGACCCGCGCGACGTCCTGCTCGTCTCCAGCCCCTGCTACGTGGGCATCACCGGAGTCGCCCGGCTGCTCGACGTGACGCTGCGGGCGGTGCCGGAGCCGGCGGAGGGCTTCTCGCCGGCCGATCTCGACGCGGCGATCCGGGCCGAGCGGGCCGCCAGACGCCGGCCGCGAGCGTTCTACCTCGTGCCCGACCACGCCAATCCGTCGGGCTCCACGCTGTCCGCGGCGGCCCGTGCCGAGCTGCTGGAGCTGGCCGCCCGGGAAAACGTGCTGATCCTCGAGGACACCCCGTACCGGCTGGTCAGCCCGAGCGAACCGTTGCCCACGCTGAAAGCGCTGGACCGCCGTCGCTCGGTGGTGCACCTGGGCTCGTACTCAAAAACGATCTTTCCTGGCGCCCGGGTCGGCTTTGCCGTGGCCGACCAGACGGTGACCGGCGACGACGGTCGGACCGGCCTGCTGGCCGACGAGCTCGCGAAGATCAAGAGCATGGTGACGGTGAACACCTCGTCGCTGAGCCAGGCCGTGGTGGCGGGTGCTCTGCTCGCCGCCGGCGGGCGGGTCTCCGAGCTGAACGCCAAGGCGGCCGGCCATTACGGCGACGCCATGCGCCGGGTGCTCGACCGGCTCGCCGAACGGCTGCCCGAAGCGCGGCGCGCCGAGCTGGGCGTGCGGTGGAACGAGCCCAGCGGCGGCTTCTTCCTCAGCCTGAGCGTCGATTTCGAAGCCGACGACGCCGCGCTCGTCCGCTCCGCCGAGCAGTTCGGCGTGATCTGGACGCCGATGCGCTACTTCCACCCGGACGGCGGAGGGCGCCGGGCCATCCGGCTCTCGGTCAGCTATCTGTCACCCGAGGAGATCGACGAGGGCATCACCCGGCTGCTGGCGTTCGTCGCGGACCAGACCGGCCGCCACCGTGCCGGACGGGGGCGCCGGCGATGACGGTGCACGCCATCCGCGGCGCGGTCCAGGTGCGCGCTGACGACCGCGCGCAGATCCTGGAGGCCACCACCGAGCTGGTCATCGAGGTGATGACGCGCAACGACCTGGCGAGCGCGGACGTGGTCAGCATGCTCTTCACCACGACGCCGGACCTGACGGCCGAGTTCCCGGCGCTGGCCGCGCGCAAGGCCGGCCTCGGGGACGTGCCGTTGCTCTGTGCGAGCGAGATCGCCGTGCCGGGGGCGATGCCACGCGTGGTGCGGCTGCTCGCCCATGTCGACGTCGAGCGCGGCCGGACCGGGATCCGGCACGTCTATCTGGGCGGCGCCGAGGCCCTGCGGCCCGACCTCGGCAGCTGACACCCGGGGGCGGTGGTCACGCCGCCGCTCGCACCGCCCGCAGACGCCTCGCCTCGGCGACCGTCGCGCACCCGGCGAGCCCCAGGGCGTCGCGCAGCTCGACGCCGAACAGGTCGAGCACCCGGCGCGCACCGGCTTCGCCACCGGCGGCCAGACCCCACAGCAGCGGCCGCCCGGCCAGTACGCCGGAGGCCCCCAGCGCGAGTGCCCGGAGCACGTCGGTGCCGCTCCGGATGCCGCTGTCGAGCAGCACCTCGCAGCCGCCGGCGACCGCCGCGACGACCTCTTCCAGCATGTCCACACTGGGTACGGCACCGTCCAGCTGGCGGCCGCCGTGGTTGCTCACCACCACCGCGTCCACCCCGGACTCCGCGGCGCGCCGGGCGTCCTCCGCGGCCAGCACGCCCTTGAACACCAGGGGCAGCCGGGTGTGCCGCCGCAGCGTGGCGATCGACTGCCAGGTCAGCGCGGGGGAGAACGCCTGGCTGGTGTGCGCGGCGACCGCCGACGTGTCGGCCCGCCTCCGGTGCGCGGTGTCGGTGGTGCTGAGGTTGGCGGCCCGTACGTCCGCCGGCAGCGAGAACCCGTTGCGGATGTCCCGGTGCCGGCGCCCCATCCACGGCACGTCGACCGTGACCACCACGGCCTGGCAGCCCGCGTCCTCGGCCCGGCGCACCAGATCGAGCACCGCGGCGGTGTCCCGGAGCCAGTAGACCTGGAACCAGACCGTCCCGCCGGCCGCGGTGATCCGCTCGATCGGGACGCTGCTCAGCGTGCTGGCCACGAACGGCACCCCGGCGGCCGCGGCGGCCCGTGCAGTCGCGTCCTCCCCGTCCGGGTGCAGCAGTCGCTGGTAGGCCACCGGCGCGACGGCCAGCGGCTGTGCGACCGGCCGCCCGAGCAGCGTCGACGCGGTGTCACAGGCGGAGACGTCGCGCAGCACGCGGGGGACCACGAACACCCGGTCCAGCGCGGCCCGGTTGGCGGCCAGCGTGGTCTCCCGGCCGCTGCCGCCGGCGACGAAGTCCCAGACGTCGGCGGGCAGCAGCGCGGCGGCGGCCTGCTCGGCGTCGGCGACACTGCCGAAGTCCGGCTCGGTCGTGGAGTCCATCGGCCCTCCTGCTCAGCTCGCGTGTCCCGGTTCGGCCGGTCCGCCCGGACTGTAGGGCGGTGCCGGTGGTGTTGGCGAGCCGTCGCTGGACATGGTGCGCTTCTCCCCGTGGCGAGGCCGGGCGGTGTCAGGGCGGCAAGGTCGATCGGGGCTGGTGGTTTTCCGTGATTCGCAGTCTGCTCGTGATCGGGACGGGCCTGATCGGCACCTCGGTGGCGCTGGCCGCCCGGCGGTCGGGGGTGACCGTCTTCCTGGCCGACCGGGACGCCGCGACGGCCAGGGTCGCCGAGTCTCTCGGCGCGGGCCGGGCCGAGACGCCCCGCGACCCGGTGGACCTCGCGCTTGTCGCGGTGCCGCCCGGACAGGTCGGCCTGGTGCTGCGAGAGGCACAGAAGCGCGGGGCGGCACGGAGTTACACCGACGTGGCCGGGGTCAAGGGGGAACCGGAGCGCGACGTGTTGCGGCTGGCGCCCGACCCGGTGGCGTATGTCGGGGGACACCCGATGGCCGGACGGGAGCGGTCCGGCCCGGCGGCGGCCACCGCGGAGTTGTTCATCGGCCGGACCTGGGTGCTCACCCCGTCCGCGCGGACCGGCGCCGTGGCGCTGGAGAGCGCGAACTCGCTGGCCACCCTCTGCGGTGCGGTGCCGGTGCTGCTGGAGAGCCGGGTGCACGACGCGTTGGTGGCGCTCACCTCACACGTCCCGCACCTGATGGCCAGCCTCACCGCGGCCCGCCTCAGGGACGGCCCCGCCGGGACGGAGACACTCGTGGGGCAGGGCGTGCGCGACGTCACGCGGGTCGCGGCCGGCGATCCTCATCTCTGGGCGGACATCGTACGGGCGAACGCGCCGTCGCTGATCCCCGTGCTGCGCGACGTCCGCGGTGACCTCACCCGGCTGCTGGCCGCGGTCGAGATTCTGGCCCGGCCGGCCGCGGACGGTCACGACGGCGCCCTGCGCACGGTCCTCGCTCTGCTGGAGCGGGGTGCCGCCGGCGCGGCCCGGGCCCGGGTGCCCGGACACACCACTTTCCCGGGAAGCGCGCATCAGTCATAGTGATTCCGCCGGATCGCGGAGCACATTTTCTGACGCGACAAAGATGCGCAGGAATTGTCGCCCGAACGTCAGCCGGATACCGCGACCGAATCGTTTCCGCACGCGTGTGACGGCGACGCACACCCACCGGAGGGAATTGTGCCCTACCTGGATACCAACGGAACTCGGCTGTCGTACGAGCGCACCGGCCACGGCGAGGACGTGCTTCTCATCATGGGGCAGAACGCCGCCGGCCACGTCTGGGACATGCACCAGACGCCCGCCCTGCGCCGAGCCGGCTACCGGACCACCACGTTCAACAACCGCGGCATCCCGCCGTCCTCGGCGCCACCCGGCAGTTACACGCTCGCCGACATGGCGGCCGACACCCGCGGGCTGATCGAGGCCCTGGGCCTCGCACCCTGCCGGATCGTCGGGACGTCGCTGGGCGCGATGATCGCGGAGGAGCTGGCGATCCAGAGTCCGGCGCTGGTGCGGTCCGCCGTGCTGATCGCGACCCGCCCGCGCGCCGACGTCTTCCGCGCCGCCCAACTCGCGGCTGATCGTGAGCTGGCGGAGCAGGGCCGCCGCCTCCCGGCCCGGTACCGGGCGGCCGACACGGCGCAGAAGATGCTGTCACCGGCGACCCTGCGGAATGACGCCGTCACCGCTACCTGGCTGGAGATTCTCGAACTCGCCGCCGGGAGCGGCGACGCGACGGGCCAGGCCGGAGCCGACACCGGCGAGGACCGCCGGACCGCGCTGACCAAGATCGAAGCACCCTGCCGCGTGATCGCCTTCAGCGACGACAGCATCGCGCCACCGCATCTCGCCGCCGAGGCCGCCGAGGCCATCCCGGACTGCGACTTCGTCGAGATCGCGGACTGCGGCCACCTCGGCTACTTGGAACGCCCGGACGAGGTCAACGCCGCGATCGTCGAGTTCCTCGGCAAGCACTGACAAGGAGTCTCCGATGGCGATGCTGGGCAGTCCGGGTGTGGGCCCGCTGCGGATGAGGGACGACTCGGCCGTCAAGGGGCACCAGGTGCGGCCCGGCACGCTGCGGCGTGTCCTCCCGTACGCCCGGCGGTACCGCTGGCCGCTGCTCGGGCTGGTGGCGCTGACCACTCTGCACGCCGCCCTCACCGCGGTGGCGCCGTTTCTGCTCAAGTTCGTCATCGACGACGGCATCGTGCCCCGGCGCCGCGACGTCGTGCTGGGCCTGTCGCTGCTGATCGCTGTCGCGACGCTGATCGATGCGATCGCCGTGTACTCGCAGACCTGGCTGTCGAACCGGGTGGGTCAGGGTCTGCTCTACGACCTGCGCACCACGGTGTTCGCCCACGTCCAGCGGCAGCCGCTGACCTTCTTCACCCGCGCGGAGACCGGTGCTCTGATCAGCCGGCTCAACTCCGACGTGATCGGCGCGCAGCAGGCGGTGACCACCCTGTTGTCCCAGACGACCTCGACGCTGCTCACGCTCGTGTTCGTCATCGGCACGATGTTCTACCTCTCCTGGCAGCTGACGGTGGCCGCGCTCGTGCTGATCCCGCTGTTCCTGCTGCCCACCAGAATGATCGGCCGCAGGCTCCAGCGGGTCACCCGCGAACGGATGACGGTGGAGGCGGAAATGGCCTCGATGATGGGTGAGCGTTTCAACGTCGCCGGGGCGATGCTCACCAAGCTGTACGGGGAGCCGGAGCGCGAGACCGGCGCGTTCGCCGGCAAAGCAGCGGCGGTACGCGACATCTCCACCACCCAGAGCACGTACGGGCAATTGGTTCCGCTCCTGCTCACCGTGCTGGCCGGAGTCGCCACCGCGGTGGTGTACGGCGCCGGCGGCAGCCTCGCCATCGACGGTGTCCTGGAGATCGGCACGATCGTGGCCATGATCGGCCTGATCAGCCGGGTCTTCGGCCCGATCAACCAGCTGGCCAACATGCACGTCAGCGTGATGACCGCGCTGGTCAGCTTCGACCGGCTGTTCGAGATACTCGACCTCGAGCCCTTGATCAAGGAGGGGCCTCACGCGCGGGTGCTGGAATCGGGCCCCGACGGCACGGACGCACCGGACATCGAGTTCGACCACGTCTCTTTCCGCTACCCGGACGCGAAGGACGTCTCGCTGGCGTCGCTGGAGACGACCGCCCGGCACGGACAGGAGCGCACCGGGAACGCCTGGGTGTTGCGTGACGTGACGTTCCGCGTCCCGGCCGGGAAGCTGACCGCTCTGGTCGGGCCGTCCGGTGCCGGCAAGACCACCATCACGCAGCTGGTGCCGCGGTTGTACGACGCGGCCGAGGGCACCGTGCGCATCGGTGGTGCGGATGTCCGGGACCTGACCCTGCGCTCGCTGCTCGGGACCGTCGGGGTGGTGACCCAGGATGCCCACCTGTTCCACGACACTCTGCGCGCCAACCTGCTGTACGCCCGTCCCGGCGCCACCGAGCAGGAGATGATGACGGCCTGCGACGCGGCCCGCATCGGGGACGTGATCTCGTCGCTGCCGGACGGCCTGGACACGGTCGTCGGCGATCGCGGCTACCGGCTCTCCGGCGGTGAGAAGCAGCGGTTCGCGCTGGCCCGGCTGCTGCTCAAGTCCCCGCCGGTGGTCGTGCTGGACGAGGCCACCGCCCACCTGGACTCCGAGTCGGAGGCGGCCGTCCAGCGTGCCCTGCACACCGCGCTGACCGGCCGCACCTCCCTGGTGATCGCGCACCGGCTGTCCACCGTGCGGGAGGCGCACCAGATCCTGGTCGTCGCCGACGGCCAGATCCGGGAGAGCGGCACCCACGATGAGTTGCTCGCCGCCGACGGACTCTACGCGGACCTGTACCGCATCCAGTTCGGGCACGACAACGGCCGCCGGCCGCCGGCCACCACGGCTTTCCGGCATCCCTGACAAGCGTGCGCGAGCCGAGTTCCACCGTGAATGTCCGCGGTGGCGGCTCGGCGTGCTGGAGGTGATCCGGGTGTCGGCGCCGTTCAAGCTGGTCAGCCGGGAGAACCACGCCGCGCGCTCGGTGATCCGCATCGGCGGCGTACCGATCGGTCCGGGCACGCTCACGGTGATCCTCGATCCGTCGCACTCCGGCGGCCGGCGTGATCCGGTGCTCCCGCTGACCCGCGCGGCGATCGCGGTGGGTGCGGACGGCGTGCTCATCGACGTGCGTCCGGAACCCAAGGCGGCGCTCTGCGACGGTGACCAGGCGCTGCCCGGGTCCGACCTCCGGGAGATCGCTGACGTGGTGTCGAACATGACGCAGCTCATGGGACGCGTGCTCGCCGGTGCGGCGGCCGTCGGGGCACAGCGCCGTTCCTCCGGCACAACAAACCGGCCGGTACGCGAGGAGACTCGCGTACCGGCCGGTTTTCGACGTCGGCTACCAGCGCCATTCGCGTTTGTTGAAGAGGTGCTCCGCGGTGATGCCGTTCGAGGAGCACCAGGTGAGGAACTCCGCGATCTGCTTCATCTGGTAGGTGTCCTCGTTGTAGGTGGTCGCCATGACGTGCCCCTGCCAACTCTCCTCGCCCATGGCGTAGATGTAGCCCTCGTCGGCACCGAGTTCGGTCATGATGGCCGCCGCTTGCTGGGCGTTGGAGCCGGACAGTTTGCGCGAGTCGCTCATCTTCTTGGTCACCGGGCGGGTCAGCAGGCCCTGGTAGAGCCAGGTCAGCGGCGCTCCGTCGCACTCCATGCCGAGGAACGCCATGTCGACATTGCCGAGGTGCCGGCGCACGTGCCGGTAGAGCACCGGGTCGATGCCGGACGAGTCGGCGCCGACGTAGATGTTGGCGTCGGCGATCTGGACGAAGTACGTCGACTTGGAGCGGATGTCCAGGTCGGAGTGCTCGCCGAGGAACGGGGTGGCCACGATCCGGCCGCCGGGGATCGCGATCTCGTCGAAGTCGTCGACATCGACGACGGTGAAGCCCAGGGCCCTGAGGTAGAGCGCGATGGACGGGTCGCAGAGATTGCCACGGGACGAGCGCGGGACCACCACGGCGCCGATGCGCTTGCGCAACTGGAACAGCGTCTCCAGGACGATGTGGTCCTGGTGACCGTGGGTGATCAGTACGTAGTCGATCCGATCAGGCAGGTCGTCGAGGGTGTAACGGTCGCCGTGGCGGTTGTCGGCACTGATGAACGGGTCGGTGATGATCGTGGTGTCGGCCGACTGGATGACCAGGCAGGCATGGCCGAAGTAGCGGACCCGGCCGCCGGACGCGATGGCACGGTCGGGTGACAGGCTCGGTTCGTCGGTGAGCAGCCGCCGCAGTTGCACCGTCTGCGCGTCGTCGAGTTCCAGCATCTCCCGGAGGTGGCCGACGGTGGTGGGCGCGATCCGCGCGGCGAACAGCTCGTCGATGCCGGCGTGCTGGAACGGGATCTCCAGGTCCAGCACGCCGGGCTGGGGCAGCCGCGGCGTGCTGAGGATGAACGGCCGTTCGACACCGGTCTCCAGCGACAGCTGGATCGACTGGCGCCCGGTGTCGTAGACCGGGCTGGTGTAAAGGACCGGTTCAAGCAGGTGCAGGGAGGCCTGGTTGCCGGTGTCGTAGGCGAGTTCGACCAGACCGTTGAGCGGTGCCGGGAGTCGCGGGTAGAGCGGGGTGAGGTCGAAGCCGGTGGCGTTCTGCCGCAGCAGGTCGTCGGCCTCGGCGATCGCGTCGTTGAACGCCAGCATGTCGGCACGGTCGCGTTTGATCGTGTCGAGGAGTTCGGCTACCTCGTTGCTGCGCGACTCGTCGACGTTGACGAAGTAGCCGCCGCGCAGGGCGGGGTTGACGCTGGCCGCCATGTGCACCTGCGGGTTCTGCAGGTACGACTCGAGCAACGGTATCTGGACCTTCGCCAGGTTCATCGAGGCCTGTGCCGGCGACACGATGTGCATCCAGGCGTAGAACCGGTCGACCAACGGCTCGATGATCGCATTGGACCTCAGGAATACGGGTTCGTCGCTGACATTCATGAGCCCTCCAGCGGGGAATGGTCAGTCTGATTGACGGTGAACATCCCACCCGTCATGTCGGGAACGGGGAGTGATTGGCCGCACCGCGTTCCGGGGGTCACTATCGCAGCATCGACCGTGCGGGTGTCAACCGCACGAAATTATGCTTGGCGAGCTGTCCAACCGGCAGCAACCTCCGGTTGGACAGATTGGGGCGGGAGTTGTGCCGCCGGGTTCCGAAGCCCGGGCGCATGACTGGGAACGTGCCCAGTCAAGCCGGTTGATCATCCACGGCATGATCAGGTTCAGCAATGCACCGACCATGCATAATGTTTCTTTGAGGAAACTCTGAGGTCCGGCAGTGCCGGAGTAGTGCTTCTGAGCTGCAGAAAAACGACATCCACCCACTGTGGACGGAAGTTCCTCAATTCGCCTCGCCTCGGTAGGGTGTAGTTCCGTGTTGAAGCGGTAATGTGCCCAGCGGAGGAGTCTTTTGACACTGAGCAGGCGCGAATCGGAATTGCTCCTCTTCGATCGACTCAACCGCGCTTCGGGTCGCGGGCACGGTGCGGCGCTGCTCATCAGCGGAGCGGTCGGAACAGGCAAGACGGCCCTGCTGCAAGCCATGGCGTCCCGGGCCGGGCGCCAGGGCGGCCGGTGCTTCGTGGTCACCGGTTCGGACTGGGAACGCGGGCATCCGTTCGGCGTGCTCGGCCGGCTGATCCAGGCGATGTGCGCATCGGGGATGGACCAGCCGTTCCCGCATGGCATCGACGGCAGTGAGAACTTCTACGCGATGATGGACCGGGTGTGCGCGGCGATCCGCAACCTCGCCGGCGGCCGGCCCATCCTCATCGGCATCGACGACGTGCACTTCGCGGACGAGCAGTCGATGCGATCGCTGAGCTACCTGATCCGGCGGATCGACTCGTGCAGCGCAGTGGTGGTGCTGAGCGAGAGCCCGTCGTACGAGCGGGACATGGCGAGCCTGCGCGCCGAGATGCTGCACCTGTCGTTCTGTCACCGGGCCCGCCTCACCCCGCTGGCGCCGTCCGACATCGCCGATCAGTTGCGGGAAGGGTTCGAGGGTCCGCCGGACAGGGCGTTCGCGCAGTTCTGCGCCGAGGTCAGTGGCGGTGTCCCGCTGCTGGTGCGCGCGCTCTTCGACGACCGGGCCGCCGAGACCGGTCCGGCGGCGGGTGAGCCCGGTGCGGGTTTCCGCCAGGCCGTCCTGCGCAGCCTGCATCGGTGTGCGCCCTCGACGGCCGCGGTCGCCCGGGCGCTGGCGGTGCTCGGTGAGCACGCCGCACCGGAGCTGACCGCCGAACTCAGTGGGGTGGACATCGCACTGGTCGAGGAGGGTGTCCGGGACCTGCGGGAGATGGGACTGCTCGAGGGTGAGCGGTTCCGGCACCCGCAGACCCGGTCGGCGGTTCTCGCCAGCATCCCCTTGCCGGCCCTGCCGGTGGTGCACAGCCGGGCCGCCGAACTGCTGCACGAGAACGGCGCACCGGCGGACGCCGCGGCGAAGCAGCTGATCGCGGCGCGGGACGGGGGGAAGGCTCCGTGGCGGGTCGCCGTCCTCTGCGAGGCGGCCCGTGACGCGATGGCGGCCGGTGACATCGACAGTGCGGTGAGCGACCTGCGCCATGCCGTCGGCGCGAGTGCCGACGCGGAGCAGCGGGCCCGCGCCGGTGCGCTGCTCACCGAGACCCAGTGGCACGCGGATCCCAGCTGGGCGGCACGGCGTCTGGCCAAGGTCTGCCGGGACGCCCGGGCCGGCCTGCTCAGCGGCTCGGACATTCTGATCGCGGTCAATCAGCTGCTCTGGTGGGGCGAGTTCGCGGAGGCCGACGAGATGCTGCGGCTCGCCGGCGTCGAGGAGGGCGGCGGATCGGCCCTCGCCCGCCTCTGGGCCTTCTTCTGCCGGGCCGGCCTGGCCCCCGGGCCCGGTGACGACCCGGGCCAGCAGCCGGACTTGCCGCTGGCGGACTCCGGCCCGATCGCCGCGGCCACCTACCTCTGTGCGGTGGCGAGCCTCGCGTTCGACGGTGTGCCGACGCATCGCGTGGATCAGGCGCTGCTGGGCCTGCGGGCCGGCGCGCCGCTGACCCCCGCCTTCCATGCCCTGGTCGTGCTGGTGCAGACCGGCCGGTTGGACGAGGCCGTCGCCTGGTGCGACCGCCTGCTGAAGGCCGACTGGATCAACCAGGTGCCGATGCGCAAGGCGATGATCGGGATCGTCAAGTCGGTGACCCTGTCGCGCGACGGCAACAGCGCGGCGGCGTTGAACTGCATCGAGCAGGTCTTCGAAGCGATCCCGCCGCCGGCCTGGGGTGTGGTGGCCGGGCTGCCGCTGTCCGCCGCGATCCGCGCGAGCACGGACCTGGGCGATGCGCACGCCGCGCGGTCGTACCTCGCGGTTCCCGTTCCGCCCGCGATGCTCGACACGCCGTTCGCCCTGCCGTACCTGCAGGCACTGGGGCAATATCACCTGGCGATGGGCCACCCGGAGAGTGCCGTGATGCACACCCGGTCCGGGGTGGACCTGGTGACGCGGTGGAACGGCGACGTGGCCGGGGCGGCGGCGTCGCTGGACGGGCTGTCCTGGCTGCCGGGAACGGTGTCCGAGCCTGCCGGTGCACGCCGCCTGTTCGACGCTCATGCGCAGATCCGGCGGACGTCTCCGGCAGCGTCGGCGTCCAGCGGGAACGACCGTCGGCATCCGGACAACGGGCGGGCGCGTGCCGCAACGGAGGACGGCGCCCGGCTCACCGACGCGGAACGCAGGGTCGCCGCGCTCGCCGCCGCCGGCAACACCAATCGGCAGGTCGCGGCACGCCTCTTCATCACCGTGAGCACGGTGGAACAACACCTCACGAAGATCTACCGCAAATTAAAGGTCCGCAGTCGTTCCGGACTGCGCCGATACTGGTCTGATCATCCCGGCGAATTCTCCGCTGATCGGTTGGACATGTTTGACGCTCCTGAATGAGCGCCCATATCGTCGCCGCGTCGGTCCATCGGATTCCGGAGGTTGGCGATGAAAGCGGAGAAGGTCAAGCGGCTGGTGCGTAGCAAGTGCCGTATGTGGGGGTGGATGTACCGATGACGGCCACCCTGGAACGGTCCTTCGATGCTGCCGTCGGATCGATCCCACCGGCTATTTCGAGAATGGTCGGAGTGGGTACCGCGACGGCCGGGACGACGGTTTCCCAGTCCGCATTGCTGGACCTTTTCGGGATCGACGACCCGAAGGTGCGGTCGGTCTACCTGAACAGCGCCATCGACCGGCGCCGCCTCACCCTCCCGGAACCCGATGCCACCGGCGTGCGCCGGCCCGAAACGCAGGGCCGGCTGCTGGCCAAGCACAAGCGCCTCGCCGTCGAGATGGGCCGCCAGGCGCTCCGGGCCTGCCTGGAACGAGCCGGCGCGGATCTCTCCGACCTGCGTCACCTCTGCTGTGTCACCTCGACCGGATACCTGACCCCCGGCCTCAGCGCGCTGATCATCCGGGATCTCGGCATCGACCCGCACTGCAGCCGATCCGACATCGTGGGCATGGGATGCAACGCGGGCCTCAACGCACTCAACGTCGTCGCCGGCTGGTCCGCCGCCCACCCCGGCGAGCTGGGCGTCGTCCTCTGCACCGAGGCGTGCTCGGCGGCCTACGTCCTCGACGGAACCATGCGCAGCGCGGTCGTCAACAGCCTCTTCGGCGACGGCGCGGCCGCCCTGGCACTGGTCAGCGACAGGCCGGGGGAGACGCGGCCCGGACCGCGCATCCTCAAGTTCGCCAGTCTGCTGATCACCGACGCGATCGACGCGATGCGCTACGACTGGGACAGCGACCTCGATCGCTTCAGCTTCTTCCTCGACCCGCAGATCCCGTACGTCGTCGGCGCCCACGCCGAGACCGTGGTCGACCGCCTGCTCGCCGGCACCGGCCTGCGCCGCAGCGACATCGCCCAGTGGCTGGTGCACTCGGGCGGCAAGAAGGTGATCGATGCCGTCGTGGTGAACCTCGGCCTCAGCCGCCACGACGTCCGGCACACCGTCCAGGTCCTGCGCGACTACGGCAACGTCTCCAGCGGCTCCTTCCTCTTCTCGTACGAGCGGCTGGGTGAAGAGGGCGTCACCCGTCCCGGAGAATATGGAGTTCTGATGACCATGGGCCCCGGCTCGACCATCGAAACGGCGCTTGTCCAGTGGTGACCGCGGCGGGCGTCGGTGACCTGGCGCTGCACGTCGACGGAAGCGAGCCGGTGTCGCCGGCGACCGTCGAAGCCGTGCTGCGCGTCTGTGACCGGGCCGAGGACGGGTACGTCACCGGCTTGCTCACCGTTCACGCCTCCGGAGCGCCGCAGCCCGGCTGGGCCGGGGACGTCAGCGTCGGGCTGACGACCAAGTGGGAACGCGCCGTTCGCCGGATGGAACGGCTCAACCTCGTCACGGTCGCGGTGGCCACCGGCGACTGCGGTGGCACTGCCCTGGATCTGCTGCTGGCGGCCGACATCCGGATCGCCGTCACGGGAGCCCGGCTGGTGGTGCCGCTCAGCGGCGACGCGACTTGGCCGGGCATGGCGCTCTACCGGATGGCCCGGCAGGCCGGCACCGCGTGGTTGCGCCGGGCGGCTCTGCTCGGCACGCCGATCGACGCCGAGACGGCGGTCGCGGCCGGGTTGATCGGCGAGGTGGTGGACCGGCCGGAGCAGACGCTCGCCGGGATCGCCGCAGCGTCGGCCGCGGTCTCCGGCAAGGAGGCGGCGATCCGCCGGCAGCTGCTTCTGGACGCCGGCGAGCACAGCTTCGAGGAGGCGCTCGGTTCGCATCTGGCCGCGTGCGACCGGACCCTGCGCCGGGCGGTGGCCCCATGACCGTGGCCATCACGGCGCGGGACCTCGGCACCGATCGGGTGCGTCTGGCCGGGGCCGCGGAGCGGACCGCACGGCTGATCGCGTCCCTGCCGTCGCCGCTGGACCGGGCTGCGGAGCAGCGGGCCGAGGCGGCGGCCGCTCACGACGCGGTCCGCCGGCTGCGGACGGGTTTCCTCAACGCGTACGTCGATCAGGTCTACGACGAGCTCACCGATGACCGTACGCGTCACCTGCGGGTCGACGAACTCGTCGAGGCCGCGGCGTACGCGTTCCCGGGTCTCGTGCCCACCCCGCAGCAGATGGCGCAGGAACGTGGCCGGGCGCAGGCCGGCCAGGAGGGGCACGAGATCGACCAAGGCATCTTCCTGCGGGCGGTGCTGCGGTCGGAGCCCTCGGGCCGGCACCTGATGGCGGCGATGCTGCGGCCCACCACCCGGGCTCTGCGGCTGCTGCCGGAGTTCCGGCGCACCGGCGTGCTCGAGACCGCGGCTGTCCGGCTGGAACGGCGTGACAGCGTGGCCCGGCTGACCCTGTGCCGGGACGACTGCCTCAACGCCGAGGACGAGCAGCAGGTCGACGACATGGAGACCGCTGTCGATCTGGCCCTGCTCGACCCGGCGGTGCGGGTGGGCCTGGTCCGCGGCGGTGTGATGAGCCACCCGCGCTATCGGGGCCGCCGGGTGTTCAGCGCCGGCATCAACCTCAAGGAGATCAGCGCCGGCCGGATCTCGCTGACCGGGTTCCTGCTCCGGCGCGAGCTCGGCTACCTGCACAAGCTGGTGCGAGGGCTGTCCGACGGCGACGCGGACCGGTGGACGCCGCCGGTCGAGAAGCCGTGGGTGGCGGCCGTCGACACGTTCGCGATCGGCGGTGGCTGCCAGCTGCTGCTGGTCTTCGACCACGTGGTGGCCGCCGCGGACGCCTACCTCGGCCTTCCCGCCGCCCAGGAGGGCATCGTTCCGGGCGCCGGCAACTTGCGCCTGGGCCGGAGCGCCGGCGCCCGGCTGTCGCGTCAGGTCATTCTCGGCGGGCGGCGGATCATGGCGGCCGAACCGGACGCCCGGTTGCTGGTGGACGAGGTCGTGGCACCGGAGGAGATGGATGCGGCGGTGGAGCGCAGCCTGCTCCGGTTGTCCGGCGACAGCGTCGTGGCCAACCGGCGGATGATCAACATGGTCGAGCAGCCGCTCGACGAGCTGCGCGAGTACATGGCCGCGTTCGCCCTCGAACAGGCTCTGCGCATCCACGCCGACGATGTGATCGACAAGGTCGGCCGATTCGCGGAGCGCTCGGCGTGAGAAGGGCCCGGGTGCGCTACGACAAGCAGGGTCCCGTCGCCCGGGTCACGCTCGACCGCCCTGACGTGCTCAACGCCATGGACCTGCGCATGCACGAGGAACTGGCGGAGATCTGGGACGACGTCGAGGCCGACGACGACATCCGGGTCGCGGTGCTGACCGGTGCCGGGGACCGCGCGTTCTCGGTGGGCCAGGACCTGAAGGAGCGTGCGGGCCGTGACGCGGCCGGCGCGCCCGCGTCCAGTTTCGGCGGCCGGGGCCAGCCCGGCTGGCCCCGGCTCACCGAACGGTTCGACCTGAGCAAGCCGGTGGTCGCCCGGGTCGACGGATACGCGCTCGGCGGCGGCTTCGAGCTCGCCCTCGCCTGTGACCTGCTCATTGCCTCCGATCGGTCGGTGTTCGGGTTGCCGGAGGCCCGGCTGGGACTGGTGCCGGGCGCCGGGGGAGTGTTCCGGCTGATCCGGCAGTTACCGCAGAAGGCGGCGATGGGCTATCTGCTGACCGGCCGCCGTTTCGACGCGGCGACCGCATCCGGCTTCGGGCTGCTGAACGAGGTGACTCCGGCCGACCGGCTGGACGCCTCTGTGCAGAGCTGGGTCGACGACTTGGTCGCCGCGGCGCCGCTGTCGGTCCGGGCGATCAAGGAAGCGGCGTTGCGCTCGGTCGATCTGCCGCTCCCCGAGGCCTTCACGGCCGTGTACCGGTGGGAGGACCGGCGGCGGGTGAGCGCGGACGCCGTGGAGGGCCCGCGTGCGTTTGCGCAGAACCGAGCGCCGATCTGGTCCGGGAAGTGATGGAGGAGATCCATCAGAGGCCGCTCACCGTGTCGCTGGGCGGTAAGGCCTGACGACCGCAGCCGCCCGGCCGTCCCCGTCAAGCGCTGGAGAATCGATATGACCGTCACGGCCAAGCACGTCGCCAACGTCAGCCCGGTCCGCAACCTCCCGGCCGCGACCGCGGCCGCCGCGGCCTTCCTCGAGGCGCTCGGTGTCGACCTGAGCGTGGAGAGCCTGCAGGAGACACCGGCGCGGATGGCTCGGGCGTACGCCGACCTGCTGACCGCCCGCGAGTTCAAGCTCACCACCTTCGACAACGACGAGGGCTACGACGAGCTGGTGATGGCGCGCAACATCCCGATCCGCTCGGTGTGCGAGCATCATCTGCTGCCGTTCACCGGTGTGGCGCACGTCGGCTACCTGCCTGCTTCGCGCATTCTCGGGCTGTCGAAACTCGCCCGCGTCGTCGAGATGTTCGCGCACGGCACGCAGGTGCAGGAGCGGCTGACGAAGCAGATCGCCGACTGGCTCACCAAGGAGTTGCAGCCCAACGGGGTGGGTGTGGTGATCGAGGCCGAGCACCTGTGCATGACGCTGCGCGGGGTGCAGGCGGTCGGCGCGAACACCATCACCTCGACGATGCTCGGGGTGCTGCGTGACGACGCGCGTTCGCGCAGCGAGTTCCTGGCGGCCGCCGGTCTCGGCCGCCGCTGACCGCGGCAGCGGGATCAGCGGGGTCCACCGGGTGCTGACGGTCGCGGCGGCCACGCCCGGGGAGACCGTGGGGCCTTGATCGCCGCCGGTAGCCGCGTCGCCGCCGAACGCCTGGCGCATCGACGCGTACTGCTCCTGGCCGACTTTCAGGCCCGGCCGGTGATGCACGGCCGGGCCTGGATCAGGAGAGGGTTCAGAGCGTGCTGATCAGGCCGCCGTCGATGGTGAAGTCGGCGCCGGTGATGTTGCCGGCGCGGTCGCCGGCCAGGAAGGTGACCAGGTCGGCAACCTCCTCGGGCTGGGTGAACCGGCCGGTGACCGAACCGCCGGCCGCCTGCTTGACCACCGCGTCCGGGTCGCCACCGGTGTGCCCGGCGACGGTCGCGGCGACCCCGTCGCCGGCCAGCCACAGGTCGGTCGCGACCGGGCCGGGGCTGACCGTGTTGACCCGCACTCCGGCCGGGCCGACCTCCTTGGACAGCGCCTTCGCGAAGTTGGCCAGGGCCGCCTTGGCCGCGCTGTAGTCGATCACCAGCGGGTCCGGCAGGAACGCGTTCACCGAGCCGACGGTGACGATGCTCCCCGAGCCGGCCGCGATCATCGGTGCGAGGGCCGCGCGGGTCATGCGTACGGCGGAGAAGAAGTTGATCTGAAAGGTCTGCAACCAGTCGTCGTCGGTGACCGAGGCGAAGCCGCCGACCCGGGCCCGCACCGCGCCCACGTTGTTGACCAGCACGTCGAGGCGCCCGAAGGCCGACCGTGCCGCCTCGACGACGGTGGCCGGAGCCTGCGGATCGGTCAGATCGGCGATCACCGGGTGCACGGCGAGCGCGCTCAGTTCGGCCGACTCGCCGCGGGCGACCGCGACGACGTTCGCACCCTCGGCGACCAGGGCACGCGTGACGGCCAGGCCGATCCCACGGCTCGCACCGGTGACGACGACGCTCTTGCCGGACATTCCGAGATTCATGACAAAACCCTTCTTCGCGTACGGGTTCAGAGGCCCTGGCGGCGCAGCCAGGTCAATGCGGTCGCGGCGACCTCGGGCCAGCCGCTGTCGATGGTCAGCGAGTGACCCTTGCCGGGGAACTCCGTGATGTCGGTGACCGCGTCGGAGTGCCGGTACTGCTTGAGCGTGGCCCGGACGACCGCCTCGGGGACGGTGTGGTCCTTTCCGCCGGTCATCAGCAGCAGCGGGCCGCGCGACGCGTTGTCCGTGTCGACCTCGGCCGGTGAGTGCGGGCTGAAGTTCGCGGCCGCCGCCTCGAACAGCGGCTTGCCGGGCGCCGGGATCGTCCACTGCTCGAACAGCGCATCCGACTCGGCCGCGGGGATCGCGTTGCCGAACGCGAAGCGGAACTGCTCGACGGTCAGCGACACCGCGCGGTGCTTGTTGGCCGGGTTCTTGAACACCGGGAGCGTGGCCCGCAGCGCGGAGAGCGGCAGCGGCAGCACGCCCTTGATCTGGGCGGCGTCGATCGCGACGGCGGCCCGGCCCAGGTTCTGCCCGAGCAGCTTCTGCGCGATCATCCCGCCGAACGAGTGTCCGATCAGGATCGGCGCGGTGTCCAGGCCACGGATGAGCCCGGCGTAATGCTCGACCACGTCGTCGATGCCGTGGCCGGCGATGCTCTCCGGGTTCTCCCGGGCCTCGGCGACGGTGTCCGGGTCGCCGGGCCAGCCCGGGGCGATCGGGGCGTAGCCCTCGGCGGTGAACTTCTCGATCCAGGAGTTCCAGGAGGTGGCGTGGAGCCAGAGGCCGTGGATGAAGATGACCGGGGTTTTCGTCGATGCGCTCATGCCGTCAAGAACACCACCGGGACCCCGGTCTCCGAATCCGGGAAACACCCCAGTCCCCCAGGGGCCACCCCGGGGGGTACGACTGATCTACTGGGCGAGTGTCGACGAGTTCCGCGTTCGTCGGGCGCCGCGACGAGCGCCGCCTCCTGGAAGAGTTGCTGGACGGCGTCCGGGACGGGCGCAGCGGCACGCTGGTGCTGACCGGCGAACCCGGCACCGGCAAGACCAGTCTCCTCGACCGCGTGGCGACCAGCGGCCCGGACGTGTACGTGGCCCGGATCGCCGGCGTCGAGCCGGAGACCGTCCTCGGCTACGCCGCCCTGCACCGCCTGCTGCGCCCGTGGCTGCACCGCATCGACGCGCTGCCCGAGCCGCAGCGCGACGCGTTGCAGACCGCGTTCGGGCGGATGGCCGGGGCGCCCGCCGACCGCTACCTGACCGGGATGGCCGTGCTCACGCTGCTGGCCGAGGCCGCCGCCGCGCAGCCGCTGCTGTGCATCGTGGACGACGCGCACTGGCTGGACCGGGCATCGGCCGAGGTGCTGGCGTTCGTCGCGCGCCGCCTGCACGCCGAGTCGATCGGGCTGCTCTTCGCGACCCGGCCGCCCGTCCCGGCCGTGCTCGACGGCCTGCCCGCCCGGGCCGTGCCCGGGATGCCCGGCGACGACGCCGCGACCCTGCTGGCGTCCGGTGCCGCCGGGCACGTCGCCGGCACGGTCGCCGCGACGATCCTGGCCGGGACCGGCGGCAACCCACTCGCGCTGGTCGAACTTGCCCGCGTGCTCACCCCGGAACAGTTGAGCGGCGCCGCGCCACTGCCGCGGACGCTGCCGGTCGGCACACGGCTGGAGACGCATTACCAGCGGCAGATCGCCGGACTCCCGGCCGGGACGCGCACTCTGCTGCTGCTCGTCGCCGCGGCACCGCCGGACGAACCGGGCCTGCTGTGGCGGGCCGCCGCGCGGCTCGGCATCGCCGCGGACCAGGTCGATCCGGCGCTGTCCGCGGGGATCCTCACCGACGCGCTGGACTTCCGGCACCCGCTGATCCGCTCGGCCGCCTACCGGGGTGCGGCCGCGGCCGACCGGCGGCGGGTCCACGCGGCGCTGGCGGCGGTCTCCGACCCGGTGCGCGACCCCGACCGCCGGGCGTGGCATCGCGCGGAGGCCACGATCGGTCTGGACGAGGACGTCGCCGCCGAGCTCGAACGGGCCTCCGAGCGGGCGCGGGCCCGCGGCGGCAACGCCGAGCAGGCCGCGTTCCTGTCCCGCGCCGCCGACCTCTCGCCGGAACCGCGAGGTCAGGCTGCACGCCTGGTCGCCGCGGCCCGCGTGCACCTGGCGCTCGGCGACCCGGCCGCCGCGACCGCGATGCTCGACCGGGCCGACGGGCACCTCGAGGGCGTCGTGCCACGGGCGCTGGCCCGGCAGGCCCGGGCCACGGCCGAGATGCAGGCCGGCCGGTTCACGCAGGTGCCCGGCATCCTGCTGGAGGCGGCGTCGACGATCGCCGAGGCGGACCCGGCCCTGGCCCGGCGGATGATGTTCGAGGCGCTGCAGGCGGTGCTGATCTCCGACGACCGCCGGACCACGGTGACGCTGCACGAGGCGTCACGTGCGGTGCTGGCGTCACCCGCGATCCACACCCCGGACCCGACGTACGCGGATCTGTTCCTCACCGGCTACGCCACCCGCGCCGCCGTCGGCTACCGGGCGGCCGTGCCGCTGATGCGCGCCGCGCTCGACGCGCTGGAGGAAGCGCGCGACATCGCCGGGGAACGCCTGCCGCTCGCGGTGATCTGCGCGTTCGCGGCCGAGGACGTGTGGGACGACGAGGCCGGGCGCCGGGCCTGGCAGCGACTCGAGGCCCACGACCGGGCCGGGGTGGCGTTGTGGACGCTGCGGACCACGCTGATGGTCGGCGCCACCTGGGAGATGCGCGCGGGCCGGTTCGCCGCCGCCTACGCCCGCCACGACGAACTGGCCGCGCTCTCCGACGTGGTCGGGCGGCGGCACCCGGGGATCCAGCGCGTGGAACTGCTCGCCTGGAGCGGACGCGACGCCGAGGCCCGCGCGGCGGCGACGCCCGACCTCGGCGCCGAGGACGTCATCCGCAACTGCCTGGCGGTGCTGGACATCAGCCTCGGGCGGTACGCCGAGGCCCTGGCCGGGCTGCTGCCTTCGTTCGAACGGGACATACCCGGTGTCAGCAACCGCGCGCTGCACGACATCGTCGAGGCCGGGGTGCGCAGCGGTGACCACGAGGCGGCGCGGGCCGCGCTCGACCGGATGGCGGAACGCGTCCCGGTCGGTGGCACGCCGTGGGGGCTCGGACTGCTGGCCCGCTGCCGTGCGCTGCTGGCCGGCGACGACGAGGCCGAGGCGCTCTACCGGGAATCGGCGGAACTGCTGGGCCGTACGCAGATCGCCGTCGAACTGGCCCGGACTCACCTGCTGCACGGCGAATGGCTGCGGCGTGGCCGTCGCCGCGCCGACGCCCGGGTGCAGCTGCGGACGGCGTACGACATGTTCACCACCATGGGCGCGGCCGGTTTCGCCGAGCGGGCCCGGACCGAGCTGACCGCGACCGGCGAGCACCCGCAGAGCCGCGACGCGCCGGTCACCACCGTCCTGACACCGCAGGAACGGCAGGTCGCGACGCTGGCCGCGGGCGGCGCCACCAACACCGAGATCGCCGCCCGGCTGTTCCTGAGCACGTCGACCGTCGAGTACCACCTCACGAAGATCTTCCGGAAGCTCGGCATCACCTCACGTCGCCGGCTCGGGGCCGCGCTGGGCGCCGGCTGACGCCCACCGCGGCCCGTTCCTAGGATGTGCGCATGACCGATGCGACCACCCCAGATCAGCTCCGCCGGCAGATCGCCGACCTCGACAGCGAGATCGCCGAACTCCGCCGGCTGGACACCGACGCCCAGTCACGCCGCGGCGAGGACGGCAACGACGCGGAGGGCTTCGTCGAGAACGAGGAGCTCGCCACCGAACTGACCGGGATCGCCGAGAACGAGGCCGTCATCGACGTCCTCGTCCAGCGCCTCGAGCGTCTGCAGGAGAAGCTCGACGCCGCCGGCTGAGCCGGCCGGCCGACGGGGCGCGCCGCAACGAGATCCGCGGCCGCCCCGAGCCGTTCGCGGTGAAGAGCCGCCGACCAGATTCTCGAATCTCGATCGAGGAAGGCGGGACCAGTGCCTCCCGAGACCCCGGAGAAGATCGCCGCGTCGCCGCGCGCCATCCCCGCGCAGCGGACGGGTGCGCACGACGACATCGGCCCGCCCGGCCGGGCCACGCGTGCCGCCCGTCTCCTGACCGAGGCCCTTTCGCCGGGCATCCTGGTGGCGGCCCTGCTGCTCACCGTCGCCTGGCACGCGTCGGCCTCCACGGCCCAGGCGATCACGACGGGCCTGATCGCCGCGGCCGCCGCAAGCTTCCTGCCGATGTACTACATCCTGCTCGGCGTCCGCCGCCGCCGCTGGTCGGACAAGCACGTCACCGACCACTCCCAGCGCCGGTGGCCGCTTCTGATCATTCTGCTCTCCACGGCCGGTGGCGTCGTCGCCCTCGCGGCGGCGGGAGCCCCTCGCCAGCTGCTGGCCCTGATCGTCTCGATGGTCGCCGCCCTGCTGATCGCGGTCCCGGTCACCGTCGTCCTCCGGTGGGGGATCTCCCTGCACGCGCTCGTCGCGGCGGGCACCGCAACAGCGTTGATCGTCGTCTTCGGCCCGGCCTTCGCCGCGGGCCTGCCGCTCGCGGCCGCCGTCGGCTGGGCCCGGGTCCGGCTCGGCGAGCACACGACCGCCCAGGTGCTGGCCGGCGCGGCGGCCGGCGCCGCCGCCACCGGCTTGTTGTTCCCGCTGCTCGCCGGTTGACCGGCGGCGACGTGTTTTGCTGACGGGATGCTCACCGGTTGTTCACGAAGCGATCTTGAGCATCGAAAGCTGACGATCTCAGCGTGCTGTTCAGGCGACAGCCATGATGGCGATCTTGCGCCATGTCGTCTCTGTGCCACGAACCATGAACGGCGGCGACCGTGAGCAGCATGCTCACCGTCGCCGCCGTGAGGTCGGCCGGCGCCGGCTCAGCGCAGCCAGCTCTCCCAGATCTCCCGGTGCGCGTCGGCCCACTTCTTGGCCGCGTCGTCGGCCGAGAGCCGGTTCTGGACCATGTCCTGCGCGACCTCGTTCTGGTCGGCGTTGCTCCAGGTCCAGTTCTTGATGAAGGTGGCCGCGGGCGACCCCGAGTCGACGAACCCCTTCCGGGCGATCTTGTCCAGCTCGTACGGCGGGTAGCCGCAGGCCACCGCGTCCACGACGGTGTCGCAGCCGGGCTTGTAGGCCGGCAGCGGAACCTGCACCAGCTTCAGGTCGGCCGCCATCCACTGCGGCTCGTAGAAGTACCCGAGCAGCGGGGTCTTGTCCTGCTGCGCCTTGCGGAAGGCCGCCAGCTGCTTCTCCTCGCTGCCGGCGTAGACCACCGTGTAGTTCAGCTTGAGGTTCTTGATCAGGGCGGCGTCGTTGCTGATGTAGGACGGGTCCGCACCCAGGAACTGGCCCTTGCCGCCGGAACGCGACGTCTCGAACAGCTCGGCCCGGCTGTTCAGCTTGGTCCAGTCGGTGATGTCCGGGTACTGGTCGGCCATCCACGCCGGGACGTACCAGCCGACCGAGCCCTTGAGGCCGGTCAGGCCCAGCTCGACGGCGACCTTCTGACCGTCGATGTACTTGCGCTTCAGGTCGTCGTGACCCCAGTTCTCCAGGATCACGTCGATGCTGCCGTCGCCGAAGCCGGCCCACGACGCGGTCTCGGTCAGCTTGACGGTCTTCACGTCGCAGCCGAGTTCCGTCCGCAGCAGGTAGCCGACCACGGCGGCGTCGGCGGCGTACCCGGTCCGCGGGTTGATCACCATGTTGACCCGGCCGCAGGACTGCTGGGCCGGGGCCCCCGGCGGCGGGGTGATCGCGGCCTCGGCGCCCGAGCAACCGGCGAGCGCGGCCAGGCCCAGCACGGCGAGCGCCCGGACGATTCCATGCCTCACCACGCCGACCTCGCCCGCTCCCGGCTCGCGCGCTTGGCCAGGACCTCCTCGGTGAGCGAGACCAGCACGCTCTTCACCGACTCGCGGTCACGGGCGTCGCACTCGGTCAGTGGAACGCTCGCGCTGATCCCCAGCGCGTCGCGGACCTCGGACGGGGAGAAACTCTTCGCCCCCGGGAACCGGTTGATGCCGACGATGAACGGGATCTCGTGCTCCTCGAAGTAGTCGATCGCCGGGAAGGAATCCTCGATGCGCCGCGTGTCGACCAGCACGATCGCGCCGAGCGCACCCGTGACCAGGTCGTCCCAGAGGAACGCGAAGCGATCCTGCCCGGGCGTGCCGAACAGATAGAGCAGCAGCGCGTCGTCGAGGGTGATCCGGCCGAAGTCCAGGGCGACCGTGGTGGTGGTCTTCTCGGACACGGCCGAGGTGTCGTCGATCCCGATCGACTTCTCGGTCAACTCGGCCTCGGTGACCAGCGGTTCGATCTCGGAGATGGCACCGACGAAGGTGGTCTTCCCGACGCCGAAGCCGCCGCTGATGACGATTTTGACAGCGATGGGGTGCGCTGCCGACGGCTCGCTAGAGCGCCCGGACACGGTCCCTGATCCTTTCGATCAAACTGGTGGAGAGCTCCTCGGGCTGTTTTTCCACGTCGAGGAAGCTTTGCGTGATCAGGTCGGCCACGATCACCCGGACCACGCCGAGCGGCGCGCGCAGCGCCACCGACAGGTCGGCGATCGAGCGGGGCGACTGGCACAGCTCGACGATGCGCCGCGACTCGAACCGCAACGGCGCCGACAACGCGGCCGGGGCCGCGCGCAGCAACGTCTCGACCCGCAACCCGTCCTGCATCGGCTGGGTACGCCCGTTGGTGAGCATGAACGGACGGATCACCGGATCCTCGTCCAGGTCGCCGGAGTGCAGCCCGCTGGACGGCCGGTGCGACCCGGCGTACGGCCATGTCCCGGACTGCTCGGAGCCCCACGAAGGGCTCGTCATGCCGACACCTCCGCTGCGCTCCGGCGTCGGCATGACCTACGAGCTGAGCCGGACGATTCGCTCGCAAGCTCACTCATCGGGGCAGGTGCTGCCGAGACTCTGCGATCAGGGCGGGCGTGAGCAGCGTCCCGAAGCGGTCCGCGAGCAGCGAGATCTCGTAACCGACCAGGCCCAGGTCGGCCTCGCTGCCGGCCACCACGCCGAGGACACTGCCGCCGGAGATGACCGACACCAGCAGGAAGCCCCGGTGCATCTCGATCATGATGAGTTTCAGGCCGTCGAAGTCGTACCGCCGGGAGGCGCTGCGGGCCAGGCTGGCCAGGCTGGAGACGATGGCGGCCAGCTGGTCGGCCTCGGCCCGGTTCAGCCCGTCCGAGCCGGCGATCAGCAGCCCGTCGGAGGACACCGCGACGGCGTCACGAACGCCGTCCGTCTGGTGAACGAAGTTGCCGAGCATCCAGTTGAACTGGTGCCGGTCCGCCGAGGTGTCAACGCTCATTCTTCTTCTTTCCAGGTTGCTGCCAAGGGGCCACTTCTGAACTCCGGTCACGACGACCGCGCTGTCTCGGCGTTACCGCGCTGGATACCACCGCGCAACGCGTTGAGCCGGTCCCGCACCGCCTCGGCCGAGCCGGCGATCGGTGCCGGACGGTCGGCCGGGGCGGTGCTGGGCACACCGGCCCGGGGCTGGCCACGCTGCGCGCGGGGAATGCGCTTGCGCAGGCCGTTCGGCGTACGGGGCGCGTCGTCGCCACCGAAGAGAGCGGACGCGTCGTTACCGGGAAGACCGGGCACGGTGTCGTCTCCGGGAAGGTCGGGCACGGTGTCGTCGCCGAGGTGGGCGGGCACGCCGTCGCCGGCGGAGGAGCCGGGCACCGTGTCGTCGACCACCACGTAGTCGATCGCGGTGGACGGCAGCGCCCGGTCGGCGGTGACGACCCGGCTCGCCACCGGCGCCCGCTCGGCCGTCGGCTGCCGCAGCGCCCGGGCCGACTCGACGGTCGCGGTGACCTGCCGGGCCGGCGAGCGCCCCGGCCGCGACGGGGAGATCGCCGGCTGGTCGGTCAGCAGCTCGGCCGGCAGCGTGATCCGCGCGGTCACGCCGGTCACCGGCGACGGGGTGAGCTGCACGTCGATGTTGAGCTGCTGGGCCAGGCGACCGACCACGTAGTGGCCCAGGAACCGGGCGGGCGCCGTGATGAAGTCGCCCTCGCCGCGCAGTCGCGCGTTGGCCCGCTGCATGTCGTCCGTGGTCATACCGACACCCTGGTCGGTGATGGCGATCAGGTAACCGGTGCCGATCCGGCGGCCGTGGATCTCCACGTCCATGTCCGGCGGGGAGAACGACAGACCGTTCTCGATCAGCTCGGCGAGCATGTGCGCGACGGCGCTGACCGCGGAACCGGCCACCAGCACGTCGTCCACCCGGCGCAGGGTCACCCGCCGGTATTCCTCGACCTCGGAGACCGCGGCCCGGATCACGTCCGGGACCATCAGCGGCTCGGAGAGCTGCCGCGGGCTGGCCGCACCGACCAGGACCAGCAGGCTCTCGGCGTTCCGGCGCATACGGGTGGCCAGGTGGTCGAGCTCGAACAGGTTGGCCAGACCGGTCGGGCTGGACTCCTCCCGCTCCAGCTTGGTGATGAAGGCGAGCTGGCGGCGCAGCAGGTTCTGGTTGCGCCGGCCCAGGTTCGCCAGCGACTCCGCGGTGGTGCGGCGCAGCACCGCCTGCTCGGTGGCGAGCGTGTACGCCGTGTCCTGCACCCGGTCGAACGCGTCGGCCACCAGCCGGACCTCGTCACTGGCGCCGCGCGGCACGAGCACCGGCGACGGCGGGTCGGTGCTCGCCCCGGCCGACGCCCGCTCGACCGCCTCCGGCAGCTGCTCGCCGGCGAGCCGGTTGGCCTCACCGGCCAGCACCGCGAGCGGCCGGGCGACCGACTTCGACGCGACCGTGGCGAGCCAGATCGAGCCGGCCAGGCACAGCAGCACGGCACCGATCAGTGCGACCATCCGGGCCGACGCGTCGTCCTCCAGGGTCGCCGCGCGCGCCGCGATGACCGAACCGACGTGGTGCTCCAGCTGCAGCATGTCGTCGAGCACGGTGGTCTGCGCCGACCACCACGACTGCGGGTCGACCGTGAGCTTCTTGCCGTCCCCGGACTGCAGGGCGACCTGTTCGAAGTACGCCGCCTCGCGCGCCGCACCGGTGTCCAGCATGTAGTCGCGGCCGGCCCGGGACAGCGTGTCGGCGTAGCGGTCGAACGTCTTCAGCGCCGCGTCCCGGTCCGCGCGCATCGTGACGAACTGCAGGTATTCGCCCTGCTTGAAGCCACTGGCGGAGAAGACGGTGTTGAGGAACGCGCGCTCCTGGGAGGTGGCCTCCTTGACGTCGCCGAGCGCCTCCAGCGCGACCGCGCCGCGGCGCAGCTCCTCGTCGCCGGTGCTGTCCAGGTCCAGGTCGAGGCCGCCGAGGTCGGCGACGCGCTGGGTGTAGAACGCGACCGTCGGGATCCGCTTGCCGGAGCCGGTGTCGGTGCCGGCCCGGACGCTGGTCAGGCCGTCCAGCTCGCGCAGCGCGCCGGAGACCCGGTCGGCCACCTCACCACCGCCGGCGGTGAGTCGTTCCACCTCCTCGCGGCGCAGGTCGACCTCGTTGCGGGCGCGCTGCAACTCGGTGCTGAAGCCGTCGTTGCCGCCGAGCAGACCGGCGGCCAGGCCACGTTCGGTCTGCAGGCCCTGGACCAGCTCCTGCACGGCCAGGTCGATGCTGACGGCCTTGGCGGTGGCGGACGCCGTCCGGAAGTTCTCCACCTCCCCGACGGCCACGATGGTGAGCAGCACCAGGGTGGTCGCGATCGGCAGTGCCAGCGTGCGGACCACGCGCCGGCGGATCGTGCCGCCGCCCCGGAGGCGCCACAACGCCCGGGCTCCGGTGCTGGGGGCGGGCGGCTCGGCGTCGACCGGCTCGGCCCGCGCGGCGTCCTCAGCGTGGACGGACAAGCGATCAGCTCCTCTGTCGACCACTGCCGGCAGGCACAGTCGATATCACTACGGAAATGTCTTGAAGTTGGTGATGCGAAGTAAAGAGGCGACGCAGCCCGGAATGCGGCTCGGAGGATGGGGCCGACCCTCCATGATCGCCGCAATAGGATCGACCCTCAGTCCTCGATGGTCAACACCGCGGCCCGAAGTTTGCACCGGTGCCGGCCTTTACCGCCCGCCACGACTACCCAAGGTCATGTGGGAGCGCTCTCAGTAGCTGCCCGTCACCCACTTCGCCGGCATGCCGGAGCCGCCGCGATCCCGTCGTCGACGGGCATCCGAGCCCACGACCTGCCGAAGGAGGCTTCGCCCGGGCGCGGGCGACCGGCGGCCTCCCCGCCGAAGCCGGCCCCGAATCGTCGTAAAGGACGAACTCGGGAGTACAAACGGGCAAGATCCACAAGAGCGATCGCTCGTCCTCGTCGGCAGCCGCGTCCTCCGGCCCCGTGCGACCCGGCAACCAGGGGCTCTAGGCTGGGGTGATGAAGGTTCTGTCCATCCAGTCGGTCGTCGCGCACGGCCACGTCGGCAACTCCGCCGCCGTTTTCCCGCTGCAGCGCATCGGTGTCGAGGTCGTCCCCGTCCCCACGGTCAACTTCTCCAACCACACCGGTTACGGCGCCTGGCGGGGTCCGCTGCTGCCGCCCGCGGACGTGGCCGAGATCCTGCTCGGGGTCGAGGAGCGTGGCGTGTTCCCGCAGGTCGACGCCGTGCTCTCGGGTTATCAGGGTGGGGCCGGCATCGCCGACGTCATCATCGACGCGGTGCGCCGGGTGAAGGCCGCGAACCCGTCGGCGGTCTACGCCTGTGACCCGGTGATGGGCAACGCCAAGTCGGGTTGTTTCGTCGCCCCGGAGATCCCGGTGCTGCTGCGGGACAGGGTGGTGCCGGTGGCCGACATCATCACGCCGAACCAGTTCGAGCTGGGGTTCCTCACCGGCACCGAGCCGGCGAGCATCGAGTCGACGCTGGTCTCGGCCGACCTGGCCCGGGCCATGGGTCCGTCGACGGTGCTGGTGACGAGCGTGGAGCGGCCGGACCGGGCCGAGGGCACGATCGAGATGCTGGTCGTGGACGACTCCGGGGCGTGGGTGGTGACCACCCCGCATCTGCCGTTCAAGGCCAACGGTTCCGGCGACGTGACGGCGGCACTGTTCACCGCGCACTATGTCCGTACGGGAAAAGCCGCAGTTGCCTTGGAGCGGACGGCGTCGAGCGTCTTCGACCTGATCGAGACCACCTTCCGTTCCGGTGAGCGGGAGTTGCGGCTGATCGAGGCGCAGGAGTTCTACGCCACGCCGCGGATGCAGTTCACGGCGGTCCAGGTCCGGTGAGCCCTCGGCGCCCGTCATGACGTTCACCCGGGCCGCCGACGCGACCGCCCGCCGGACGCTGACCGTGCTGCGGGACGCACACCGGTCCCGGCACGCCGACGACGCGGCGCCTCTGCTTGACGCCGGCCGCGACGCGTCTGCATGAGCTGCCCCAAGACCCGGCTCGGCAGAAGTCTTCAGTAGGCCGCTGCAGGGAGTTCCACCGTCGTGGTGACCCGGACGAGGGACGGCGATCGCGGGGTCGAGCCGAACCCGAACCGCACCGGCGGATCAATAGCGGTCAACCGCCCGAGGTCCACCCCGTCCAGGACCCCCGCGGCGCCGGTGATGTGGTGCAAGTCCTGGGCGCCGTACCACTCGCGGCGCCCGTTGCCGGCGCTCCCGTACGTGCGGACGCCCTGCAGCAGCCGTGCCGGCCCGTCGATCAGCCGGACCCAGCGCGGCTGCCGGGCCAGCGCCGGCGGCACCACCCGCAGCAGGTAGCCGAGCGCCCCACGCCGGCCCACCGAGAACCGCAGCCCGAGCGGCCCGGCCGCGACGGTCCACGCCGGGCCGTGCCGCTCAACCGCGGTCGGCACCACGCGTACCTCATCGAACGAATACGTCGCGGCGATGAACTCGGCCACCTCGTCATGGGGTGCGAGCAGCACCCGCCGCCCGTCCGGATGTTCCACCATGACGTCGCTGATCGGACCGTACGGCGACTCCGGCCAGTGCCCCACCACCAGTCGCGGGCCGGCCGTCATGCCGAGGCCGGCGATCCACCCGTCGAATCGCAAACGCTGCATCGCCCCTTGGTACCCGAATCCTGAGGCCTTGATGGGGTCGCCATTAAATGTTCCTTAGCGGTCAGGCGCCGACGACGGTCATAGCGGAGAGTCGATCTCCCACCGATCGTCGAGGAGTGTCGTGTCTTCGCGCCACCGCAAGCCCAGCCGGACCCGTAGTCTCGTGCTCGCCACCGCCGCCGTGGGGGTGCTCGGCGCGGGAGTCGCCGGGATCGCCTCGGCGCAGACGGGACAGCACCGTCCGCAGGCCGCCCCGAGCCGCACGGCCCTGGTCGGAGGCGCCACTCAGGTTGCCGCATCCACCCCCACGACTCGCCCGCACCGGCCGCGGCCCAGCGCGACGCGGACCTCCGCGACACCGGCGGCCACCTCGCCGGGCCCGTCCACCCCGGCGACCGTCACGCCGACCACCGCGGCCCCGCCCGGCCCCACGCCGACCGGCAGCGCGCCGGCGGCCACCACGCCGGCGGCCACCACGCCGGCGGCCACCACGCCGGCGTCGCCGAGCAGCCCGTCGACGACCACGGTGATCGACGCGGCGCTCGCCCACATCAACGACGCACGGACCGCGAACGGCCTGAAGGCGCTCACCCTCGACGCCGGCCTCTCGACGGCGTCCGAGGCCCACAACGCGCTGATGGCCGGCGGTTGCGGCCTGTCCCACCAGTGCCCGGGCGAAGCCGGCCTCGGCGACCGGTTCACCGCCGCCGGCGTCTCCTGGAACTCGGCCGGCGAGAACATCGGCCAGGGCAACGCCGGCGACACCGCCGCCTCGATCACGCAGGCCGCGAACGGCCTGACCGACCTCATGCTCGCCGAGGTCGCACCGAACGACGGCCACCGCAAGAACCTGCTCAACGCGAACTTCACCCGCATCGGCCTCGCCGTGACCCGCGGCGCCGACGGCCGCGTCTGGTTCACGCAGGACTTCGTCAACTGACGCCCGGGGCCGGGCCCGGCCCGGCCCCGATCACCCCGGCACGCGGTCACCTTCAGCTCCGCTCCCGGTTGCGGTCTCCCACTGCTGATCGCGTACGGCGGCAGCCCGCTCTTGATCTTGATCTTCGGGTTCTTGCCGAACTCCGCTGACGTCGCGCCCGAGCCCGTGCCCGGGGCCGAAACCGCCGTTGCCCACCTCCGGGCAGCGTCGGCAGTGCCCGGCCGGCCAGGTCCCCGGCCGGCCGGGTCCCCGGCCTCAGTGACCGCGGCCGGCGGCGCGGGCCGCAGCGGCGCCGGCCGATGGGCCGGCACCTCGTCGATGTACTGGCCGGTGGCGATCCGCCGGACCGCCGCATCGACCACCTGCCGCTCCCTTGCCGGCATGGCCCGCGGCGCAGCGACCCGACGTGCGTCTCATCGGTCGGCCCGTGCCGGCGATCGATCAGCCGGGAATCACGAAGCGTCGGCGTCGGGCCGGGAGCGCGACACGAGAACCATGCGCGCGATCGCGAGGACCAGGATCCCGGCGGCGCCCGCGTCGATGCCCATCGTCGCGCTGTTGAAGAACGCGCTGCGTACCGGGTCGGGCTGCCGCAACCCGTACCACCAGCCGAAGACGCCGCCGAGCACGGTGAGCCCGCCGGCCACGCGACAGGCCGACGGCCGCGAGAAGATGCGCCGGGCGGCCGGCGGCCGGCGCCTGAACCACATCGTCAGCACGATCAGCCCGAACAGGCCGCTGGCGTACTGTGCCCACTCGTAGACGCCGAGGCCGCCGAGGTGCTGCTGCAGCGCCGGCAGGTGCCGCACGGCCCAGCCGTCGGCGTGGGTGAACGAGTCCCAGACCACATGAGTCAGGGCACCGACCCCCAGGCCGGCGACCACCCGGTGCGGCCGGTCAGGGAGGGGAGGAGCGATGCGGTCGGTGAGGAACGGCCGCAGGACCACCGTCCACAGCAGGTACAGGGCGGCGCCCGCGGCGAGGTCGACGGTCGCGACGCCGACGAGTTCGTGGCTGAGTTCGACGCTGTAGGGCATCGGCACGAACAGTGGAAGGTCGGGCGACATGCTGCCGATGACGAGGGCGGCCGCCGGCATGGCGGAGCCGAGGAAGGGCAGCACGGCCGCCGGGTGCGAGCCGGTGAAAGGCATGGTCGCCCTACCGTGAGCCGGCGGTGGCCTTGGCGTCGTCGAGTTCCGCGCGGCTTTCCGGCCCACTGCGCAGGAAGAAATCCTCCGACGTGAGGGTGGCCCCGGCCTCGACACCGCAGGATGCGTTCAGCAGGCTCGCTCCTTCCCGTGCTCCCACCCGATCGTACCGAGCCCGGCGCTCACCCGGATCGAGAGCGCGGAGCCCGTCCCCGAAGGTTTCGGTGATCCACTGACCGAGGCGTTCGAGCAGCTCGTCGATGCCGACGAGGGTGTCCTCCTCGTCCAGGGCCCGGGTCTTCCCCGGCACCGGGCACCGCGCCGGGCTCGACACGAGTGGCGACAGCGACGGGGAGCGCTCCCATCGGACGGTTGAATCGATTAACATCAATGATTCCATCCCCGATGAGAGGCCCCATCCCCCAAGGAGGCACCTCGTGCGAGTTCTCCTGGCCCTCGCCCTGACCGTGACCAGCTGGTTCGTCCCCGGTCCAGCCCTGGCCGCGACCGGCGACGGCACCCCGGCCGACCCCAACATCAGCTTCGTCGGCCGCTGGAACAAGACCAACGCCGCCGCCTACGTCCCCTACTGGGCCGGTGCCTACCTGCGCACCGGCTTCACCGGCAGAACCGTCAAGCTCAAACAGCGCAACACCATCGACCTCTGGGCCAGCATCGACGGCAAACCGTTCACCGCGTTCAAGGGTTCCGGCACGATCAACCTGACCCCCACCGCGCTGACGGCCGGCACTCACACGCTGATCGTCAGCTACCGCCAGGTCGCCGGCTCCTACACCGGCGACGCGGTCTTCCAAGGCCTGACCCTCGACGCCGGCGCGACCACGGTCAAAGCCGCCGCCCGCCCGAAGCTCGTCGAGTTCGTCGGCGACTCGATCACCGCCGGCACGACCAGCAGCCAGCTCGCCGTCACCGATTACGGCTTCAAGGCCGGTGAGCAGCTCGGTTACGACCACACCCAGATCGCGATCGGCGGCATGTGCCTCGCCGAGACCAGCGACGGCTGCTGGGCCCACGAGACCCGGTACTGGATGTCCAGCGGCGGTCAGGCCGGCACCGACCTGTGGGACTTCACGCGTTACACCGCCGACGCCGTGGTGATCAACCTCGGCACCAACGACAAGAGTCACGGCGTCAGCGCCGCGGATTTCCAGGCGAAGTACATCGCTTTCCTCGCCAGGATCCGGGCCAAGTTCCCCACCACCAAAATCCTTGCCCTGCGTACGTTCATCGGCCGTTACGCCGCGGAGACGCAAGCCGCGGTGCAGGCCCGCAACGCGGCCGGGGACGCCGCCGTGTTCTACGTGGACACCACCGGCTGGCTGCCCTCGGACGGGCTCAGCGACTCCGTGCACCCGAACGACAAGGGTCACCAGGCGATCGCCGACCGGCTCGCCCCCGTCATCAGTTCACGCCTGTAGGAGCCCGTCATGAAGATCGCGATTCTCGCCGCCGCCCTCCTGACCGTCAGCGCCGGCGCTTCCGGGGTCGCCACCCCGCAGCCGGCCGCCGCGGTGTGCCGTACCGACTCGACCGCCACGGTCGCCGCCGCGCCCGTCAAGGTGTGGATGGCCGGCGACTCCACGATGATGAACGCCGGCTCCTGCCCGATCGGCTGGGGCAGCCAGTTCGGGTCGTACCTGACCGCCGACGCCACCGTGCAGAACAGCGCGGTCGGTGGTCGCAGCATCCAGACCTGGCTCTACGAAGGGAACGTGACCAGCACGAAGAACGCGGCCGGCGAGTGCACGCTCAGCTCGACGGCGTACAGCTCGCGCTGGACGGCGATGCTGAACGGGTTCGTCGCCGGTGACTACCTGATCGTGCAGTTCGGCATCAACGACGGTGACACGGCGTGCCCGCGGCACGTCGGCAGCGCCCGGTTCAAGGAACTGCTCGGCGTGATGGCGACGGCGGCCAAGGCGAAGGGCGTGAAGCCGATCTTCGTCACGCCGGTCGCCGCCATCACCTGCAGCGGCAGCACCGCCGTCGGCAACCGTGGCTTCGTCACCGAGACCAAGGCGGCCGCCTCCGCCAACGGCGTGCCGGTGATCGACCTGCACGCGCGCAGTGTGGCGCTCTACAACTCGCTCCGGTTGTGCCCGAACAACGGTGACTACACCAGTGGTGCGGTCGGTGCGTTCTTCTGCAACGACCACACGCACTTCGAGGCGGCCGGGGCGAGACAGATCGCCGGCCTGATCGCCACGGCGCTGCGCGAGCAGGGCATCCCGCTCGCCGCGTACCTCAAATAGGGTTGGCGTCCCTCAGGCAGCGGCGGCTGCGGCCAACTGGTTGCGGCCGCCGCGCTTGGAGACGTAAAGGTGGGCGTCGGCGCGATCGTAGAGGTCGCGGCCCGGTTCGCCGGGGCGGGACTCGGCCAGGCCCATGCTCAAGGTCACGCGCAGACCCGGCATGATCGTGCTCCAGTCCCGGGCCAGGATCACCCGGCGGATCCGCTCGGCGACCTTCCGGGCCTCCGGTTCGCCGACCGACAGGAAGATGGCGAACTCGTCGCCGCCGAAGCGGATCGCCACCTCGTCGTGCCGGCAGTGCGAGCGCAGCACCGCGGCGATCTCGCCCAGCACCCGGTCGCCGACGCCGTGCGAGAACCGGTCGTTGATGTCCTTGAAGTGGTCCACGTCGATGAGCAGCAGCGAGCCGCCGGCCGCGACGGTAGTGATCCGGCGGTCGAACATGCGCCGGTTGCCGAGCCCGGTCAGCGCGTCCGAGGCGGCGGCCAGGTCCGCGGTGGTGCGCGCGGCCTCCAGCTCGACCCGGCGGTACGCCTGCCGCAGCATCGTGCGCCGGTCCAGCCGCAGCTGCCACAACGCGGCGACGTGCTCTCGCAGCGACTCCAGCACGGCCTGGGTGACCTCGCCGGGGAACTCGAGCGCGGCCGTGACCGTCAACTCGTACTGGAAGAGCAGTCGCTGTGACCGCAGGACGGAGAGTTCGACGGCGGCCCGGAACTCGCGACGGGCGGCCCGCCACTCGCCGTTCGCCCGCAGCGCCAGCCCGTGCGCGAGGTGCAGCAGGCGCGCCTCGTGACTCTGCTCGGCCGCGCGCATCGCCGGCAGCAGGTCGCCGACCAGCGCGAGCGTCTCGCTGATCCGGCCCGCCTTGGCGTGGCACACCGCCAGCAGCGCGATGGCGAGCGGCGAGTCGATGCCCTGGTCGATCCAGCACCTCAGGGCAGCGGTGCTCTTGCCGACCAGGTTCGCCGCGTCCTCGACCCGGCCGATCTGGTCCAGTCGCAGCGCCCACTCCAGCCACAGCTCGGCCTGAGTCAGCGCGGCGGCGGACCGGTACACGTCGTCGGTCGGGTCGAACGCCTCGATCGAGCGGCGCATCGCGTCGTCGGCCAGCTCGAACAGCTCGGCGACCCGGGCCGCCTGGGCCAGCGAGGCCATCGCCGAGAAGTAGCGCAGGCCCTTGCGCGGCGCCACGTCCAGCACGGCCATCGCCCGGGCGACGTAGTGCAGGCCGTCGTCGATCCGGCCGAGGTCGATCAGCACCTCGGCCGCGTCCGCCATGATCTTGGCGTCGGTGGCCTTGGGGCCGCCCAGCCGGGCCTGGTCGGCGATCAGGTCCTCGGCGATCTGCAGCGCCTCGTCGAGGCGGCCGAGACACTTCAGCGCGTACATCCGGCCCAGCCGGCTGACCCGGTGGGTGCGGTGGTCGCCGAGCATCAGGGTGATCGCCTCGGCCTTGTCCGCGGCCACCAGCGTCTCGGTGTGGTGACCGCGAATGGTCAGGTCGTGCACGTGCAGCGCGAGGTCGGCATAGGGACCGTACGGTGACACCAGCACCGGCAGGCGGTTCATCGGCAAGCCCCGTTTCGCATGGTCCTAGCTTCGGCTGTTCCGCGCCCGATGTGAGGCGTCCGCGCTCGCAAGTCGCACACACCCGTCCGCCGGCCGCCGCACCGCGTCCGCCGGCCGCCGCACCGCGTCCGCCGGCCGCCGCACCGCGTCCGCCGGCCGCCGCACCGCGTCCGCCGGCCGCCGCACCGCGTCCGCGGCCTCGCCTGCCGCAGCAGTCGAATCCCGGCCCGCCCTCAGGTCACGGCCTCGGCCGGCCCTCAGCGTCGTCAAAAGCAGTCCGGAGGCGGGGGGGGGGGGGGGGGGGGGGGGGGGGGGGGGGGGGGGGGGGGGGGGGGGGGGGGGGGGGGGGGGGGGGGGGGGGGGGGGGGGGGGGGGGGGGG